>JBEKMJ010000011.1:0-109822 GCA_050008575.1 Bryobacteraceae bacterium
TGACGGCCTTAGCTTGCCGAATCCAATTCCATCATCGCAAACCTGTCAAGTGGAGCCCGGTTTCTGGCGCCAGAGAGGTTCCCGAAGGGACCGCCAGTGCTCTTGCCGACACAGGCGAGCTCCGCTCGCCTAACACAGGCTGAAGCCAGGCTGAAGCCAGGCTGAAGCCCGTGCTACCAGCGGGGCAGAATTGCCCGCCCTCCAGTTGGTTTTCATCACTATTCGTGGGCCGCAGGCCCCTATGCCGGCAGGCGTGATAACTTGGGAGCCATGCAGGCAAGGGAGACTCTCTCTCAAATCACCGCGATCGGCATTGTGCCGGTAGTGCGCACGTCCAGCGCGGAAACGGCCATCCGGGCGATCGAAGCCATCTACCGCGGGGGAGTGCGCGCGGCCGAAATCACCATGACCGTTCCGGGCGCCGTGCGCGCGCTCGAAAAAATCGCGGACCAGTTCGGCGACAAGATCGTGCTGGGCGCCGGTACCGTTTTGGACCCGGAGACCGCGCGCATCTGCATGCTGGCGGGGGCCGAATTCTTCGTCACTCCCAGTCTGAAGCTGGCCACCATCGAAATGGCCAAGCGCTATGCAAAGGCGATCTGCCCCGGCGCTTTGACTCCCACCGAGGTGCTCACCGCATGGGAAGCAGGCGCCGATATGGTGAAGATCTTTCCCTGCGGGAATGTGGGTGGGCCGAAGTACATCAAGGCGCTGAAGGGGCCTTTTCCGCAGATCGAAATGATTCCAACCGGCGGCGTGAACCTGGAGACCGCCGGCGAATTCCTGAAAGCCGGCGCCTGCGCGGTGGCCGTGGGAGGCGAACTGGTGGACGCCAAACTCATTCGGGAAGGGCGCTACGACCTGATCGAAGATAAGGCGCGGCAATACTTGGCGGTTATTGCGAGGGCGCGCGGCGAAATGGTGTAAGAGCCGGGAGTCTGCTACCATTTCGCTATGGATCGCCGGGACTTTCTGAGAACTACGGCCACCGCGGCTGTGCTGGCCGGACCTGCCGTCATCGCCGCCCGCGGCGCCAACGATAAAATCAATATCGGCTGGATCGGCGTGGGCACGCGCGGCAACGCGGGCATCGACTGGCTGAAGAAGGCCGCTCCGGACACCGTCGCCATTACCGCCATCTGCGATACTTTCCAGGGCTACCTGGCACGCGGCAAGGACCGCGTGCAAACCATCTGGGGCAACACGCCGGCCACTTACGAGGACTACCACGAACTACTGGCGAACGCCTCCATCGACGCGGTGTTCATCATGACGCCGGAGCACCTGCATCGCGACATGGCCATCGCCGCCCTGCGCGCCGGCAAGCATGTCTATCTCGAAAAACCGCTGGCCCACACCATCGAAGAGGGCTTCGATATCGTCCGGGAGTGGAAGAAGTCCGGCAAGATCGTGCAGGTGGGCACCCAAAACCGCAGTTCTTCCTTGTACAAGAAAGCCAAGGAACTGGTGAAAGAGGGCATGATCGGCGACGTCCATTTCGTGCGCGCGTTCTGGTATCGCAACTCAACCGACGATAATCCCGCCTGGCGCTACGTCATTCCAAAGGACGCCAACGAGCAGAACACGGACTGGGCCAAGTTCCTGGGGCCGGCGCCGCAGCGCGCCTGGGACCCACGCCGTTATTATCAATGGCGCTTGTACTGGGACTACTCGGGCGGCATTTCCACGGACCTGCTGGTGCACCAGACCGACGTCGTCAACTTCATGCTGGACCGCACCGTGCCGTCTTCCTGCATGGCCTCGGGAGGCATCTACCGCTGGACCGGCGGCGACGACGACCGCGACACGCCGGATACGTTCAGCGCCATCTACGAATATCCCGGCAAATTGCAGATCAACTATTCCAGTTATTTCGGCAACGATCAATACGGGTACGGCGAGCAGTTGTGCGGCAACGAAGGCACCATCGAAGTGCTCAACCGCATGGACCTGTATTTCACGCCGCAGTTGCTCGGCGGCAAAGCGCCGGACCGCGTGAAGGCGCGTCAAGCGATCCACCTGAACGGTCCCAAGGACTTTGGGGAGCGGGATGGCGCCATCAACCATTTCCGCAACTGGGTGGAAGCCATTCGCGGCAACGAGCAGGTGATTGCGTCTCCGGAAGTCGGCCAGCAGGCGGCCATTTCCGGCCACATGGCGACGCTTTCTTACAAGCAGAACCGCAAGATCCTCTGGGACGAGAAGGGCGAGAAGTACCAGTTCGTTTGAGTGAGGCACCGTCGAAAACCAACTGGAGGGCGGCCAAGCCGGCTGAAAGCCGGCTGCGGAGATTGGCCATTTCAATTGGTAGCCCTCGTGGCGCACGCCCCCGGCGTGCCGTGTCGGCACTCTGCCGACACAGGCGAGCTTTGCTCGCCGCAGAGCGGGTTCTGGAGAACCCGCGCAGGCCTGGAGGCCTGCCCCACTAAAAGGCCAATCTCCAGAGGCGAGCTTTGCTCGCCTAAGCGGGCAGAATTGCCCGACCTCCAGCAGCGCAAAAGTGCGTCTCACATCGGAGGGTGTGTTCGTAGCTGAAAGCTGAAAACTGACATCTGACCGCCCGCTAATGCCCGCCGTGCTGCGCGATCCATGCCTTGGCCTCCGCTTCGCCCATGTCGGCCGCGCGCTGATAGAGGATGCGAGCCTGCACCGTATCCCTGGGAATACCCCGGCCGCTCTCGTACATCTTCGCCAGATTGTACGTCGCCGAAGCATCCCCGCTGTCGGAGGCTTTGCGGTACCACGTCACCGCCAACTCATCGCTCGCGGGAACGCCGGCGCCCAGTTCATAACATCCGCCCAGGTGCAGCATACCCTCCGCGTCGCCCGCATCGGCGGCTTTGCGGAACCAGCGCGCGGCTTCCGGCTCGTCGAGGACGTGGCCTTCGCCGTCCTCGCCGTAGATGTCGCCGAGCCTCAGCATGGCGCGGGTGTCGCCCAACTCCCCAGCCTTGCGGAGCAGCGCCACTCCGTCGGCGAATTGCTTCGCGCGCATCTTGGACTCGCCGTCCCGGTAGAGTTGCCTTGCGCGTGTGGCAACGTCCGGTTCCGCCGCTTTCGGCTTCACCTCCACAAAAGCTTCCCCGCGCGTGGTCCCGGCCGCGTTGGCCGCCGTCAATTCATACCTGGTGGATTTCGCCGGCGCCACTGGCACGCTGTACGCAGCCGGCTTCTTGCCGATGCCCGGCTCAACGTCCACCTCGGATGTGCCGGAAACCACCCAGCTCAGCGTCGTCTGGGTACCCGGCTCGATCGACCGCGGATCCGCCAGGAACCGGGCGATGGCCGGAACCGCCCGAGGAGCGGCTGCCTGCCGCTGCGTGACAGGCGCGGCCGGTGGGCCTTGGGGCGCCTGCACCGCCGCGGCCTGGGGCTCCTCCACCTGCCGGCGCGTGAGCCAAATATAAACGAGCCCGGCGGCGGCCAACAGCAACGCCGCCACGGAACCGCCTACAATGTAGCGCGACAGTTTTCTCCCGCGCGTCCGGACCGCAGGGGCCGCGGGTAAAGGCTTGACGGTAACGCGCGTGGCGTCGTCGGCATCGCCGGCCCGTGCGGTCAACGCGCGTTCCAGGGCCGCCACAAACTCGCGGCAGTTCCAGTAGCGCTCCTCGGGAAGCTTGCCTAGTCCACGGTAAAAAACCTGGTCCACCTCCGCCGGCAGTTCCGGGTTCGCCGCGCGCGCGGAAGGCCGCGGCCCGTACACGATCGTGTGCGCCAGCGCCATGAACGAATCCGCCTGGAACGGTTGCTCGCCCGTCAGCAACTCGTACGCCACCACCGCCAGCGAGAATTGGTCCGACTTTCCGTCCAACGCTTTCGCCTCCACCTGCTCCGGCGACATGTAGCTGGGCGTCCCCATGGTCATGCCGGTTTGGGTGTATTGCGGCGCGGATGTGATCTTGGCGATTCCGAAATCGGCAACCTTTACGGTGAAGCCCTTGTCGAGCATGATATTGGCGGGCTTGATATCGCGATGCACCACTCCCTTGCCGTGCGCGAAATCCAAAGCCGCGGCGGTTTGCTGCAGGATCTGGAGCGCTTCGCCGCGGTCGACCCTCCGGCAGGCGGCCATCACCTGCGCCAACGATGGCCCTTCCACGCACTCCATGGCGATAAAGGCCACATCGCCATCCTGCCCTACGTCCAGGATCACCGCAATGCCGGGATGAAACAGCCCGCCGGCCGAACGCGCCTCGCGGAACAGCCGATCCCGCAGGAACGCCGCCTCGCTGCCGCCCGCCAGGCGAATCACCTTTACCGCAACCTTACGCCCGATCAGAGGATCGATGGCTTCGTAGACGATGCCCATGGCTCCCCGGCCCAGCTCGCCGGTAACCAGGTAGCGCCCGATGTGCTGCGGCCACGCCGGTTCCTCTTTCAGAAAGTTGGCCGACTCCGCCTGCGCCGCCAGCAGTTGCGCCACCTGCCCAAACAGGTCGAAGTCGCCGCCACATGCCGCCCGCAGAAACGCAGTCCGCTCCGCCGCCGGACGCTCCAGGGCTTCGTCGAAAAGCTGGCGCACGCGCCGATGAGTTTCCGGTGACATGGCCGGTCGATTCCCCCTAAGGGGCCGGGGTCCTGCCACCCCCGGTTCCCTGCATGCGCCGGAACAGCCAGGATCGCGCGAACTCCCAGTCGCGGCGCACCGTCGCCAGCGAAACCCCCAGCGCCTCCACCACTTCCTTGTCCGTGTAGCCGCCAAAGTATCGCAGTTCCACCACCTTCGCGGCGCGCGGTTCTATTTTTTCCAACTCCGCCAGCGACTCGTCCAGCAAAAGCAGATCCACGCTGCGTCCCTCGACACCTATCGCCACCGCGTCCAGATCGACTTGCATCGCGCCGCCTCCCCGCCGTTGCGCGCCCGCGGATCGCGCGTGGTCCACCAGGATGCGCCGCATCTGCTGGCTGGCAACCGCGAAAAAATGTCCCCGGCTCTGGATCTCCAGGGATCCGGCCGCCGCTAGCCGCATGTATGCTTCGTTGACCAGCGCGGTCGTTTGCAAAGTATGTCCCGGCCGCTCGCGGCGCATCTCGCGGGACGCGATGCGATGCAGTTCTCCGTAAATCTTGGCGGCGGCCTCCTCGCCCGCGGCGCGATCCCCCTTTTGCATCCGGTTCAACAACTGCGTAAGACCGCCCGTCTCGCCTTTCGCGTCTTTTGAGTTGGCAGACACTTTCGATCAGTATATAATGCCCGCCCGCGGGACGGAAGAGAAGTTTTTTACATTCCCATGAGTATTTCCCCGCAAATTCCACGCCATACATATTGAGAGCGAAAATTATAATACTTCCAGCGTCCCGGAAGGGAGCACCAATCTATGCGAAACTTTACTAGGACCCTCTGTTCGGCCATAGCCGTATTACTGGCCGCGGCAATGTTAACCGCCGCGCAGGGCCGAGGGGCTGAAGGCGGCCTGGTGCAACAGTTACAGGCGGCGTATGTGCCCACGGTCATGGACGCCTCTGGAATCAAGGTAGCGCGGGCTGGCGCCACTCTGGTGGTGAAGATGGAGGGCATCCAAGCCAACCCAGCGGGGCTGGGGTATTACGGCAACGATTATGAGGATGGAAAAATCACGGCCGGCGCCGTGAGCGGCGCTGTCGATACCCTCAAAGGCAAGATGAAGGATCGTATTAAAATGCCGTGGGGCGGGGGTAAGGTGGATAAAAAGGTGGATAGCGTGGCCTTGGCGGTGGATGACAAGGTGTACCTGACGAAGATGGAGATTAAGCCTGCCTCTGTCGACCTTTATGTCCAAACCTGCGGCACTTGCGACCCGGCCGCCGCCGATCCCGCGCATCATCCTCACCTGGCGAAGGTTTCGGTCCATTTAGTGAACGGATTTCTGAACGCCACCGATTTCAGCCATGTGCAGCAGGCCATTGCCTCAGTCCTGGCGGTACCCGAGGCCGATGCCGGCCAGGACGCTCAGGCTCAGCCGCAGCCGCAGGAAGCGCCCGCGGCCCAGGCCGAAGCGCCGGCGCAAGGGGAAACGCCCCAGCCGCCCCCGGCGGAACCAGTGCGGATCGAGGTGGGACAAACCCCCGATCAGGTTGTCGCGGCCTTGGGTACGCCTGAGAAGATCGTCAAGCTGGACAGCAAGCAAATCTACGTCTACAGGGATTTGAAAGTAACATTCGTAAAGGAGAAAGTCGTCAACGTCGAGTAATGGGGATACGGATTCAGGTCCGCGCCCGGGAAAATGGAGAAAACATATGAGCACAGTTCAAGTTCGCAATGCCGTTGTACGCAGTTCGATCACGGGAGCGTTGGCCGCACTGTTGTGCGTGCCGTTCGGAGTCTTGCAAGCTAAGGGCTCAGCGCCGAAAGCCTCGGCGCCTTCCAGACCGTCTGGTGGAGGAGGCAAGCCCGCGGGAGGCGGAGGCGCCAGACCGTCCGGCGGCGGGGCCTCCCATCCCGCGGGTGGCGGAGGCGCCAGACCGTCCGGCGGCGGGGCCTCCCATCCCGCGGGTGGCGGAGCCAGACCGTCCGGCGGCGGGGCCTCCCATCCCGCGAGTTCCGGAGCCAGACCTTCCGCGGGCGGCGCGTCGCATGGATCCACGGCCGGCGCATCGCATGGATCCACGGCCGGCGCATCGCATGGATCCACGGCGGGCGCATCGCATGGGACCACGGCCGGCGCATCGCATGGGTCCACGGCCGGCGCATCGCATGGGTCCACGGCCGGCGCATCGCACGCCGCGGGGGGGAACACTTACGGGCGTACCGCAGGCGGCAGCACTGCCGGGCATACATCCGGAGCTTCCGGCGCGGGCCACACCGGAGGAACGTCTAATGCCAGCCGTGCCGGCGGAACGTCCGGTGCAAGCCACAGCACGGCAAGCCACAGCACGGCAAGCCACAGCACTGCGAGCCACAGTGATGCCAGCCACAGTACCGCGAGCCACAGCACCACCAGCCATACCACCACCCACACCGCTTCCAGCCACTCCAAAGAGACCGTTACCCATACCAAGAGCGGCGCCGAGGTCCACCGCAGCGCGAACGGCCATGTCAGCACCGTACACGCCCACGGGATGGATATTCATCACGGGCCAGGCGGCTCTCGGACCATCGTCCGCACCCGCGCGGACGGCGCCAGGGTGGTCAGCAATCGTTACGGGCATGGCTACGTCGGCCGTTCCTTCGGGTATCGCGGCGTGAACTTCGAGCGTCGCAGCTACTTCTACAACGGCAGGATGTACGGCGGCTTCTACCATCCTTACGGATTTTGGGGAGTTTCGTTGGGCGTTTATGCGCCGGGCTTCTATTTCGCGCCAGCCTTCTACGGTTGGGCATATTATCCCTGGGCGGCGCCCATCGCGTATCCCTGGGGCTGGGTCGGGAACCCGTGGTTCGCGTACTACGGAGCCTACTTCACGCCTTACCCGGTTTACGCCGGCCCCGCCTTCTGGTTGACCGACTACTACGTGTCGCAGACGCTGGAGGCCGCTTATGCCGAGCGCGCCGCCGAACTGGCCAATGCCCAGTTGGAAGCCCCCGCGCCGATTCCGGCCGACGTGAAAAACGCTATCGCGGATGAAGTCCGCCGCCAGATCGCTTTGGAAAGGTCAGAGGCGGCGGCTGGAGCGCAAGCCATACCCGACCCCGGCTCCAGCGGGATCGCCCGGATCTTAACGGACAACACCACGCACGTCTTCGTCGTATCCACGCCCCTGGACGTGCCTTTCGACGGCGGCACTTGCGGCGTCACCGAAGGCGACGTCCTGCAGCTCAACCCCGGCACGCCGGCCAACTCGCAAGACGCCACCATGGTCGTGCTGGCCAGCAAGGGCCAGGACTGCCAACGGGGCGCCAGCGTCCAAGTGGGGATCGCCGATCTCCAGGAAATGCAGAATCACATGCGGGAAACCATCGATCGCGGCATGGGCGATCTGCGCGCCAAGCAAGGTCAGAACGGAATCCCGGCCGCGCCCGCAGGCGCCACGGCCGCTCCGGTTCAGACCGGATTCGCGGCGATCGCGCCCCCGGACGATCCCAACGTCAAATCCGAGCTGGCCGATACGGCCAAGGAAGGCAACCAAGCCGATCAGCAAGCGCTCAGCGAGTCCGGCGGACCCAACAACGAGGGGGCTAGCGCCGCTCCTCCTGCGCGGAATGTCGACATCGGCCAGAGCGTCGACGAAGTGATCGCGATCCTAGGGCAGCCCAAGAACAAGGTCGATTTAGGCACCAAGAAACTGTATGTCTATAAGGACCTGAAAATCACCTTCGTGGATGGAAAGGTGACATCCGCCGAGTAGCAGCCCCGCGCATCGACACTTCCCGGAAGCCGGTTGGGGTCACCCCAGCCGGCTTCTTTTTTTTGCCGGGGAAGATGTCCACGCCCGCGGCGCGTCTCCGGGACCGCCTTGCACAGGCCTCCAAAAATATCTATAAATACTTGAAATACAAAGGCTTACATGGATTTCAGTAAAGTTACAACTATACTCTTGGCGCACGCTGTGCGATACTGATTATAGATCATTTCACGGTTGCGAATGTCCCAGTTAGACGACGCCATATCCCGGTACAACAGGCTACTGGAGAACGGCCCTTGCCGAGACTTGGCCTGGGTGGACGATCTTCACAAGCGCATGGAAGAGGAGCACCTCTCCGCTGGCGGGCGCCTGATCTGCCCGTTTCTGCGCCCCAATTTCATCACCCGCCGCCAGTACGACAGCCTGGTGAAAACGGGCGAGTCCCTCATCAGCGCTATCGACCGCATGCAGCGCATGGTGCTCGACAGCCCCAGCCTTCTGGCCCGCATGGAACTGCTGCCGGCCGAAAAAATGCTGGCCGCCATCGATCCCGGTTACCAGGTGCCGGAAGTCGCCTCGCGCCTGGATTCGCACCTCACCAACGGGACTCTTCACGTGGTGCAGTACAATGCCGACTCGCCCACCGGCGCGGCTTACACCGAGGTCCTCGCCGACCTGTTCTACGATTCGCCGCCCGTCAAGGAATTCCGCAAGCGTTACCATCTGAGCCGCGTGGGCGGCAAGAAAAATCTACTGGGAGCGCTGCTCAAGGCCTATAAACAATTCGGCGGGCACAAGAAGCCCAACATCGCGATTCTGGAATTCCGCCCGGCGTATCAGTCCGGACAGAGCGAGTTCCAATTGTTTCGCGATTTCTTCCGCGAGGAAGGATACGCGGTCGAAATCGTCTCGCCGGATCAGTTGGAATACCGCAACAAAGTCCTGCGCAAAGGCCCCTTCGAGATCGATCTGATCTACCGCCGCATCAGCATTCAGGAGTTTCTGATGCGGTTCGACCTGACGCATCCGCTGGTGCGCGCCTACCGCGAGCGTACCGTTTGCGTGGTGAACAGTTTCCGTTCCGAGCTGGCGCACAAGAAAGCCATGTTCGGCCTGCTCACCGACGACGCGCTCACGGCCAAATTCCCGCCCGCCGAACGCAAGGCGATTCACGATCACGTGCCGTGGACCCGGCTGGTGTCCGCCGGCAAGACCACCTATCGCGAGGAGACCGTCGATCTGCTGGAGTTCATCGCGCAAAATCGCGAGAAGCTGGTCCTCAAGCCGAACGACGACTACAGCGACCAGCACAGTTTCTTCGGATGGGAGATGGATGAGACCGCCTGGGACCGCGCGCTGAAGCAGGCCATGCGTTCGCCCTACGTGGTGCAGGAGAAAGTCAGTCCGGTGCGCTCCGTGTTCCCCATGGTGACCTACGGCAACCTGGAGTTCAAGGAGATGCAGGTGGACGTGCACCCGCTCGCCTATCTGGGCAAGGTGCTGAGCTGCTCGAGCTGGCTCTCCACCGGCAATGGCGGCTTCTCTTCCGTCGGTGGCCTGGTCCCGACTTTCATCCTGGATAACAAGTCCTAGCAGCACGGGCCTCCCGGCCTGTCTGCCGCGGGTGTTTGACCGTTGTGGGGAAACCGCTTCCTGACGGTCGCGGCTTAGTAACGGTTGCGTCGACTGCGTGAGGTTTACCGAGCCGCGACCGTCAGGAAGCGGTTTCCTTCACCCGGGAATCCCCAAATCAGTTACGTACCAGTCTGCCCCTTAACACCCGCGCTGCCGGCCGATCTGGTGTATAATTGTCGGCCATATGAAACCAATCCCTACCACTTTGCGCGAACTCAACCGCCAGGCCTGGGCCGTTATACTGCTGTGCGCAACCACGGCGATCGCCCTGCCTGCACAGACCCTCAAGATTCTGCTCGACTTCAATGGAGCGAACGGATCGCAGACCTATGCGGCGATGGTCCAGGCCACCGATGGGAACCTTTACGCCGCAACGTCGGCTGGCGGGGCGAGCGACTATGGTGCAATTGTCAAAATGACTCCGGGCGGCAAGTTGTCGACACTATACAGTTTCTGCACCAAAGGCGCTCCGTGCGTGGACGGCGCATTCCCGTATGGGACGCTGGTGCAGGCCGCCAACGGGGACTTTTACGGCACTACGCTCGATGGTGGAGCCCAATGCTACGGCTGTGGGTCCGTTTTCAAAATCACCCCGAGTGGCGCGCTCACGACGATTTACAGTTTCGCCTGCCCCGAGGTCGGGCGTTGCCCCGACGGCGCCAACCCCGAGTCCGGATTGGTCGAAGACGCCCATGGGAACTTTTACGGGACGACCCTCTACGGGGGCGCAAACGACCATGGGACGGTCTTCAAACTCACGTCCGGCGGCGCGTTCACGTTGCTGCACAGCTTCTGCGTAACAGTCTGCACCGACGGCGAGGCCCCCTACGCCGGGCTCATCCTGGCCGGCGATGGGGACTTTTACGGGACTACCTCGGGTGGCGGGGCCTTCAACAATGGGTCGGTCTTCAAAATCACCCCGAGCGGCACGCTCACCACGGTCTACAGTTTCTGCGCCCAAAAGAACTGCGCGGACGGCTTCTACCCCTACGCGGGGGTCATCCAGGCCACCGACGGAAAATTCTACGGGACTACGTCGGGCGGCGGCGCCCACGACTGGGGGACGGTCTTCAAGCTCACACCGGGTGGCAAGCTGACGACGCTGTATAACTTCTGCTCCCAAAGCGGTTGTACGGATGGCGAAGAGGGTTACGCGGCCTTGATCCAGGGCACCGATGGGAACTTCTACGGCACGACCGCGTTGGGCGGCCTGTACTCGCCTGGCGGGGGCACGATCTTCCAAGTGACCCCCAGCGGCGAATTTACGACGTTATACAGCTTCTGCGCGCAAGGCTCCTACCCCCTGTGCACGGACGGTGAAACGCCCCAAGCAGCCTTGGTGCAAGATACGAATGGGAACTTCTACGGCACAACGACTTATGGCGGGAAAGACGAAGGCGTAGTCTTCGGCCTCTCTATGGGTTTGGGTCCGTTTGTGAAAACACAGCCCACTTCCGGCGCCGTGGGAGCCGTTGTCAATATCCTGGGCACGAACCTGACTGGAGCCACCAGCGTCACTTTCGACGGCACGCCGGCGGCCTTTGAAGTGGTTTCGAGTTCCCTCATTACGGCCACCGTGCCCTCCGGCGCGAGCAGCGGCACAGTGCAGGTAGCAACTCCCGGCGGCACGCTCTCGAGTAACCTGGCCTTCCAGGTTCTCCCATAGAAGAGCGTCTGGGGCGGGTCCCCCAGGACCCGCCTACCGCGTCATTGGCCCGCAACCAATCCCAGACAGGTCGTGCCCAGTGGTGTAGCGCCTGGAGCTGCGACCGGACTCTCAGGACCGCCGCGCCATCCGTACGGCAGCCCGCAGATTCGCCACTCCAGCCGTATACCTGCTGTCCGCCACGGCAAACGCGATCGCATCCTCCAGCCAGTCGTGCCACACGCCGTCCGGATCGTGCGACGCCACCGTCAGCGTATACTCTCCGGCGCATAGCTCGCAGCGGAAGGCAAAGTCCAGCTCGAACACCTCGCCCCCGGCGCACGGTCCCAGTTTGACCCCCTCCAGCTCCGTGTTGGTGCCATAAACGTTTAAACCCGCCCGGCTGCGGATCATCATGCCGACCACCGGGTCGGCCACCGCGCTGGCGACGTGCAGCGTCACCCTCACCGTCACCAGCTCGCCGCTGCGAAGCACGCCCGCCGGCTGGCCCGATTCGCCAAGTAATTCCAGATTCTCGACGCGTGCCCGGCCATCGCCCCGCCGCCACCGCGGAGCCATCGGCGCCGCCGCCGCGCCCCACTCCCGCACGCGGCGCGCGATATGCGCGGCGTAAGCGCGCAGCATGACCGCCGGATCGCCCCGGCCGGCCAGCATCCCCCGATCCAGCCACCACACTTCATCGGTCAGTTGCAGCAGCAGCTCCTCTTCGTGCGAAACCAGCAGCACGGTAGCCCGCGCGCGCCGCAAACGGTCGAGCGCCACCGCCGCCCGCGCCCGCTCCAGTGCGTCGCGCCGCGCCAGCGTGTGCTCCATCGCCAGCACCGCCACCGGCGAGAAATCCAGCGCGGCGTCCGGCGCCAGATCCGCGCCCAGCCAGCGCCGCGGCTGGCCCGCTTCCACCGCCCCCGATACAGGCTTCGCCAGCCCCGCCGCCATGCGCAGCAGGCTGCTTTTTCCCGAGCCATTCTCGCCAATGACCCCGATCACCGCGCCATCCGGCGCTGTGCCGTCCAGGCCCACCAGCGGCGGGCAAACCACCTGCCGAAAAACAATTGCCATTATGGATAGAATACCGGGTAGACATGGCCGACTCCAAAGTACTCGACCGCATGCGCCAGGATTGGAACCAGCGCGCCCGCGAGGATCCCCACTACTACGTCGCCTTCGGCCGCCGCGAACAGGACGATGCCGAGTTCTTCGCCACCGGCGCGGATGTGGTCCGCGGCCTGCGCGCCGAGGCCCGGCACCTGTGCGCTCCCGGCCGGCCGCTTCCTCACAACCTGAAGGCGCTCGAAATCGGCTGCGGGCCAGGCCGCCTGATGCGCCCGCTCAGCACGGATTTCGCCGAGATCCACGGCATCGATGTCTCCGATGAAATGATCCGCCTGGCGCGCGAAAAACTGCGCGGCATTCCCCACGCGCACGTGTATCACACCGGCACTTCCGACCTTTCCCTCTTCGCCGATGAGTCGTTCGATTTCGTCTACTCCTACGCGGTCTTCCAGCATATTCCCAGCCGCGAGGTCGTGCTCGGATATCTGTCCGACGCGCGCCGCGTGCTCAAGAACGGCGGCATCCTGCGCTGCCAGATCAATGGGCTGCCCGAAACATTTCAGCGCTACACCACCTGGGACGGCGTGCGCATTTCGGCCGCCGATGTGGCGGACTTCGCCGTGCGCCACGACTTCCAACTCTACGCCCTCGAGAACGTCGATACCCAATATTTGTGGACCACCTGGCGCAAACGGCCCGCTGGCTGGCGCAACGGTCTGCGTGCCGGTTCGGACCCCGCACCGGGGCATGCCCCGCGCATCCGTATCGTCAGCAACGCGCTCACCGCCGATCCGCTGGTGCCCGCCTCGGGACCCCGCGCGTTCGCCGCCTTGCGCATCGAGGACTTGCCTGCCGATTGCGATCTGATCAACCTGGAGGTGCGCATCGACGGCCGCCCTGGCGCGCTCTCCTATCTGGGTCCGCCCGAGTGGGATGGCGTAGTGCAGTTGAACGCCGCCATACCCGCTGGCACGCGCACGGGACTCGTCCCGGTCGAAGTCTCCTGGCTGGGCGCGCCGCTCGCCTCGGCCTGGATGCGCATCGTCCCGTCCGGGCCGGTCGTGCCGCGCCTGTGCGCCGTGCGCGACGGCGACAACCTGCTCTCCGGAACCCGCATCATCAGCCGCGCCGTGAAGCTGGTCTTCGAAGAGACGCTGCGGCCCGATCTGTTTCACGCCACCGTCGACGGCGTCGCCATCGAGAGCGCCGTCGCCGTGTGCACCGACCCGGTGGAACAGCGTCACGAGATCAATTTTGCGCTGCCCGGCTCCATTGGCCCGGGCCTGCACGAACTGCGTATCTACATCGGCGCGCGGGCATTTCCCCCCGTGACCATCGAGGTAGTCTAGGTGGCCGTGGCGCACGCAGTCGTGCGTGCCGTGCCGGCACTTCTTCTTCTCACTGCCTGCGCCCCCGACCTCTCCAAGCGCACAGGCGTAATTCAACTCCCCGCCGGAACCCTGATCCTGCACCACGAGCTAACCCTCCCCGATGGCGCACACAATCTCGAAATCCGAGGCCATCCGTCCGGCTCCACGCTGCAAGCCGCCCCCGATTTCCAAGGCCGCGCCATGATCTACTCGAAAGGCGCGACCGATCTCCACTTCACCGGTTTCCGTATCGAAGGCAACCGCACCGCGCTGGCAAAACCCATCGGCCTGCCAACCTCCGACACACCTTTCGCCCGCTATTACCGCAACAACGGCATCGTCGTCGAAAACGCCACGCGACTTTCCATCGGCGACGTGACGTTTCGCGAGGTGGCCAACTATCCGGTGATCGTGAGCGCTTCTTCCGGCTTGCACATCGAAAACGTCGGCATAGAGGATTGCGGATCGCGATCGCCCGCCGGCTTCAACAACGCTTCCGGCGGCATCCTCCTGGAAGAAGGCACGCGGGATTTCGAGGTGCGCCGATCGACCATCCGCCGCGTTCCCGGCAATGGCATCTGGACGCACTCCTTCCATCACTCGCCCCGCAACGCCAACGGGATCATCGAAGGGAATGTCGTCGAAGATGTGGCGCGCGACGCCATACAGGTGGGACACGCCACCAATATCGCGGTCCGCGGCAACGCCGGCCGGCGTATTGGATATCCGCCGGACCTTGTGGACATCGCCGCGTGGGCTGTGCCGGTGGCGATCGACACCGCCGGAAACGTCGACAAATCCATCTACGCCGGCAACCATTTTGACGATATCAACGGAAAATGTATGGATTTGGATGGCTTCCACGATGGCGAAGTCCGCGACAATTCGTGCATCAGCAGCGGGCCGGACGACGCATATCCGTACGCGCAGTTCGGCATCGTCTTCAATAACTCCAACCCCGATTTCGAGCCGGCGAATGTGATCGTCACCGGCAATGTGATCGACGGCGCCGGGTACGGCGGGCTATATTTGCTGGGATCGCACCAGGTTATCACTGGCAACCGTTTCCTGGGCCTCAACCGCAATCAATGCGCCAGCGACCGGACCAAGCCGCGATGCGATTACAGCCTCGGCGATCCAGGCCTGCTGCGCGCCGGCATTTATCTTGTGCCTGGCGCCGCCCGCCCCGCCAAAACCGTGAACAACCGGATTTCCGGCAACGAAATCTCCGGCTTCGGCATGGGGACGCACTGCATTGAAGCCGCTCCCGGCGCGTCACTGGCGGCTAATACGATTACCGGAAACCGCTGCGAGTAAAGGCGAGCCTAGCTCGCCGAAGAGCGGGCCTGCGAGGCCCGTGCGGGCTGCGAGCCTGCCCCACGAGGACGCCACAACATACAACATACACGCATCCAGCAGCAGATTGAAGAGGTACATGTGCTTGATCACGTCGAACGCGTCGCCATAGACCGCGCTGCACAGCGCCGCCAGGCAGCACACCGGAAGCAGCGTGAGCCACTCGATGCGCCGCCGTCGCGCGACGTCCCGTTCGCGCACCCACCTCCACACAGACAGCACCGGCCAGCCCGCCAACCCGAAGACGATCCACTTACTCACATGCGGCAACAGGCGCTCATGAAACCCGCTCCACAGCGTGAACGCGCGGCTCTGCGTAGCCGGCGCCAGACCCGCCGATGGCTCGAAATTCCCATACCAGGTCCGCCGCAGGAACGTGATTATGGGCAGCAGTCCGTGCAGCCGCCGCCACATCCGCGCCGGCCGCAACAGATAGAAGCGCAGCACGGTAAATGTATTGACGCGCGCCAGCACTCCCGAGGCAGCCATCTGTGGATAGTAAGTGCCCGGAGTCCAGGCGCCGGTCCCCGCGTATTTGGCGAGCTGCGGATCGAGCCCCAACGCCTGCAAGTCCGCAACCGGGCTCTTCGAATCCGCCAAGATGCCCGCGAAAATCACACCGTAAGTATTCGCCTGGCGCCCGTAAACCGGCATCGCGAGCACATTGAAGGCGGCGCAGGCGAACATGGCGCACCCGCCCACGCCCGCCGCCCACCGGGCTGGCTTCGACACCGTCCACATGGCCAGCCGGAAAGTGAACACGCCCACAATTAGGCCGATCGGCGCATTCTGCGGCTTCGCCAATACCCACAGGATCGCCCACCACGACCACCGCGCGATAGCCGCCGGCCCGATCTCGCCGGCGCGCGCGATCTCCACGCCTTCCGCCAGCAGCAGCATAAAGAAGATACAGGACGCCGGCTCGGCGTACCACGAGTTGAAATAGACGGCGTAGCCCGCATCCGTCAGCGCCACCAGCGCGCCGATCCAGAGCAGTGTGTACCCCCGCGCCCGCCGCACCACCCACAGCAGCCGCGCGAATGCCGCCAGAAAAGCCAGCCCGTGTACGAATCCGGCCACCGTGATATCGAGCGCGCCATCCTTCGAGACCAGCTTGTTCACCAACAACGCCGCGCCCACGAATAAGTACTCGCTGTTGGCCTGCTCCCAGTAACGCGCACGGTACTGCGGATCGGGGATGTACTTCGGCTCGACGTAGACGTACTCCAGGCTGCCGCGGTGCTGCGGCCCCCAGCCAAACCGTCCGATGGTCCGCACGAAATCGCCTTGATCCGCCAATCCTGTGATCGGCGGAATGAATAGTTGACACGTAAGTATCGCGCTCGCGGCGGCCAGCACCGCCACATACAGTTTTCCGCCGTTGGACATATCCCAGGCCGCAGTATACCAGTCGAAACAGTGATAGACTTGGAAGTCGCTCACCCAAGACCCGGATGCGGCGCCACTCCCTCGCCATCGACTGCGGCATTCTCGCCTCGCTCGTCTTCCTCAACCTGCTGGTGATCGCGCCATTTCTGGCCACCGATTTTTCCTCCCAGCCATGGAACAACGACTATACCTACATCGGCATGTCCCGTATGTTCCGGGATCGCCCTTGGTCCTGGAATTCCTTGCAGTACGGCGGCGCCCCGTTCCACTACCTGTACCCGCCGCTGTTCCACCTCCTGGTGACATTGCTTCCTGTGCGTTCCCTGGGCCGCGCCTACCATCTGGTCAGCGGCGCTGGTTATGCGCTGGTGCCCGTGGCATTCTACATCGCCGCCCTGCAACTGTTCCGCTCGCGGCGGCTGGCCGCGGCACTCGCATTGCTGCAGAGCTTCTCTCCCACGGTGCTCTATTACCTCCTGCCACCCTTTAAGGCATTTGCGGGCAACTATCGCCATGGGCCGACAGACTTCGTCGCTCTGATCGCTTCGAACGAGTCCGCGCACACGTTTTCTTTGGCGCTGGTCCTGCTGGTGCTGGCGGCAGCGTGGCGCGACCGCTGGCTCCTGGCCGCGCTCGGCGCAGCCGCGGTTTTCCTGATGAACTGGGCCGGTATCATCGGTCTGCTGATTGTACTGACCGCCGTCGCCGTAGCGCGCACGCGGGACTTGGGCTACCTGCAAGCCGCGCTCCGGGCTGTGAGCGTGGCTGGCGTCGGCTACGGGCTGGCCGCCTTCTGGATCACCCCGGATTGCATCCATACGACAAAATTGCTCGACTTCGTCGTACTGCGCCACATTCAGCCCTCCACGCCCTGGACCGCCGTTACATGGATGATACTCGCCGCCGCGGCCATGCTTCTGGGGGGCAGCCTGTGGCCGCGCATCCCGTCTCCCGCCGCGTTCGTGCTAGCGCTGCTCGCGATCTCAGGCGCGGTAGTGGTCTCTTACAGCGCCACGGGCAACTATCTTCTGCCGCTCCCGCATCGCTACATTCAGGAGTTCAACGTCGGACTGGTGCTCGCCATCGGATGCCTGGCCGCCGCCGCGTGGCGGTGGCGCCGGCCGTTGGGAGTGCTGGTGCTCGCCGTGAGCGCAATCCCCGCTGTGCCGTTTCTCGCAGGTCCGTGGACGGTGCAGCAGCCGAGCGTCGACCCACGCTCGACCAGCGCCTTTCAAATCTCGGACTGGCTGGCGCACCACGCCGGTTCCGCGCGCGTTCTGGTGGCCGGTGAGTTGGAAGGCTCGCTGAATATTTGGGCGGACGTGCGCCAAGCCGGTGGCAGCGCGCAAGGCGTTTCCAATTATCTGATCCCCGCCGCGCACAGGCAGGTCACCCTGGGGTGCGGCCCGCCGCAAGCTACGGCCCACCTTGCCGAACTTTGGCTGCGTGCGCTGGATGTCCGCTACCTGGTGGTGCACGGTCCCGCATCCGGGGAACACTTCCACTGGTTCGTAGATCCGGAACGCTTCGCGGCGTGGCCGGCCGTCTGGACGAACGGCGCCGGCGACACCATTTACCGGCTGCCACCTCCCGACCAGCGGGAAGCCGTGGTCGTCGACGTGGCGCGGATGCCGCAACTCGGGCAATTGCGCTCCACCGATGACGCGCAGTTTCTGGAAGCCTATGTCGCCTGGGCGCGCGGCAAACGGGAGGCCCACATCCATTGGTTATCGCCGGATCGCGCCGAGTTGCAAGCAGATGTGGGTCCCAACGAAGCGGTTCTAGTAAAGGTGAACCATGCCCCTGGATGGGCTCCTTCGGAAGGCACCATCGACCGCGACCCCATCGGCTTTCTCCTGCTAAAGGGAACCGGCGGGAATCATGTAGGCCTGCGCTTCGGCGCTTCCTGGACCGTATGGCTCGGACGCGCGATCACCTTCGCCACGATTCTGCTGCTTCTCTTCCGCGCGCCTCTGTGGGCCGCTGCCGCCGTGGCGCTGGCGCCGTCTATTCTCGTGTATCTCATATTGCAGTTGCACACCCCGGCGACTGTCGGCGTGGCCGAGCAAGCCTACCGCCGTTTGCAGCCACCGCTCATCAGCCCCTCCGCGATTTTGGACGGCGTCTCCTGGGCGCAACCGCCCCTGACTCGCGGCAGCGTGATCACGGTCTTCGGATCCAACTTCGGTTCCCCCTCCGATCCCATGCGCGTACGGATCGGCGAGCATCCAGCGGAGATTCTCTATCGCGGCGCCACACAGTTGAACGTCCGCATGCCCCTGGACGCCCCACCTGTCGCGGACGTCAGCGTGGAAGTGAACGGCTGCCGTGGAAATTCCTTTTCCGTCGCCACGCGTTAGTGGGGCAGGCTCGCAGCCTGCGGCGGCCTCGCAGGCCGCTCCTTCCCACGTCCCTGCTAAACTCGGTCTATGCTTCGCAGCCGTTGGGCGTTGTGGGCCGGCATCCTCGTGTTCCCCCCGGTGGGACTCGCGCTGTGGTGGACGCGCAAGGGCGTGGGCGTGCTGGCGCGGATCGCGGGCACGCTCGCGATCTGCGCGCTGGCGATCGTCGAATTGTTCGCCGTATATGGCATGCGTCTGGAGTGGAACGGCGCGTTGAAGGTATCCGGCGTCTCCTTCGAAACTCGCGCCAAACGGGATGCGCGCCTGGAGGCCTTTCGTGCCCGCCAGCGCGCGGCCAAGGTTTCCGCGCCGGCGCGCGCGAAAATCTCGCAACCGGCCGCCGCACCGGTGGAAACCGCCCGCGCGGCCGTGGCGCCCACCCTTGCACGAATCGCGGAGCCCGCCCGGCCGCTCTATTGGACGGACTTCCGCGGTCCCAACCGCGCGGGCGTCTACGCGGAAACCGAGATCGAAACCGTTTGGCCGGCGGCCGGATTGCCGCGGCTCTGGAAACAGCCGGTGGGTGGCGGATACGCATCCTTCACGGTGGCGGAGGGCCGCGCCTACACCATCGAGCAGCGGCGCGACCGCGAAGCGATCACGGCTTATGACGTGGAAACCGGCCGGGAACTATGGGCGTTCGGCTATCCGGCGTTGTTCGACGAGATCATGGGCGGGGCCGGTCCGCGCGCCACGCCAGTGTATCATGACGGACTGCTCTACTCGTTGGGCGCGAACGGCGATTTGTATTGCCTCTCGGCGCGGACCGGCAAGCCGAAATGGTCGAAGAACATCCTGGCGGACAATGCGGCCGGGAATCAGCATTGGGGGATGGCCGCGTCGCCGTTGATTGTGGACGGCATGGTCGTGGTGACGCCGGGCGGCGCGCCGGGCAAGAGCATCGTAGCTTACAACCGGTTGAGCGGCGCGCCCATCTGGCGGGCGCTCGACGATCGCGCGGGGTACACCTCGCCGATCCTGGCCACGCTGGCCGGGCGCCGGCAAATCGTGTGGATCAGCGCGCAGCGCGCAGTCGGCGTGGCGCCGGAGAATGGCGCGCTGCTTTGGGAATACGCGTTCCCGGCGCAGGCGGATATGAATTGCTCGCAGCCGGTGGTGGTGGACGATACCAGCGTGCTGCTCTCGTCGTCGCCAGGCGCGGGCGCGGCATTGCTGGAGATCTCCGGATCGGGCGAAACCTATGCGGCGCGCGCGGTGTGGAAGAACAACCGCATGAAGAATAAGTTCAATTCGTCGGTGCTTTACCAGGGCTTCATCTATGGCCTCGACGATACCATTCTGGCATGCATCGATCCCAAGGCCGGCGAGCTGAAGTGGAAGGGTGGGCGCTACGGTTATGGGCAGTTGCTGTTGGCCGGTGGATATCTGGTCGTGGTCACCGAGCAGGGCGAAGTGGTGCTGGTGCGTGCCACGCCGCAGGGGCACCAGGAACTGGCGCGCTTCGCAGCGATCGAGGGCCGCACCTGGAACATTCCGGCGATCGATAACGGTCTGCTGCTGGTGCGCAATTCGAGCGAGATGGCGTGTTTCCGGTTGGGGCCGGCGGTTGGGAAATGACCCGCCGAGCGCGCGCGCTTCCGCTGTTGGCGCTGTCTGTCGCGTTCGCGCAAACGGCAACGCGGCCGCGGGTTCGCGACGTGGGAGTGCGAGTCGGCATTCTGCAGCCGGGGCCGTTGAACGCCATCACCGATGTGGCGGGTGTAAACGTCGGTCAGACCACGCTCATTCGCGACGACAACATCCGCACGGGTGTGACCGCGATTCTGCCGCACCCAGGGAATCTGTTCCAGCGGAAAGTGCCCGGCGCGGTCTTTGTGGGCAACGCTTTTGGAAAACTGATCGGCTCGACCCAGGTGAATGAGTTAGGCGAAATCGAGACGCCCATCCTGCTGACTTCCACTCTATCGGTGGGCAGAGTTGCGGACGCACTGATTAGCTACATGTTGAAGCTGCCCGGAAATGAAAGTGTGAGGTCGGTCAATCCCGTGGTCGGCGAGACTAACGATGGTTACTTGAATGACATTCGCTCCCGTCCGATCGCGGAAGAGGATGTGTTCTCGGCAATCGCGAGCGCCAAAGACGGACCCGTGGAAGAAGGCGTGGTGGGCGCCGGGACAGGCACCGTAGCGTTCGGATTCAAAGGCGGAATCGGCACGTCTTCGCGCCGGATTCCGGACTCACTCGGCGGTTACACGGTAGGAGTCTTGGTACAGACTAACTTCGGCGGGATCCTGAGTATCGCGGGCGTACCGGTTGCCAAGGAATTGGGGAACGGCTATTTGATGAACTACCTCCAGCAAAACAAGGGCGCTACGAACCGGACGCCGGATCCACCGGCGGCGGACGGCTCCATCATGATGGTGGTGGCCACCGACGCTCCGCTCGATCACCGCAATTTGAACCGCCTGGCGGCGCGCGCCATGCTGGGACTGGCGCGCACGGGGTCGAGCGAAAGCAATGGCAGCGGCGATTACGTAATCGCGTTCTCGGCCGCTCCGGGAGTCCGCTTCCAAGCCGACAGCCCGATGTATCAGCCGAAGGAGCTGCTGCCAAATGACAGGATGTCTCCGCTATTTGAGGCCGTGATTGAGGCCACCGAAGAAGCTATCTATAACTCGATGTTTCGGGCTCACGATGTGACTGGAAACGGGCACACGGTAAAGGCGTTGCCCCTGGAAGAGACCATCGCGTTATTGAGGAAACATGGCGCCATTCCCGCAAAGTAGTGCCCGCCGGCAAGAAAACCGGTAGAATGAGGAGGACTGGTTATGCCAATCGCCCTAACCGAAATACCAGCGCCGATTGCTCCCCCCGATCCGCCTCGAAAACGATGGACTCGCGCCGAGTGTGCCACCTTGGAGGCGTCTGGTCTGCTGGACCAGGAGAACTTGGAGCTTGTAGAAGGGGAGTTGATCAGCAAGATGGGGAAGAAGCGGCCGCAGGTGGATTCATTCACCCTGCTGCACGAATGGTTGGTGCGAGTCTTCGGATTTCGCAACATTAACGTAGAGGCGCCGATCGATGTGGCCCCTGAAGATAATCCCACCAATGAGCCCGTGCCCGATCTCATCGTTCTACGGCCGGATCGGCCGTATTCCACAGCGAACCCGCGCACCCAGGATTTGCGGCTCGTCGTGGCGATCGCCGATACCAGTCTCAGCTTCGATCTTGGGGTCAAGGCGGCGCTGTACGCGAGGGCAGGCGTGCCCGAATACTGGTTCTCGACGTGGCTGGCCGCCGGCTGCTGGTGCATCGGAACCCGCGATCGGGCAGATATGCGGACGTGGTAGCTAATAGGGAGCACGAAAGCGTGTCGGCGCTGGCTGCGCCACCGGCAGAGTTACACGTGGCGGATGCGTTCCAGTCCTATCAGGATGAGCCTGCGGCCCACCAATAGTGATTAAAACTTTGTGGGGCGGCGCCGTGCGCCGCCGAAGAGCGGGCCTGCAAGGCCCGCGCAGGCTGCGAGCCTGCCCCACGGCGGCGGACAGAATGTCGAAACGGCCCGCCCTCCGCGTAACGAAATCAGCCTAACCGGACTGGAGTCCTGCCCCACAATCAAAAACGCACATCCCCGGCCGCGGGAGAGCTAGGGGTAAGCGATACTGCATTTTATCTCTGGAAGCTTCGCGGCGGCTTCCCGAACATCCGGCGGAAAGTCCGAGAACTCCTGCACTTGGCGAATCTCAATCACTTCGTGGTCCGATGCGGTGCAGCGCGCGGCCCATGCCACCGCTTCATCCTTCGAATTCGCCTGGATCCGGCGCCGCTTTTTCGTATCCCTTGGGGAGCATCAACAGCATAAACCTCATGCTTGCGTCTCCTGGGCGCCCTCGGCGCACGGCTGCGGGATATCTCCCGGCTCCATAATCTGGCGCAGCTCACACTCACCGTCGCCCGCGACTTTGAGGAAACTTCTGACCATTTGGAGCGCGTCTTCTTTTGACTTCGCTTCCAGTATCGCGAATCCGCCGGCCAGTTCCTTCGTCTCCACGAAGGGACCGTCGATCACCGTCACCTCATCGCCCGCATGCCGCACACGCGCTCCTTGCGCGATCGGCATCAGTCCACCGGTCGCGACCAGCACGCCGGACTTCATCGACTCCTCAATCAGTTTCGCCATTTCGGCCATGTACTCTTTCGACGGGGGAACGCCAGCCGGCCTCGGGCCGGGCGTGTACAGTGACAAAAATTTCATCGGTGGGTCTCCTTGTTTGAATCCGTGAACCCGGCTTCAAGCCAAGTTCTAACGATAGGTCGAACGGAAAGCGGCCAAATCGACACCGCGCGGCAAATAGAACCGCGAGACAATGGAGTGGATGATCGATATCTGCCGCTCGCTCGTCCGGATATCGGCAGCCGCCATCTTGGCCGTGCCCGCCGCCGCGCTGGCCGCTACCCCCACCAATGTAGCTCTCGTCAATGCGGGCTTTGAAAGCCCCTACGTTTTCGTTTCCGGCAACAACGGCCAGATCTCCGGCAGCATCGCAAGCGGCTGGTCGGACAACTCCGCCTGGTCCGATTCCACCGTGCAATACACGCAGGAATTCAACAATCCGCATAGCGGCGTTTCGTGCCAGAAGATGGTAGCCGCATCCATCGGCAGCGGCGAAGCGCAATTCCTGCAGAGTATCCCGGTTGTCGCGGGGTCTCTCTATACCGCCTCTGTCTGGGCGCGCGGCGATCCTGGCACGCAAGTCATTTTCCGCATCCAGGATGCCTCCGCGCCCTATGAATCCTACCTGGATACGTATGTCACGCTCACCGCCAACTGGCAGCAAGTCACCATCCAAGGCTACATCGTCGTCACGACGGGTGCGGAGTTCATGATCGCCCTCAGCGCACCCGGCACCGTCTGGATCGACGATGCCAGCATGTCATACATTCCCGGGACCGCGCCGCCCACGCCGAACCTCGGTCCCATCCCCACTTCGTT
Source organism: Bryobacteraceae bacterium (assembly GCA_050008575.1). Lineage (GTDB taxonomy): Bacteria > Acidobacteriota > Terriglobia > Bryobacterales > Bryobacteraceae > Bog-159. The sequence goes on from JBEKMJ010000011.1 coordinate 24,094, forward strand.
TTTCGGCATCCACGTCGCCAATTTTCTGCAGAGCGTCCTTTCGAATCCCGGCTTTGAGCCGCCCTTCGTTTCCGTCGGGCAAAATAACCCCATCGCCGGCAACGTGGCGATCGGGTGGAACGATAACTCGTCCTGGGCGGATGTGACCGTGGCTTACTCTGAGGACACCGCCAACCCCCACGGTGGAACGGCCGCGCAGATGGTCGACGTGCAGGCAGTCGCCAGCGGCGCGGTGCAGTTAGTCGAGCCTATAACGGTGATCCCCGGCGCCGTCTACACGTTTGCCGTCTGGCTGCGCGGCCAACCGGGAATGAGCGTCAATCTGATTCTGCAAAACCAGAACTCGCCTTATAACTACTACGCCAGCACGCCCGCGCAACTCGGTGCGAATTGGCAGCAGTTTTCAGCGGCCGGTCAAATTAACGATACGGGTTCCGTATTACTGATGATCCAGGCTACCGCACCCGGAACATTTTCGGTGGACGATGCATCATTCACGGATTCCAACGGTCAACCCGTCTCCGGCGGCGTCCCCTGGCCCGCCGCGCGCTTTGGCACCCTGCGGCTGTGGGATTCCGGCACCACCTGGACAGCCCTCGAACCGCTTCGCGGCGTCTGGAACTTCGCGCCGTTGGACACCTGGGTGGCGGCTGCGCAGGCCAACGGCAACCCGGATATCATCCTCACGCTCGGCCAGACTCCCGCCTGGGCATCGTCCAATCCCGACGACGTGAACTACGTGGGCGCGGGTGCGCCGGCGCCGCCCTCGAACATGCAGGATTGGAGCGACTATGTCACCGCCGTCGCCCAACGGTATAAGGGCCGCATCCGGTACTACGAAATCTGGAACGAGCCGAATGACAATACTTACTTTACGGGCACGGTTGCACAACTGGCGCAACTGACTCAGACGGCTTATCAGGCGCTGAAAGCCGTGGACCCGCAAAATACGGTGCTCTCTCCCGCCGTTTACTCGGCCGGCTATCTGGACACATTCCTTGCCACAGGCGCGGGCCAATATGTCGATGTGATCGCCCATCACGTCTACACCACGCCTCCGGAAGCGACCGGCTCCCTGATCGCCAACGTCCGTCTGGTCATGAGTAAGTACGGCCTCGGCGGCATGCCGCGGTGGGATACCGAAGGCGCATCCGGCGACACCTCCACGCCGCCGGTCGAGGCTGCCGCATACATCGTGCGGAAATACCTGGTCGATTTGGCGTATGGGTCCGGGCGCTATGACTGGTACACCTGGGGCAATGCCACTTCCTTCTGCGTGGGCACCGAGCAGCCCGATCCGCGCGGGCTCACTGAGGCGGGGCAGGCGTATCGTTACCTTTTCGATTGGCTGGCGGGCGCTTCGCTCACGCAGGCGGTTATCGACCCGTCCGGCACCTGGCAAATCTGGCTCACGCTGGCAACCGGCGACCAGGGCATCATTGTTTGGAATCCAACGCAGAACGTCCCTTTTGCCATACCCGCGGCGATTCAGGCGCGCACGGTGCGCGACATTTTCGGAGGCGCCACCGCCATCGAAGGCGCCGCCCTCACCGTAACGGACTCGCCGGTGCTGGTTACCTCGTGTTGCCAGACCGTGCCCGCGATCAATGCGGTCGCCAACGCCGCCAGCTTCACGGGCGCTGTTTCACCCGGTAGTCTGGCCACCATCTTCGGCACGGGATTCGCATCGCAGCCGGCGCAGCCCACGAACCTGCCCTTGCCGGGCGACCTTGGCGGCGTGAGCGTTTCCGTCAACGGGTTTTATAGCCCGATGCTGTACACCGATTCCGGCCAGATCAACTTCCAGGTGCCCTTTGAAGCGCAGGCTGGCGGCGCCACGGTGTTGGTGCGCTCGCCGCTGGGCATGAGCCTCGAATACCCGCTGACCATCGATGCGGCATCGCCGGGAATCTTTCAAATGGACGGAAACCGGGCCGTGGCGACCGACTCTTCCGGGACGCTCCTCACGGCCGATCATCCGGCCCCAGCAGGTTCCGTCATCGTAGTGTATTTGACTGGAATCGGCAGCCTGACCACTACGCCGCTCGATGGCGCCGGTGCTCCGGTGAACCCTTTGGCGCGGGCCACTCTCTCCGCCACGGCAACCGTCGGCGGCGACAATGCGCCAATCCAGTTTCTCGGACTGACGCCGTATTTCGTGGGCCTGGCCCAAGCGAATCTGCAGGTGCCGCAGCTTGCGGCCGGTGACTATCCGGCCGTCATCACGGTGAACGGCGTGGCCAGCGCGCCCGCCATCCTGTCCATTGGCGCGCCGTAGCGCACTTGTGGAGCGGACCCTTTATTCAGGGCGCCGCCTACAAATTAATGCAGACTCCCGGTTGCCGGAGAGCCATGCTTATTTCAGTTCCGCCATGATCCCCGGCAGACTCCAATGCGCCTGCAGGCTGTCCGGGCCCCATCCGAATTCCGCCGCCATGACCGCACCGACCTCGTCCTGACTCTTGCCGTCGTGGATCAGCCCAGCCGCGCGATTGCGCAGTTTCTCGACGTTGTTCCGATACGCCAGCAGTCCCGCCTTGTCCGTTACCGGACCGTGGCCCGGAATGACGGTGTCGAAATCGAGCTGCAGCGCGCCGTCCAGGGTCTGGGTCCACGCTTTCAGGCTGCCGCCGCCGGTGTAGTCGATGAGCGGAGTCTTGCCGGCCATCAGATCGCCGGTGTGTATGGTGCGCAGCGCCGGAAAGTACACGATGGCGTCGCCATTCGTATGGCCGCGGCCGAAGTACCGCGCGCGCGCTTCCTTGCCGCCCAGGAACACGGAGCATTCCTCAGTGAACACTACGCGCGCCGGGGTTAGATTCGACGGCGCGTTGGGCTGTTTATGCTCCACGATGTTGGCGCGCGCATTAGCCGTCGAGACGATCTCGGCCGCGGGTAGGAACTTCACGTTGCCGCCGCTGTGATCGGCGTGATGGTGCGTGCTCAGCACGTACTTCACCGGCTGATCGGTCACGCTTTTGATCTTTGCCATGATGTTCTCGTAGTCCTGCTCGAACTTGTCGTCCACCAGGATGACGCCTTCGCTGGTCACATACACCGCGACATTGCCGCCGTCGCCCTCGATTTCGTAAAGATTGTCTTTGACCTTATTAAGGGTCAGCGCGGGCGGCTGCTTGCCCTGGTTTTGGGTGTATGCGATCCAGTACCCCATGAGGAGGAGTGCGCTCGCGGAGATGCGCGCTAGAAGTGTTCGGCTCATGCCGGACACTATATCAGATGTTTAGGGCGCTCCGATCAATACTTTTTTAAGAATTCGGCCACGCTATCCTGCTGCGCCGCCCGATACGCCGTGCAGATCCGAATCCCTTCCAACGCTTGCGCCAGGTTGCGCTTGGTGCCGGGGAACCGATCCACCTTCGGCTCGAAGAATGCCTTCACTTCTTCCGCCGACTTTTCGTCGCAGAACGCGCCGCCCACGAACGGCAAAAACTCGCCGAACCCGAACGTCGATCCGGCGGGTATCCTGCCGACCAGCGCATCGTAGTGGGCCTTCACGAACTCGAAGGGAATCGACCTGGTCTCCGGCACGCCCATCGGCCCGAAAAGCAGGTTGATGGACTCCCGTAAATCGAAATCGGGTTTGAGCGCCAATTGCATCGTGTCGCGTGCGATTTGGGGATTGCTCGAAGATCCCATCGCGCCCAGAATCAGATCCCGCTGGTGCCGATCTTCGGTGCGCGCCAGTGCCGCCGGCAATTGCTTGAAGAATGCTTCGTCACCGGTGCGCGCCGCCACATTCAGCACCGACCCGAGGATCTCCGGATCGACGCCGGTACGGTCCGCGATCCACGTCCCGGCCAGTTGGCGGGCTTCGGCGGCCAGCGATCCATCCCCGCCCCACAACGCCACCAGCGGCACGATCGAGGAGCGCAAGAGGCGGGTTTCGTCGCTTTCTCCCGGTTTCGCTTTCCAGCCCAACTCGCGCGCCCGCGCGCCAAACGCCTTGTTCACCAGCCGCGCGTAGTTCGGCCGCAGTTCTTGGGGAACCATGTAATCGTGCAGGCCCGCCACCACGCCGACGGTCGATTCCACGACTTGGCGCACAGGATCGTTTGTGAATTCGAGCGCCAACCCCAGCGCATCTCCGCTCTTGATCTCGCCCATCGCGGTGAGCGCGTCCACGTCTCCCAGGGCCGTAACCCGCTCGGACGCCGAGAGGTGTGGGGCGCCACCGGCCAGCAGCTTATTCAGCAGGTCGCCCTCATAGCGCGTGCGGTAGTAGCCCTTTCCATCGGCGTTGGCCTCCACCCATGTGGGGCAGCTCTTGGCTTCCGCCAGTTTCCAGTCCATGGAGGCTTCGGTCAGCAGCGTACATTCGCGATGCGATGCGTCGCCGTCGCCGTAGCGCGCGCACACCGGTACCTGCCACGTCTGCTGCGTAGCGCCCGGCGATCCCAAAGGCAGCGCGCGCTTCTGCGTCAAATGCAGGCTCGCCCCGCCGGCCGCACCGCAGTTCAGGCTGACCGAAACCAGCGGCACGCCCGCCTGATCCAGAAACGTGGAGAATGCCCGCCCCACCGGCTGGTTCCCCGCCGAAGAGAGAGAATCCAGAAAATCGCCCGCCGTCGCGTTACGCCAAGCGTATTGGCGAATGTATTGCTGCACGCCGCGGCGGAAGGCTTCTTCGCCCATCCAGTTCTCGAACATCCCGATGACCGCCTCGCCCTTGCTGTAGGTGATGCCGTCGAAGGCGTTGGCAATGTCGTCGTTGCTCTCGATCGGCTGGCGGATCTTCCGCGCGGAGACCAGTACGTCGCCGCCCATGGCGCCCATGCGGATGTTCTGCTCGTCGATCACGGTGTTCCACTCCGGCTTCCATTTGCGCAGGATCTTGGAATCCATCCAGGAGGCGAACGCTTCGTTCAGCCAGATATCGTTCCACCACGCGGTGGTCACCAGGTCGCCGAACCACTGGTGGGCCATCTCGTGGGCCACCACGGATGCATAGCTACGCTGGCGGCCGATGCTATCCTGCGCCGGGTCGCGCAGCATCAGGCTCTGCGCGCAAGTGATCAGTCCGGGATTCTCCATCGCCCCGCCAAAAAGCGGGACGGACAGCAGATCCAGCTTTTCGTAAGGATACGGCACACCAAAATAGTTTTCGAGTTCGGCCAGCAGCGGACCGGTCACCTCCGCCGCGTACTTGGCCTGCGCGGCTTTGCCCTTGGGCGTGATCATGCGCAGCGCCGTGTGGTTCTTACCGGTTTTTCCGGCGTCCACGAAGTCGAATGGGCCTACGCCCAGCGCCACCAGGTAACTGGGCAGCGGTTTGGTTTCGGCGAATACCACCTTCTTGCGCCCGTCCGGCTCGCCGGTCTCCGACTGCACGGGCGTATTGGATACCGCGGTGTCGGACTTATTTACATGCAGCGTGAGCTGCCACGGTGTTTTGAAACTGGGCTCGTCGAAGCACGGGAAAGCCTTGCGCGCGTCGATCGATTCGAACTGTGTGTAGACGTACCAAGTGCCGTCATCCTGCTCCTTGAACAGCCCGTCGCTGCCGATTTTATTGAAGGCGCCGTGATATTCGATGCGCAGTTGCGCCGGGCCCGCGGGGATGGCCGAGGGAACCGCGAAGCCGGCGAATTGCGTGCCGCTGGTTTGCGCCTTCGCCGGCACCGTGCGCCCGCCCGCAGTCAGTTCGGCCGTGTCGACGGTGAGATCGCGGGCATTTAGCCAGATCACATCGACGGGCTTGCGCACCTCCAAGTCGATTTCAATTTTGCCGGTGAAGGTGTCTTGTTGCGGAACAATGGTGAGGTCCAGGCGATAGCGCACGGGCCGCACATCGTCGCCCAAACGGAGCTTGGGCGCCTCGGCGAATGCGCACGTGGCGAGGAGGAGGAAGGCGATACAGGACTTTGGCATGTATCCAAGATTGTCGCATGGGTAGGGCAGCGCTGTGCGCTGCCCGCTAGTACAGTACTGGTATCCTCGGAAACCCGTTGATTGCCAGGCGGGAACAGGATACATTCGATTTCAGCATCCACGGAGGGATATCCGATGAGAACTCTGCGACGTTTGGCTCTCGCGGCCGCGCTTAGCGCATTGTTCCTGACGCCCTACAGCGTTGCTCAAACCGATCTCACAAAGCTCTACACATTCGGCGGCCAGCCCGACGGAGAGAACCCCGGGGGAGTCGTCGCCGGTCCGAACGGTGTGCTCTACGGCGCTACGGCGTATGGCGGGAACGGCAGCTATCCCGGCGAGGGTACCGTGTTCGCGTTGCAATCGCCAGCTACGCAAGGCGGAGCGTGGACCGAGACCGTACTTTACGCGTTTAGCGACGGATCGGTCTACTTTCCAGTGGTAACTCCGGTTGTGGGCGCGAATGGCGCGCTCTACGGCACGACCAGTTTTGGCGGGACTGGATCCGGCACAGTGTGGGAATTGCAGCCGCCGGCTACCCCCGGCGGAACGTGGACCGAGACGGTGCTTTACAGCTTTCCCGGCGCCCAGGATGCGTTTGGAGGATCGGCCACGGCGCTGCTGATGGGCGCGAACGGCGCGCTCTACGGCGCTACCTGTGCGACCGGGGCCTACGGCAATGGGGCGGTATTCGAGTTAGCGCCGCCGGGACCGGGGAGCGGCGAAACTTGGACCGAAACGGACCTTTATAGCTTAACGGGCGCCGGCGACGGAAGTTGCCCCATGGGTCTTTTGATCGTGAAAAGCGACGGGGTAATCTATGGCACCACTAATACCGGCGGGAACTTCGGTGCGGGGACGGTATTTGAATTAAGGCCGCCAGCGGCCTACGGCCATCCCTGGACCGAGACTGTGCTTTATAGTTTCACCGGCGGCGCCGACGGAAGTAACCCCTGGCAATCGTCACTTACCGCCGATGGCGGAGTCCTCTATGGCACGACCAGTGCCGGCGGAGCTTCCGACGCCGGAACGGTTTTTGAGTTGCAGCCGCCCGCGGCGCCCGGCGGGATCTGGACCGAAACCGTGCTTTACAGCTTCGGAGAGGGTCACGGATATCGCCCCAATTCATCCCTCATCGTTCGCAACGGCAATATCTACGGGACCAACTCTTTAATGGTTACCGGCGATCCGATATTGGGCTCTCGCGGCTCGGGTGGCATGGTGTATGAGTTGCAGAAGCCGGCGGCGCCGGGCGGCTCTTGGACCGAGATCATTCTCCACCACTTCGAGAACGACGACATTCCGTATGGAACGATATTCATGGATAACAACGGAGTGCTTTATGCCACGGCCCTGGACAGTAACGCGCCCTCTTACAACGGCTTCGTGTATAAGATAGTCTTTTAGCGCGGGTCCGGCGCAGCGATTAGAAAGCTAACGTAACCAAAGGGGGTTTCAATGAAGACGCTTCGACTTCTGGCATTCACGGCCGCGCTAAGTGCATCGTGGCTGACGGTCGTCGCCGCCGGCCAGACTCGCTTCAATACACTATACAAATTCGGGGGATCCCCGGACGGAGCCGCGCCCCAAGGGTTAGTCGCGGGACCGCACGGGGCGCTCTATGGCGCCACGGCGTATGGGGGCACTTCCGGCTATGGCACGGTGTTCCAGTTGACGCCGCCTTCCGCGCCCGGCGAAGCGTGGACGGAGACGGTGCTGTACAGATTTACGAACTACACAAACAACGGCGACGGAGCGAATCCTTTTGCCAGTCCGGTTGTCGGCGCTAACGGCGAGTTATACGGCACAACCTCGGCGGGCGGCGATGGCTTGGGCACGGTGTACGAGTTGGCACCCCCGGCGGCGCCTGGTGGAACCTGGACCGAGACGGTGCTGTACACCAACTACGGTGAGTTGGAACAGGGATACGGTCTCGATCGCGGTGTGGTCGTCGGTGCGCACGGCGAGCTCTACAGTGTTACCTCATCGGGAGGGTTTTACGACAATGGCGTCGTATTCAAGGTAACGCCGCCGGAGACCGCGGGCGCTGCCTGGACCATGAGCATTGTGTACGACTTCCCGGACGCAAGCGACGGAAAGTCTCCGGAGGGCTTGAGCATGGGTCCGGGCGGAGTGATCTATGGCACCACCTCCTCCGGCGGGAGTCATGGCGCGGGCACGGTATTCGCTTTAACGCCGTCGGCTTCGTTGCCGGGCGTATTGGTCCAAAGTGTGCTTTATAGCTTCACCGGCGGCGCCGACGGGGCGGCGCCCTCTCAACCGCCGGTCTCGACCAGTGGTGGGATTCTTTATGGCACGACCAGCGGGGGCGGCAGCGCGGGGCGGGGCACGGTGTTCGAACTGACGCCGCCGGCGGAATCCGGAGGGACTTGGACCGAGACCGTGCTATACAGTTTCGGGAACACGGGCGATGGAAAGCTCCCGGATTCACCCCTGACCGTCCACGGTGGCGCAATCTACGGCACTACGCTGACAGGGACGGGCAGCGGGAACGCAGGAGGATCGGTCTTCGAGTTGCAACAGGCTACGCCGGGCGGACCTTGGGCCGAGAAAGCGCTCCATAATTTCGCGGGCCAGGCTGGACCGTATGGCGGTCTGGTTATTGATAACTCCGGAGCGCTCTATGGCGCCACTACCAGCGGCCCTGGGCTGGATGGCGCGGGCACTGTGTACAGAGTCAAACCCTAAGTGCGGGAAATCGGAGGAAACGTGAAACTCAATAGACTGGCACTTAACGGTATCGCCGCGCTGGCGTCATTCGGCGTCGCTTCCGCGCAGGACGCTCTCCCGGCGGCGGGCAAGACATACAGCTTTACCTTGGCGAATTCCACGGGAACTCCCTACTGTGACACAATGTCTTTCACGGTCACGGCGGCCAAGCTTGTTACAGGCACCCATGGCAACGCCGGTTGCTCCGGCTTGACCGGCGTGCTTACAGGCGCATCCGCCACAATCGCAATCGCTCCTGAATCGCCCGCGATGCCGTCGCCCGCGTTCCTCCTTACGGATTCCATTCTCCCCTTCCTTGGTACGCCTTTGTCCTTCTATGTGATCGACGTGAAGCACTTGACCTGGGTGTCCTACGCGGATCAGGACTTGGGTATGGCTTACTACAGCGGGGGCATTTTGATCCCGACTGCGCCGGCAGCCGCTCCGAATGGTCTCTCGCCGGCCGCCATTCCCCTTGGTCCCGTGGAGCGCTACATACGGCCGGAAACCACAAACACTTACGCCTTTACCTTTACCGGATACTGTGACGGCGTGTCCTTTACAGTCACGGACATGCTTCTTACAGGCACTCATGACGCCGTCAACTGCGGCGTCGGGGACGGGGAGATCGGCGGCGCGGTCGGAAAGACTACCATCGCTCCTGAAACATCCGCCTCGCCTGCCTACTTCGTCGCCGACCAACTACTGTTTGCCTATTCGGGTTATGGCTTCTATGTGATCGACGTGAACCACTTGACGTGGGCGGTATACCTCGACCAAGGCTCCGGCACGGCTGTCGTCAATCAGGGCACGCTGACTCCGGGCGCTCCGCCCGCGGGTTCCAATGGTCTTCCGTCGACCTTCCGGAGGTGACATTGACGCAACGCGAACAAAGCTCTCCGCGGCTGGCACGGCATCCTGTGCCGCCGGCGAACCGATCCCGCCGCCTGTATATGATAGTCGTATACCAGTAGCGTGGCGGCCGCGGATGCGTTGGAGAACTGCACCGGATTCGACTGGGACGAAGCCAACCTCCGCAAGAACTGGGAACGGCACCGGGTGACGCCGGGGGAGGCTGAAGAAGTCTTACTGGTGGTTCGCGGCGACGCACGGCATTCCAAAGGCGAGAAGCGATATTACGCCCTCGGGCAGACCGCAGCCGCCCGTCGGTTGTTTGTGGCGTTCACGATCCGCGGGGATCTCATACGGGTGCTCTCCGTCCGCGGTATGAACCGCAACGAAGGAAGGGCCGATGCGAAATGTGAAGAGGAAAGCAATTCCTGAATTCAAGAACGAGGACGACGAAAGGAAATTCTGGGTCACGTCGGATTCCACGGAATACGTGGACTGGCCCGCGGGAAAACGCAGGAAGCTCGTTCATCTCAAGCCGTCCCTCAAGACCAGATCGTTGCGGCTTCCCGTTTCCATGATCGAAGATCTAAAGGTGCTCGCGAACCAGCGCGATGTGCCGTATCAGTCTTTGCTCAAGGTATTTCTGGCGGAGCGGTTGATGCGGGAGCGACGGGGGCGGGCGGCTGAAGAGCGGCCCGTCTAGCGTCGCGGAGTCCGCCAGCCGCCACCTTGGGCAGATTCGAGTGTCCGACAAACTCTGGCGGCTCCCCTCAGGCCGTCGCCGGAACATCCAGGGCACCGGCGTGATAGTAATCGAGCCAATCGTTTGGTTCAAAACTGGTTGCAACGGGTCGGGTGTCTCGGTTGGATCGCAGAAAGCAACCACCCACTCGTGGCCCGGCCAGCCGGTCGGGCCTACTACGGGCTGGCGGGAGGATGTCCAGCACAGTCCATACGTGCCACTTGGGTAGTGCCTGAAAGGTGCGTTCTTCAGGCACTACCGCCGCTTGCCCGCCTCGCCCTTATGCTACACTCTCCTCTATTCCAAGCCCCGCCACCGAACCCCAACTCCGCCGCGAACTGGGTCTGCGCGACCTGGTGCTGTTCAACATCGCCGCCGTCATCGGCATCCGCTGGCTGGCCGCCGCCGCGCATACCGGCCCCGTTTCCATCACGCTATGGCTGCTTGCCGCCGGCTTCTTCTTCATCCCTTCGGCGCTGGCCGTAGCCACGCTTTCCTCCAGGTTCCCGCTAGAAGGCGGCATCTACGTCTGGACCAAGCAGGGCTTCGGCGACTGGCACGGCTTCCTGTGTGGCTGGTGCTACTGGCTCAGCAATCTCTTCTATCTCCCCAACCTTCTGCTGGCCGGCGTGGATATGGCCGGCTATGCGTTGGGTCTCTCCGAAGTCAAGATCTACGTCATCTCCGCCTCCCTTCTGATTCTCTGGCTGGGTCTGCTGACTAACGTCTTCGGCCTTTCCATCGCCAAGTGGGCCACTAATGCCGGCGCGCTGGCCACTTATACCTTCGGCGCCCTACTCATCGTCTTCGGGTTCACTGTGTGGATGCGCTCCGGCTCGGCTACGCCCCTTCAACTCGCGCCCCACTGGGACCTGGACAAAGTCAATTTCTGGTCGCAGATCGCCTTTGCCTTCGGCGGCTTGGAATTGGGCGCCATTCTGGGCGGCGAGATCCGCAACCCGGCGCGAAATGTGCCGCGCGCCGCCTGGATTTCGGGCGCGTGCATCGCCGCGTTCTATATTCTGGGCACGTTGTCGCTGATGGTGCTAATGCCGCCCGACCGCATCAGCATCCTCACCGGCCTGGTGCAGGCGTCCACCGAGGCCGGCGCGCGCCTGCACTCCGCCTGGCTGGGGCCCGCTATGATCGTGCTCATCCTGGCGGGTGTGGCGGGTCAGCTTTGCGCCTGGATCGGCGGCTGCGCACGCATCCCCTTCGTCATCGGCATCGACCGCTACTTCCCGCCGGCCTTCGCGCGGCTGCATCCCCGTTGGCATACGCCGCATTGGGCCATCCTGACGCAGGGCATCGCCTGCACGGTCTTCGTGGCCGCGCTGCAAGCCGGCGAAAACCTGCGCGTCGGCTACCAGTTACTCGTCGATATGACGGTGATTGTATATTTCATCCCCTTCCTTTATATGTTCGCCGCTTCCTGGAAGTACGGGCGCAAGTGGAGCGCCGGTATGGGTGTCGTTGTGACCGTTGTTTGTATTATCGTGTCACTCATTCCGCCGGGCGATGTGCACTCCGTATGGTTATTCGAAGGCAAGCTGCTGGCGGGATGCGCCGTACTGATCGTAGCGGCACGAATCGTATTCAAGGCCGCACTGCGCCGGCAGGCCTAGAACGATGGGTGTCGAAGAAGAAAACGATGCGGCGGCGCGTGACCGGGGCCGAAGGATCGTGGTACTTCGCGCCCATAATCGCCCCCAGCGCCGCGACGCGCACGGCTTCAGTGTCGTCGATGGCCGCTCCGCCGCGCGATGTCTGAACCGTCACCCGCAACTTACACCCAGACCTTCTGAACCGGCGTGCCCTCCTTGCAGAGATCGCAATGCGCGGCGTCGGCGTAGTAACTAGCGTTCAACCTAGCCAGATAGTACAGTGGCAACTCGCCGAAATCCCGCGTGCGGGGAGTCGGCTGATAGATGATGACCGCCATAGCCACCACGCGCGCCCCCCGCGATTCGAGCAGTTCCTGCATCTCGCGCAGCTTGCGGCCGGAGCGCAGGATGTCGTCCACCAGCACCACTTGTTCGCCGGGATGCTGCTCCAGGAACTGGCGGAAGCGCATTGGCTGGCCGGTGTCTTCGCGTTCCGCCCAGTACACCTGGCGCGCGCGCAAGGCCTCGCAAACTCCATATGCCACGGGCAAGCCGGCGTTGGCCGGCGTGACAATCGAAAGCTCGGGGATGATGGCCCGGATCTCCGCATTTTCGCGCAGCAGACGGCTCAACCCCACGCTCAGCATGCGCGCGTGCTGATAGTAGCGCATGGCCAGCGGAACCTGCAGGTACTCGTTGGAATGTAATCCGTTGGTATATTCGAAATGGCCGTCGCGCAGGGCGCCGGTATCGCGCAAAACGCGGACGACTTCGTCTTGTGTAGGTAACAGGTGCATGTTTCGCTCCCCTCCTGACTTCCGCTTTCTTAGTTCGCCCCGTGCCCGGTAAGGACGCGGGGAATGGTGCGCAGGATGATCTTCCAATCGAGCGCCAGCGACCAGTTATCAATGTACTGCATATCCATGCGCATCCAGGTCTCGAAGTCCAGATTGTCGCGGCCGCTCACCGCCCACAGACAGGTAAGCCCGGGGCGCATGCGCAGCCGGCGGCGCTGCCACGTTTGATACTGTTCGACTTCGTCGGGCACCGCCGGCCGCGGGCCCACCAGCGACATATCGCCTTTCAGCACGTTCCAAAGCTGCGGCCACTCGTCGATCGAGAATTTCCGCAGGTACCGGCCCACGCGCGTGAGCCGCGGATCTTCCGGGATTTTTATGGCCGTCTTGCGCGTGCTCAAGTGCATCACTGCGGCCCTCATCTGCTCCGCTCCGGCGCACATCGACCGGAATTTGTAGAACAGGAACCGGCGGCCGTTCAATCCGCAACGAACCTGTCTGAAGATGGCCGGGCCGGGAGACGTGAGCCGCACCAACAGCGCCACCGCGATCATGAAGGGCAACAGCACCACCAGTCCGGCGGCCGCCAGGGCCACGTCGGTGGCGCGTTTTACCAGCAACCGGATCTCATCGTGCGGCGCGGCCGAAAAGGTCAGCAGCGGCGTGAACCCCAGGCGCTCCAGGTACACTTCGCTATTCACATGTGGGAAGAAATCCACCGCCACGCGTGTGCGCACGCCCTCTTCGTCGCAGAGCAGGAAAACGTCTTCCAGTTGCGCGAGTGTCTCGCTCGGGACCGAGAAAATGATCTCATCGATCACGCCGTCGCGCAGCAGTTGCCGCAGCCGATCAATCGGGTAGACCTTATAAACGGATGTCAGGCGGATCTCGGCGGGCGCGTTGTCCGGTTCCGGAGCCAGAAAGCCCGTCAGGCGGACGCCGTAGTTTGCGGAGCGTTCCAATGCCTCACCCAGCCTGCGCGCGCGTTCGCCGGTGCCGGCCACCATCACGAAATGCGGGCCGCCGAATTCGCGCTGGATCGCGCCCGCCAACCGTCCTGAAAACAGGCGGAACAGAAAAAGGAGCACCCATGCGTAGCCGATGAACAGCGCCAGGAAGGGCCGGCTCAGGTCCAGGCGCATGGCGAATTCGAACAGGATCAGGGCCACCGCGCCGTATGCGCATTGCCGGAACGAGTCGCGCAGGATCACGCGCGGGTCGCCGGCATCCAGCCTGTCGTAGACGCCCAGCCACAGGCCGGCGAGCAGCCACGCAGTTACCGTGAACCCCAGCACCAGGGACTTGGTGGGAGCGATGATATAAAAGATACGCCCCAAGTGCAGCAGGATGCGCGTCTGGTAGGCGGCCTCGAATGCCAGGGCGGTGAGTAGGATGTCGGACAACCCGAACAAAAACCGGGCTTTGCGGCGTTGACGACTGAACATCCGCATGCCAGCATAGCACGTGGGGCGGGCCTTCCGGTCTGCGAGGGTCCTCCGGAGTCCGTCTGCGGGTAGGCCGGGTGCCGAGCGAGCGGCGCCCGCCCGAATGCCGTCCGTCTTCGCCAGTTCCGTTCACGGATGAGAAAAACGACCCGCCTCTGGCACCCTTAATCCGTAAGTACAAGTTAAGCGGATTGTTCCATGCAGGAATACGACGTAGCCTTGAAGCTGCTGTTAAAAAGGTCGGCTCCGCTCACACTGCGCGCGTTGCCCGGCACTGCCGTCGCCAAGTGGCTGGATGTGGAACTTCCAAGAGTGCGGAAGGTGCAGAACCTGCGCCTGGATCTGCTCGGCCGGACTGTCGACGGCCATCTCATCCACATTGAGCTGCAAAGCGCCAACGACCCGGCGATGCCGTTCCGGATGATGGAATACTGCGTCGGCGTGCGGCGGTTGTTCGGACAATTCCCGCGCCAGATTCTGCTCTACGTCGGTGAAGGGCCCATGCATATGGAAGGCGCATTGCGCGGCCCGGGCTTGTCGTTCGAATACGATCTGATCGACATTCGCACGCTGAATGGCGAACGCCTGCTGGAAAGTGAGCAGGTCGGCGATAATGTAATTGCCATTTTGGCGCAAGTGCGGGACGATAAAGAAGCGGTCCACAGGATCGTGGAGCGGATCGCCGGTCTGGCGATCGCGGAACGGGAAACCGCCTTGGCCCAGTTGATGATCCTGGCGGGATTGCGGCATTTGGCGCCAACGGTCGAACAGGAGACACGGGATATGCCGATCGATCTCGATATTCGGGACCACGAAGTTTTGGGGCCCATGATCATAAAAGCGGAGCTAAAAGCGCAGCAAAAAGGCCGTCAGGACGGCCTGCAAGCAGGCGAACTCACGGTCCTTCGCCGGCTGATCGAAAAGCGCTTCGGCGCACTCCCGGGTTGGGCCAGCGAAAAGCTGGGGGCCATGCAGGCACCCGAGCTCGAAGATCTCAGTGAGCGGGTGCTGGACGCCGCCAGCGTGGATGAATTGCTGAGGTAGAGTCGCGCCGCCCGCGAGAGTTGGAGTCCCGCCCTTCGAATCTGCTAACTTCGAAGATAGAACATGAGGCCCCATCGCTTGGTTGTCTTTCTGCTGCCGCTGCTGCTCGCGGCGCAAAACCTGCAAGAGTTTGAGAAAAAAGTTACAGAGTTTACGCTCGCCAATGGCCTGCACTTCATCGTCGTAGAACGGCATGAAGCGCCGGTTGTGTCGTTTCATACATACGTAAACGCCGGGTCGGCGGACGATCCATCGGGCGCCACCGGCATCGCCCATATGTTCGAGCACATGGCGTTCAAGGGCACCGAAAGTATCGGCAGCAAGAACTGGCCCGAAGAAGAAAAAGCGATCGACCAGGTGGAGGCGGTCTATGACCGTCTCGACGCCGAAACGAACAAGGGAGTCAAGGCGGACCCGCAAAAGGTCGCGGCGATCCAGGCTGAACTGAAGGCCGCCCAGGAAAAGTCCGACGCGCTGGTCGAGCCGAATCTTTACCCGCGCGTCATCGAGCAGAATGGCGGCGAAGGTATGAATGCCCAGACCTCGTGGGACTCGACTGAGTATTTCTACAGCCTGCCGTCCAATCGGTTGGAATTATGGTTCCTACTGGAGTCGCAGCGATTCATCCAACCCGTGTTCCGCGAATTCTACAAGGAGCGCGACGTGGTGATGGAGGAGTATCGCATGCGCGTGGAGTCCGAGCCGCAGGGCAAGCTGATGCAAGCCTTCCTGGCGACGGCGTTTTCGGCGTTCCCTTACCGCATCATGGGTACCGGATGGCCGAGCGATGTGGCCCATCTCCGGCGCGCCGACGCCCGGCGCTTCTTCCATGAGTATTACGTGCCGGGCAATATTACGCTGGGGATCGTGGGCGACGTGGATCCCGCCGCCGCGCGCCGCTTGGCGGAGAAGTATTTCGGTCCCATGCAGTCGCGCCCGCTGCCGCCGCTGCTGCACACCCAGGAGCCTACCCAGGAAGGCCCCAAGCGGGCGGAGGTCGAGTCGCCCAGCCAGCCCCTGCTGTTTGTCGGCTATAAGCGGCCGGACGAATACAGCAAGGAGGATCCTGTATTCGACGTCATCGGCGGCATCCTTTCCAGCGGCCGCACCGGCTTGCTCTACAAGGAACTGGTGCGCGACAAGCAGATCGCGTTGGAGGCGGACGCGGACGATACCTTCCCCGGCGGCAAGTACCCGAATCTGTTCTTGTTTTTCCTGGCGCCTGCCGCCGGCCACACTACGGCCGAGAATGAAAAGGCGCTTTATGAAGTGCTGGAGAAATTCAAGTCGCAGGCGGTGGACGGCGCGACACTCGCGCGCGTGAAAACTAAGACGCGGGCGAGTCTGATCCGGCGGTTGGATAGCAACTCGGGACTGGCCGGCTTATTGACTGCTTACCGCGCGATCTATGGCGATTGGCGAAAGGTATTCACATCGCTGGATGAGTTGGACCGGGTTACCGCCGGCGATGTCCAACGCGTAGCCAAGGAATGCTTCGTTCCGCAGAAGCGCACGGTGGCTTACTTGGTGGGAGGCGCCCAATGAGACCGTACTTCGATGTGGCGCACGCACTCGCGCGTGCCGTGTCGGCACTCGTGCCGAGACCCCTGCTCCTGGCGGCTCTCGCTGCCGCGGCAGCCTGGGGACAAGACACGGTCGCGCCGCCAACCATCCCGAACACTCCGCCCGCCTATCGAGAGCTCAAGTTTCCGCCGCTGAAACATGTCCCCATCCCGGATGTAACCACTTACACTCTCCCCAACGGGATGAAGCTCTACTTACTCGAAGATCATGAGTTGCCGATTGTGGGCGGCACGGTCCGCGTCCGTACAGGAAACCTGTTCGAGCCCGCGGGAAAAGTCGGCCTGGCGGGCATCGCCGGCATCGTGATGCGGTCGGGCGGCACGCAAAGCAAAACCGGCGACCAGATCGATGAAGAGCTCGAAAACATCGCCGCCTCGGTCGAGAGCGATATCGGTGAATCCAGCGGCTCGGTCTCCTTCTCGGCGCTGAAAGAGAATACCGATGAAGTGCTGGGCATCTTCAAGGACGTGCTCACCGAGCCCGAATTCCGCCAGGAGAAGATCGATCTGGCCCTTTCGGAAGCGCGCAGCGGCATCGCCCGCCGCAACGACGATGCGCACGCCGTGGCGGAGCGCGAGTTCGCCGCCGCCGTCTACGGCAAGGATACGCCTTACGGCTGGGAAATCGAATACTCCACTCTCGATCGCATCGCGCGCGCCGATGTGACCGCCTTCTATAAGCGTTACTTTTTCCCGGCCAACATGCTGATGGCCGTGTGGGGCGATTTCTCCACCGCCGAAATGCAGGCGAAACTGACTAAGTTATTCGGCGCCTGGAGCTACGAACAACCCAGAGTGCCGCCATTCCCGCTGGTTCGCGAGAAGCCGCGGCCGGGCATCTACGTGGCGCGGAAAGACGATGTCACGCAGACCTTCTTCATCGAAGGACACCTGGGCGGCCGGCTCAATGACAAAGACTTTCCGGCCCTGGAAGTGATGGGCGATATTCTGGGCGGCGGCTTCCAGAGCCGCCTGGTGCAGCGCGTCCGCACGCAGCTCGGGCTGGCCTACGATATCTCGGCTGGCTGGGGCGCGACCTACGATCATCCGGGCCTTTTCGAGATCGACGGCAGCACCAAGTCCGCTTCCACCGCCGATACCCTGAAAGCCGTCCAGGAGCAGATCGACCGCATCCGTGCGAGCGAAGTCACCGCGGATGAGTTGGAAACCGCGCGGCAATCGGCCTTGAATAGCCTGGTGTTCGCCTTCGACACCAAAACGAAAACGCTGAGCCGCCTGCTCAACTATGAGTATTACGGCTATCCCAAAGATTTCATCGATCGCTATCAGAAAGGCCTGGAGGCGGTCACCCGGGCGGATGTGCTGCGCGTGGCGCGCGAACATGTGCGTCCGGCCGACCTCACCATCGTGGCCGTGGGCAAGACGGATGAATTCGGGAAGTCTCTCGCAACGCTGGGCCTGCCGATTTCGTCCATCGATTTAACCATCCCCGCATCCGGAGCGGACGCCGCGCCCCAGCCTGCCGCCGGAGACGCCGGGAAAGGCAAGCAACTGTTGGCGCGTGTGCAACAGGCCGTGGGCGGCGCGGAAAAGCTGGCCGCCGTTAAAGATATGGTGGAAGTAGTGGAAATGCACGTGGCGAGTGCACCGGGAATCGCTTCCATGCGACGCATGGATCGGTGGCTGGCGCCCTCGTCCTTCCGCGAGGACACGCAGTTGCCGTTCGGGACCGTGAGCATTTATGGGGATGGCCAGACTGGGTGGATGTCGAGTCCGCAGGGTCAGTCGCCGCTGCCGCCCACGCAGTTGAAACCCGTCCGCGACAAACTCCTGCGGCTGTTCATTCCCATGCTGCTCAGCGACCGCCTGCCGGGCCGCACAGTGAACTGGATCGCCGAAGGCACGCTGGAGATTTCCGACGGGCAGGGAAGTACGGTGCGGCTCTTTGTCGACGAGAAGACCGGGATGCCGGCCAAGGTGGAATACGCTAACGTGGTGATGAACGGGCCTCCCTCCACAGTCGACGAAACCTACGATGGCTTCGAAGAAGTGGACGGCATCCAACTTCCCAAACGCATGACCATCCTCCAGAACGGGCAAAAATACGCGGATGCAACCGTCGTATCCGTGCAGCTTAACAGCGGGTTGAAAGCGGCGGATCTCGGCAAAGAACCCGTGGGCAAGAAACCATGAGCGGGAAATCATGAGAACATTGTGGGCAGCGCTGTTAGTGTCCGGCTTGGCCGGCTGGAGCGCGCGCGCTGAGACCAATGAGCACAGGGGCAAACGGGTCGTGGACGAAGCCCTGGCGGCCTTGGGCGGCCAAGCTTACCTCAACATGCAAAACCGCGTGGAAACCGGGCGCATCTACGGCTTCTATAACGAAAAAATCTCGGGGCTGACGGTGGATGCGCTGTACACCAATTACCTGCCGCGGCCCGATCCGCCCGAGGCCGCCTTTCTGGGTGTGCGCGTGCGGGATGCGCGCGGCAAGAAACAAGACGATGTCATCCTGTACACGGATGGAACCGGCTATGAGATTACGTTCCGCGGAGCCCGCCCCCTATCCGACATCGTAATCAAGCAGTTCAAAGTCGGCACGCTGCACAATGTCCTGTATATTCTGCGCCAGCGCCTCGGCGAGCCGGGACTGATCTTCGACTCGCGCGGCGCCGATTTCTTCGAGAACCGCCCGGTGGAAATCGTCGATATTACCGACGCCAACAACGATACAGTCACGGTCTACTTCGACCAGTTGACTAAGCTCCCCACGCGGCAGCTTTACTATCGCAGAGATCCGGTCGATAACACGAAGCTCGAGGAAGTGACCATCTTCGGTAAGTATCGCGACGTGGGCGGCGGCGCGATGTGGCCCTTCACCATCCGGCGCGAACGCAATGGCGAGAAGGTCTTCGAGATGTACTCGGAGACCGTGGAAATCAATAAGGATTTGAAAGACAGCCTGTTCACGCTGCCGCCCGGTTTGAAGATCTTGAAGCAAGACAAGTAACATTTGGGGCAGCGGTATGCTCCGCGGGTCCCCTCCTGGTCCCGCTCTCTCCACCGCCGCGCTACAATAGCCCGTTCAAGGAGGCGACCTTATGGAAGACACGGTGATCCGGCCCACCATGAAGTTCATCAAACTCGGGTATGCGGCGGTCCTGCTCTTGATCGTGGCGTGCATAGTCCTCTTTTTCACCATGATTCCGCCGGACAACGATTGGCGGGGCAAGCCCTGGATCTTGGCCGTGCCCGCGCTGCTGCTGCTGTGGCCGATTCGCCGCCACCTCGCCCAGCGGTTCACCAAGGCCACCATCGCCGGCGACAAGCTGCGCTACGAGGTCGGCGCGCTCTCCAAGTCCACACGCAATATCTCGCTGCCGAAGGTGCAGGACGCGCGTGTGGATCAATCCGTGACCCAACGGATGTTCGGCGTCGGCAACCTCTCCATCGAAACCGCCGGCGAGGCCAGCCGCCTGACCATCCGAAACGTCGACCGGCCCCAGCAAGTCGCGGATGAGATTCTGGCGGCGTCGCATAGCACGGGAGGCAAGGGCCAGATTACATGAGCGGCAAACTGGCGGGAAAAGTCGCCCTCATCACCGGCGCCAGCCGCGGTTTGGGCAAAGCCATGGCGCTGGCGCTGGCCGGCGAAGGCGCCGCGATCGCCCTGGTGGCCCGCGACCGCGCCGCGCTCGAAAAAACGGCCGAAGAAGTCTGGCGCACCGGCAGCGGCGCGCAGGTGTTTCAAGCCGACGTGACCAGCGAGCGGCAGGTCCTGCGCTTGGAGAAAGAGGTAGCCGAGGTCTTCGGCCGGGTCCAAATCCTGGTTAATAACGCGGGCATCAACATCCGCAAGCAGCTCACCGAATTCACCCTGGACGAGTGGCGGCGCGTGCTGGACACCACCCTCACCAGCACCTTCCTGATGTGCCGCGCCTTCGTGCCGCACATGCAAGGCAGCGGCTACGGGCGCGTGATCAATCTGGCCTCCATCATGGCGCACGTGTCCATGCCTGGCCGTTCCGCCTATTCGGCCAGTAAGAGCGCCGTGCTGGGTCTGACGCGCGCGCTGGCGCTCGAACTGGCGCCTGAAGGCATCACGGTGAATGCCATCAGCCCCGGCCCTTTCGCCACGGAGATGAATACTCCGCTGATCGAGAATCCGGAGCTCAATGCCCAGTTCGTGGCGAAAATTCCCCTGGGCCGCTGGGGCCGCGTGGAGGAGGTGGGCCAGTTGGCCGTGTACCTGTGCGCCCCGGAAGCTGGATTCGTTACGGGAACCGACGTGCTGATCGATGGGGGATGGTGCGCGATATAGTCCGGCCATTTTGGTTTTGGAGGGCGGGCAATTCTGCCCGCCCTCCAAATCCAACTGACGCCGCGGATCGGACGACATTTATGACAAGTATGACAAGGTTATTGCGCAACTTGTTCGCATGCTCTCAGCACCGGAACAGTGGACCGTACGGTGTAGTCGCCGCGTCGGCTCTCCTGCTCCTCCCCCTGCTCCTAGCCGGTTGCCACGGCACCCAGCGTAAAACCATCGCCGTCGTCCCCAAAGCCACCTCGCATTTGTTCTGGGTTACCGTGCATGCGGGCGCCGCGGCCGCGGGCGCGGACCTCAACGTGGACGTCGTTTGGAACGGCCCTTCGGCGGAAACGGACTACGCCCGCCAGGTCCAGATCGTCGATTCCATGATCGCGCGCCAGGTGGATGGCCTGGTGGTCGCCGCGCAGGATCGCACCACTCTGAACGCTTCCCTCGATCGCGCCGCCGCCGCCCACATCCCCGTCACGATCTTCGATTCCGGAGTCGATTCCACGAACTACCTCACTTACATTGCGACTAATAACTACCAGGGCGGACAAATGGCCGGGCGCAAGCTGGCGGCGCTGCTGCGCGGCAAAGGCAAGGTCGCCATGCTGATGAACGCTCCCGGCAGTAAGTCCACGCTCGATCGGGAAGCCGGCTTCGAAGAGGTGCTGCAGAAAGAGTCTCCCGGATTGCATATCGTGGCACGCCAATTCTCCATGTCCGATCGCGCCAAGGGCATGGCCGCGGCGGAAAACTTTCTGACCGCACAGCCGGATCTGGACGGCATGTTCGCCTCCTCCGAGCCCAGTTCGGTGGGCGCCGCGCTGGCGCTGAAATCGCGCGGACTCGCCGGCAAGGTGAAGCTGGTGGCGTTCGATGCCTCGGGCGAACTAGTGCAGGATCTGAAGGATGGCTCCATCGACGCGCTGGTCGCGCAAGATCCTTTCAAGATGGGTTATGAAGCGGTCAAAACGCTGGTGGATAAGTTGAAGGGAATCGATCCGCCGAAGGTGATCGACCTGAGCGCCGTGGTAGTTATTAAGGGCGATCTTGAAAAGCCAGAGATCAAGGCGCTATTGTTTCCGGAGATAAAGAAGTATCTGAATTAGGCTGCGGCCGGGACCACCTGGCGCCACCTATTAGTGCCTGCTTTATTCCATTTTCCTCTCTTTGTCAAATTATTGTATTGACAAATACACAACGCCTCCGCTAACACTATGTCCCAGAACCAGTGAGCGGCGGCGAAGAGCGCGTAGGATGACCGGGGCGCCGAACGGCGAAGGTGTGCCTGCGATAGCGAAGGTCGCTGTGATGCGGAATCGAATCCCTGGGGTGCCTCACAGTATCCGAAATAGCCACTGCCCTGGTCCGGCCATAAACGATCCGACGTCCAGCGCCGCGCCAGCCACCGTGCAGAAATTTCACCCAGCCTGGTTTGGGGGCGTCACATTCAATTTCAGCTTCATCCAGAGCCTGTTCGGCGGTGGAAAAGGGGCCGGCGGTAGCTGGTCCTCGCCGGAGTGACATGTACCTAATGAGGGTGCTGGCAGCGGAGAACTCTTTTTCCGTATGCGCGACGAAGTAAGCGCACTACCGGTGCCCCGTCGGTCGCGGCGGTGATCGCGTTCCGAATCTCGCGGTTCCGGTTGGTCCGGCGCACGCGGTTGGATTCCTTCTTGGCGTCGCGATCATAGCCCCAATAAGCGCCCTGACCTCGCTTGGGGGCAGAGTGCTCGGTCTTCTTTGCTTCGTAGCCCATATCGATTCCGCAATGAACCGCTCAGCGATACGCCTCACGTCGGTTGCCGACCCGCAGAACGCGAATCGTGTCGCCCTCCAGGTGGAACCGGACCCGGTAGTCGCCCACGCGGAGCCGATACTCGGCGGGCTGGATACCCTGGAGCTTCTTCACGCTGCCTGCGCCGGTATTGGCGAACCGCTCGACCGCCTGCTTGAGCCGGCGAGCCACGCCTTTATCGAGCGCCGCCATGTGATCCAGGGCCGCCTCGGTCCACTCAATCTCTTTCACTCCAGGCCTAGGCGCCGCATGGCTTCGTCATGCGGGATTCCTCGACCGCCGCGGCGTTGGAGCCAGGCACGGGCTTCCGCCACGCCCTGCTTTTCCTCTTCCGTCTCAGGTTCGTCATCCACTGGTGCGTTGCGCAACGCAACGCCTACGGGATCGATGATCGTTTCCAGCAGCCCGACCAAGGCCGATAGCTGCGTCTCCGGCAGGCGGTCAATCAACTCGTGAGCATTCTGGCGTGCATCAGCCATCTTCAACCTCTATCAGTATAGACCACCGCATACCGGCTCCGCACCGCCACGGGCTGGCCCACTCAGCCCCATCGGAGACCACTTCTCCGGCGGGAACACGCGTCTGCGTCTCTCCCTCCCGTGCTATGCTAAAAACTCGAAAATGGCGCAGACTAGGCCCCTCCCGCGCATCTGCATCGCGCTGGGCTTTCCGGATTTGGATCGGTTGTTGGACCACGCCCGGCGCGAAGCCGAGGCGGGTGAATCCTTCCTGGAGTTCCGTCTGGATTACCTGGAACACCCCGAGCACGGCGCCCAAGCCATTCACGCCTTCCTCGAACAGTATCCCGACTGCATCGTGCTGGCCACCTGTCGCCGCCACCAGAATCGCGGCAAATTCAACGGCAGCATCGAAGAGGAAATGCGCGTGCTGGATGTGGCCGTCACCGCCGGCGCGCAGGCCGTGGACGTCGAGATCGAGAGCGCCGAAGCCGCCGCCGCCAAGCTCGGCCTATTCCGCGGACGCGCGCGCCTCATCGTCTCCTATCACAATTACGAGGCCACCCCGCAGCTCGATACGCTGCTCAACCGTATGACCCGCATCCCGGCCGATGGATATAAGGTTGTCACCACGGCTCGCAAGCCATCCGACTTCGGGCGCGTACTCACCCTGGCCAAAGCGCACCCGCGCACGCCGCTCATCGTGCTGGCCATGGGCGAATTGGGCTTTCCCAGCCGCGTGCTTTCGGCCGCTTTTGGCGGAATGTACACGTATGCCGCTCCCACCGCCTCGCAGGGCACCGCCGCCGGGCAGGTATGCGCGCGGCAGTTGCGGCACGTCTACCGCGTGGACAAGCTGTCGCGCTCCACCAAGATCTACGGTGTCGTCGCCGACCCCGTACGCCACTCCATCTCCCCGGCGGTGCACAACCGCGCCTTTCAGTACCGGCGCATGGAGGCGGTCT
The DNA here is from genome assembly GCA_050008575.1 of Bryobacteraceae bacterium. Classification (GTDB taxonomy): domain Bacteria; phylum Acidobacteriota; class Terriglobia; order Bryobacterales; family Bryobacteraceae; genus Bog-159. The sequence goes on from JBEKMJ010000011.1 coordinate 48,280, forward strand.
ATTTGCCCTTCCTGGTCGCGCCCGCCCAGATGCGCGATTTCTTCGCGCTGGCCGAAAGGCTGCCCGTGGCGGGCTTCAGCGTTACCATTCCGCATAAGCAGAAAATCCTGCGCTACCTCGATATCGTGGACCCCTTGGCCCGCCGCATCGGCGCGGTCAACACCGTCTGGCGCAAAGCCGGCAAATGGCGCGGTATCAACACCGACGCGGTGGGTGTGACCGTGCCGCTGGCACATCACATGCGCCTGCACAACGCCTCCGTCCTGATTGTGGGGAATGGCGGCGCGGCGCGCAGCGCGGCGTGCGCTCTTTCCGACGCCGGCGCCCGTATCGCGCTGGTGGGCCGCAACGCCGACCGCGTGCGGTCGCTGGCCAAGATCTGCGGCGCCGAGCCGCTGCTCGCCGAGCAACTTGCGGAGAGGCATTTCGACGCTCTGGTCCACGCCACGCCGCTAGGCATGTACCCCCACGTCAACGAATGCTTTTTCAATGGCCGCATCCCCGCCGACGTGGTGTTCGACATGGTTTACAATCCGCTGGAGACGGAGTTGACGCGGCGCGCCCGCGATCAAGGCAAGACCGTCATCCGCGGCATGCAGATGTTTATCGAACAGGCCGTGCGCCAGTTCGAAACCTGGACCGGCGAGCAGGCGCCGCGATCCATCATGGAGAAGGCCGCCATGGAAGCGTTGAGTTGCATGTCATGAAAAAGCCCCCAAGCCGCATCACCCGCCGCCAACTGGCTGCCGCCATTTTGACAACCGCCGCCGTCGCGCAGACACCGCCGTCCACACCGGCAACTCCCGACGCGGAACTGCAGGCCGCGCGGGAACAGAACCAGCGCACCGCCGAAGCTCTAGCGAAGGTGCAAACCCCCATCGCGGCCGAGCCGGCCTTCCACTTCACCGCGTGAGGCGTTATGGCGGAACTGGGCAGCGAGATCTTTTTCGCCGGCATCGCCGAATTGAATCGCATGGTGCGCGAGAAGCAAGTGACCGCGCCGGATCTGGCGCGTGCATTCGGCAGACGTTTGGAAACCCTCGGCCCCCGTTACAACGCGCTGGCGTTGCCCCTCACCGAACGGGCCATTCGCCAGGCGAAAGCCGTGGAAGCTGAGATCAAACGCGGCCGGTTGCATGGCCCGCTGCAAGGCGTTCCGTACGGCGCCAAGGATCTGCTGAGCGTGGCCGCACACCCCACCACTTGGGGCGCGCGCCCCTACGCCGCGCAGATCTTCGATTACGATGCCGCCGTGATTCAGAAACTGGAGAGCGCCGGCGCGCCGCTATTGGGCAAACTGGCCATGGTGGAATTGGCCGGCGGGCCTGGTTACCGTTACGCCTCGGCATCCCTCACCGGCCCCGGCCTGAACCCTTGGGATCGCACCCGCTGGTCCGGCGGCTCGTCGAGCGGTTCCGCCATCGCCGTGGCCGCCGGTCTGGCGCCGTTCGCCATCGGTTCGGAAACGTCCGGCTCCATCCTCACGCCCGCCGCGTTTTGCGGTGTGACCGCCTTGCGCCCAACCTACGGCTTGGTCAGCCGCTACGGCGCCATGCCGCTTTCCTGGACCCTGGACAAGCTGGGTCCGTTCTGCCGTTCCGCCGAAGACTGCGGCCTGGTGTTGGAGACGATTGCCGGCGGCGACCACCGCGATCCGGGATCGGCCGGCAAGAGCTTCTATTACACTCCGCAATATGCGCGCAAGATCGGCGAACTCCGCATCGGCTTCGCCTCCGCGGATTTCAACGCGTGGCCGGAAGAAGCCGCGCGTCCCGCCTTTCAGCAGGCTTTGGAAGTCATGCGCGGCCTGGGCGCCACCATGGTCGAAACCAAACTGCCCGATTTCCCTTACGGCGCCATCGTCGGCGCCATTATTTCCGTGGATGCGGCCTCCGTGTTCGAGCCGCTGATCGCGAGCGGCAAGGTCGATGAATTGGCGGACCGGAAACAGATCGCCGGATTGAAAGCCGGGCTGGAGATTCCCGCGAACGTATATCTAAGAGCGATGCGCATCCGCAGGCTGGCGCAGGAGGCCATCTTCAAGCTTTTTGGCGATGTGGATGTGCTGCTTACGCCGGCCCGCCCCGGTCCCGCGCCGAAAATCGACGAGCCGCTCGATCGCCGCCCGGATCGCGCCAAGCCGGCGGATGCCGGCCTCACCTCGCTGATTCCGGCGGGCAATCTGGCGGGCCTCCCGGCCCTCTCGCTGCCCTGCGGATTCGCGGGCGATCTGCCCGTCGCCCTGCAACTCGCCGGGCCGCCGTTGACCGAGAATACCCTGCTCGCCATAGGCAGGGAATTCCAAAGCCGCACCGACTGGCACAAGCGCAGGCCTCCCGGCGTCTGATCGTGGGGCAGGCTCGCAGCCTGCGGCGGCCTCGCAGGCCGCCGAGCTAGCGTAGCGTACAACCGTGCTACGTTGATAAACATGTCTCTGGAAAATCCTTTCCAGGATCCCCTGCGCTTCGAACGGCGCGTACCTGAGTGCGCCATGGTCATCTTCGGAGCCAATGGCGATCTCACCAAACGCAAGCTCCTGCCCGCCCTCTACAGGCTCGCCTACGAGCGCCGCCTGGATGCCGGCTTCGCGGTCCTGGGTATCTCGCGCACCCCGATGACCGACGATCAGTTCCGCGAGAAAATGTTCGCGTCCGTAAAGGAATTTCTCGAAGACTCCCCCTTCGACGACGACGTCTGGAACGCCTTCGCCCAAGGTCTCTTCTACATGGCCGGCGACTTCGATAACGCCGCGGTTTTTCCGGCGCTGGATGCCCGCCTCAAGGAAATCGACGCCGCCCGCCACACCGGCGGCAACGTGCTGTTCTACCTTTCCGCACAGCCCAGCCAGTACATCCCCATCGCGCAAGGTATCGCCGCCGCCAATGTGGGAAAGGGCTCCGGCTGGCGCCGCATCGTCATTGAAAAGCCCTTCGGCCACGACCTCGCCAGCGCCCAGAAGCTCAGTACCGAACTGCACAGCGCCTTCGAAGAATCCGAGGTCTACCGTATCGATCATTACCTCGGCAAGGAAACCGTGCAGAACATCCTGGCGCTCCGCTTCGGCAACGGCATCTTCGAGCCGCTGTGGAATCGCCGCTACGTGAATCACGTGCAGATCACCGCCGCCGAATCCATCGGCGTGGAAAGCCGCGGCGCGTATTACCAGGAAGCCGGCGCCCTGCGCGACATGATCCAAAATCACCTCTCGCAGGTGATGGCCACCATCGCCATGGAGCCCAGCGCGACTTTCCGTCCCAACTCCGTGCGCGACGAGCGCTCCAAGCTGCTCCGCTCCATCCGCGTGATGAAGCCCGACGAGGTTCTGCAAAACACGGTCTCGGGCCAGTATGGTCCGGCGCACATCGGTGGCGAAGACGTCCCTGGATTCCGCCAGGAAACCGGCGTCAAACCCGATGCGCAAACCGATACCTACGCCGCCGTCACTTTCTTTGTGGACAACTGGCGCTGGGCCGGCGTGCCATTCTATCTGCGCTCGGGCAAGCGTCTGCCCAAACGCGTTACCGAAATTGCCATCCAGTTCAATGCCGCGCCGCTGGCCATTTTCAACGGCGAAGAAACCAGCAACGCGCCCAATCTGCTCATCCTCCGCATCCAGCCCGAAGAGGGCATTTCGCTGAAGTTCCTTTCCAAACGCCCCGGTGCGGGCATGACCCTGCGGCCCGTTTCCATGGATTTCAATTACGGCTCCAGCTTCGGCGAACGCTCCCCCTCCGCCTACGAAACACTGCTGCTCGACGCCATCATAGGCGACGCCACGCTGTATACCCGCCAGGACATGGTGGAAGCCAGTTGGACCGTGGTCGATGCCATCCAGCATGTCTGGGACAATACCAAGTTCGACTTCCCCAACTACGCGGCCGGCACCTGGGGACCCCAAGCCGCCGACGATATGCTGGCGCGTCGCGGCCACGTCTGGAGGAAACCCTGATGGGCGCCGCCGGCGGCACGATCGCTCCCGACCGCATCCTGCACGACCTGGCGGAACTGTGGGTCTCCTTGGGCGGAGTTCCGCACAGCACGCCGGGCGAAGGCGATGCCGGGGTCCTGCGCGCATGTTCCATGACCTTGCTCGTGGCTGCCGAAGAATCCGACGATGCCCAGGCGATCGGCGAGACGCTGGCCGCGCTCATGCCCGAACATCCCAGCCGCGCCATCGTGATTCGCTTCCGGTCCGGCGACCGGCGGGAGCTCGCGGCCCGCGTCTTCTCCCAGTGCTGGATGCCCTTCGGTCACCGCCAGCAGATCTGCTGCGAGCAAATTGAAATCACCGCATCCGATACCAGCCTGCCCGATCTGGCCGCCGTGGTGCTGCCGCTCACCGTGCCGGATCTTCCCGTGATGCTCTGGTGCCGCGGCCCGCGTCTCTTCCGCCTGCCCGCCTTTTCGCAACTGGCCGCCGTCGCGCAAAAAGTCGTGCTCGATAGCGCGGCCTTCAGCGACCCGGTGGCCGCTCTCGGAGAAATGGTTGCGGTTGCCGCGACCGGACGCCTGCTGGCCGACCTCTCCTGGACCCGTCTCACCCGCTGGCGCGAGCTGATCGCCCAGATCTTCGAGAACCGCGCCCAATTGGCGAACCTGCCGGCGGTCTCCCATATCTTGATTTCGCACCGCGCCGCGACCCCACCGGTTACGGCGTATTATCTGGCCGCCTGGCTGATCGACGGTCTCGCGAAAATCGGCGTCCACCCGCGCATCGAGTTCCATTCCGACGGCGGTGAGCCGGCTTGGCGGCTCAGCCGGGTCGAACTGCGCGCGCCGGACAGGCCCGACGCCATCGCCTCCATCGCTCTCGCTGAAGGGCACGCCGCCGAGGTCCGTTCCGGCGGCTTGGTGAACAAGGCTCTGTTGCCCGCCCTCACCGACTATGCCCTCATGCGCGAGGAGCTTTCCATCCCCGGCCGCGATCTCTCGTTCGAGCGCGCCCTCGCCGCCGCTGCCGAACTTGCGGTATTGTGATCCTTACATGAGCGTGCAGTGGTTCACTCAGCCCGACCCGCGCGCGGCCGCCGCCGCTTGCGCGCAACATATTAGCGCGCTGCTCGAGCAGGCGCTGGCCTCCCAGGAACACGCCACGCTGGCCGTTTCCGGCGGTTCCACGCCTAAGCTGCTCTTCCAAAGCATGCTGGCTTCCGGCTTTCGCTGGCAGCGCGTGCATCTCTTCTTCGTGGACGAGCGTTGCGTGCCGCCCAACGAGACGGAAAGCAACTACCGCCTGGCTAACGAGAACCTGATCGCGCCGGCGCATATCCCGCTGGACCAGGTCCACCGTATTCACGGCGAGATCAAACCGGAAACCGCCGCGCAACAGTACGTCGAAGACATTCGCAACTTCTTTGGCCTCGAAGAAGGAGAGATGCCGCACTTCGACGTGGTGCAGTGCGGCATGGGCCCCGACGCCCACACCGCCAGCCTCTTTCCCGGTGAAACGTCGATCGAAGACCACGAGCACATCGCCGGCGCGGTCTACGTGCAGAAGGTGCCGGACAAGTGGCGCGTCACCCTGTTGCCCGGTGCTCTGCTGGCGGCCAAGAATACCGTTTTCCTGGTCACCGGCGCGGATAAAGCGCCAAGCGTCGGCAACGTCTTCCATCGGGAATTCGATCCCAAACATTACCCTGCCCAATTGATTTCCCGCCAAGCCAAGCGCGTCACCTGGTTTTTGGACCAGGCCGCCGCCGCCGAATTGGCGTAACATTTTCTGTCCGGCCGATTTCGGTCTACTTGCGCGGGTAGCCACTGCGCAATCGGGCGAACGCTTCCATGATCTCGGGTTGCTCCTTGACCTCCGACAACGCTCCAAGATGCCGTTCCACATGCGCCCAATCCAGCGCTCCGCTTTGCCGCGCCAGCACCGTTTCTACATCGAGCACGTCTCGCGGCCGGAATGCAAAGAGCTTCAGGATAACGAGGTCCTCCGCGGAACAGGTCCGCAGCCGGCACCCACGTGCGAACTCGAACAGGCTGGATCGTTCCACCATCTCCTCTTCGAATGGCAGCCCGCCGAGCGCGATGTCGACTGGTGTGCCGCCAGGAGCGGTGAGCAGCAACACGCGGTTCCGGTGCGCAAAGCCAGCGGCATCCGTCACGCGTCCCCGATAGCCCGACTCCAGTAACGGAGCGATAAACTCGTCTTCCCGGCCGAATCCGCTCAGCAACGTCACGTCCACGTCGCGAGTGAAACGAGGCTCGCCCCAACGTAGCAGCGCGATGCCCCCGATAATACAGAACTTCCATTGCCGTGCGGTGAGAATAGCCTGAAGATCGCGTGCCGCCTCCAATAGAGGCGTCATGGGCGCCGGTTTGCCACACGTATCTTGGCAAACCATGCCTGCTGATCGACCAAACCGGAGGTTGCGGACGGAGACGGAATGTCGATGGGATCGCCGCCGGTTCCGAAGAGTTGCCGGACCGCCTCTTGCGTATCGGCCGATTCGATTTCGCGGCGCCGCACCTCGTCTAGTTCGGGGCCCGCCCGCCGCCAGGTATCGACCCACCGGCGCATCAGTTCGCGTTCCGAGTTTCCGTCCGGATCGGGCATATGCAAGTTCATCGTAACAAAATGGGTCGCACCTATCGGCGAACGCACGTGCGAAATTTCAACGTACCGCGACGCAATACTTGCTAGACTATTTCAATTCATGAAATGTCGTCCGATCCATCTCCTCGCGTTCGCGCTATGCCTCGCCACGCGCGCCTTCGCGCAAACGGCGGCGCCCCTCGCTATCGTCGACGTCAACGTGGTGGACGTGGTGAAGGGCGAGACCCGCGGCCACCAGACCGTGTTGATTGCCAACGGTCGCATCGCCGCCGCCGGTCCCTCCGATGCGGTCAGTATTCCCGCACAGGCGATCCGCATTCCCGGAGAAGGCCGTTATCTCATCCCCGGACTCTGGGATATGCACATCCATTTGCGCAGCAACCAGGTCAACCCCCACGTTCCCCTGGTGGAGGAGAACGCCGCCCTGCTCGACTTGTTTCTGCCCAATGGCGTAGTGGGCGTGCGTGAAATGGGCGGTGACCTGGCCGATTCCGTTTTCCGCTGGCGCGACGAGATTCGTTCCGGCAAACGCATCGGTCCGCGTATCCTGACTGCCGGCCGCAAGATCGATCAGGAACCGCCGTCGTGGACCGGATCGCTCGGCGTCAAGACGCCCGAAGCGGCGCGCGAGGCCGTGCGCCAACTGAAGCAATGCGGCGCCGACTTCATTAAGGTCTACTTCTCCGACATTCCCCCGGAGGTTCTCAGCGCAGTGGTGGAGGAGGCGCACCGCAACGGCCTCAAGGTAATCGGGCACCTGGCAAATAACCTCTCCCTCCGGACGGCGCTCGACATCGGCCAGGATGGTATCGAGCACGCCCAATTTCTGATCGCCGCTAAACCCGGCGACTACGAACAACTCAGCCGCGAAGGCGCCGCGCGAAAGGGCACTCCCCTGGCGATGGTGCCCGGGGAACGCACGGCGCGGCTGCTTTACCTGCAGGACGCCAAAGAGGAAGAACGGATTTACCAGGCGATGGCCCAAAAACAAGTCTGGGTTACGCCAACGCTGACCGTGTCCACCCGAGTTCGGCAGGAACTTGGAGAACGCGATTTCGAGTCGGACGATCGGAAGCGGTTTCTATTCCCCGCCATCTGGGAGAGCTGGGATCCGAAGCTGGGCAGGCGCAAGCCGGCCCCGGCCGATACTCGTGAAATCGTCGCCGAGTCGCTGCAGCGCTCCCAAAAAGCAATGCTTGCCGCCTATAAGGCCGGCGTCCCCATGTTGGCGGGCACGGACTGCGGAGTCAACAACAACTATATGATTCCAGGATGGTCGTTGCATGAGGAACTGGAGAACCTGGTGAAGGCCGGGCTTACGCCGATGGAGGCGCTGCGCATGGCCACGATCGACGCGGCCCGATGGCGTGGCGTGGATGCCACGGAAGGAACAGTAGAAAAGGGCAAGACGGCCGACCTGGTTCTGCTGCGGTCGAACCCGCTTGAAGCGATAGGGCATACGCGGGAACTTGAGTCCGTCTTCGCGGGTGGCAAGTATTATTCCCGATCCGACCTCGACGCCATGCTGCGCCAAGCCGCGGACCGCGCATCCGCCGCCCGCCGCCAACAACAGCACTGAGGCGCAAATTTGAGGCCTGTCATGAAATTACTGTTCCATCTTTGTGGGGCAGGCTCGCAGCCTGCGGCGGCCTCGTAGGCCGCCTGCCGGATCGATTAACATCCCACCAGCTTCACAATCACCAGCGTCATATCGTCATGCTGCGGCGCACCCGCCGTGAACGCATCCGCCGCCGCCATCATCTTGTCGATCATATCCCCAGCCGCCAGGCCCCGGCACGCCCGCGCCGCCGCGATCATGCGCTCCTCGCCCCACTCCTCGTCGTCCACGGTCATCGCTTCGCTGATGCCGTCCGTGTACGCCAATAAGATATCGCCCGGCGCCAGGACCAGTTCCGACTGCCCATACTGCGCGCGCGGCAACAGTCCGACCACCGGACCGTCCGCCTCCAGCCGCAGCACTTCATCGCCGCGCAACACGATCGGCGGATTGTGACCCGCATTTACGTAAGCCAGCGTATGGTCGCTGGGATCGTACTGCGCGTAGAAGAAGGTCGCATACCGGTTGGCCGCCGAAGCTTCGTACAGCAACGCGTTCACGTTGCGCATCAGCGCCGCCAGATCGGCCGGTCCGCCCAGCGTTTGCCCGCGCAGCGAAGCGCGCAGGCTGGCCATCAGCAGCGCCGCCGAAATGCCTTTGCCCGAAACGTCGCCCACCGCGATACCCAGCCGTCCTTCCCCCGTCCGCGCGTGACCCCAGGCCGCGTCCCGCAAAGCGATGAAATCGTAGTAGTCGCCCCCCACCCCCTGCGCCGGCCGGCAATGCCCCGCGCAATCCAGGCCCGGTATCGACGGATAACTTTGCGGAAACAGCCGCTCCTGCACCTCGCGCGCGATCTCCAACTCGCGATTGAACCGCTCCCGCCGCGCGGCTTCTTCAGCGAGCGACGAAAGCAGCCGGCTGTTCTCGATCGCCAGGCCCGTTTGGTCCGCGACCGACTGCAGAAGCTGCAAGTCGGTCTTCGAATAAGGCTCCTCGGAACGCTTCGGCCCCAGCGCCATCACGCCGATCAAATCGTCGCGCCCCGTCAGCGGCAACAGCAGTTGCGCATCCAGCCGCTGCAATGTCTGCCGTTCATCCGGCGGCGCATCGCGCAGCCAGGCATCCGGATTGTCGAAATAGACGACCGCCGGCCCTCTCGCCGCGCGCAGGTGCGCGATACTGCGCGCCTCCGGTACCAGCACCGCATCCGCCGTCGCGGCCGGCCCTGCCCCGCCTCCCGCCAAACGATACCCGTCTCCATCGCGCAGCAGCACCGAAATCCGCGGCACATGCAAAGTTTCCGAAATGCGATGCGTCACGGTTTCGAGCAGCGGCCCCGCATCCACGAATTTGCGCGCCTGGTTGCTCAAATCGCTCAACATCTGTTCGGCGCTGTACGCCTCGCGAAAAAATCGCCGGTCCACCCACCGCTGCACTCTTCCGCGGTACCGGCGGCGCATCAGCAGCAACGCCGCGCCAAGCGCCAGCAGTCCCGCTTGTTCAGGAGTGAACGTGCCTTTCTGGCTGACATCCACGAAGATCTTCATTGCCACGGTGAACATCAGGGCGCCCACCAGCCAAAGTCCGCCGCGCGCCAGCGTGTACCGCACGCTCTGCCGGATGGCCACGCGCACGTCCATCGCGCGCTGCACCAGGATCGTGTAGGCCAGTGTCAGCGGGAAAATGGCCAGACAGCCGATGGTCAAATAATCCAGCCATGCCGGAAGCCCCTCTCCAAAACCGCTGCCTCTGAACAGGCCGATGAGCGCCACCACAAAGCCGGGAGTGAGTCCTATCGCGGACCCCAGCCACACGAAGCGGATGCGGCGCGCGACGTCCTTAGTGGAAGCCGTGCCGCTCTTGGCGCCCATGTTCGCGAAGAACAACGAGATGGCCGCCATGCCTACGATCTGGCGCACCAGATCGATCCGGGTGAGATAGGGGCGCAGCCATGCCACCGCGGCGAAACTGAATTCCATGCCGGCTTGCCATACCAACAACGGAAGGCTTGCCATCGTGAGGATGAGAAGGACAAGCCACTTGGCCCAGGGAAAACCGCGATCCAGCACGGAGCGCTCTGGGAAGTAGATCCCGAACAGCATCATCCACACGGGCCATGAGAATCCCGCGAGCATCCCCCAGACCACTCGCAGGACCTGCCACGGTTCGCGGGAACTGCTCATGGGTATCAGAAACTCGAGCGAGATCATGATCGCCAGCAGCAGCCAGGCATTGCCGTCCTGCGGGCGCGCCGCCGCTACCCAGAACCCCAGGACGAGGCAGAACAGCGGAAACACGAGATGCACGGCGATGTCGCGCAGCCATTCGGAAATCGCCGCCGGAGCTGGACGCTCCGCCGCCAACCGGATCTCGATCCGCGCGGCCGTTCCATCCGGGTGCCGGATCACCGCGGGCAGCGCGCTGCCCGGCCGCGCGCTGCGCACCGCGTCGCGCATTATATCGTAGCCGGTGAACGGCCGGCCATCGAACTCCACCAGCGTGTCACCCACGTGAGCGCCGGCCTCCGCCGCTTCCGGCTGGGCGAAGGCGATGGCTGGCATGCGGTAACCGAAGACCAATGGCAGTCTTGCGCGCTCCGGCCCATGGCGCAGGGTCTCGTTCAGACTGACTGCCCCGCCCATCCAATACCCGAACGATAGAACGAACAACAGGATCAGCAGGGCGTAAGCGCGGTTTGCTTTCATGTCGCGGGCCGTGACAGTTATGGTATCAGTTGGAGGGCGGGCTTGAGCCCGCGCGGGGCTTCAGCTCCGCCAATTCTCATGACCCAACTCCCCGATCCCCGCGCCCTGCTAACCGAAACCTTCGGAACCGGCGCCGAACCCGCACTGGTATCCGCGCCCGGCCGCGTCAACCTGATCGGCGAGCACATCGACTATCACGGCTTGCCCGTCTTGCCCATCGCCATTCGCCGCTCGGTCCGCGTGGCCTTCCGGCCCCGCACCGACTCGCGCATCCGTGCGGTCAGCGCCGGCTATGGCATCCGCGACTTCGCCTGGACACCGGATCTCGCGCCTGCCGCCGCGGGCGATTGGGAGAATTACCTGCGCGCCGCCGCCTCCGCCGTCGGCAGGAGATGGGGCGCCGGCCGCGGAGTGGACGCCGCCATCTTCTCGGATCTCCCACCTGCCGCCGGTCTCTCTTCATCCTCGGCGTTGATCGTGGCCTTCACTCTGAGCTTGCTGCGCGCGAATGCCGTGCCACCAACGTTCGAGGAGTTGATGCAAGTCCTGCCCGAAGGCGAGCAATTCGTGGGCACACGTGGCGGCGGTATGGACCACGCAGCCTCGCTGGCCTCGCAAACCGGCTGCGCTTCGCTCATCGAGTTCGACCCGCTCGCCGTATATCCCGTGCCGATTCCACCGGACTGGGCTTTCCTGGTGGCCCACAGCCTCACCGCCGCCGAGAAATCGGGAGCCGTCCGCCAGCAGTACAATGCCTGCCGCGCCGGCGGCACAACCGCCCTGGCTCGGTTGGGATTCGCTTCGTACCGCCTGGCCATCGAGGGACGCACCCTCGCGCAATTGGAAGAACTGGCCGCCCACAATCTAAATGGCGCCGAGCGCGCCGCGTTCCTGCATGTCGTGAGCGAAGCCTTGCGCGTCCGCGCCGCAGTCAACGCGATTGAACAGCGCGACGCGGCGCTCTTCGGGTCGCTGCTGCTGGCCTCCCATGCCAGCCTGCGCGACCGCCTGTGCGTCAGCAGCGCCGCGCTCGACCGCCTGGTCGATGCAGCCATCGATTCCGGCGCACTCGGCGCGCGCCTGACCGGCGCCGGATTCGGAGGCTGCGCCGTGGTCTTCTGCCGCCGGCCGGATCTGCCTTCCGTGCGCGCCGGACTGATTCGGCGTTACTATGCGGAATTGCCGGAATTCGACGAGCCTATTCATCTGATCCACGCCGAACCCGGACCTGGCGCACTCGCAGTCGATTAAGGATCTCAATGCACCTCCAAACGCTGGATTGGATCATCGCCGCCGCTTCCATCCTGATCTGCTTCGTACCCGCTCTCTTCTTCGGGAAACGCTCCGGCAAAAGCACGGCCGAATTCTTCGCGTCCGGACGCTCCGTGCCTTGGTGGCTGGCCGGTCTGTCCATGGTCGCCACCACCTTTTCCAGTGACACACCGAACCTGGTGGCCAATTTCGTGCGCACGCAGGGCGTCGCCGGCAACTGGCAGTGGTGGGCGTTCACCCTTACCGGCGTCGCCACGGTGTTCTTTTACGCGCGCCTGTGGCGGCGCTCCGGCGTACTGACCGATCTGGAATTCTATGAAATACGCTACTCCGGGAAGGCCGCCGGAGCCGTGCGCGGCTTTCGCGCCGTATATCTCGGCTTCTTCTTCAACTGCATGATCATGGCCACCGTCGATCTGGCCGCCGTCAAGATCGCCGCCGTCCTGTTCGGCTTCGACCGCTGGCAAACGCTGCTCGCCGTGGGCCTGCTGAACGTGGTGTTCGCCGCGCATTCGGGCCTCTGGGGCGTGCTGGTCATCGACATGATCCAGTTCTTCATCAAGATGTCGGCCGTGATTGCCGCGGCTTACTTCGCCGTCGAATTGCCGCAGGTCGGCGGCATGCACGGTCTGGTGGAAAAACTCTCGCATCTGCGCGGGCCAGGCGGTCTCAACTATCTCAACATACTCCCTGACTTTACTAATAACTGGGACTTAGCCGTGGCGATTTTCGTCATGCCGCTAGCGGTACAGTGGTGGGCCGTGTGGTATCCCGGCGCGGAACCGGGCGGAGGCAGTTACATTGCCCAGCGCATGTTGGCGTCCAAGTCGGAGAAGGACGCGCTCGGCGCGACGCTGTTCTTTAATGTCGCTCACTATGTGTTGCGTCCGTGGCCCTGGATCCTTGTCGGATTGGCGTCTCTGATCGTCTATCCGCAGTTGTCCGATATCCAACGTTCGTTTCCGAATCTGAACCCCAGCCTGGTGGGCCACGATATTGCATTCCCGGCGATGCTGCGCTTTCTGCCGGTAGGTTGGGTGGGACTGATGCTAGGCGGGTTGATCGCGGCTAATTCGTCCACGATCCTGACCCATCTGAACTGGGGAGCGTCTTATCTCGTCCACGATTTTTATCGCCGCTTTATCAAGCCGGGCGAAGGCGAAAAACACTATGTGATGGCCGGCCGCCTCGCCACCGTATTGCTATTCGTATCCTCGTCCGCCCTGGTCTTTGCCTTGGACACAGCCAAACAGAGTTTCAGCCTCATTCTGCAAATCGGAGCCGGTACCGGCCTGCTTTACCTCATGCGCTGGTTCTGGTGGCGAGTGACTGCCTGGTGTGAGATCGTCGCCATGAGCAGTTCGTTCGGCATTTCCATCGGGTTCCTGGTCCTGGCCAAGAACGGCACCGTCGTCGGAACATATCAGCAATTGCTAATCACCATCGCCTTCACCACCGTCTGCTGGATCGCGACCGCTTACCTCGGCCCTCAGACCGATCCGGCCGTGCTGGTCGCCTTCTATAAGAAGGTGCATCCGTTCGGCCCCGGCTGGCGGCGCGTGCGCGAACTGGCGGGCATCTCTCCGGCCCAAGCGGCCGTTTGGTCGCAGCACGAAAACGTCCCGCTGTCGCTGCTTGGCTGGAGCACCGGATGCGCCATGATCTGGTCGGCCCTCTTTGCCGTCGGCAACTTCCTCTATGGCCGCCTGGACTATGCATTCGTCCTGCTGGCCATCTTCATAGTGACCGCGGTAATTCTAATCCGTGTCATCAATCGCCTCTGGAATTAAACCTTGTGGGGCGGCGCCATGCGCCGCCGCGGGGCTTTTAGCCCCGCCCTGGAGTTTTCTACATTTGCGGCAGGCGAAACCCTGGGGGGCGGGCTTGAGCCCGCGCGGGGCTATAGCCCCGCTGGTAGCACAGGCTTCAGCCTGTGTTGGGCGAGCTACGCTCGCCGAAGAGCGGGCCTGCGAGGCCCGCGCAGGCTGCGAGCCTGCCCCACTACGGCGGACAGAATGTAGAAACTCAAGCGCGGGGCTTTTAGCCCCGCCAAGCCGGCACTCCCGATAATAGAACACCAGATCCAGTTTAGGCGGGACATATCCCATCGTCCGCAGAAATCCGGATACCTGCCCCCGATGGTGCGTCCCATGATTCACCACGTGTAACACCAACTGACCCAGCGGTTGCCGAAAGGGATTGCCCCGCATATCCGTGTAAGCCACGTCCGCCCCGGCGTCCTCATCCGTTAGTCCCGCGGCCCATTCCGTCCACTGCCGATAAAGGGCCGGCCAGTCGCTTTGCAGCACCGCCAACTGATAATCCGCGTCCGTCGGGAATCGATTCGCCGGTTCTCGCTTGAGCCGCGCCAGCCACAGCCGATCCGCCCCAAACACATGCACCAGCGTCCCCAAGACGCTCTTGTCCGCGGTACCGAAATCGCGAGTCAGTTCCTCCTGCCTAAGTTGGCCCGCAGCCTTCACCAGCAACCCGCTGGCCCACGCACTGTAACCGATATGAGAACGGATAACATCCGCCGAAGCGTTCATCCGGCCCTCCTCAGAAGTGTGCCTTCAAATCCGTAAACCGCTCCAACGTTAATAGCCGCCCCTGGCCCGGCCGGATATCCTGCCGCTCCAGAGTCCAGGTATGCGCGTGCGGAATGAAGACTGCGTTCAAGCCCGCTTCCAATGCCGGATTGATATCCGATTTCACGCTGTTACCCGCCATCCAGGTCCGCCCCGGATCGATGCCGCGCTGTTCGACCAGGGTCCTGTAAGCCGCCACGTCTTTCTCCTTCACAATCGCCGTATGGCCGAAGTAAGTCCCCAGGCCCGAACGGTCGATCTTCAGCTTCTGTTCGTCCGGATGGCCCTTCGTAAACAGCGTCAGGTCGTGCCGCGATGCCAGGTATTCCAACGTCTCGGGCACGCCGCCAATCACCTCCATCGGGCAATCCAGAATCCGTTCCGCAAACGACATCACCGCCCGCAGATCCCCCTCGCGCACATCCCGCTCGGCCAGGTGCTGGTAGCATTGCCGCAGGTTGCGGCCGAAGTTCAGCGAGCCGTAACCGTGGATCTTGGAGTTGGCCAGCTCGATCTCGTCCAGCACGTCGCGAATCTCCGGCGCACTCAGGCTGGAATGGTCCAGATACTCCACAAATTCGTCGAACGCCCGCTCGAAGTAGATGTTGTTTTCCCATAGCGTGTCGTCGGCGTCGATCATCAGGTATTGTCGCGTCATCTCTTTATCTGGGGCGCCAGCCGGAACGGGACCTCGATCAGCGCGTCCACTTCCACGGGCTGGCCGTTGCGCAGCGCCGGCTCGAACTCCCACTTGCTCACCGCCTCTTGCGCGCTCTGGTCCAGACGGTCGTCCAGGTGCCGCAAGAGCACCACCGTGTCCACCCTCCCATCTGTGCGAACCACCGCGGCAAGCCGCACGTTCCCTTCAATGCGGTCCGCGATCGCCGCGGGGTAATACTTGGGGTCCACCTTGCGTATGGGAACCGGCAGCGTCAACGTGCCGCTCCCTCCGGATGCGTCTCGCTCCGCGAACCAGATCATCCAGCTTCCGCTGTAGCTGGTGATGTTGGGCATCTGGACGGACATGGCGTAAGTCTCCCGCCCGCTCCACAGCGGGTCGGGCGCGGATGAAACGCGCACCGCCGCGGGATGCGGTCCGGCCATCGACGCTGCCGGCAAGCTGCTGCGCAGCGCCGCGCGCAAGTTGGCCTCCGACGTTGCCGGCCCCAGCGCCATCAGCGTAGGCTTGGCATCCGCAGCCCCGTTGTGGACGAACAAGCCGGGCAGAGTCAGCATTGCGGCATCCGCCGGCGCATCCGTCCCGCCAGTGCGGCGCGGTTGCGGCCCGGCCGCGAACTCGGCGTTGCGCGAACCTTCCGGCGGCGCCGGCGCGTGCTCAGCGGGGTTTAGTCCCACGATCGCCATGCTGACAGCGGACGCCGGCGGCGGCTCAGGCGGAAATGGCGTGGGCTTGCTCACGCTATTAGCCAAAACGGGCGGAGCCGCCATAGCGGGATTCGCCGCCGCTACCGCCGGGACATCCGGTAACACTGGTAGCGCGGGCACCGGCTTATCCAGCGCGCGGACCGCTCGCGGCGCCACGAAATCGCGCGGTGGAGCCTTCACCACGTGCGTGCCCGGTAGCTTGACCGCGCCGTTCAGGTTCCGCGCCGAGTGAATCTCCGGGGGCGCGGCCAGCACGGCTGCATCGGCCGTAGGCGGAGGCGCTACCGGTGGCGGCGCAAACAACTTAGGCTGCGGCGGCGGCTCCGGACGCACCGCCCGCACGGCCAGCACGTTGGGCGACTGCAGCTCCGTGTGCAGTTCCAGTTTGGGAGCCGGCTGCCACACGAATTGCCGCGCGCGCTGAGCCTTCTCCGAAGCCGCTACGATCTTCTGCGGCGCCTTCGCGTCCGCCCGCGGCGGTCTCGCGTGTTTGGGCGCCGCGGTGGGCGAAACATCCGGCAGCTTCTCGCGAAAGTCGTACCACACCAGCTTGCTCCGGTGCGGCTTAATCGCCTGCGCGTAAAGCGATTTCGGTTCTTCGCGCACCGGCCCCCACGCCACCCACGCCAGCAGCAGTCCGTGCGTCAGCAACGAAACCGCGAACGCCGCCGGCCTGGGTCGTGCGTACATGCCTTCTTTAGATGCCCGCCGGCTTGCCGCCGAATCCGTTTCGCGGGGCCACCTGCCGCACCCGCGCGATATGCCTTTGCCGCGGCACGAACTGCGAGAGGAATTCGCTCAGCTCCCGCAAACGCTGCGCCTCCGACCGTGTGCGCAGCAGCGCATTCAGAAAATCCAGGTCCGGCAGCCCCTGTGCCAGTTGAAAACTGAGCTGCGGGTCGTCCAGGTTCGGCTCCGGAGTGGGCGGTTGCAGCACGCCCGATTCCAACAGGCTCTTGTATTGCGTCAAAGCCGCATGCTGCGCTTCCAGCGGCGCCGGCACTTCGGCATCGTCGTCGTCGAAGAACTGCACCTCGCCGCGCAGATAGTCCTTCTCTTCGTCCAGCATCACTACTTCGAATCGCCGCCGCCCGCATGTCATGATGTCCAGCTTCCCGTCCGGATAGTTCTTCAGCACCTTCTCCACGATCACCGTGCAGCCTGCGTTCACGATGCCATCTTCCTTCGCCAGCACGATGCCAAACTCGGAGTTATCCCGCAGCGCATTGCCGATCATCTCCTTGTAGCGGTCCTCGAAAATGTGCAGCGGCAAGTGCGTGCGCGGAAAGATCACTACATGCAGCGGGAATAGCGGGAGCAGCCGCGTGGACATGCTACCATTATTGCGTCTCAGGCTGGTTCGGGCAATACTGAGGCGCGAGTGCAAAAGGCTGTGAAGCCCTGGTGGGGCGGGCGATTCCGCCTGCCGGGCGAGCGGGTGCCATGCGTATCGACGGAAAAGTGGTCCTCATCACCGGAGCTTCCGAAGGCATCGGCGCGGCCTGCGCGGCCGCATTCCGGAAGCGTGGCGCGCGTCTTTCGCTGGTCGCCCGCTCTCGGGAAAAGCTGCGCGCCGCCGGTGGGCCCGACGCTCTGATTACTCCTGGCGATCTCGCCCAGCCCGAAACCCGCCAGGCCGCCGTGGCCGCCACGCTCGATCGATTCGGCGCCATCGATATCCTGATCAACAACGCCGGCATGGGCCTCTACGACCCCGCCTGGTCGGCGCCTCTCTCCGATGCGCGCAGCCTGTTCGAGTTGAATTTCTTCGTGCCGCTGGCCCTCACGCAACTGGTCGCGCCGCATATGCGCCGGCGTTCCAGCGGCGTCATCGTGAATGTTTCGTCGGTCGCCGGACGAGTTACGCTGCCCTGGCTCACGCTCTATTCCGCCTCCAAATACGCCCTCTGCTCCCTCACCGACGGCCTCCGCATGGAGTTGAAGAAGGATGGCATTCACACCATTACGGTCTGTCCCGGCTACGTAAAAACGGGATTCCAGGACCACGCTCTGGGCGGCGGGCCGCCGCCCAAAATCGCGCGCAGCAAACAATTCGCCATCACCCCCGAGCAGTGCGCCGAAGCCATCGCCCGCGGTGTGGAACGCGGCGCGCGCACCGTGATGGCGCCCAGGTCTGGCTGGCTAATGGTCCTCGCCGAGCGTCTCTTTCCTTCCCTGGTTGACGCGCAACTCGCCGCCATCTTGCACGACGTATGATCCTGAAGCTAAAACGCACGCCCGGCATCTACCTGGTCGGATTCATGGGTTCCGGCAAGAGCACCATCGGCCGTCTGCTCGCCGCGCGCATCGGCTGGCACTTCGTCGATTTGGACGCCGAGATCGAAGCCGCGGAAGGGATGACCATTCTGGAAATCTTCGAGACGCGCGGCGAGGCCGAATTCCGGCGCGTGGAGCGCGAGAAACTGCGCGCGCACGTGCGCACTGTCGAGTGCGGCCGGCCCGCTATTTTGGCGCTGGGCGGCGGCGCGATCGTCCAACCCGAAAACTACGCGCTGCTCGAAAACAACGGAGTCACCATCTGGCTGGATTGCCCCTTTGAGACCGTGCGCCGGCGCACCCAACCGGCTTCGCACCGGCCGCTGGCGCGCGATCCCGTGAGCTTCGCGCAGCTTTACGAAACGCGCCGCGAGTCCTATGCGCGGGCCGATTACCGCATTCCCATCGAAAGCGACGACCCGGCCGTCGCCGTGGAAGCCGCACTCCGGCTGCCGTTATTCAAATGAGGTTGGAAGCCAATCTCCGCCGCCAGGCGCGCGCCATCTTCAAGGCCGCGCTGCAGGCCGCCAATCCCGCGGAAGGCGTCGCCCGCCGCCTGGCGCGCGAGGACTTGACGCGTTATCGCCACATCTATGCGATCGGTGCAGGCAAGGCCGGCGCGGCCATGGCGCGCGCCGCCGAGCGGGTATTAGGCCGGCGCCTGACGCGTGGCCTGCTAAACGTCAAGTACGGCCACGTCGCTCGGCTGCGCCGTATTGAGCTGAACGAATGCGGCCACCCGGTGCCCGACCAACGCGGTGTGGATGGCTCGCGCCGTATCGCCGAAATCGCCGCCGGCGCAGGTCCGGACGACCTGGTGCTGTGCCTCATCTCCGGCGGCGCCTCCGCCCTGCTGCCCTTTCCCGCCGATCCCATCACGCTCGACGAAAAACAGGAAGTGACCAGATTGTTGTTGGCCTGCGGCGCCAGCATTCACGAGATCAACGCGGTCCGCAAACACATCTCCCAAATCAAAGGCGGCCAACTGGCGCGCCTGGCTTATCCCGCGCGGGTCCTTTCGCTGATGCTTTCCGACGTGATCGGAGACAATCTCGACGTGATCGGCTCCGGCCCCACCGCGCCGGACGCCTCCACGTTCGCGCTGGCCCGCGGCATTCTGGAGAAATACGAAATCTTCCAGCGAGCGCCCGCCGCCATCCGCGAGCGCATCGCACGTGGCGCGTGCGGCGGGATTCCCGAGACACCCAAACAGGGCGACACGATCTTCACCCGCGTGCGCAACGTGGTCACTGGCAGCAATCGACTCGCGGTGGATGCCGCCGCCGCGCGCGCACGCCAACTGGGGTTTCGCACGCTGGTGCTGTCGACGTTCGTCGAAGGCGAAACGCGCGAGATCGCCCGCATGCACGCCGCCGTCGCCAAGGAGATTGTACATGCCGGGCGCCCGCTCAAGCCGCCGGCTTGCGTGATCACCGGCGGCGAAACCACCGTCACCCTGCGCGGCGACGGTCTGGGCGGACGCAATCAGGAATTCGTGCTGTCGGCGGCCATCGATATCGCCGGCCTCGAAAACGTGGTCGTATTCAGCGCCGGCACGGATGGCAGCGATGGCCCAACCGATGCGGCGGGCGCCATCGCCGACGGCCGCACCCTCGCGCGCGACCCGCGGGCGCCCGAGTTCCTGGCGCGCAACGATTCATATCGCTATTTCGAAGCGTTGGGCGACTTGGTGGTGACCGGGCCCACCAATACCAACGTGATGGATGTGCGCCTGATCCTGGTGGGGGGGCAGCCGTGAGCTTCTGGCGCAAAGAGGTGATCGACTTCGCGCTGGATCGCGAAACCGCCACGCACATTCTCGAACAAAAGGAGTGGATCGCGCGCGAACCGCACAATCCGCGGCCCTGGTACAACCTGGCGCAACTCTATCGCATCGAGCGGAAACAGGACGAAGCCCTGGCGCTGCTGCTCGAAGCCGTGCGCCTCGACGACGCATGCGCCGATGCGCACGTGGCGCTTGCCGAGATTTACGCCGTCCGCGCGGACTATTCCGCGGCATCCCAACACGCCCGCAAGGCAGCCGAAAACGGCAATCCGCGCGGTGTGGAATTGCTGCGACGGCACGGCGTGGCGTAAAACGCCTCCTGCAATTCCCGGATACAATCAAATGGGCATGCAAGAACTGGCCTTCTGGAAAGCAGTCGTCGTGGACGAATCCAACTTCCTCGAAGCGATCGTTGCCCTGCTGACCGAGAACCACATTCGTTACTGTGTGATCGGCGGCCAGGGAGTGAACGCTTATGTGGACCCGCTGGTTAGCCTCGATCTGGACCTGGTGGTCGCGGTAGACCAACTGGAACCGGTCTCCCGGCTGCTGGAGGCACAATTTAGAGTCGAGCGCTTTCCCCACAGCCTCAACGTCGCCCAGGGCGGGTCGAAGCTGCGTGTGCAAATCCAAACCGATCCGCGCTATTTCGCGTTCGTCGAGAAGGCCCGCCCAGCCAGCGTGCTTGGGCTCAGCTTGCCCGTGGCCGGAATCGAAGACATTCTGCAAGGCAAGATCTGGGCCGCACAGGACCAGGCTCGACGCCCAAGCAAGCGGCGGAAGGATCTACTCGATATCGAGCGTATCGTGGACGCCTATCCGGCTTTACGGGCGCAGGTTCCGCCGGATATCCTCGACCGGTTGCAATAGCCTTAATAGCGGTCTAACAAATCGCCGATTCGAATCGCGAATCCGGGGATAATTTCCGGACGGAACTCGTCGTTCTCATCCAGGATGACCCGCCGGTCGGCGGAGAGCAGAAACACCTGCCTCGTTTCCACGGAAAAAATCCAGACTTCCTGCGTGCCGCACGCCCGGTAACGCCGCGCCTTTTGGACCAGCTTATCGAGCGTATCGTTGGCCGACACCACCTCAATAGCCAAGTCCGGGACAAACCGCTGTACCCGTCGCTTTGGATCGAACAGCGGCCGTTTCGACTCGTTGAAGAAGCTCACGTCAGGCCCGTGCGCGTTGCCGTCGAAATCGTATTCCTGCTCGGCTATGACAATGCCGAGTCGATGCTCCCTGACAAACGGCCGCATTAGCTCAACCAGGAAATCGCGAAACAGATTGTGTTGTCCGTTGTTGCCAGA
Organism: Bryobacteraceae bacterium; assembly: GCA_050008575.1. Taxonomy (GTDB): domain Bacteria; phylum Acidobacteriota; class Terriglobia; order Bryobacterales; family Bryobacteraceae; genus Bog-159. Next base: position 69,727 of record JBEKMJ010000011.1, read on the forward strand.
CACGTCTACCAGCTCTCCATCCACCAGTTCATGATTGCGCGCCAAATCCTCGGGGAGGCCCTCGAAGTCGTCGATCGTCAGTCCGGTCACTGCCGCCATGAATTTATTGTACCCGCTTCCCTCGCCGGTAGATCGCTTTGCCATCGAACACCGTCGTCTCCACCCGCACCCTCTCGATCTCCACCGCCGGTATGCTCAGAATATCGTCCGACACCACCACCATATCCGCCACCTTGCCCGGCTCGATCGATCCCTTGATCCTCTCTTCGAAGCTGGCATAAGCCGACCCCATCGTATAAGCCCGAATCGCCTCGGCCACCGTAATTTTCTGCTCCGGCACCCAACCGTCCGGATGTTTGCCATCCAGCGTGCGCCGCGTGGCCGCCGCGTAAATCCCCATCAGCGGCTGCATAGGCGCCACATCCCAATCCGACCCGAACGCCAGCACCGCTCCCGAGTCCAGCAGCGCGCGGAATGCGTAGGTGCCCTTCGCGCGCTCGGGCCCGATGCGCTTTTCCGCCCAGCGGCCGTCGTCGACGCAATGATACGGCTGCATCGAAGCGATCACGTGCAGCTTGCCGAAGCGCGGGATATCCTCCATGCGTAGATGTTGCGCGTGCTCGATGCGAAAGCGCCGGTCGCGCGCCCCATTCTGCCGCATGGCTTCTTCGTACATTCCCAATATGATGTGGTTGGCCTTGTCGCCGATGGCGTGCACCGCTACCTGCAACCCCGCGCGATCCGCGTCCAGAATGTGGGTCTGCATCTTGCTTTCCGGAATCATCTCGCTGTTCGCCAGTCCCGATGTGTTCGGCGCGTCCAGATAAGGCTCGAAAAAGAGCGCCGTCGTGGACCCCAGCGAGCCGTCGGCGAAGCCCTTCAGCCCGCCGATGTGCAGCTTCTCGCCGCCAAAGTCGGCGCGCAGTCCGACCGCTGCCAGCCGTTCCCATGTGGCCAGCGGCTGGTGGCCGGAGATGCGCACGGTCAACTCGCCGCGTGCCAGCAGCGTTTGATACACGCGCAGGATCTGCGGCGCCGCCGACATATCCTGCACGCTGGTGACGCCGTTCTCCGCCGCGTAGCGCATCGCCGCGCGCACGGCATCCGCGATCTGATCCTGGGAAGGCGCCGGGATCGCGCGATACATACGTTCCATGGCGGCATCCTTCAGCACCCCGGTAGGTTCGCCCCCTGCGTCGCGGACAATCGTCCCGCCGGGCGGGTCTGGCGTCTCGCGCGCGATGCCCGCGAGCTGCAACGCCGCGGAGTTGGCCAGCCCCATGTGGCCGTCCAGCCGTTCGACGAAAACCGGATGCCCTGCGCTGGCTGCATCGATCGACTGGCGCGTCGGCAGCCGCGCGGGAGTCCAGTTCTCATGATCCCAGCCGCCGCCGGTAATCCAGCGGCCCGCCGGCTGTTTCACCGCGAACTCGGCGATGCGCCGCCGGAACTCATCCTCGGATTTCGCATCGCGCAACTGCACGCCCGCCAGATTCTCGCCGCCGCTGAAGAAATGCACGTGCGCGTCGTTGAATCCCGGCAGCACCAGCTTGCCGCCCACGTCGATCGTCTCCGTGCCCGCCCCCACCCACCTGCGGATCTCGGCGTTCGATCCTACGGCGGCAATCCGGCTCCCCAGGCACGCCACCGCCTCCGCGCGCGGCTGTGCGTCGTTCGCCGTCCATATTTTGCCATTCAGCAGCACCAGGCTGGCTGCCGGCTGCGCGCTAGCTGCACGAAGACAGGCCATCAGAAGCATCGTCGAAAGTCCCACCCGTAATCCGGACATTCTCCGATTGTATAGAATGAGAGCCTTCCGGGCCATCAAATGCGTTCACCCCGCGGCCATACTTTCAGGGCACATGTAGCGCCGCCGTATCGCCTTGCCCTCGGTGCGGCCTGACCACAATCTCGACATCGTGGTTTAGCGCTACCAGGAACCGCAGCAGCCGCTCGACCGAAAACAGCCGGAACTCGGCGCGGAGCATCTTGGAGGCCACCGAAAACCTTAGACAAGCGCACGGCCATTTCGGGGGATATGCCGCGCCTCTCGTTCACCAGTTCCGACAATGTGGTGCGCGTCACGCCGAGGGCGGCGGCGGCATCCGTGATGCTCAAGCCCAAAGGCAGAAATGCACTGGCGCAGCACGAAGCCGCCGGGGTGCGGTGGGTTCTTCATCGGCATGGTTTTATCTTCCTTCAGTGGTAATCGACATAATCAACGTCCAGTGCGTCGCCGTCCGCAAGCGGAAAACCACCCGCCAGTTGGCGCGTACCGTGATCGCCCAAAAACCTTTCAGCTCGCCCTTGAGCGGATGAAGCTTGAAGCCGGCACATCTATATCGGCGGGAGTTCCGGCGGCGTCCAGGCGCACCAGAATGTCACGCACCTTTTGCAGATGTTCCGGATTAATGCCGCGCGGGTCGCCGTCCTCGTAAAGGCGCTTCAGTCATTTGTGGCGGATCGAGACGATCATTCCGTACCGTAACGCGTAACGTAACGGCTGTCAAGCCAAGACGCGCCGGTCGGTCGAAAGCTTACGTCAGGCCCGCTTGTTGAGTCCTGCATTAGCAAGAGAATTATCCGTGACCCGTTTCGGAGCGCCGCCGCCCGGAACTTGTTGCTCGGGAACCTGGCTGTTTAGCCCGCTCGGGAATTGGAGGTAATATGTTGGTTGGCTGCGAAGTTCAGCTATCCGCTCATGAGCCACTATAGGCCAGAATGCTTCGTTATAGCACCGATCGGCGGCGATCCCGCCGTCACGGAAGTGTATCGCGATGACATCAAACCGGCAGTTGAGTCGCTCGGAATTCAATGCGTCCGGGCAGACGAGGCGCACTTCACTCGTCCAATAATGGAAGAAGTATTGGATCGTATTTCTCGAGCCTACTTCATCGTTGCCGACCTCACTAACGAGCGGCCAAACTGCTACTACGAGCTCGGCGTCGCACACGCGCGCGGCCAAACTGTAATCCACATTATAGATAAGACAACTCGCAAGCACTTCGACGTACAAGGGTACCCATTCATCGAGTTTGGGGAACCAAAGCAACTGCGGCGCAAGCTTCGGGAGCACATCGTCAAGCTGGTCTTGACGACAAAAGGGTCCGACGATGACGACTTTCGGCTGGGGCGGTTCGGCCGCTGCGCCTGGCGGAATGGGCGGCTTCTCACAGCGGAGATCGTCGGGCGCGGTAAGACGCGGTGGAACGTCAGGATTCTGGTGTATGCCACACCTCGCTGGCCGGAGCTCAACGGGTCCGCAACCTTCTATTACGACCGCACCGTTGAACCTTTGAGCGAGACCGTGAAGGTCAAAAACGGCATCGCTGAAACGATGCTCTCCGGAATCATGGGCGGGTTCACGGTCGGGGCCAGGTGTGACGATGGGAAAACCAACCTCGAGCTGGATCTCAGCCGGTTTAAATGGCCAATCCCAACGCCGTAGCCAAAGGCCTTGCTCCCCGGGAATACGAAATCGTGGCCCATCGACATCTCGCCGGGCATCGTGCTCTTCGACCATCCGGACCATTCGAGCGGCAGGCGGACTTGGGCGGCATCAAGGCGAGGGACTGGGCGTTCTGCGGCTGACGGACTATGCCTGACTTGGCGAGTGTATCCTGAAGGGTAGAGGGACGATGGCCATCGGACAGGGGATTGCTCAGCGCGTCGAAGCGTTGCCTCCGGAACCGTGGGAGCAGGTGCTCCGGTTCGGCGCTTCTTTGGCCGATTCGGCGCCAAAGGGCGAGCGCGGCGCGGCGCTACGTCAGTTCGGCGTCGTCGCTCGGCGCCGTCTCGGCCCGGCAGATGACGCAAGCGTTGCGCCAATCGGCAATCGGCGCGCAAGATGCCATCCCGCCCACAACCAAGGCGGCCACTATCTATGTCTTGGCAAGGATACAGTCTTACTTACGATGGGTTTATGACTACGGAAAACCAGGCTGAATTGCGCGAGTTGGGCTCGACCGGGCTGAAAGTGTTCCCCATCGCGCTGGGCTGCATGGGCATGTCCGGCATGTACGGCGCCGCCGACGAAAACGAAAGCATCGCGACTATTCATGCGGCTCTGGACGCGGGCGTGACGCTGCTCGATACCGGCGATTTTTATGGCGCGGGTCACAATGAAATGCTCATCGGACAGGCGCTGAAGGGACGGCGCGCGCAAGCGCTGCTGTCGGTGAAGTTCGGTGCGCTGCGGTCTCCGGACGGCGGCTGGGGCGGCTTCGATGGGCGTCCGGCGGCGGTCAAGAACTTCGCCGCGTATAGCCTGAAACGGCTCGGCGTGGACCACATCGACATTTACCGTCCGTCGCGGCTGGATCCAAGCGTTCCGATTGAGGACACCATCGGCGCGATTGCCGATTTGATCCGGGCCGGCTACGTGCGATATGCCGGGCTATCGGAAGTGGGACCGGATACGATCAGGCGGGCGCATGCCGTGCTGCCGATCGGCGATCTGCAAATCGAGTACGCCCTGATCAGCCGCGGACCGGAAGCGCGGATCTTTCCAGTGCTGGAGGAGTTGGGCATCGGGGTGACCGCGTATGGCGTACTTTCGCGCGGGTTGCTGAGCGGCTCCAAGCCCGCCGTGCAGGGGGACTTTCGAGCGCACCTGCCGCGCTTCAGCGGCGGGAATGCTCCACGGAATGCCCAGGTCGTCGAGGATCTGAAACAACTCGCCGCGGAAAAGGGCGTCACGCCGGTGCAATTGTCCATCGCGTGGGTGCTCGCCAAAGGACCACGCATCGTCCCAGTGATCGGAGCGCGGACGCGCCCGCAGCTTTCCGAATCGCTGGCGGCGGTGCGGGTGAAACTTTCCGCGTCCGAATTGGCGCTCATCGAGGAGCGCGTGCAGCCCTCCGCTATCGCGGGAACGCGCTACGATGAACGGCAGATGCGGATGCTCGACAGCGAGAGGTAGGGCAGCGCCATGCGCTTCCTCGCGTGAATCAAAACATGGAACTACCACCTTTTCTACTCGACCAATGGATTGCACAAAAGAACACCGCCAATCCGCCGATCGAGTATGACCTGGCCTCCAGCACCGGCCCCGTCTGGACGCTGCGCGAACTGCTGGCGCTGTCGCACAAGGATGAGATGGAGGCGCTGCTCGATACTCCCGTGTCTTACACCAGCGCCGCAGGCACTCCGGCGCTACGCACGGCGATCGCGGCACTGGAGGGAGTCGACGCCGACGACGTGCAGGTGGTGACGGGAGCCTCCGAGGCGCTGCTGATTCTGTTTTTCCTGGCGGCGGAACCGGGGGCGAATGTGGTGCTTCCCAGGCCGGGTTTCCCCGCGAACGCGGCTGTGGCGGAGTCCTTCGGGATTGCGGTTCGTTACTATACCTTGCGCGCCGAGAATCGGTTCCGCGTGGATCCCGACGAGATCCGCCGGCTGGTGGACCGCGACACGCGCTTGCTGCTGGTGAACTCGCCGCACAATCCCACGGGCGCGGTTTTGAGCGGCGAAGAGATGCGGGACCTGCACGATTTTTGCGTCGAACGCGGCATTCAGTTCGTCTCGGACCAGGTGTATCATCCCATCTATCATGGCCCGGAGATGCGGTCGGCGGCGCGCCTGCCGCACGCTACCGTGATCGGCGATTTCTCGAAAGCGCTTTGCCTGAGCGGGCTGCGCGCCGGCTGGATGATCGATCGCGATCCGGTGCGGCGCGAGCGCTATCGCAATGCGCGCAATTATTTCACCATCACGGGAAATGTCTTCGGCGAGCGGCTGGCCGTTCTCGCGCTGGAGCATAGTCAGCGGATTTACGCGCGCGCCAGCCGTGTAGCAAAGCAGAATCTGGAGCTTTTGGATCGGGTCTTCGCGCAGTATGCCGGCTTCTTGCATTGGGAGCGGCCCAGTGGCGGGATGACCGCATTTCCGTGGCTAGGAGATGGGCTGGAAGATGGGCTGGCGGACGGCGCCGGCACCCGCAAGTTTTGCATGAGACTTGCCAAACGAGGTGTCTTGGTGGTGCCCGGCGACTGTTTCGGCCAGCCGTCGCATTTCCGTCTGGGATTCGCGGCCGCTGGCGACCGCTTCCCGCTCGCCATGGAACGCTTCACCGAGTTTCTGCGGGTGGAATCGAAGAGCCCAGCCTTGACAGGCTGAAGCCTGTGCCGCACGTGTTCACATGAGTGTGAACACGGCACGCATGAGTGCGTGCGCCACAAGGTATAATTTCCAGCATGAAACGATTGGCAGCAGTGTTCGCTTTGTTTTCCTCGCTGGCGTTCGCCGAAACCTGGAACGGCACGCTGGTGGACGTGATGTGCAAGAACCAGGACCTGGCCGGCCACACCACCAAGTGCGCCATCGGCTGCTCCAAAAGCGGCTATGGACTGGTGCTGGCGGATGGCAAGTTCGTGAAGTTCGACGAGGCCGGCAACGCCAAGGCGTTGGCCGCATTGAAAGCCACGGCCAAAGAAAAGGACCTGAAGGCCAAAGTCACCGGCACGCTGGACGGCGAAACCGTTCAGGTGGAGTCGGTGGAGCTGCAATAGCGCTTGCGGATCTCCACCCAGGCGGGAAATACTTCGGGATTTTCCAGCCAGACGAGCATCCACTGGGCCATCTCGTCCTTCTGCGCCTTTTTTTCGGGCGAGGTTTTGGGGCGGCGAGCCAGGAAGCGGGCGCGGTCCTTGGCGGCGATCACCTGGCGGCGGCAATAGCGCGCTCGTGGGCGGTTGCCCGCGGCCATCGCTTCCGCGTAAATCGCCAGCATATCGCGCAGGTCGCGCTCCAGATCCGCGAACGATTTCTGGCGAATTCCCGCGTAGGGTTGCGCAAACGGCAGCCCGGTCTCGCGCAGCAGATCTCTCAGATAGCTTTCCGAGACGGGTGCTAGCGCGCGCAACGCCGCCTGCCATTCCGCTTCGCCGATGGCCGTAGTCGGACCGGCAGCCAGGAATTCGCGGAGGGCCTGTTTCCTGGATTTTTCAGGCATGCGGATGGGTAATGTAGCGTGGAAAGCGGCCCAACAGTCCCCCATAGAGCGCATGGCCCACCATCATGGGGCCGCTATGGGTGTACAGTGGAATGAGTGGATTGATGTTCCGCCACAAAATAGCGAACGACAGGTAATACCAGCCGAGGCCCACCAGCACTCCGATCAGGGTGATCCGGAGGCTGGCGTCGCGGCTTGCGAGGGTGAGACCGAATAGAGCGCCGATGGTCCCGTAGAGGACCAGATAGAGCGCGATCCCCGCCACGGTTCGGGAAGTGAAATCCCGGCCCAGAGCCGCTTCGCCGTAGAAAGTCGTAGCCATGATGTTGGCCGCGGTCCAGATGGAACGGCGGTACCAGGCGGAAGCGAGCGCCAGCCATCCGAGAAGAATCAGAGCGGCGAGAATGCCGGCTTCGAGACCGGCGAGGAGCCCGTCCGTCTCCCGTTTTTTGTGCAGGTTCTCGCCACCGCCCATGAAATCAGCCTATACTGTCCTATTGGTAAAGGCAAAACGTCAGCGCAAATGAAACGTCGCGTCGTCATCACAGGAATCGGGGCCGTGAGCCCCAACGGAATCGGCAGAGAGGCCTTTTGGGAGGCCAGCCGCAACGGGGTGAGCGGGGTGCGCCGCATCAGCCGCTTCGACCCTTGCGGCTCGCCCGTGCAGGTGGCCGGCGAGGTGGTGGGCTTCGACGAGTCTCTATACGTCGATCCCAAGGACCGCCCGCACGTGTCACGCGTGGTGCCGCTGGGCGCCGCCGCGGTGCGGGAAGCCATGGAGGACGCCGGCGTCGACGTCCAGTCGATGACCCGCGAGGAACTGCGGGGGATCGGCGTCATCGTGGGATCGGGCGGCGGCAGCCTGGAGTTCACCGAGGAGCAGTACCGCCTGTATTATTCCGGCAAGCAGAAGCAATGCAGCGTGTACGTCATCCCTACCTCCACCATCGGCACGCTGGCCAGCGAGATCTCCATGCGGTTCGGCTTCCGCGGCATGAGCCATATTATTTCGACGGGGTGCACCTCTTCCACCGACGCCATCGGCTACGCCTATCGCAACATCCAAGCGGGCGTGCTGGACATGATGGTGGCGGGCGGCGTGGACGCGCCGATCGCGCCGCTGATCCTGCGTGGGTTCGTCCTGATGCGCATCATGAGCACGCGCTGGAACTCGCAGCCGGAGCGGGCTTCGCGGCCTTTCTCGCGGGACCGCGACGGGTTTGTGATTGCCGAGGGCGCCTGGTTCTTCGTGATGGAGGATTTCGAACGGGCGCGGGCGCGGGGCGCGCATATCTACGGCGAAGTGGCGGGGTATGGGTCCACCTGCGAAGCCTTTCACCGCGTGCGCCTGGAGGAGTGCGGCGAAGAGCCCGCCCGCACCATGACGATGGCCATGGAAGAAGGCGGCATTGGGCCGGGTGACGTGCAGTACGTGAACTATCACGGCACGGGCACCGAACTGAACGACCGCATTGAGACGCGCGCCGTGAAACTGGCGTTCAACAGCAACGCTTATAAGATCGCGGGCTCTTCGCTGAAGAGCCTGATCGGGCATCCGCAGGGCGCTTGCGGCGCGGCGGGCATTGCGGCTACGCTGTTGGCCATGCGGGACGGCGTGGTGCATCCGACGATCAACGTACAGGAGCCCGATCCGCAATGCGATTTGGACTACATCCCGGATGTCGGGCGGCATATCGACATCGAGCATGCCGTGTCGAATTGCATTGCGTTTGGAAGCAAGAATTCGGCGCTGCTGCTGCGCAGGATTTAAAACCACTTGGTGGGGCAGGCTCGCAGCCTGCGGCGGCCTCGTAGGCCGCCTGCCGCGAAGCTCTGCCGGCTTCTCGCGGAGTTTGGTGGCATGGGCTTTAGCCTGTGGAGGCGCGAAGCTCGCCCCAGGCGAGCTTCGCTCGCCCGCAGCCGACTCTGGCCGCCTGAAAGGCGGCTGCGGCCAGGATTGGCCGCCCCACGAAGCCTATCGGGTTATTTACCGGCCGCGATCACTTCATACGGACGCATCATCTCATTGTCTTCGTGTTCCAGTATGTGGCAATGCCAGACGTAGCGTCCCACGAAGCCCTCAAAGGGGACGATGATGCGTGTAACCATGCCGGGATCGGCGCGCACCGTATCCTTCCATCCGGCTTCACAGGGATCGGGAGGGGTGGCTGCGCCGGTATACCGCACCACATTCCGGTTCTGATAGGCGAAGGCGTCGAAACGCCGGCGGTCCAGGATCTGAAAACGCACCAGGTGCAGATGAATGGGGTGCGCATCGTCGGTCACGTTCATAAGATTCCAGATTTCGACCGAATTCAAGACCGGGCTCTCCGTGATCGGCGCGTGCCAGGGCGTATTGTTTAGCAGCATGGTCGCGGAATCGCCGCGAAGGTCGTCGATCTCTCCCAAGCTGAGCATGCGGGTCTTCACGGCTTCGGCTTCCGCCATTCGGCGCACGGAGCGCAGCGCCTTGGGCACCGAACTGGTGTCGGGCGATGCGGCTGGCACCACCCGCAGTTGCATCACGGGCCGGAATACATCGTTATGCAAGACGACCTTCGCACCCGCCTGGCCGGTGAAATCGACGATCACGTCGGCGCGCTCGCCCGGCGCGAGCGAGAGCTGCCGCAGCGCGACAGGCCCGGGCAGCAGCCCTTGATCGGTCCCGATCTGGTGAAACTCCTGGCGGCCCGATAGCGACAGATGAAAGAACCTGCCATTGGCGGCGTTCAGAACGCGAAAGCGATATTTGCGGGCCTCGACTTCCAGATACGGCAGCAGCTTGCCATTCACCAGCACCGCGTTTCCAAAAAACTCGGGGACCCAGGGCTCGCCGGGAACGGGCGACACCGGGTAGTTCAGTTGGCCGTCCGGATCGAAGGTTCGATCATAGAGCAGCAACGGGATTTCGTATTTGCCGCGCGGGAGGTTCAGAGATTCCTCGAGCTGGTCGCGTACCATGTAAAGTCCCAGCAGCCCGGCGAATATATTGAGCCGGTTGATGCCCATGGTGTGGTCGTGATACCACAGCAATGCGGCGTCCTGGTTGTTGGGGTAGAAGTATGTCGCCGACTTACCGGGAGCATACCAGTCTTCCGGATATCCATCACTCTCCGGAGGGACCTTGCCGCCATGCAGGTGTATGATCGACCGGCCCCCTGGCTTATCGGATTCGGCGCCGTGGAAGCGATGGTCGATGGGCAGAAAGTGCGCGCCCGGCAACTCGTTGGCCCATTCCACCAGCATGCCGGCGCCCTTCTGTGTCTCCAAGGTCGGGCCTGGCGACGAGCCGCCGATTCCCCAACATCTGGTAGGCTTCATCTCCCGATGCACCTGGCTTTCGATCTGGCGCATGGCCAGCCGGTAGTATGGAACTTGGACGGCGGTATCGGCCGGGCTGGGCCGGGAATCCGCCGGCCGGGCTACAGGGGGAATCGGCAGCGGATCGACGAATGGCGTGAGTGTGGCCGGGTCGAGAACGGGCCGCGCGAGTGGCTGCCTATGCGAGTGTTGCGGAGACATGAAACCCGCGGCCATGAAGCCGGCCCGCCGCAGGTATTCCCGCCGTGTAATGGACAATTCCGAGGATCTCCTTTAAAGACCGATTAACCATCGATTAGCCACGGATGGACACAGATCCACACAGATAAGACCGCCCAGTAGTAGGTTAATTTGGTTTTGGAGGGCGGGCAATTCTGCCCGCAGCCGGCTTTCAGCCGGCTCCGCCCGGACAATCCGTCTTGATCTGTGTGCATCTGTGTCCATCCGTGGTTCCAGGCTTTGCTTAGCTTCCGCGCTACAGAATCGGCTCCCCAGTGCTGGGATCGAGAATCAGGATGCTGTTTCTCCGAATCTGCGTGAAATCGAACATCTGGTTGATGGGGCTGGCGATGGTATCGAAACTGCCGTTGCCGATGCGTTGCCCGCTGAGCCAGTTGTCTTCTACAAACCGGATGACCGAGGATTGGTCGGTCAAGGTGTGATCCACGAAATTCTGCCTCGCGTAGGGCGAAATTACCATCAGCGGTTGGCGCATGCCATAACCGCAACGGCCGAGAGCGTGAAGATTGGCCGGATTGATGCCGGGCAAAGAGGTGGCCGCCGTGCCACAGGCGCCGGGGCCGGTCAGCGCGTCGGCCGGTCCGGTGGATGTGTTGACTATGGGCGCCATTTGATGATCGTACCAGCCGTCGGAATCGTCGTACAGGATCACGATAGAGGTGCTGTTCCAAAACGACTTTTGCATGAGCAGGTCGATCAAAGTGACTACAAAGGTCTGTTCATCGAGCGGGTTGGAGTAGCCGGCGTGCGCGTCCTGGTAGGCTGGCGCTTTGATGAAGCTCACGGCTGGAATGACGCCCGCCTCGGCGACGGTCATGAAGTCCTGGAAGTCATATACGTGGTTGGCGGGACCGTTGTGCCCGATCTCGGTGGTCGACGCCGGCCGGGTGTGCTCGGGATTGGCGGTGGAGGTGTAATACTGCGGCCACGAGTGGTGCGGGATGTAATCGGCCGTGGTGCCTGAAAGACCGGTCGAGCTGCGCGCGCAGCCGGTGGTCTGGTTGGCGTTCACGATCGAGAGGTTGAACCCGCCCAGAAACGATCCCCAGGTGATGCCGGCGGCATTCAGCAGATCGCCGATGTTCTGGCCGCCCATGGTCGCCTGATTCCGGGTGGAACTGGAGCACGTGTCGCCGATGGGGTCGGCGTCGCCGATCAACGTAAGCGAGCCGTCGGAGCCGCCGTTGACCTCGTCGCCGGTGCCGTTCAGCGTGGCGATAACGCCGTTGGTTTGTCCGGAAAACATGTTAACCGCGCCGGGACTGGAGGGGCCGAAGTTGCTGCTGTAGGAGTTGTCGTTAAGGGCGAAGTTCTGAGCGTAGTTCCACATCGCGGTCACCGTGTTGCCATCGTAATAGCCCAGGTTCAAGCCCGGCGTGCTGACGATGGGGATGCCGGTGGGCGGCGGACCGGCGGTGCCGACGAACGCTGGAAACAGGTCCAACAATCCCAGGTCGAACGCCTGTTGCTCCGGAGTATAGGAATGGTTCTGATCGGCGGTTACGGCCTGCGAAGGGTCCAGGCGGAACGGATTCGTGGCGCCGGCGCCGTTCGCCGGATTCAGATTCGGATTGTTGGTCAGCAGCGCGGGAGTGTAACCGTTCACCGTGGGTGTGCCCGGCTTAGCTGTGAAGGCCGGTTCGCCCGCCGGATTAGTGGCCACCGGGTAAGCCCCAAAATAGTGATCGAACGAAATGTTCTCGTTGAAGATCACCACCAGGTGCTTGATGGGAGTAGCGGTTGGAATTGCGGCAGCAGGGTCCGTGGCAGCGTACATGGGCGGCACACTGGGGCCCAGAGCGATTAAACAGGCTGCGATCGGGGCCAACAGCCGCTTAGTTGTGGCCGCGGCCACAATTCCGTTGAACGTCCTTATATCCGTCATTTTCAGCATCTTTGCCTCTTTGGTTGAAGTACCCGCCCGGCGCTTTTCCTTGGCGTCCACGGCGTTACCGCGACGTACGCGAGACGGATCTCCCAATCGTAGAAAGCCTGTGTTGCAGGAGTTTGACGGAGCCATGAATATCGGATCAATTCTGCATGTGGGGCGGCCAAGCCGGCTGAAAGCCGGTTGCGGGCGGAATTGATTGCCTCAAGCTAGGCACTCGCCAGTTGGTTGATATCCGCTGTTTCCAATACTCGTTTCGGCGCGCCCCGCTTTGCCGCCGCGAGCATGGCGAGTCCCATCCGTTCAGTGGTCGTCACATACTTCGGAAAAGCAGCCTTCAACAGAGGAAGCAGAGGCCCCAGCACAGCGTAAGAGATCCTGACGAGCTTCGCCTTCGATTTGATCCCGTGCGGCTCGATTAACCCGGGACGGAACATATAAGCCGCCTTGAACGGCAGCGCGAGCAGCGCATTTTCGGTCTGGCCCTTCACGCGCGCCCACATCGTACGGCCGCGCTCGGAACTGTCCGTGCCGGTCCCCGAAACATAGACAAACGTCATGCCGGGGTTCAGCCGCGCCAGCGCCCGCGCCGCCGCCATCGTGAAGTCGTACGTGACGCGCCGGTAATCCGCCTCCTTCATACCCACTGACGAAACACCCAGGCAGAAGAAGCACGCATCGAAGCCGGACAGCTCGTTCTCCGCCGCGGAGAAATCCAGGAAATCGCGATGCACCAGCTCGCGGAGTTTTTCGTGGTGTTGCCCGGTCGCGCGACGTCCGACCGCCAGGACGCTCCGCACCTCCCCATCGATCAGGCATTCGCGCAGAACGCCTTGTCCGACCATCCCGGTCGCCCCGAAGAGAATCGCTTTCATTTATTCACCCACGCCGCTCCAGTCTTTCCGCGATCTCCGAATTCCCCAATTCGCGCGCCCACTCGACGGGAGTCCGTTTGGTCTGCGTGTCCACGATAGACGCGTCCGCGCCGCGCGCCAGCAGTTCTTCGACCACCTCGGTGCGCCCGGTGTACGCCGCATAGTGCAGCGCGCTCTGGCGGCAATACGGCGCCGCATTCACGTCCACGCCGCTATCGAGCAACGTGCGCACCGTCGTCAGCCGGCCGTGCATGGCCGCCACGATCAAGGCAACCTCGCGCGCGCCGGCGTCCCGCGCCACTGGAAACGAGAAGCGGCCGGCGCGATCGTCCGTCCGCCGCGGGATATTGTCCGTACCGGTCCCGGTGGCCAGCATGTGGCGGACTACATTCGTACGTCCCAATCCCGCCGCGTAGATCAGGTTGTCCACGCGCGCGCCCCGCAGCACCAGGCGTTCGGCCGCTTGCGTATAGCCGAACAGCAGCGCACACCCCAGCGGTGCGCCATCGTTAGCCACCCCGTCGATCTTGGCGTCATGATCGGCCAGCACGTCCACCAGGCTCGCCTGCACGCCCGCCAGGTATGGGTGGACGCTGCTGACCGTCAAGCACAGGGTCGTGTCGGCGGTTCCGTAGATGGGCGCCGCCGCGTCGGCTTCGGCCCCTGCCTCCAGCAGGATTCGCGCAATCGCGGGCGAGTTCTTAGGCGAACGCTGCGCTTCCACGCCGTTGGCGGCCACATAGTGCAGCAGCGTGGCCCGATGGGCGAACGGGGCGCGCTCGTGTACCAGGCTGGGGTGCGCCTGTAGCAGCCCGCGGAGGCCATGCTCGTCGCCGGTAGCGATGGCTTCCACAGCCTGCAAAAATGGCGTGTTCATAACTTCCCGTCACTGCGCCGGTTCTTCAATCGCCAGAATCCGGTCCGCTGCCACGTCATGCAACACCTGGTGGATGCGGCTCGGCCACTTAATATCGATCTCCCGGATCGTTTTGGACGCGCCCAATCCAAAGTGCACGCGCGAGTCGCTGGCGCAAGCGTAGCCCACCGCCGTGGTCACCTCGTTGTACTGCTTCGCGCCGTCCTCGCCCGTGATGCGGATTTGCGCCCCCAGCGCCATGCGGTTGCTCTTCTTGCCAATCAGCTTCAGCAGAATCCAGTGGTTCCCGTTTTGCGAAATATTGTGGAAGTATTTCACCTTGCCGTTGAGCACCGACACCACCGCATCGATCCGCCCGTCGTTATCGATATCGCCAAAAGCCACCCCGCGATGCGCCGCCGCCTTCTGGAAATCCGGACCCGCCGCGGCGCTCACGTCTTGAAACTTTCCGTTTCCCAGATTGCGGAAAACCGCGTTGGGCTCCTCGTATTTGCGGTTCGAAAATAGCGCCACGTTGTCCAGCACATTGCCGCGCGCCACGAACAGGTCCTTCCAACCGTCGTTATCGAAATCGAAAATCCCGTTCCCCCATCCGGACATGTCCCGCGTCCCCAGCAGGCGCATTTGAAAGGTTCGCTCCCAAAACTGGCCGCCGCCCCGGTTTTGAAACAGCGGAAACGACTCGTTCTCCACGGCGGTGTGCCAGATGTCCGGACGGCCATCGTTGTCCACGTCCTTGAAATCCGCGCCCATACCGGATATGGCGCTGCCGCTCTGCGTATACGCCACGCCGGCTTCCAGCGCGACCTCCTCGAATTTCTTGCCGCCCAGATTGTGGAACAAAAAGTTGGGACGATTGTCGTTGGCCACGAAAATATCCATGAACCCGTCGCCGTCGTAGTCGGCGATCGCCGCGCCCATCCCCTTGCCGTAATACTTGGCGATGCCCGTTTCGGCGGAAACATCGGTAAAGGTGCCGTCGCCGTTGTTGCGATACAGCGTACCCGGCAGATTCGGGTAGTTATGCGGATGGCAATAGGTGCGCAGATCGGGTTTCGGACCGCAAAAAGGGTCCTTGTTCACTTCCCACTTGCAGTAGTTGGAGACAAACAAGTCGGCCAGGCCGTCGTTGTTGTAGTCCACCCACGCCGCTGAAACGGACCACATCTTCTTGCCGTCCAGGATGCCTCCGCCCACATGCGCCTTGTCGGTGACATCGGTGAACGTGCCGTCTCCATTGTTGCGGAAGAGCTGGTTCTTCCCGGTGTTCAGCACGTAGATATCGGGCCAGCCGTCGTTGTTATAGTCGCCGATGGCCACGCCCATGCCGTAACCTTCACCCGCCACGCCCGCTTTTTCAGTCACATCGGTGAAGGTCCCATCGCGGTTGTTATGGTACAAGCGGTTCCAGTATTTGGGGCTCTCTTTCTTAAGCGACGGGATGGCCGCGCCGTTCACCATGTAGACGTCCAGATAGCCGTCGTTATCGTAGTCGAACAGCGCCACGCCGGCTACCATGGTCTCGGGTTGATTCTTGTTTGGGGTGGGCGAACTATCGGAGACGAAAGTCAGGCCGGAGCGTTCCGCAATCTCTTCGAAAACGATGGGACCCGCGGCGGACCCGGCCAGCAGCGCCCCGGCGCCGATTACAATAGGGATGAAAGCCTTCACGCCTTTGGAATTCCCAGTCTATCAGAGTGGGGCAGGCTCAAAGCCTGCGGCGGCCTCGCAGGCCGCCTGCCGCGGGGCCTTGCTCATTCTCCTCACTCCACTCTCCGCCCAAACACCCCACCGCCCCACCTTCATCGACGCCGCGCCCCGCTCCAAAATCGCCTACAAAAGCAACAACAACCCCGAGAGCCGCAAGTATTTTCCAAAGCCCATGTGCGGCGGCGTCGCGATCTTCGATTTCGATAACGACGGCCGCCTGGACCTCTTCTTCACCAACGGCGCCAAACTGCCCGAATTGAAGAAGACCGATCCATCCTATTACAACTGCCTGCTGAAGCAGCGCGCCGACGGGACTTTCGAAGATTTGACCGCCCGGGCCGGCCTGCTGGGTGAACACCTGGATTTCAATTTCGGCGTGGCCGTGGGCGACTACGACAACGATGGCTATGAGGATCTGTTCATCTGCGGCGCCGGCCGTAACGTCCTCTATCGTAACAACGGCAACGGTACGTTCACGGATGTGACAGCGGCTTCGGGCATCGGCGGCAAGCCGCCGGACACCCTCAGCGTGGCCGCCGCCTGGTTCGACTACGACAACGACGGTCTTCTCGATCTGATCGTCTCCAACTACACCGTCTGGACCCCGCGCACCGACATCCGCTGCGTCACGGACGACAAAGAATATTACTGCGATCCGCGGCGCTACAAAAGCGTGCCCCCGCGCCTTTACCACAACCTGGGCCACGGCAAGTTCGAGGATGTCACCGAAAAGTCCGGGCTGGCCAAGTCCCCCGGCAAGGGCATGGGCATCTCCATCGCCGACTTCAATAACGACGGGCTGCCGGACGTCTTCATCGCCAACGACACCGAGCCCAATTCCCTCTTCATCAACCAGGGTAACGGCACCTTCGAAGAAAAAGGACTGGAACTGGGAGTCGCTTACAACGACAGCGCGCACACCGGATCTTCCATGGGGTCGGACGCCAAAGACTACGACAACGACGGCAACGTGGACATCTTCTATAACAATCTGATGGGCCAGGTGTGGCAGCTTCTGCGCAATCGCGGCAACTTATTCACGTTTCCTTATGCCTCCAAGATCCAGACGCTGAGCTTGCCCTTCTCCGGTTGGAGCAACGGATTCATCGACTATAACAATGACGGCTGGAAGGATATCTACTCCTCCAATGGCCACGTCGACCAAGTGAACGAGAAATCGCCGCAGCACGACACTATGTTCGAAAACGTGGGTGGGAAAGCCTTCGTGGATGTGTCCGATCGGATGGGCGCGGACTTCCTGCGCAAGGGCTTCCAGCGTGGGTCGGCATTCGGGGACCTCAACAACGACGGCGCCATGGATATCGTGGTCACCTCGCTGAACGACACGCCGCGCATCCTGATGAACACCGCCGACAGCGGCAATCACTGGCTGATGCTGAGCCTGACCGGCCACAAGAGCGCGCGCGACGCGGTGGGTGCGAAAGTCAAGGTGACGACGGCTTCCGGCCGCGTGCTCTACAACCACGTCGCCATCAGCGTGGGCTTCATGTCGTCCAGCGACAAGCGCGTGCACTTCGGGCTGGGCGCGGAAACCAGGATCGCTTCCATCGAAATCCGCTGGCCGGGCGGCATTCAGCAGGTGCTGAAAGACATCGCCGCCGACCAGTTTCTGAAGGTGGACGAGCCTCGCGAACAGTAGGGCAGCGCCGTGCGCTGCCCTGGCCCTCGCACAGCGGCGGGAGGTTTCTACAATCCGGCTCGGTAGGACATTAACGCCGTGCCCCACCTCTCTAGCGGTACTACGGCGGTCTTTAGCGCTCCCGCTTCCGAAGCCACGGCAACCGTTCCAACCGGCGCGAACAACGGCATATCAATCGACTGGCAAGAACGGAATAAGGAGGTCATCATACGGCTTGGCCTCCAACCCACAGCAGGCGAAACCGCCTGCCCCACCAAACGACAATCTCCACAGGCGAGCAAAAGCTCGTCAAGTGGCTGCAGGACTCATGAAGCCGCCCGGCTAGCGCCCGAAGTGACGCCAACCACCGCCTACCACCACGCCTACGCCGACTGCGGGAGCGGGATACACATAGGCGTTCGGATAATAGGACGGCGCGTATCCATAGGGAGAGTCATAGGGATCGGCAGAGTAGTACGGGGTGTATCCGTAATAGTAGGGATATCCATACCCGTAGCCGTAATATCCGGGCCAGTAGCCGAGTCCAAGACCCCAGCCGCCGCCCCAACCCCAGCCGCCGCCATAGCCGTAGCCATATCCACCGCGATAACCATAGCCTCCATAGCCATAGCCGCGCCCGGCATAGCCATATCCTCTTGCCGCACCGCCGCTAAAGCCGTGGCCGCCGCCACTGATCGCGGCATGACCGCCACCGCCGCCACCATGACCACCGCCGCCACCGTGGCTCGCTGCGAAGGCCGCGCCCGCCCACAACAAACACACCATCATCGACAAGATAATCAGAGTCTTTCTCATAAATCACCTGCCTTTTAGACTATCACTCCCGCCGTCCGGTTTCTAGTGGCTGAAATGCACCAGCGGCGGTGCATTGCGGCCACAAAACTCGGAAGTTTGGTCTCATGATTTCATATACTTAGCAGTGTTTTTGGAATGGCGCAACGGATGCATGAGACAGTCCGTTGTCACTTGTGAGGCAGCTATATATGAAGAATAGTTTAGACAGCCCGATTCGTACCGCAATCTGCTCCGTTACACTCGGTTTCCTAATTGGAGCGGGCGCGATGTTCGCGCAAGACCAGCCTGCGGCGCCACCGTCGGCCGATCAACAGCAAGGTGCTGCAGCGAACGGCCAATGGCGTAAGGCCGACGATCCACCGCCTGCTCAATCCGCGCAGGCCGCTCCGCCCGCGCAGGCAACCGCGCCTGCGGCGACGCCTTCGCCGGTCGAAGGTACTCCGGCGCCTGAAGCCGCTCCCCGCGCCACCATGGACCCGAATTATTCCCAGAGCGGTCAGCCCGCGGCGCCTTATCCCGGCCAAGGGAATCGATATCAGCCACCGGCCGCCAATTACAATCGCGGCCCCATCCCGGCGAAACTGACGATCAAGCCGGGCACTTACATTACCGTGCGGCTGAATCAGGGTCTGTCGTCCGACCGCAATCAGGTGGGGGATGCCTTTGCCGCCACTTTGGCGAAGCCTGTGGTCGCGGACGGCGTGGTGATTGCCGAGCGTGGGCAGACCGTCGGCGGCAAAGTGACCGAAGCCAAGAAAGCCGGTCGCGTCGAGGGTGTCTCGAGGTTGGCCGTCCAATTGACCGACCTCACGCTGTCCGACGGACAGCCTGTACCGATGCAAACGGCAATGTTCACCCGGAACGGCCCGACGTCGGTGGGCCGCGATGTGGGTGCCGTGGGCGCAACTACCGCGGCTGGCGCGGCCATCGGCGCGGCAGCCGATTGGGGCAGAGGCGCGGCGATTGGCGCGGGCGCGGGCGCTCTGGTCGGAATCGTCGGGGTACTGGTGACCCGGGGCCGGCCGACCCTGCTTTATCCGGAGCAGACTCTCACGTTCCGGGTAGAGGCTCCCATTGCCGTCTCCACCGAGGCGGCGCCCCAAGCGTTCCGCTGGGTGAATGCCAACGATTACGAGCGGCCGTACGACGTGCAGAACCGTACGAGACCGCCCAATCCGGGGTATTACGGCTATGGCTACCCGTCTCCTTATGCCTATCCGTATGCTTATGCTTATGGGTATGGCTACCCGTATTATTGGGGGCCGGGCATCGGACTCTATGGGGGCCGCGGGTATTGGGGCCGTGGCTGGGGCCGGTGGCGGTAGAAATCGTGCGATAGTCCTGGGCGGGGGGACGTTCCATGTCGATCAAAGCCGTTCTTTGGGCAAGCGCGGTTGCCAGTGTCTTGTGTGCGGCGGTGCTGGCGCAGGATCCGCCCCCTCCACCCCAGCCGCCCGAGGGCTATCCGCCCGCGCAGGGTTATCCGCAGCAGGCGGCGCCCGCGCTCACGCCACCGCAACTGGACGACTTGGTGGGGCGCATTGCGCTTTATCCCGACCCGTTGCTGGCGCAGGTGCTCACAGGTTCGACGTTCTGGAACGACATACCCGCAGCCGCCGCCTGGGCCAATCAGCACGGCTATCTGCGCGCCGATGAATTGTCCAGGGCAATGTACGAGGACAACCTTTCCTTCGATCCCAGCGTACTGGCGCTGATTCCCTTTCCATCCGTGCTGGACACGATGGCCAAGGATCCCGGGTGGACGCAAGCGCTCGGCAATGCCGTTCTAACGCAGCGCCCGGATGTGATGGACGCCGTGCAGCGCATGCGCCAAAAAGCCCTGGACGCCGGCTATCTGGAGAGCAACTCGCAAGACCGGGTGGTGGTTGCCGGGCCGGGAGATATCGAAATTCTGCCTGTCAATCCGGGCTATGTGTACGTGCCTTACTACGACCCGCGGCTTGTGTTCGTGGCGCGGCGGCCGGGCTTCTTCGCGGGAGTGGGCATCACTTTCGGGCCGGGGATCTTCGTGGGGGCGTTCGCGCCGTTCGGCTGGGCCGGTCCGGTAATGGGATGGCGCACCCACGAGATCGTCATCGATCATCGCCCGTGGGCGCGCACCTGGGTGAACCGCGATCGGTATGTGCACTCGTATGCGGTGCCCGTGGCGCGGCCGGTCGGCCCGCGCGTGGAACGCCACGTGGAGCGCAGAGAGCGGCGGTAACCGGCCGCTTGCTGAAGGGCGGGCCTGCGAGGCCCGCGCAGCCTGCGAGCCTACTCCGCGTACTTCTGGGCGATCGGGAACCGGCGGCCGATACCGAATGCCTTGGAGGTGACCTTCAACCCCGGCGCGGCCTGCTGCCTTTTGTACTCGTTGCGGTCCACCTTGTTCACGATATCCACCACGGTTTCGAGCGGCAGGCCAAGATCCTGCGCGATCTGCCGCGGGGCCTGATACTCTTCCACGTACGCGCGCAAGACCCGGTCCAGGGTTTCGTACGGCGGAAGCGAGTCGCTGTCCTTCTGGTTGGGGCGCAACTCGGCCGAGGGCGGCTTTTCGAACACGCTTTCCGGGATCGCACAAGCATGCCGCCGGTTGGCCACGCGCGACAGTTCGTAAACCAGCGTCTTAGGCACATCGCTGATCACCGCCAGGCCGCCGCACATATCGCCGTACAAGGTGCAGTAACCCACGGCCAGCTCGCTCTTGTTTCCGGTGGTGAGCACCAGTGCGCCCCACTTATTGGAGAGCGCCATCAGCGTCACGCCGCGCAGGCGGGCCTGTAGATTCTCCTCGGTGACATCCCGCCGCGCGCCGGCGAATAAAGGATCGAGCACGTGCAGGAACTCGTCGTAGACGGGCGAGATAGGCGCCATCTCGAACCGGATGCCCAGGCTTTCAACCAGCGCGCGCGCATCGCGGACACTGCCTTCCGATGAAAACGGTCCGGGCATGCCCACTCCGGTGACGTTGTTCGCGCCCAGCGCGTCTACCGCGATGGCGGCCGTCAGCGAGGAATCGATGCCGCCGCTCAGCCCGATGAGCACGCGCTCGAAGCCGCACTTGCGGATGTAGTCGCGCGTGCCCAGCACCAGCGCCGCATAGACCGCTTCGCATTCATCCGGCAGGTTATCGTTTTGATCGCCCGCGCCGGTATCGGAATCGAACAGCGCCAGGTCCTCGCCGAAGGAGGCGGCGGATGCGGCCACGCGGCCGGTGGCGTCCATGGCGAAGCTGGCGCCATCGAACACCAGTTGATCGTTGCCGCCCACCTGGTTGACGTACACCAGCGGAATGGCGTGGCGGCGCGCGGTGGCGGCGAAGATCTCGCGGCGCAGCGCGCGCTTGCCCATGTGATAGGGCGAAGCGTTGATGCTGATCAGCAGTTCGGCGCCGCAATGCGCCAGTTCCTGTACCGGGTCGCGGCGATAGAGCGGGCGCTCCCAAAACTGCTTGTCGTTCCAGGCGTCCTCGCAGATGGTGAGCGCTATTTTGCGGCCATCCAGGAGGAGCAGGGATTGCGATTCGGCCGGGACGAAATAGCGCGCTTCGTCGAACACATCGTAGGTGGGCAGCAACATTTTGGTTTGGCGGAACAGGATGCGCCCTCCCGCCAGTACTGCCGCGCTGTTGGTGGCACGCTTGCCGGTGGACGATGCCGAGGGGCCTACGTAGCCGCCGATCACGGCCAGCGGCAGCCCGGCGGTCTCGGCGGCCAAGCGTTCCAACTGCTGCCCGGAGCGTTCCACAAAGGTGGGCTTCTCGACCAGGTCGCGCGGGGGATAGCCGGTGACCGAGAGTTCCGGGAAGACCACCACTTGCGCGCCGGCCGCCGCGGCTTCACGTGCCGCGCGGATCAT
Source organism: Bryobacteraceae bacterium (assembly GCA_050008575.1). Classification (GTDB taxonomy): domain Bacteria; phylum Acidobacteriota; class Terriglobia; order Bryobacterales; family Bryobacteraceae; genus Bog-159. Next base: position 91,906 of record JBEKMJ010000011.1, read on the forward strand.
GCGGTCCACATTGCCGGCCAGGTCGCCGACGGTGGTGTTGATCTGAGCCAGCGCGATTTTCATCGTCTGACACCATTATCGTCAATCCGAGAGACCTGTTACCATTCGTTGGCGGCCAGAAGGGAGCGACGATGCGCTGGTACCACTACGTGGCGTACTTCCTCGGGGGCGTCTTCCTCGCGAACAGCCTGCCTCATTTCGGCAATGGGATTTCCGGGCACGCCTTCCAAAGTCCCTTCGCATCGCCGCCCGGGGTAGGCTTGTCCTCGTCGACGGTCAATGTCCTATGGGGCCTCTTCAACCTTGCCGTGGGCTACTTGCTGGTCTGTCGTGTCGGCAGCTTCAACCTGCGGAACACCCGGCACGCGCTCGCGCTGGGGGCGGGCATTCTGATCGCGTCGCTCATGGCGGCCCGCGCATTCGGACGGTTCCACGGTGGGCTGTGAGCCCAAGAGACGAGTCAGATCTGGTAGTGAACTACGGTCGCCACGCGATTGGTGTCGACCGCCTTGATTCCGGTCGCCTGTTCAAGCGCGGCGAGAAAATCCCGATATTCGCCGCGGCTCAACCGTAAGAGCACTTGCGCGGGTGCGGTATTTCCATGGGCGCCCGTCCACGCAACTCCGATGTAGTGAGTCTCGCTCTCGCCGAGATGCATCAACGGAACTACGTCGAGAACCGAGGCGCCCAGCCGGCGCCGCACTTCGGTGCCGCACGATATCTCCGTAATACTCTTGACTGGGACAGCGATGCGGCGGCCGCCCTGAATGAAAACGACTTCATCTTTGGCGAGCGCGGCGCGGACTTTCTGGTGGTTCAAAGGCAGGCTGCCGCCAGCGTACGTTGCCGGATAGTCCACGGCGGCTTTCTTTGCTAGAACGGCCTGCGGTAGCAAGGTGATTGACAGAAAAAGGAATGCGGACAGAACTTTCATATATGCCTGATTACGACGTGCTTATCTTAATTGATGCGAGTCACATGTGCGAAGTTACACGTATTTCGGAAAAATGAGCCACTTCGGCCGCTGCCTGTTTGGCACACCTGTTGCCTGCGGCGCACGCTCGCTCGACGTGCGCAACGGAGTTTTCCAATGTTTTGACGCGTGCTAAGTGCTGGCTCAACAGACGATTACGCCCAAAGCGGCGAAATCGTTGGCCGGTTAATAAGCACCCGGCTTGACATCGGCCGGCACCCGCCTTACTGTTCTGGTAGAGAGGTGAGATATGCGGCGATGCTTGGTATGGCTGCCGATTGCCGCGCTGCTCGGCGCCTTGGCGCTCGAGTGCCAGCGCTGCCATGAAGTGCCGGGCGTGGAGTTGCCTCAGCCCGCCGTCCAGCCGCCAGTTCCAGTGGTGCTGGGAGGCTTGGTCGCGAACGAAATGACCGACGGCTATTTGACGGCTTCGATCGTCAATCCTTCGTCCAAGCGGGCGTACCAGCGGTCCGCTCAGCGGAAGGAACTCGTTACCGCCGGCGTGGATTTTCGCATGCCGGAGTATGCCGATCGCATGACGGTCAGGCAACTCACGGATCCGGTCGCTTTTCTGCAATCGCGATACCCGGTCCGGCGAGGTTCGCCAAAGTAACCCTACTACTGATGGACAAAGGAAGACATCCAAAGGTCGTCCGTACCTGGATGGCGGGCAAGACGCGGAAGCCGCCGCTGCAGGCGAAGGCCGCGCGCGTGTCGCCGCATAAGCCGGAAGCCCATAACAAGACATGAACACGGGGCGCTGCCATAATGATTGAATGGCAGCGGCATTCGCGATGGTCCCTATCCTGTTCTTCGGCCTGGCGCCGGGTTTCGCCTTCGGCCAGTCCAAGTCCGCCGCACCGGTCAAAACCACCCTTTGCGAGATCGCCAAGCATCCCGAAAGTTTCGACGGCAAACGGGTGCAGGTGCGGGCGATCGTGGAAACGGGCGTACAAGACTTACCAGCAGGCGTGGGCGACGAAAGCTGCGGCGCGGAACTGAAATTCTACACGCCCGACGACCCGCAGTTTGTGAAGCTCGCGAAAAGCAAGGGATTCCAGAAACTGATAAAGGAAGTGAAGAAGAACCCGGTAGTCCAGGCCACGGTAACCGGACTATTCAAAAGCTCCGTCCCCGTTGCGGCGCCGGACCAAAAGCCGGCCCCCGGCCTGGCGCTGGAATCGGTGGAGGATGTGATGGCGATCCCCCAGCCGCACGTGCGGCCTCAAAAGCGGTAGTTTACTTCGAGAAATCCGAGCGTGCCATTGCTGTCTCCGGGGAAGATATGTTCCACCACTGCGCCGCCGCGCGCATAGCCGAAGTAGAGACCCGTCGAGAGACCGCGCGTCCATTGGTAATCCGCGCTGATGTCATAAAGCGTCGCCAGGCCCGTGGCGCCGTTGGACGGGCGGCCGTTGAAGCCGAAGGTCCACGGCTGGAAGGCGCCGCCGCCGGAGTACCAGAGATCGTGGCTGTTCGCCAGCCACAGCCCATGCACGTCGGAGCGGAGAACCAGCGACTTAGTGGGGCGCAGCATCAGTTCGCCAAACAGATCGCGGTTGTTCATCTCGTTGAAGAACGGAAAGCGGGCGTACACGCGCGGCGTGGGCAGGATGGCGAAGAAGGTTCCATGAGTGCCGTCATTGGGATTGTTGTCGCCGGTCGAGTAGAAGTAGCCGCCGCGCAGCCACGGCCGGACGGCCTTGACAATCTTCGGCTGGAAGCCCGCCTCCACGGCGCCGGCTCCCGACTTTTGCGTGAGCGAGCCCCATTTCCCGGTCTGCAGCGCGCCCCAGCCCAGCAGGTCGAAGGTGCCGGCAGAGGTGGGAGTCGCCATGATATAGTGACCACCGAACGTGCCGATATCGATCCCCGCAAGGTCTTTGGCCTTCGCCGCGGCGGAACGGTTGTCCGTCTTGACCACGCCCCGGTCGTCATTGTAATAGATGCCGAATACGCGCCATTCAGCTTTGCTGGCGCCGAACGAAGCCTGCTTCGTAAGTGCCAGGTAAGTCACGGGCGTCTTGACCCATCCCCAGCCATCCACCTGGAAAACGCCGCGGTCGGGCACGGAGCTGAAAGCCGTGACGTTCCACGCGCCGTTGGAATAAGTATACTGGGCGCCGTCGAAGCTACGCTGCACGTCGGAGAAGCCGAAAGTGCCGATCAAGCGCTGTGAGATGCCATCCCGCTTGACGATGGCCAGCGTTTCGTCCTTGGGCGTGACTTCGCCGCCGTCGGTGAATTCGAACCGGCCGAACCGCACACTGGAATGCTCGCTCTTCAGGCGGAGACAGGCCTGCTTGACGAAAATGCTGGCGGCGTTTTGATCGTTGTGATTCGCCGCGTAGTAGGCTGCGCCCAAACCGAGTTGTCCCAGCGGCGCGGGCTGCACCGCGTGATTCGGTATCCCGAGTAAGATCGGCGCGGCCAGTTCAACCGCCCAGTCGTAGGTCTGTTCCTTCTGGCTAAACATCAGGCGCAAGAGCGACCCGGAATATCCGTAGTGGTTTTCGCCTTTCGCATCGAAAAAGTCCCAATCCTCGTAGCGCTCGTGAATCGATCCCGAGACAGTGACCGACCCGATGTGCAACGGATCGGGGCCGTCGGACTGCGCCGGCAGGTTGGCACAGACTGCAAGCAGTCCTATAAGGCACGTAAAGACACGCATGGCTAACTCACTCCCTCCAGTGCAATGAGGCGAGTGTAGCGGCGATGCGTGCCGGGCGTCAATAATGTCGATACACTAGACGCACCCATGTGACGCGCCTTCAGCGGCCGGTACCACACTCCTGCGGGCATTTGCCTCTGGTAGTAGGTACCTATTAGTCACAAAATGCTATAGAGGGTTCGTTTCGCCGGGTGTTATGCTACTAGCCAACGTTAAAGGGGCAATCCAATGAAACCGGACAAGCTTGGCCGGTGCGCCGGCGCCCTGCTGGTGCTACTGTTAGTCAATACCTCGTATATCGCGGCGTTCGCGTCGCCCACTATCTTCTATATGGACAACGTAGTGCTGCACCTGGCGTTGGGAGTGGTGCTGGCGATCCTGCTGTTGTGGCCGATACGCAGCCCGCGGCCGGCCCTGGTTGGCGGCGCATCGGGGGGCGGCCAGTGAAACAATGCTTCGTAGCCCTTGCTTTGGTTGCCGCGGTAGCCGCCATGGCCGCCTCCGGCATCGTGGCTCCCGCGTCGGTCACATTCACGGATGTGACTGCCCAAGCCGGTATCAAATTCGTGCATAACAGCGGGCGCGCCGGTCAGAAATTCCTGCCGGAGACACTGGGTTCCGGAGTCGCCTGGTTCGATGCCGACGGCGACGGTTGGCCCGATATCCTGCTGATCAACGGCAAAGACTGGACGCCGCGCGGACGCAAGTCTCTGCCCGCGCTGTATCGCAATAACCACGACGGCACATTCACCAACATCACCGCGGGCAGCGGCCTGGACGTGGAGATGTACGGCATGGGCGTGGCTATCGGCGATTACGATAACGATGGCCGCGACGACGTCTACCTCACCGCTCTGGAAGGCGACCGTCTGTTCCACAACGAAGGCCACGGCAAGTTTCGCGATGTCACCAAAGCCGCTGGGATTAATAACGCCAGCTTCGGTACCAGCGCCGCCTGGGTGGATTACGATCGCGACGGCAAGCTGGACCTGTTCGTCGCCAACTACGTGCAGTGGACAGCCAAGGGCGACATCTGGTGTTCGCTCGACGGAGCGGCTAAGTCGTATTGCACGCCGGAGTCCTATAAGGGAACCTCTTCGAAGTTGTATCGCAACTTAGGCAACGGAAAGTTCGAAGACGTCAGCCAAAAGGCCGGGGTGGCCGATCCGAACAGCAAGTCGCTGGGCGTCGCCGTGCTGGATTACAACGGCGACGGTTGGCCGGATCTGTTTGTCACCAACGATACACAGCCCAACAAGCTGTACCGCAACAACCGCAACGGCACGTTCACCGAAGAGGGGGTGGCCGCCGGCGTGGCCTTCGGCGAAGACGGCGTGGCGCGCGGCGCGATGGGCGTGGACGCCGCCGATTACGGCCGCTCCGGACGGCCGGATCTGCTGGTGGGCAACTTCTCGAACCAGATGCTGGGGCTGTATCACAACGAAGGCACGGGGCTGTTTGTAGACGAGGCGCCTTCCTCGGCCGTAGGCCGCGCCAGTCTGCTGACGCTGACTTTCGGCGCATTTTTCTTCGATTACGACCTGGACGGCTACCCCGACATCTTCGCGGCCAACGGCCACATCGAAGAAGAGATCGGCCGCGTGCAGCCCAAAGTGCAATACAAGGAGGCCCCGCTGCTGTTCCATAATATGGGCAAGCGCCAGTTCGAGAACGTGACGTCGCGCATGGGCGCGGCCTTCAACCGGCCCGTGGTGGCGCGTGGCGCGGCCTATGCGGATTACGACCGCGACGGCGATCCGGATATTCTGGTGACGACCAACGACGGCCCGGCTTACCTGTTCCGCAACGATGGCGGCAACCGGAACAATTGGATTTGCGTGCGGCTGGTGGGGCGCAAGTCGAATCGCGATGGGATCGGCGCGGTGGTGCGGGTGACCAGTAAGTCGGGCAAGCAATGGAACATGGTGCACAGCGGGTCGAGTTACTGCTCGCAGAGCGACCTGGCGCTCACGTTTGGGCTGGGCGGCGATCCGGCGGTCGAGACGATCGAGATCGAGTGGCCCAGCGGCGCTAAACAGAAGTTGGGCGGCACGGCGGTGAATCAATTTCTGACGATCGACGAGGCGGCCGGGATTGTGGCGAAGTCGCGGCCGGGGAAGAACTGAGGCAGTCACAGGTCCCAGGCGCCTGCCGCTGCGTGCGCTAATATTCGCTATTGTGGATTTGAAATGGCCCTGAAAATCAAAATCATCGTGGAACGGCACGACAATGGTTACGTTGCCTATCCGCTCGGGCTTCGCGACGGCGTGGCTATCGTGGGCGAGGGCGATACATACGATGAAGCACTCGCGGATGTTACTTCGGCGATCCGCTTTACCCTCGATAACGCCGGTGACGAACCAACCTTCAGCGATGAGTCTCCGGTACTGGAAGCCTTCATCGCCGAAGCCGAGGTTACGCTGGGTGTCCCGATTTCCCGTTGACGCGCCGAAGGCCAGGGTCATCCGAGCCCTCGAAGCGCTGGATTTCCGGATCGATCGGGAGCATGAGCATATTCTGATGCGGCGCCAACGTGCGGACGGCACGTGCGACACTCCGACGCTGCCGAATCACCTTCACATCAAGGGGCATACACTGCAAAATGCCTGTCGTCAGGCCGGCATACCGAGAGCGCTATTCTTGAAGGCCTACGAGCGGATCTAAAAACTCCAGCCAGTTTTCACTTTGTCATGGTAATCTCGGAAGCCGATGCCCTCCTCCCGGATGTCCACGTTGCGAAAAGCGGTCTGCGCCAACATTTGCTGAAACTGCTCCCGCGTGTACGCATTCTTCAGTAGCATCGTGCGGAAAGCGAGCTTCGTCAGAACTTTGTTGACCGCGCTCAAGCCCATGCTGTCTACCTCTCGATTGATCGATTCGATTGAAGCGTCGTGCCGCAGGTCGATAATTATTCAGTATGCCGAGTGCTTTAAGTTTGACGTGAGGATTAGCGAGATTCTGGCGTATGCAATGGAGCAGGATGTCTGGAGGGGAAGCGCCCCATGGTGGATCGAGGCTTTGTCGAAGCCGCTGAACAATATTGATGATACGAGAAACGCAATTGCACATCTTCGCTCACTAGAACAGATGGTTATAGAGCGTTTCCCGAGTATTCACGAGAAGATGGCTGAAATGTCCAAGATGCTCCGTGAAGCCTCTAGTCCAGAAGCTCTTTGAGTTCCCAAACGTGATCGGTGATCCAGGCTTCCGTGGCGGGCGTGACGCGCAAGGTTTGATGAATGCGGCTGTACAGCTTTACAGCCGGTCTGGATGGGGCGCATCCATCGTCGAGGTATTGCTCGTAAGGAATGCCCTTTTCCTTTCGGCGCGATTCCGAAATCAGCCGTCCGCGAAGTCCTCCCAGACGGCCCCGTGTGTTTTCAGGTCGATCAGAACGCCGACCTTGCGCCCCTTCTCATCGGTCACAAACTGAATTCCGGTCATGGTTCTATTTTCCTTCAGGTGCCCGCATAGCCGCGTTGTACATCTACCACCCTGCCCCCGCAACCGTTTACGAGTTCCATTTATCGGCCAGAATGGTTTCCACCCAGATTGGGCTAAAGACCTCGGGCGGGCGCAGCGCGTCTTTCCGCCGCATCGGTGTTAGCATCTTCACATGGACTATATGCACAAGCAGAGCCTTGCTTGGGCACGGTTTGAAGCATTGCGAGCGCATCCGCCCAATTCGTAGGATGAAGGAGCCGTGGCACAACTCCATGAAATTGTGACCGCTCTTGAAGAAGCGTACGCTGTTGACTTGTCTTCATTCCGGGTTCCGGGTGCTGAACTGAAACCGCGCATTGTCGGAGTATCGCGTGCGCCGCGTTCAGGACGCTTTCCCGCACGCAAGCAAATGTCCGATAAGTCATATTGTGATGAGCAATTTGTTCTGCGACAGATGGAGGGCATCGTGTTTTACTTTCAAAACCTCCAACCGCAGCCCGAGCGTCGGAAGCTCGGATTTTAACGAGGATGCGAAGTGCGCAAAGCGCTACTGATAGTCGCATTGACGCTGACGCCTGCACTTACTTGTCTCGCCGCAACAAAGCATAGCTTCGAAACAGGCAAGCTTGTAAGCGTCTCCGAGGATGAAAGCGTAGTAAAAGGCACCTCATATCGATGGCCGATCTTCACGGTACGCCGGGGGCGTGCGCCACGAGGGCCAAGGCTCCGCCTTGGTCTGGGCCAGACGAGTTTGTGCAACCGTATCTTGCGCAAGCCGCGGGCCTGACCGCGGCCTCTGTGCGTCACCGCCTAACTGGCTAAGCCTATCGCTTGCCGGCCGCCAGGTGGCTGTGGTGCCGGCTATACCCGAAGTAGATGCATAGCCCGATCGCCAGCCAGATCACCAGCCGGTACCACGTCTCATGATCGAGCGAAGCCATCATCGCCAGACACACCAAAATTCCCAGCACCGGCACCAGCGGCACCAGCGGCGTGCGATACGGCCGCGGCAGATCCGGGCGCGTGCGCCGCATCACCATGATGCCGATGCACACGATCACGAACGCCAGCAGCGTGCCGATGCTGGTCATGTGGCCCAGCTTCGAAATCGGCAGGAAACCCGAGAAGAGCGAAACAAACGCCATGAAAATCAGGTTGCAGCGCCAAGGAGTGCGGAACTTCGCATGCACGTCCGAAAACACCTTGGGCAGCAGCCCGTCGCGCGACATCGAAAAGAACACGCGCGATTGCCCCAGCAGCATCACCAGAATCACCGAGCTATAGCCGGCGATAATGCCGATGACGATCACGATCTGCAGCGCGGCACTCGGAAACTGTTTGATGACCGTGGCTACCGGCGACGCGTCTCCCCGGAAGATCTTGTAATTCACCATGCCGGTGAGCACGTGCGCGAACAGCACGTAGAGAATCGTGCAAACCGCCAGCGAGCCGATGATCCCGATGGGCATATCGCGCTGGGGCTTGCGCGCCTCCTGGGCCGCGGTGGAGACCGCGTCGAAACCGATGAACGCGAAGAACACCACGGCCGCCGCGCGCATTACGCCGCTGATGCCAAACTCGCCAAACTTCCCTGTGTTTGGGGGAATGAACGGCGTATAATTGGCGCGGTTGATATATGCGAACCCCACCGCGATCACGATGATCACGATCACCACTTTCACCGCCACAATGAACCCGTTCACGCGCGCCGATTCCTGTATGCCGACGATCAGCAGCGTCGACATCAGAACAATAATAATGACCGCCGGCAGATTGATGATGCCTGGGGTTGGGTCGAACGGGCAATTGACGAGGCTGGCCGGCAGCTCGATGCCCATCGTGTGAAACAGCTTCACCACGTAGCTTGACCAGCTTACCGACACCGTGGCCGCGCCCACCGCGTATTCCAGCACCAGGTCCCATCCGATGATCCACGCCAGCAGTTCCCCCATGGTGGCGTACGCATAAGTGTACGCGCTGCCCGCGATGGGAATCATGGTGGAGAACTCGCTGTAGCACATGCCCGCGAACGCACATCCGATGGCCGCCACCACGAACGAGAGCACCACCGCCGGCCCGGCGTTCTCGGCCGCTGCGATGCCCGTCAGCGAAAACAATCCGGCGCCGATGATCGCGCCGATCCCCAGCGCCACCAGGTTCACCGGCCCCAGCGTGCGCTTGAGTGAGTGCTCGCTGTCGTCGGCTTCGGACTTGATGCGTTCAAGCGACTTAGTCGCCGTAAGATTCATTTCGGACCTTTCAAGTGGGGCAGGCTCGCAGCCTGCGGCGGCCTCGCAGGCCGCCAAATATAATAAACAGGCACACCCAGCAAAACGATAATCAACCCTGGCCAAGTGTAATTCGGCTTGTAAGCCAGCAACAGGAACTCAATCGCCCCCGCTGCGACAATATAAACAGCCGGCAGCACCGGATAGCCGAAAGCCTTATACGGCCGCTCCATTCCCGGTCGCGTGCGGCGCAGCACGAAGATGCCTGCAATCGTCAGGATATAGAAAACGAGCGCGGCGAAGATCACGTAGTCCAGCAAGTCGCTGTAGGTGCCGCTCAGAGTAAGGATAACGGTCCAAACGCCTTGCATGGCCAGCGCGAACACCGGCGCATGGTGCCGCGCGCCCAGCGCGCCGGCCTTGCGGAAGAACAGCCCGTCGAGCGACATCGCATAATATACGCGGGCGCCCGCCAGGATCAACCCGTTCACGCAGCCGAAGCACGAAACCATGATCGCGGCCGCCATAATCCCCACCCCTGCCGGGCCCAGGATCTGCTTCATGGCGGCGGTGGCCACGCGATCCTCCGGCGCATGCTGAATGGCTTCGAACGGCAACACATTCAGGTACACGCAATTGGCCGCGATGTAAAGACCCATCACGATGGTCACGCCCAGCGCAAGCGCAATCGGCAGATTGCGCCGCGGATTGCGGACTTCGCCCGCCGTGAACGTGACATTGTTCCAGGCGTCCGCGGAAAAAAGCGACCCAACCATGGCCACGCCCACCAGTCGCACCACGTGCATGCTCCAGCCGGCGCCGTCCCAGAAATGCCCGAAATTCCGCGCCAGAGCCGCCGGGTTGCGGCCCAGTAGAAACCCGATGGCAACCAACCCCAGCAGCGCCGCGGTCTTCGCAAACGTGAAAATATTCTGCACTACCGCGCCCGTGCGGATGCCGCGCATGTTGACTACGGTCAACAGCCCCACGATCGCGACACCCACAAGCTGCTGCGTGGTTAGCCCGACCCTGCCGCTGCCGATCAAGTGGTTCTGCGCGGAGATCCAAGGTACGAACACGCCCGCGAACTTGGCGAAACCTACCGCGACCGCCGCAATCGTGCCGGTCTGGATCACCAGGAACAGCGTCCATCCATACAGGAAACCGCTCAGCGGCCCGAACGACTCGCGCAGATAGACGTATTGTCCACCCGCATGCGGCATGGCCGCCGCCAGTTCGCCGTAACTGAGCGCCGCGATCAGCGTGAGCACCGCGGTGGCTACCCAGGTCATCATCAGCAACCCCGGCGAATTCACTTGCCGGGCAATATCGGCGGATACGATAAAGATGCCCGAGCCGATCATCGACCCCACGACCAGCGTGGTCGAATCCATCAGGCCGAGGCCTTTAATGAGGCCGGAGCCCGTCTTCACTTCGTTACCAGTTGCCATTCTTCCATCCGCTGGCGCAAGGACAAGCTCGTCAACCGGGCGGGCAACAAATCGCCGATCACCGCCACCGCATCGGCGCCCGCCGCCAGCACCGCACGCGCCGTCTCCCTGGTGATGCCGCCGATCGCCACCAACGGTTTTTCCACCAGCGTGCGGCACTCCTCTAAACCTTCGACCCCCGTCACCGGATCCGGGTTTCGTTTGGACGCGGTCGAGTATACCGGGCCAAACGCCACGTAGTCCACCGGCTCGCCGCCCGCCGCGCAAATCTGTTGTATATTATGGCTGGAGTAACCGATCATAGCATCCGCGCCCATCAGGCGGCGCGCATCCCGCGGCGGCAAGTCGTCCTGGCCCACGTGCAGGCCGGCTTCCAGCAGCATCGCGATATCGGCCCGGTCGTCCACGACGAATAGAGCGCCGGCCTCGCGGCACATACGTGCGATCTCGCGCGCCGCATCGAAGACCGCGCGCCCCCAGTGTTGCTTGTGGCGCAATTGCAGAATCCCCGCGCCTCCTTCCAGCCACGCCGCCGCCGCGCGTGTAAACGGAAACTCCCGCGCCTCGAACGCCCCCGTATCCAGGATCGGATATACCCGCGGCAGCTTCATTGGCCCAGGTTCCGGTCGAAAAATTCCGTCGCCCGCCGGAATGCGTCGATCAGAGACTCATCCCGCACGAAGATGTGACTCTCCTCCGGATAGTAAATCTCCGAGAAATCCTTTCCCTCATGAATCAACTTCTCGCTAAGTTGCACGGTATCCTGGAACATTACGTTATTGTCCACGATGCCATGCACCATCAGAAACGGATTCTTCAAAAGGCTCGAAAAATGGATCGGCGAGCTGCGCCGGTAAGCTTCGGGATACTCCTGTGGCTTGCCCAGCCGCTGCTCGGTATAGAAGGCATTGTAATTCTCCCAGTCGTTCACCGAAGAGAACGAAGCGCCCGCGCGAAATGTATCCGGCGCCAGAAACATCGCCATGGCGGTCATGAAGCCGCCGTAACTCGATCCCCAAATGCCGATGCGCCGCATATCGATGTTACCCAGGCCGCGCAAATAATCCACGCCGCCCAGCACATCGTCCAGATCCGGACCGCCCATCTGCAGATACACGCCCGTGCGCCAGTCGCGGCCATAGCCGGAGCTGCCGCGGTAATCCAGGTCGAGCACCACGTATCCTTTATGTACCAGCGAGCAATTGAAGACATAGCGCACATCGGCGTAAGCGCCCCACTGCTTCAACACGCTGGTGGCGTAGCCCGACCCGTGAATGAAGAACACCGCGGGGCGCGCCTTCTGGCTGCGGTCCTCGGGCCGATAGCCCGGCGGCAGAAACAGCCGCGCCGCCACGGGCTTGCCATCGCCGCGCGATGGGAAACTGACCAGCCGCGGCTCCGGCCACGCATAACTGGCGAATTCCGCGCGCGGCGAAGTCGTAACCCGGCGGTCGCCCACATATAGGTCGAAGGGATTCTTCACGTCCGCGATCGTCATGGCGATGTCGCGCCCGTCCTCGGAAACGATGCCGATGTTCAGCCCTTCACGCGACGACAGCTTCTCCTTGCCCGAGCCGTCCGGATGGATGCGGTAGAACTGGCGCTCGGCCGTACCGGCTTCGGTCGACGCGAAATAGATAGAGTCGCCCGCCCACTGCGGCTCATGCCCGAACGTGCGTTCGTTATCCACCTGCCACGCGCCGCGCGTAAGCTGCCGCGCCTCGCCGCCGTCTTTGGAAACGGCATATAAGTGCGACCATCCGTCCCGCTCGCTGGTAAACAGGATCCGGCTGGAGTCGGGCGACCATGCCGCGAAGAACGGTTCCACCCACGCCGCGTCCTTGTCTTCCGCCACCACGCGCGCTTTTCCGCCGGCCGCGTCGTTCACCAGGATGGCGGCCTGTTTCAGATTCGGATGCACCGCCGTGCGCAGCAGCCAGCGCGCATCGCGCGACCACTGCGGCGTGGCGAACGAGAAGACCTTCTCGCCCCAAGGTCCCGGCTCCATCGCCACCGGCGTGCCGCCTTCGGCTGGAATTACGTACGTCTTCACCTCAGTCGCCGCATCGCCCGGCAGCGTACGCGGGAAGCTATTCGCAGTGACCAAATGGCCCGAATAATTGGGCAACAGCAACTTCCGGCCCGCGCCCGCCCGCACGGTATAGACGAACCGCTTGCCGTCCGGCGACCAGCGCCATCCTCCTAGCGACGCGCCCTCGCCCTCGATCTCGGTCACCTGCCACAGCGCTCCCGTATGCAGGTCTTGCACGAAGAGTTGCCCGTCGCGCGCAAACGCCAGCTTGTTCCCATCGGGCGAAAACGCCGGATTGGTTTCCGCGGTCTTGGTGCGCGTCAGCCGGAAGGGTGCATCCGCACCCGAAGTGTTCACCAGGTACAAATCGCCGTGATACGAAAACGCGGCGCGCGCGCCATCGTGCGAGATATCGAATTCCGCGATGCCTTCCGCCGGCTCCAGGTATTGTTTCTGCCGTTCGTCCTTCTCGGCCGCTGCACGGTTGATGGGATCGTCGACCGGCTCCAGATTCGTCAGCCGAGCCAGGCGCTGCCCATCCACGTGGTACGCGTACAGGTCCATGAAGCGCCGGCCCTCGGCGTTCCACAAAAACAAGAGGACGCGCCCCTGTTTCGACCATGCCGCCTTCGCCGGCGCCGTGCCCCACGCGAATGGCCGGCTGAACAGCCGCTCCAGTGGCCACGGTTCGGCCCGCAGGGACCAGATAAAGAGAACGGCGATGGCGGCAAATCGCATGGGTACGGCGATTGCCAAGATTATCACAATTTCCGCCACCAGGCCGCGCTCGACGAGCGACGCGAGACGCGTTCGGGCAGCGCGCGGAGACACTCCGAGCCGCTGGGCGACCTGCGACGTTGAAAGCCCGCCCCCGGCGCTCGCGGCTAGCGCGCTCAGGATAGCTTGGTCCCGCTTGTTCGCCGCCGGCGCGTGACCGCGTATGGCCGACAGGGTGACTCGAAAATGGGTGCCGATTTCTTCAAACCGGGGAGCGTCCAACCCACGCTCAAGGCAAGCGGCGGTCATTCGTTGAATGCCGCTGCCCCATTGCTCGATCAGGCCCAATTCCTGAAACACTCGGCCTATAACGCGGTTGCGAAGTTTGGAGATGCCTTTTTGGATATCTTCAATTGTGAGGCCGAAGGGAAGCAGTCCAGGATTTTCGACTTCCAGGCGATCGTCAAACAGCGCCACGCGGATGGGGGCGCCTTGCTGCGCGTAATCGGCATGCACAATCGCGTTCATGATCGCTTCGCGAACCGCAACTACCGGAAACGTCCACAGGTCGGATCGCTTTACCGGTCCGATGACAGCTTCGCGAGTCATGTGTTTTCGCAGGAAGACAATGGCTTCCTCGGCGGCCGCCGGAAGATAAGACCGGACTTCGGCGGAATCCATGATCCGGCGGCGGTCGCGGCCCGCGAACCGTCCGGCTTGGATCCATGCATCCGGAAAATGACTGAGCCGCTCAGCGCCGAATAGCAGGACTCCGCCGATCGTCGGCACAATCCGGCCCTGGTAGATGGCCGTTAACTTGAGACTCTGTAGCCCGTGGGGCGTCAGTTTCCGGATGGGCTTGAAGTACTCGGAAGCAGCTCGGAAGTCGATGGCTTCCGAGTTCAAATCCGGCATCGGCTGCTCATCGAACGAGGCAACCTGGTTGTAGCGCCGCATCTCCTCGATCAGGATTGAGTCGGCCCGGCGGTTCGTGGAACCCACCCGCACGAAGACGCCCGCCGCCGGGCCCAGTCGATTGAGGTAGTGCGGCCGGTTAGGACTCGGATAGATCTCGACTGCAAGCGCCTGCAGCTTTCGCCAGGGCAGCACCTCCATCGAGGGAACCAGCTTTGGGGAGATGCTATCCGCGATCAGGTTGGCCAGGCGTTCCTCCTCCGCCAGCACATCGCCCACACCTATCACCTTCCTGGTTCCGTCCGCGATGCCAATCACGAGGACCCCGCCCGAAGAATTGGCGAACGCCACGATAGCCCTTAGAACGCCTTCCGGCGAGGAGATGTCGCGCTTGAACTCCAGCGTCTTGCCTTCGTGCCGGCTGAGGAGTGTGACGAGATCCACTACTCTGCATTTTACTCGGAAGTAGCGCGCCGTGCAAAGCTTCCGAGTACGAATGTGCAGGGCGCTTGCCGCTTTCCGATTGCGCCAGCATGGGCCGATTGTGCTTCCGCTTCGCATTGCGGCGATGCAGCATCGGCCCGGCCGTTCCGGTAGAATAAGCGCGATATGGGCTACGCTCCGGTCGTCTTCATTTCGTCCACTTCCGAGGACCTGAAAGCACACCGTGAAATGGCGGCGCTGGCGGCGGAAGCCAGCGGCTTCCTCCCACTAAGGATGGAGTACTTTCCAGCGAGCGGGCACCTGCCTACGCTTCGTGCCTGTCTGGAAAAGGTCGACGAAGCCGAAGTCGTAGTGGTGCTGGTGGCGCACCGCTACGGATGGGTCCCCGACGATGCAACGAATTCCGATCGCAAGAGCATCACCTGGCTGGAGTGCGACCACGCGCGGCTGACGAACGGCAAGGAAGTGCTGGCGTTTCTTGTGGACGATAAAGCCGACTGGCCCGCGGAACTGCGCGAGGATTACCGCCTGGTGACGGAGAGAAAAAAACCGGGAATCGCCGGCGAGGTCGAGCGCAACGAAAAGAAGCTGGAGGAATTCAAGCGGCAATTGAGCGGCTATTTCCGCGCTTCATTCACGGATGCCGCCAGCGTTCGCCCGCTGGTGTCCGAAGCCCTCGCGGACTGGCGCAGGCGGCATCAGCCAGCGACGGTGGCCACCGCGCCGCAGGACCCGGAGACCTATCTCGGATTGCTCGAGGACAAGACCCGGCAAATCCGCATCACGGGCCTCAGCACGAAGCGGGCGGAGCCTTATGTGTTCCGGATCGACGAGATTTATATCCCGCTCACCACGCCCGCCGGTCACGACATGCCGCGCCAACCAGGCGCGCGCGACGGCGACGACAAAGAGCGAGAGCGCCGCATCGTTTTGGAACAGACGCTCGGCAAGCGCCGGGTAGTGCTGATCGGCGACCCCGGATCGGGCAAATCCACGTTCCTGCGGCGCACGGCTTTCGAGCTTTGCCGCGCCCTTCGCGGCACGCGCCCGCCGGACGCGCCGCCATTTCTTCCCGCGCTCGACCGGCGCTTCCCCATCCCGATCGCGGTGTCCGACTTTGCGAGGCTGTTGGAAGCCGGCCAATCGTCTAAGCCGACCGAATCGCCCGACTGGATTCCGTATTTCCTCGGCCGCCAGAGCGAGGAATTCCGCTGGGGCCTCGGCGAGACGTTTTTTCGGCGCAAGCTCGACCAGGGCGGCTGCCTACTAATGGTGGACGGCCTGGACGAAGCGCCGAACCGCCCCATGCGCGAGCGCATCGCGCGCATTTTCGAAAACGCCGCGCAGGCTTTCCCAAAGGCGGATTTCCTGGTGACCACCCGCCCGCAGACCAATGTGGGCGACGCCGTGCTTGACAGGAGTTTCCATCCGGTCCAAATCGGCGCGCTGGAGCGGCCCGAAATCGAAGTCTTCTTCGATCACTTCGCCCGCGCCTTGGCATTCCCGGAGCCGGAAGCCCAGCGTTTCAAAGAATTGCTCACATCGGCGCTCGATAGCCGCCCCGAAATTGCCGAGATGGCAACCAATCCCGTCAGGTTGACCGCCCTCGCCGTCCTGCAGCACAACGACCAGCGGCTGCCGGAATATCGCGTGGATTTGTACGCATCGATTTTGGGCTGGCTCGCGCAGGCGCACCAGCATGTTCCGGGCCGCCCCACGCCGGAGCGGTGCCTGTCGTATATGCGCAAGCTGGCGCTGCACATGCAGGATTCCGGCGGCGGCCGGCTGGTGCAGATCGGCCAGCGATCGGCCGCCGACTTTCTGGCAGGCGAATTCGGCGGGACCGCGGAAGCGAACGAAGAGTTGCTGATGGGCGAAACGCAGCACAGCGGAATCCTGTTGGCGGTGGGCAACGATCTGAAATTCTGGCACCTCAGCTCTCAGGAGTTCCTCGCGGCGCGCGAGTTGGTGAGCCTCAGCGACGCGGATTTGTTCAAAAGGCTGGTGGCGGGCGGCAAGCTATATCGCGGAGAGTGGCGGGAGACCATGCGCTTGCTCGGCGGGCTGCTGAAACAGCAGGGCGAGGGCAGAATTGCGGAGTTTGTTCGAGCGCTGCTGGAACACCTGGGCGACCGGCCCAACATCGCCCAGCGCGTGGAATGCGTCGCGCTGCTGAGCGCCATGATGCAGGATCTTTCGCGCATGGGCTACCAGGCCAAAACCGCCAACTTCGAGCGCACCGTATTCAGCATCCAGGAGATCTTCCAGGCCGGCGCGGCGGACGAAATCGACATGGGCAAGCGCGTGGAGGCCGCGGACCTGCTCGGCCAAGTGGGAGATCCCCGCCTGAAACAGGACAACTGGGTGACGATTCCGGCGAGTACCTTCCTGATGGGTGCGCAGAAGCGGAACCAGAAGGAGCCGAATTACGATCCGGAGGCGTATGACGATGAGTCGCCCGTCCATGAGGTAAGTCTGCCGGCGTTCCGCATACAGCGTTACCCGGTGACGGTGCAGGGGTTCGGAGATTTTGTTGCGGAGGGCGGCTCCGAACCCGAAGATTGGGAGCGGCAGAGGCAATATCCAAACCGTCCGGTGGTGGGTGTCAGTTGGTTTGAGGCCGACGTATATTGCCGCTGGAAGGGAGGGCGATTGCCATCCGAAGCTGAGTGGGAGCGGGCCGTCAGAGGACCGCAAGGCGCGCGGTATCCTTGGGGCAACCGAACGCCGCTCGATTCTTCGCGCGCGAATTACGATATGAGCGTGGGGCACTCAACGCCAGTGGGCTTATATCCGAAGGGGAATACGGCGGAAGGTCTATGCGATATGCTGGGCAATGTCTGGGAATGGTGTGAAGATTGGTTCGGCCCGTATCAGGCGGATGGGCGGAGCGAGCGAAAGTACAAGGTAATTCGTGGGGGTTCTTGGAACGGCAATTCCTGGGACGTCCGCGCCTCGAGCCGTGTCAGGTACGAGCCATCGCTTCGGAACGACATTATTGGGTTCCGATGCGTGGGGGAATTCCGTTAGGCGTTTAGGGTT
>JBEKMJ010000110.1:0-26793 GCA_050008575.1 Bryobacteraceae bacterium
CGGGATTCGCGGCGTTGGATTTCAGCAGTTTGAAATTTGCGCTGGGCGGCGGCGCCGCGGTGCATCGCACGGTGGCCGAACGGTGGCAGGCGGTCACGGGCAAGCACATTTTGCAGGGCTATGGGCTGACCGAAACGTCGCCCTTCGTTTCGTGCACGCCGCTGGATACGAAATACTCTCCAACCATCGGCCTGCCGCTGCCATCCACGGAAATCGCCATCATGGACGATGAAGGCCATGAACTGCCGACCGGCGCCGAGGGCGAGATCTGCATCAAGGGTCCCCAGGTGATGGCCGGCTATTGGCAGATGCCCAGCGAAACCGCGGCCGCCTTCACGCCCGACGGATGGCTCCGCACCGGCGACATCGGCGTGATGGACGAAGACGGCTTCATGCGCATCACGGACCGCAAGAAGGACATGATTCTGGTTTCCGGCTTCAACGTCTATCCGAATGAAATCGAGAACGTCATCGCCGCAGTGCCGGGCGTGGTCGAATGCGGAGTGATTGGCGTACCCGATATCATCGCGGGCGAAGTCGTCAAGGCCTTCGTCGTGTCGAGCGACCCAAGCCTCTCGGCGGACCAGATTGTGGCCTCCTGCCGGCAGAACCTGACCAATTACAAGGTGCCCCGGATGGTCGAGTTCCGGAATGAATTGCCGAAGACGCCGGTGGGCAAAATTCTGCGCAGGGAGTTGCGCGCCCTGGCTATCGCGGACCAAGCCAGCCAGATGGGACAGGCGGCTCCGCCCGCCATGGCGAGCAGCGCGCGGCTCTGACTGGCTCTCTCCAGAAACCCACTCGCCAACCTGTCGATTTGCGATGTGCGGGGCTGAAGCCCCGCGCGGGATAAATCCCGCCCCCCAAGGCTTTGGGTTTCCTGAAGCCTGAGGCTATGCCCAAGACCTGGAGTCAGGGCGCGGTTTCCTATCAGCCAGCACTGTTAAGCCGTCCGGCAGTCCGCCATCGGAATGCTACTCTTGTATGGAGGAGCCGATCTGTCCACCGCACCCCATACCGCTATCCCCCAGCGCTTCGCCGCATTGGCTTTCAAGTTACAACGGACGAAGAAAACAAAGGCCAAAATGGCCTTGTTGGTTCCGGAAAGCCTTGGTTTGCCGGCCTCCCTCCGCGCCGGTGCGGCGCCCTCCGCCCTTCCATCGAACAAAACCGCCGCGCATGCGTAATAAACTAGTGGTTCGCGCGTCACCATTAGCGCGACCCAGGCGCGCGCCAGCCCATCGGTGCCGCCTTCATCTAAACGGTTGATTTCAATGAAACTATTTCAAACGCCGCTTCGAGTATTGGTTATTCTTCTGGTCTTATGCGGGTGCGCGGCAGCCCAGCAGGAGATTAGCATCCAACCGCCCACCGGAGGATGGAGCCGCGTCACCGGCCCTTACCGCGCCGGAAGCGTACCGTCCATCCGGCTGGAGAACTCCTCCCGCTTGGCATCGCTGATCCGCGCGGGCAATCTTTATCTCTCGGCGCACGATGTGGTGGCGCTGGCGATCGAAAACAATATCGACGTGGAAATCCAGCGATATGGCCCCCTGCTGGCGCAGCAAGTGCTCCGCCGCGCGCAAGCCGGCGGCGCGTTGCGCGATGTCGGTCTGGCGGTGGCCGCCGGTCCCTCCAGCGTCAGCCTGCAAGGCGTCAGTATAAACGCGTCCGGCGGCGTCGGTCTCAGCGCGGGCAGCGGAGTCGGCTCCGGCGGCGGTATCACCACCCAGTTGGGCCCCGCTATTCCATCCTTGGATCCAACGCTGCTGGGCGTCGCCAGCTTCGGACATACCACCGTTCCGGAGAACAACGAAGTAGTCTCCGCAATTCCCGTACTCGTGGAAACCACGCGCTTCTATGAGGCCCAGTATGTGCAGAACTTCGAATTCGGTCTGACCGCCCAACTGACTTACGTCAGCACGCGCGTGGGGGTGAATAGCCCGACTTTCGACTTGAATCCCTATACCTCCGGCGATCTCGACCTGGTTTTGACGCAGAACCTGCTGCAAGGCTTCGGACGGGCGGTGAACGGCCGGAACATCCGGGTGCAGAGGAATAACGTGAAAGTCAGCGCGCTGCAATTCAAGCAGCAGATCGTCTCCACCGTATCCGCCGCGCTGAACCTCTATTGGGACCTGGTCAGTTTCGACGCCGACGTGCGCGCCCGATTGCGGGAGGTGGCCACCGCGCAGCAACTCTTGGACGACAACAAGAAGCTGGTGCAGTTCGGAACCGCGGCGCCGATCGAAATCACGCGCGCCGAGTCCCAGTTGTATGCCAGCCAGCAGGACCTGGTCACTTCCCAGACCAACCTGATGCAGCAGGAAACCATTTTGAAGAACTACCTGAGCCGCAACGGTGTGGCGGACGCCGGCTTGACCAACTTGCATATCGTGCCGCTCGATAAGTTCCGGATTCCCGAGAAGGATGAAGCCCGGCCGCTCGAAGACTTGATCCACCAGGCTCTGGCCGCACGCCCCGAGATGGAGCAGCTCCGTCTGAACCTGGCGAGCAACCAGATGAACCTGGTGGGCATCAAGAACTCTCTGAAACCTACGTTGCAAGCCTTCGCGGAAGTGACTAACAACGGTCTGGCGGGAGCGCTTACGGCCCAGGGACTCGCGTTGGGCGGCAGTGGTCCGCTGGTTGGCGGATATGGCGATCTGCTGTCCCAGATCTTTCGCCGGGATTATCCGAACTATTCCGCGGGCGTCTCGCTCAACATACCGCTGCGCAATCGGGCCGCACAGGCGGACTATGCGACCAGTCTCCTGCAATTGCGTACCAGCGAGCTGAACCTGCGCAAGAATATCAACCAGATCCGGGTGGACGTGCAGAACGGCATGGTCGGTCTGCAACAGGCGCGCGCGCGCTATGAGGCCGCGGTGAAATCCCGCGTGCTGCAGGAGCAGACCCTGGCCGGCGATCAAAAGAGGTACGCGCTGGGCGCCACCGTGGCCTTCCAGGTGGTACAGGACCAGCGCGATCTGGCCAACGCGCAGTCGAGCGAAGTGCAGAGCATGGCGAACTATACGCATGCCCGCATTGCCTTGGACCAGGCGCTGGGCGCCACGCTGGATGTGAATGAGGTGTCCATCGACGAAGCCTTGAAGGGGCAGGTCTCCCAGCCATCGGCGCTGCCCGCGGATCTGCCCAAGGAGGAGCGCCCATGACCCGGCCAATGCCACTTAATAGTGAGGCAGACCTCCGGGTCCGCGCGGGTGCTCCAGGACCCGCTCCTGGCCGGCGTGGACGCCGGCCGCAGGACTCTCCGGAAGCCCACTCGCCAACCTGTCGATTTGCAAGGTGCGGGGCTAAAGCCCCGCGCGGGATCAATCCCGCCCCCCAAGGCTTTGGGTTTCCGCCCGCCCCAATAATACTCGCCGCCGTCCTGTGCGCCTCCGCCGCCTTCGCGCAACAGACGTCCATCGCTCCCACCGCGCCGCGCGCTCCCGCCATCCTGCGCCCGTACCTGGCGCCGGAGGTTCCGCCGGTGCGCGAGGCTAACTCCCCGCGGCTGAGCGAACTGGTCCGCGCCGGAACCCTTTATCTCACCGTGCAGGATGCCATTGCGCTCGCGCTGGAGAACAATATCGACATCGAGGTCGCCCGCTACAATCCGCTGATCCTATCGTGGAACGTCACTCGTTCCGAAGCGGGCGGCGCATTGCCCGGCGTGCCCAGCAGCGCCTCGCAGGCCGGATCGGTGGCCTCCGGGCAGGGCGTGGCGGGCAGCTTGCAGGCCGCCGGCCAAAGCATACTGGGAACCGGCGCGGCGCGCGCCGGGTCGACTAACGCCACCATTTCGCAAATAGGACCCATCACCCCAACCCTGGATCCTATTGTTCAGGAGACCAGCACTTTCAGCCACATCACCACCGTGTATCCGGACGCGCAGGTGAGCATCTCGCCGGCCGTGGTCGACGTGACTCGAACTTCCACCGCCAGCATTCAGCAAGGCATACTTACCGGCGGCACCGTAAACTTGACCTACAGCGACCACTACTTGAATGAGAATTCCCCGTCCGATACGCTAAACCCGACTTCGGCCCCGGCACTGTCCCTCTCCGTATCGCAGTACCTGTTGAACAGCGCCGGCATCGCCGTCAACGCGCGCTTCATTAATGTAGCCAAAATGAACCGGGACGCCTCGGACCTGGCTTTCCAAACCACGGTCACCAACACCGTCTCCCAGGTATTGAATGCCTACTACTCCCTCGAAGCGGCTTATGAAGACGTGAAAGCCAAGAGAAACGCCGCGGAGACCGCTACCACGTTTCTGGCAAACGTGAGGGAACAAGTGCGCATCGGATCGCTGGCGCCTTCGGAAACGATCAATGCCGAGAGTCTGGCCATTACCGCCCAACAGGCTCTGGTGGATGCCGAAACCACCGTGCAACAGCAGGAGATTCAATTGAAGAACCTGCTCAGCCGCAACGGGACCGCCGATCCGGTTCTGGCCGGCGCGCGTATTCTGCCCGTCGATCCCATTCGGATCCCAGAGCATGACGACTTCCCGCCGCTGGAGGACCTGGTGAAGCAGGCTCTTACGAACCGCACGGACCTGGCGAGTGAACGGGAAAACGAAGCTGCCAAGGTGGTCAGCAACCTGGGGACCAAGAATGGAATCCTGCCGTTCGCCGAGGTGCTCGGCAGCGAGAGCCAGGCGGGCTTAGCCGGAACCGAAAGGACGGTGTTCTTCAATGGCACGCCGGTGACGTCCTTTCCCGTCTTCAAGGGCGGTATAGGTACGGCCCTCGGCCAAGTGTTCCGCCGCGACTTCCCCTCCGAAAACATCACCGCGGGGTATGAAATGGCTGTCCGAAACAGGCAAGCGCAGTCCGACTATGCCATCGACCAGTTGACTCTCCGCCAGACCCAGTTGAGCAACCGCAAGGACCTCAATCAAGTGCAGGTGGATGTGCAGAACTTCGTCATCGCCTTGCGCCAGGCGCGCGCCCGCTACGATGCCGCCGTCCGCAACCGGATGCTGCAGGAACAATTGTATGCGAGCGAGCGGAAGCGGTTCGAATTGGGAGCGTCCATCCCGTACAACGTGGCCCAACAGCAGCGGGATCTGATGACGGCCCAAAGCTCGGAGATGGCGTCCCTGGTCGCCTACGTTAGCGCGCGCATCGCTCTGGACCGCACCACGGGCGCCATCCTAGCGGCCAATCACGTGTCGCTGGCCGAGGCGCAACAGGGCAAAGTCATGCGCGAATCGGCGATTACGGAGCCGGCCTCACGGAAGTAGTGAGCCGCATGGATTGCGCCCCGCCACCCTCCAACACTATCGGACCTGCGTTTTTCCGCCCATGCCGGGCACCCTCCGAGCGAAGTTCGCCCCGCGAAACTGAGAATGCTCCCCGCCCGCCTCACTTATAATAAATAAGCATGTCCTCGCTGTCCATCGACCTCGCCAGTCCGGATTCGATCGCTAAATATGAGCCGGTGATCGGTCTGGAAGTGCACGTCCAACTGGCCACCGCGACAAAAATCTTTTGCGGCTGCCCTACCAGTTTCGGCGCGCAGCCCAACAGCAACGTTTGCCCTGTCTGCCTGGGCCTGCCGGGCGCGCTGCCGGTGCTGAATGGCGCGGCCGTCGAACTGGCCATTCAGGCAGCCCTGGCCCTGAACTGCCAGGTCCGTCCGGTTTCCCGCTTCGCGCGCAAGAATTATTTTTATCCCGACCTGCCCAAAGGCTACCAGATCTCCCAATACGAGGAACCTCTCGCCGAGCATGGCTGGGCCGAAATCTCCGTGGATGGCGCGCCGAAACGCATCGGCATCACCCGCGTCCACATGGAAGACGACGCCGGCAAGAGCATCCACGAGGGCTTTCGCGATTCCGACCGCTACACCTATGTGGATCTCAATCGGTCCGGAACGCCCCTGATCGAAATCGTCACCGAGCCGGATATGCGCGATTCCGCGGAGGCCTACGATTTCCTGACCGGTCTGAAGCAGACGCTCGAATTTCTGAATGTCTCCACCTGCGATATGGAGAAAGGTCACCTGCGGTGCGACGCCAACGTATCGGTGCGGCTGAAGGGTGCGGCCCAGTTCGGCACGAAGGCGGAAGTGAAGAACCTGAATTCTTTCCGCTTTCTCAAACTGGCGCTGGACCACGAAATCGCCCGCCAAGTCGGCATTCTGGAAGCCGGCGGCACGATCCCGCAGGAAACGCGCCTTTTCAATCCCGAAACCGGCGAGACCGCCACCATGCGCAGCAAGGAACATGCGCACGATTACCGTTACTTTCCCGAGCCGGATCTCGCGCCTCTGCGCATCGCCGGCGCGTGGCTCGACGAAATCCGGTCGCGCATGCCCGAGTTGCCCACGCGCAAACGCGCCCGCTTCATGGAGAGCTACGGCCTAAGTCCTTACGACGCGGACGTGCTGACCGCCAGCCGCGGCATCGCCGAATATTACGAGCGGGCCGCCGCCGCGGCCGGAGAACCCAAAACCGCCGCCAATTGGGTGATGGGCGACCTGATGGGCGCGCTCAACGCCGAAGGCAAGGAAATTACGGACTCGCCCGTGGCGCCCGAGCGCCTAGGCGAGCTGGTGGCCCTGATCCGCAACGGCCAGATCTCCGGCAAGATCGCCAAAGAAGTCTTCGTGAAGATGTTTTCGACCGGCGAATCGGCCGCGGCAATCGTCGAGAGAGAGGGACTGCGGCAGATCAGCGATACTGGCGCTCTCGAGCGGATCGTCGACCAAGTACTGCAACAGAATACCAAACAGGTGGAGCAGTACAAAAGCGGCAAAGCGACGGTACTCGGCTTCCTGGTCGGCCAGGTAATGAAGGCGTCCCGCGGCCAGGCGAATCCCGGCGTAGTGAACGACTTACTAAAGAACAAGCTATGTTAAAAGAAGGCGATACAGCTCCTGACATTCGGTTACAGACCGACTCCGGCGAACCGTTCGACTTAGTCAGTGCGCGAGGCAAGAAGGTGGTACTATTCTTCTATCCCAAAGCCAGCACGCCGGGCTGCACGGTGGAAGCCTGCGAGTTCCGGGACACCTATAAGAAGTTCGATAAGAAGGGAGTTGTGGTGCTCGGGATTTCCAAGGATACGCCGAAGGCTCAGACTACCTTCAAGGTTAACCAGAAACTGCCTTACACACTGCTTTGCGATGTGGACAAGAAGGTCGTGGAAGCTTACGGTGTATGGAAAGAGAAGAACATGTACGGCAAGAAGGTAATGGGCATCGAGCGCACCACTTTCGCGATCGACGAGCGGGGCAAGATCAGCAAGATCTTCACGAAGGTCAAGCCGGCCGGCCACGCGGAAGAGGTGCTCGCGGCGTTGTAGGGCGGCTGCACGGCGAGCTTTGCTCGCCGGCGACCGCAAGAGTGCGGTCGCGGCAGGCACGAGTGCCTGCGCCACGGCCTATGTCACTTAGTCAGGCCGCCTACCATTACTTTCACCTCATCCCGCTCGAGCACCCAGCGCTTCGCGCTTACGTCCCAGTAACGCAGCGAGTCCGCCGGCAAGGGGATCTCCACCGTCTTAGTTTCGTTCGGCGCCAGTGTCACGCGGCGAAAACCGCGCAGTTCCTTGGCGGGCCGGTCCACGGCGGATTTCAGATGCTTCACATAGAGCTCGACGACTTCATCGCCTAGCCGCTTCCCGGTATTGCGGACATCCACGCTCACCGATCGCCCGGCACTGACTCGTAATTTAGAATACTTAAAGGTCGTGTAACTCAGCCCATACCCGAACGCGTACAATGGATCGCCCTTGAAATACATATAAGTGCGCCCGTGCCGTACGTCATAATCCATCATCTCAGGCACCTGGTCGAGCGACTTAGGCCAAGTCTGGACCAGCCGCCCCCCGGGATTGTAGTCGCCGAACAGCACATCCGCGATGGCCGAACCCATTTCCTGCGAATTATGCGTCATGTGCAGAATCGCCGGCAGATTCTCCTGGCTCCAGTTAATCGCGAACGGGAAGCTCGCCACCAGCACCATCACGGTCTTCGGATTGGCCGCGTACACCTGCTTCACGAGCTCTTCCATCTCCAGATTAATGGCCCGCCGGTCCACCGCTTCCTTGCCGTCGCTAGGCGTCGGGCACTTCTCCCAGCCGGCATCGCACGTGGTGTGGTTCCCCACGAATACCAGTGCCACGTCCGACTCTTTCGCAGCCTTCACCGCCGCGTCATTGTCGTTATTCGCGGCATAGTTTATAGTGACGCCGGAGCCCAGCTTGGCCCTGATACCTTCGAGCGGAGTAATCGTGTAAGGCGGCGTCCCGCTGTACCAATCCAGCAGGACCTGGTCGGCGCGCGGCCCGATCACCGCGATCGATTTCAGCTTCGACTTATCCAGCGGCAGGAAGCCGCCGGCATTCTTCAGCAGTACCACTGACTCCAGCGCCACCTGCCGAGCTACTTCCTTGTGACCCGCCGTCTTCCAGGCATCCGCTTCGCCCACCAGTTTCGAATAGGCCACGCGCTCCGGCGGATCCAGCAGCCCCAGCCGGATCATGACCCGGAATTCACCTTTGATCACATCGTCGATGTCCGCTTCCGTCAGCAGCTTTTCCTTCAACGCATCGTTGACCGGCGCCTGGAAACGGTCGAGAAACTGATTGATCCCGGCCTTCACCGCGCCCGCCGCGCCCTCACTCAATTTGGGGTAGTACCGATGCAAGGTAACTAAGTTGCGCAACGATCCCGCGTCGGTACAGACGATCCCATCCACGCCCCACTCCTTCATCGTGATCTCTCTCAGGATAGGGTTCACCGTCATCGGAATGTGGTTCCACGCATTGTAAGCCGCCATGTAAGCGCGCGACCCGCCATCCAGCACGCCCATGCGGAACGGGACCGAGTAATACTCGCGCAGCAGCCGTTCATCAAAGTCCGATGACGACCCGCCGCGCCCGTTCTCATTGCTGTTAGCCAGGAAGTGCTTCATCAGCGAAGCGGTGAGCCAATAATGCGGATCGTCGCCCTGCAGGCCCCGCACCATGGCGGTCACCATCGTGCCATTGAAGAAGGGATCTTCTCCGAAGCATTCCTCGGTCCGCCCCCAGCGCGGGTCGCGGCCCAAGTCGGCATTGGGTGCGCGCACGACCAGTCCGCCGCGATGCAAGCTCTGATAGATGTAGCGCGTCTCGTTCCCTTCCACGCCGCCTGCTTTGCGGATCAGGTCCGGATCCCAAGTCTCGCCCATGCCGATCGCCTGCGCGAATTGCGTGGTGGGAACCGGCGTATTCCCAGGCCGTTCCCAATGGCCTGGGCCGCCCAGCGCGAGGCCATGCAGGCCCTCCACATGACCGGTTCCCTGGATGCCCAGCCGCGGCACGTTCGGACGCGTGCCCAGGCAAGCGACCTTCTCGTCCAGGGTCATGAGCGAGACGATGTTGTCTACCCGCTGCTCCATCGGCAGATCGGGGTTTTGGAAAGGATACTGGTAAGGGCCGTCGGCGGCGGCCAGCCAGCGCATCGGGAGCAGGACGACAGCGGCCAGGGTGATGGGTCTCATGAAACCACTATTATCACCCCGGGGAACGGGGGGTTCGGCCGGCAGGCGCTTGCCGGTGGGCCCTGGAATTGGCTTTCGATTGGGCCTTTTGTTGAAAACAAAGGGTCAAATTGGGTTTGTTTGGAAATTTTTGGCGCCTGTCCAAGGCGGCCGTGCTTTTCTTGATTTCGTGTAACATTTTGTAACATCCAGTCCGAACTGATGGTTTTTGGCCGCGCGGACATCCGCGCCCTTACCCACGCGGAGTGAGGATAGCATAGCGGCGGCGGAAACCCGGCGGACCGTTTGGCGTTGCGCGTTTGTTTTCAGTTTGCAGGAGGCGGCGAGCGGCGCGTGATTGGCAAGCGCGCGCCCCGCTTGAGCTATGGCAGAACCAGGAATGGGCCGGCGCTGCGGAGCAAGCCGCCGGGAGTGGCTACGTCGATTTCGCCGACGGTGGCGCCGGCTGGTACGGTGGCCATTAGTTGGGCAGGCGAGACGATATGATATGCGGCCGGCGTCCCGTTAAAGCTGACACCGGTGGTACCCGCGAGATCCGATCCGAGAATACTAATGACCGCTCCCACCTTGGCGGAATGGGGCAGCGCTCTGACGAAGGGGCCGAGCCCCACAGACAGGCTGAAGGCCGTGCCGCAGGTGCCGTTCTGCGCGTCGGTGCAGGAGTCGTTCGTGCCGCCGATAGCGGTTGTCCCGTAGAAATCCCCATTAGTGGCCTGGACCAGCCGCGCGAAAGAGTCCTCGCCGTCCGCGCAATTCACGCCTTGGGAGCAGAAGCCATACAGGGTCTTCAGCGTGCCGTGGGGGGAGATGCTGAAGACTGTGCCGCCGCCGAGGCCGTAGTATCCCGTGTTGGGGCCGCCATTTGTGGTCGTGCCGTAGAAGTTGCCGTCGGTGGCCTGGACCAAACCCCCTAGGGGGTGATCGCCGTCCGCGCAACCGCTCTCGGAGCAGAAGGTATAGAGGGTCGTGAATGTGCCGCCGGGGGTAATTCTGAAGACCGTCCCAGAGTTACTAGGGAAGCCCCAGGTGGTTCCGTAGAAATCTCCATCGATGGCGCGAACGAGCCCCGCCCTGGGGTAGGAACCGTCGGCGCAAAGGCCGTCGGGCTCTTGGGCGCAGAAGCTATGTAGCGATGTAAACGCGCCACTCGCGGCGATTTTGAAGACTGTGCCGCCGCCGACGCCCTCGGGTCCGATGTTGGCTCCGCCAAACCCGGTTGTTCCGTAGAGATCCCCATTGCCGGTCAGAACGAGTCCCGGATTGGGGTATTCGCCGTCCGTGCATATGCCGTTGGATGCAACCTGCGAACAGAAGTTGTATAGCGTGGTCAGGGTTCCGCCGGGCGTGAGTTTGAAGACCGTCCCACAGCCTGCGGTTGAGGGACAGATCCCGCCAAAACCGGTGGTGCCGTAGAGGTCTCCATTGGCGGCTTGGACCAACCCCTCGGGATCGCGGCCGTCCGCGCATCCGCTCTGGGAGCAGAAGCTGTACAGCGTGGTCAGCTTGCCGGCCGGGGTAATCTTGAAGACCGTGCCATAGCCGCTGTAAGGGCCGGTGGAAAGGCCGTTGGCCCCGCCATAAAAGGTTGTACCGTAGAGGCTGCCATCACTGGCGAGTAACAGCGCGTTGGGGCCATCGCCGTCCAGGCACTCACTCTTGGCGCAGAAGTCGTAAAGCGTTGTCAGAGTGCCACCGAGGGCGATTTTGAAGACCGTGCCACCGCATGGGTAGTTGCATTTAGTCCCGGCGTACGAGGTTGTCCCGTAAAGGCTCCCGTCAACGCCTTGGACCAGAGCTCCGATGGGATATTCGCCGTCGGCGCCGTCGAAGCTGTGCAGCGTGGTGAAGGTCTGGGCAGGCAGGGCCATCGCGGCCGCCGCGCACAGCGTGAAAACGGCATACGTCCGATTTCTCCAGTTCAATTTACCCCCGGTAGCGGGCCTACGAGGCCCGCGCAGGCTGCGAGCCTGCCCCACTATGCAATTCAGCCTTGATTGGCGGCTAAAGCGTCCTCCACCGTCCCGCAAAACTGGAAAATGGTGTCCAGCCGCGTGACCCGGAAGCATTCCCGCACGTACCCCTGCGCGCCCGCCATCCACAGCCGGCCGCCGCTCTCCTGCACTTTATTCAGACAGTAGATGAACCGCCCGATACCGGTGCTGTCGATGCGCTTCACGCCGGTCATGTCGAAGACAATGCGCCGCACGCCTTGTTCCAGCGCGTCGTTCAGCGCCGCCTCGATTCGCTCGCCATCGGGCCCGCGCATCACGCTGCCCTCGAGCGAGATCGCCACCGTCCCCGGCGCAACTTCCTTTTGATTGATTTCCAGTGCCATGGAGCGCTGTCCCCCACCAGTATATGCCGGATGGGTCTTTTTGCGGGGGCCCTGCGTATACCGATTGGTGGTATGATCCTCGCGGCGACTATGAATCCGGAGGCTTTCAGCGGCGCGCAAGATGCTATCGCCCGCATGCGGCGGGGCGATCCCGACGCCTTCGCGGCCATGATCTCGCGCTACCAGCACAGGCTGTACCGCTATTTGCTGCGCCTGGTGCGGGAACCCGCGGCAGCCGACGACCTGTTCCAGCAAACCTGGCTGCGCGTGATGGAGAAGATCGGCCGCTACGATGCGCGCCGCAATTTTGAGTCGTGGCTTTTTTCGGTGGCCCACAACCTGGCTATCGACGCCTGGCGGGGCAAGCGCGGCGAAAGCCTGGACGATGCCGGTGACGCGGGCGATTCCGGCGAGCCGCCCAGCGCAAAACTGCGCACGGGCGATCCGGACGCGCTGGAGCGCCTGCTGGATTTCGAGCGCGGCGCCATGCTGGCGGCTTGCATGCACGAATTGCCGGCCATCCATCGCGAGGTGCTGACGCTGCGCTTCGAGGAAGATATGAAGCTGGAAGACATCGCGGAGGTGGCCGGTATACCGCTTTCCACTGTGAAGAGCCGTCTGAAGCGGGCTCTGGAAGGGTTGCGCGCGGCCATGGACGCGCGGGCGCCAGGGAGAAAGGGAATATGAGCGAGCACGAATCGCACGAGTCCATCGCCCGGCTGTTGCCGCTGGCGGCCGCCGGGGCGCTCGATATCCAGGAGCAACGGCGCCTGGAAGAGCATGCCCGCGAATGCCTCGTCTGCCGGCGCGAGCTGGAAATCTGGAACGGCTATTCGCAGGGACTGCGGCAACTTCCCCAGCCGCCCATCCCCGCGCAGTTGATGGAGCGCACGCGCACGCGCCTGGTCCAGGAGCGGGCCGCGGCGGCCGAGCGCCGGTGGGATGAGTTGACACTGGGTGCGCTGGCGCTGTTTGCCTGGACCGTGGGACTGACTTTCTGGTTTGTGGCGCGCATCGTGACCGGCGGCGAACTGGTCGTCATGGGCGCCAATCTGGTCCGCTTCGGCACCTGGTCGGCGGGCTCGACTGTGCTGGTGTGGCTGACCGCGGCGGTGGCGGCCATCGCGCTGGGAAGGCGCCGCCGCGAATTGAGGAGGGCTTTATGAGTCGCTTTCGAGAAGAAGTGGAGATTGTGCCGCGCCCGGCATTCGCCATCGCGGTGTGCGTGTGGCTGGCGTTCTTCCTTTTGATGATGCTGCTGCCGTTCCGGATCGATCCGGAAGGCAGAAACTGGCCACTGGCGGGTAAGCTGGCCGTTTCCGTGCTGCCTGGGCTGCCTCTGTTCGTGATGGTCTTGTTGGTGGGCTATGTCTACAGCGATGCCAAACGGCGCGGCATGCGTTATGTTCTGTGGACTTGGTTGGCGGCCCTAATACCCAACGCCATCGGGATCATCCTGTACTTCGTTTTGCGCGAACCGCTGCTGTTGAATTGCACAAGTTGCGGCGCGCACGTGCGGCCGGGGTTTGCGTTTTGTCCGAAGTGCGGCGGATCGCTGGCGCATGCGTGCCCGCAGTGCCGCCGCGCCGTCGAGCCCGGCTGGACCCACTGCGCGCACTGCGGCGCGTCGCTTACCGCGGTATGACCGAGTGGGGCGGGGCGGCGCCATGCGCCGCCAAGCGCGGGGCCAAAGCCCCGCGCGGAAGGCGAGCGTAGCTCGCCCTCGACAGGCTAAAGCCTGTCCCACCAAGAGCGGGCCTGCAAGGCCCGCGCAGGCTTCGAGCCTGCCCCACCTGCGGCGGACAAAATGTAGAAGCTCAAGAGGCGAGCTACGCTGGCCGAAGAGCGGGTTCTGGAGAACCCGCGCAGGCCTGGAGGCCTGCCCCACTAAAAGGCCAATCTCCATCAATGGGGCAAACCAACACGCTGCGAGAACTCTTGAAAGCGAGGGTCGGATTTCAGAACCTCGAAGCAGGGATCGACATTTAGCAGGATCAGTCCACCGTCGCGCCGCCGGTACAGGTTTTCCATGACCTTCCAAGCGCGATCCGCGTCGCCCTGCATCGCATAGATTCCCGCCATTGTGGCTTCCTCGGGCAACCTACCGCCGGGGCTGATGTTTGCCACTCTCCGCAGACAGTCTTGCATTTCCGTCTGTTTGCCCGCTAACTGGTAGGTGTGCGCAAGTTCCAATAGCATCCAGGGGTTATCGCCGGAGAGTTCGAGCGCCCGCCTCCCTTCGGCAATAGCTTCGGAAAACATGTGCCTTTGGTTGTAGACGCGCTCCATCACGCGGTGCGCGTGCGCGAAGTTCGGATCTATTTCAAGAGTGGCGCGCGCCTGCCGCAGCGCCTCGTCGTACTTGCGATCGTAATACAGCATCTCCGCCGCGTCCGTATTGATGATGGCCGAAAACGGATCCGTCTGCCGCGCACGCTCTAACTCGGCCACGGCTTCGCCCAGCCGGCCCATGGCCGCCAGGTCGAATGCGTACCACTGGTGCGCGGTGGAATAATTGGCGTCCAGATCGATGGCGCGCTTGAATTCTTGCTCGGCCTCTGGAAACCTCCACTCGTAATGCATCTCGACGAATGCCAGCGACGTGTGCGCATCCGCGAGCGAATCGTCGAGGTTCAACGCCGTGAGCGCCGTCTCCTTTGCTTTCGGCATCACCTTGTCGCGCGGCGTCTTTGAATCGGGAAGCGATCCGAGCAGGGCGTAAGCGTCGGCCAAGCCCGCATACGCCTGCGCATATTGTGGGTCCTCGCTTACGGCCGCCTGGAAATAGTCGATGGCTTTCAAATATCCCGCCTCGCTACGGCGATTCCAGAAATAGCGTCCCTTTAAGTAGTCCTCCCGAGCTTGCGGACTGACCGCCGCGGAACTCGCCGGCGGCTGAGGCGCCCGAGGTGCGATTTGCCTCCGGACTTGTTCCGCGATACTGCGCGAAACTCCGTCTTCCAGAGTCACCAGGTCGCGCAGGTCGCGCTCGTAAGACCGCGCCCAGATGTGCTGATCGGTCGCTCCGCGCACAAGCTGCGCCGTAATGCGGACCCGGTTCCCCGATCGCAGCACCGAGCCTTCCACCACACCATCTACGCCCAGCTCCCGCGCGATCTGCGGCAGCCGCTTGTGCGAATCCTTGTACTGCACGATCGAGGTGCGAGAGATTACTTTTAGTCCGGGAATCCTGGCCAGATCGGTGATTAGCGCCTCAGTCATACCTTCGGCAAAGTAGTCCTGCTCGGGATCGCCGGATAGGTTGCGCAGGGGCAAAACCGCCAGCGACTGAATGGGCTGCGTTCCGAAACTGCGCAGTCTCTTCCACACTGGCGGCGTCAGGATCAGAGCCGCCATCAGTACTCCCAGTACGGCGATGGCGAAGGTCAGGCTCCGGAAGCTATGCCGCCGTTCGCGGGGCATTCGTTCCGGCGGAGTGCCGGTATCCGCCGGGATGCCGCCAAGTTGCCGAACTTCCGCCACGAACCGATAACCGCGCTTGGGGACCGTTTCAATATATCGAAAGCCGTTTTCCCCGTCCTGCAACGCCTTGCGTAAGATCGAGATATGCTGGGCGAGATTCGACTCTTCGACGAAAGTACCCGGCCAGACCCTTCTTAGCAGTTCCTCTTTTTCGAGCAAGTGTCCTGGATTCTCCACCAGAACCACCAGCGCGTCGAAGGCCTTCGGCGGTAGCCGCACCTGTACTTGCTGGCGCAGCAGAAGCCGCTCGGCGGGATTCAAGCGGAACAAACCGAACTCGAAAACCGCCTTTGCCTGCAAGGACATAAGTGCATTCAAAAAAACATTAGAAAAACTTTAAGCCAGCTTAAAGACCGCCAAGAGCCTTTTGGGCCAATATCCCAGGTGTGAGAGGATGGTTGGCCGCTCGGCTGGGCACCCTAACAGTCTACACCCGACTCACACACGCCGTAGCAAGCTGCTCCGGGTGGGACTCGCGCGCGCCTGGAGTTGTCGATTTGGAGGTTACGGAAATGACGATCGTACGTTTGCGGCTGTTGGCCGCGGCAATGCTGGTAGCCCTTCCATCGTTCGCGCAGGCTCCCCCAGGCACGATCCCCGGCATGATGTATCAGTGGCGGATCTTGTCCATGACCGGCCAGACGCCCATCGATGCGAACGCACCCTTGACGTATTTATCGCCCCCATCGATCGCCGACAATGGCGCGGTCGCGTTCGTCGCCGATTTCGATGGAGGGGGCCAGGGTGTGGTGGCCGCCATCCCATCCGCCGTGGATCCGACGCTGGCTCAAACCCTGGTCAGTTTTGCCGATCCTGCCAGCGGCCGCACGTTCGGCACAAACGCTCAGATCGACGACTTGGACCAGGTCCTGGCGGCCGACGATTTTTCCGGGCTGTACTATGGCCGGCTTTGGCAGGCTTATCAGCCTGGCAACTTCACGACGTTGATCCAGGGCGGCTCGGGGCAATCCTTTACCGCGATTTTGTCGAACGGCAGTGTGAATAACAATGGCGACGCCGTGATGCCCGCTCTCAACAAGCAGAGCGCCTATGTTTTGGTCTCCATAAAGGACGGCGCGGTGGCGGGCCAGCTTCAACTGCCGGCCGGCACTTCCGCCTACCCGCAAATAGCGGACACCGGCAGCATCCTGGTGGTAGACGGCGGGACCGCGACTTCGCCGATTGAAATATACAATCAGACTCTGAGTTCGGTACAGACGGTGGTCGCCAACAGCACCTACTTCAGCGCTATCGGCACCGAGCCGGGCATCAGCCCCGACGGCAATGTGGTCGCGTTCTACGGCGAGCCGAACGCGGCCGGAGCCGTCCTCTATGGCTCGAACCCGGGCATCTTTGCATATGCCAAGAACGGGTCCACATGGACTACCGTTCGCGTGACTGGGATTAATGCGGAACTGGGATACTCCGACGAGAACGTCGCTTTGGGTTTCTATTCGTATGTCCCCAATAGCCGCGTGGCGGTCGTCAACCTTGCGGGCGACATCAATAGCTTCGTCGTCTCATTCATGGCCACACCGGTCGCCGCCAGCCGCACCAACCCGTATATCTCCGGGTTTCCGCTGTTCTTTTCCGATCAGCAGGGGTTGTGGACCATCCGTGTCGATCAAGAAAAACAGCTCTCATCGCCTTTCGGGGTTGTTTACCATCCAAGAACAGCCCTTAAGGTTGTGCAGATCGGCGACACGATCGGCGGTAATGTGATTTCGGCGATTAACGTATTCGACCAGTTGGCCAATGCGGCGCAGGACGATAGCGGTACGCTTCGAACCATGCGGCGCGGCGACCACCGCGTCGTGTTCCAGGCCATCACCAGCACCGGTGCCGATATCATCGTGCGCGGCGACCATCTGGACTCCGACCAGGACGGCTTGCTGGACCATTGGGAGACCACGGGAATCGACATGGACCAGGATGGCATCGTGGATCTGAACCTGCCTGCCATGGGCGCAAATCCGAACCAGCGCGATCTCTTCCTGGAAATCGATTGGCTGTCGGACTTGACGGATCTCAGTGTATTCCAGCCATCGCCCGGAGTAGTTAGCCCGATCAAAGGACAGCTATATTTAGTAGGCGGGCTGCCCGCTTCCTTTCTGGTATACATGTTCGATAACGCGCCCGCGCTTACGGGACCTGCATACGGCCTGGTGTCCGGCGGGGGGACTCCGGAACCGATCCCGACTGGGATCACTCTGCATATAGATGGCGGATCCGGTAACGATATAGCCGGGAATCCATTCAGCGTCAACATGAACAGTGGACCGCTCGACGGCGGCAAATTGGTGACGGGTCCGGGCAACACGGTGGCGGAAGTGCTTTACTTCGGGGCGCCGAATTTGTTCACCGCCCCGTGGACCAGTTCAATTGCGTTTCAGTCCGTGAAGAGCACTCTGTTCAGTTCCCAGGATAAGGATGGCCGGGAGTTAGCCTTCCACTTCGCTATTTTCGGCGATTATTGGGGATTCTACAGCGACGGCGGGACCTGTCCGCCGACCTGCACCGGAGCGAACAGTTGGAAGGTGTCCAGCGCCACTCCCTTTAGCCTGACTTCAGTCTCACCGCTTCCGCCTGCTATGTCTGCAACGGGCGGCGACGTGGTGAAAATCGTTTCCGGCACGGGAGCCGGCCAGTATGCAGGTATTGCGCCTAACTTTGGGACGAACACCCTGAACCTATTAAACCCGACGACCTGGTCGATCATCCCGGACCCAACCAGCAGTTTCGCGATCCTGGCCGGGAGCACGGGCCTCGCGGAGATGTTCGAACAGCCCAGCCCGGACTTTAATTCCATGCCCGGCAACGATCTGATTATCGCCATGGGCGGCGCCGCCAACATGGGCTACCTGGCATACAACTACATACTGGGAACGCCTTGTATGCAATGGCGGACACTGGCGCACGAATTAGGCCACACTCTGGGGCTGCGGCATGGCGGCACCAGTAACACGACTGACCTTGGCCCTGCCTATCTTAGCCTCATGAGTTATAGCTGGCAAGTGCAATGTAACGGTCCCAATCCGGACTTCAAGACAACGCCGGTGCCGCAGAGTTACTCCGTCGCCGGGGATCCGACCTTCGACGATTGGGCCAATCTCCAGGGCGACTTCCCCAACGTCGCGATCCATTTGGGCAATACCTTGGGTCTGCAGTTTGGATCGGACCCGGAATATGGGGAGCAAGCCCCGGAGCAGAACGGGCTGGACTACATGAATCTGAACGGTCCGCCCGTCAATACGCCGCCTACGGTAAAGGTGCAGACACCGGCGGCCAACGCCAATGTGGGCTTGACCCTGCCGCTGCAAGTGGTCGTGGACGCCACGGATAGTAACCCGGTGGCCTCAGTGACCGTGTCGTTCGATGTGAACGGCAACGGCACTATCGACCCTGGGGAGGTCCTCGTCGCCAAGCTAAGCGGTACCACGTATAAGGCCAGCTTTCCGGCGCTGTCCGGAGCCGTAGGAACGCGCACCATCACCGCCTCCGCCATCGATGGCACCGGCAATTCAGCGACGGCCACGGAGAGCGTCAAGGTAATCGAGCCGAATCCGGTGCCGTCGCTCATTTCGCTCGTGCCCCCCAATGCCACGCATGGCGGCAAGGCGTTTACGCTGACCGTCAACGGTTCGAAATTCGTTTCGGGCGCGGTTGTGGAATGGAACGGCGCCAGTCACGCGGCCACTTTTGTCAACAGCGGTGAACTTACCGTTAAGATTCCGGCCAGTGACATCGCCACTGCGGGGACCGCCCAAGTGACAGTAAAGAACCCGGCTCCGGGGGGCGGCACGTCGAACGCGCTGACATTTACGATCGATTAGCCGTTGGAACTCCCGGCGTGCTAAGTGGGGCAGGCTCGCAGCCTGCGGCGGCCTCGTAGGCCGCCCGCCCCGGAGCTTGGCCCGCCGGTGCTCTTGCCGACACAGGCAAGCGCTGACGCGCTGGCGGCCTGAGAGGCCGCCGGCAGGCCACGGGCCTGCGCCACGAGGGCCTTACCCTTCCCGCGGACGCAGCCACACATGATACACCGCCGCTCCCGTGCCAATCGTGGCCAGCGCGGTGACCGACGCCACCGGCTGCCACACGATGCCATAAGCGATCATGCAAGCGCCCACCAGGATATAAGCCAGGGGAATCGCCGGGAAACAGAAACTCACCGGACGCAGCTTCTGCCATCCCGGCCGGCGGCGGAACACGAACAGCGACGCCACCGACAACACCGAGAAAAACGTCAGACTGAATCCGATGTAGTACACAAGCTGCGGAAACGGCGTCAAGGTCATCACCATCGCGCAAAGGCACTGGCTTAGGATCGCCGTCACTGGGGTGTGCCACTCCGGATGCACCTTGGCCGCCGCCTTGAAGAACGCCTTGTTCCTGGCCATGGCGTAATAAACCCGCGGTCCGATAGTGACCTCGGCGTTCACCGTGGCCATCAGCGAGAGCGCCATCAGCGCGGAAAAGGTTCCCGCCACCTGCGGGCCGAATAAGTTGGATGCCGCCAGCGAGCCGACCGCCAGCACGCCCTTCATGGATTCGAGCGGTGTGGAGTAAATGAAGATCAGGTTCAAGCCGATGAAGAGCGCCGTGACCAGCGCGGTACCGGCCGCCAACGCCGCGGGCAGCGTCCGCTCCGGATGCTTCAGTTCCTCCGCCACATAAGTCGCGGCGTTCCAGCCGCTATAAGCTACCATCACCCACAGCAGGCTGATCACAAATTGTTCCGGCAACGTGGTGGGCGCGGTGCGCAAAGCCGGTTCGGAAAAGTGCCGCCAGCTTCCCGATCCGCTCAAGAAGCCCAGCGCGATGAAACCGGCGATCACCGCCAGTTTAATGGCCGTCAACGCGTTCTGCACCCGCGCCGTACGCCGCACTCCCAGGCAATTCAGAACGCTGAAACCGAGAATCAGCAGGCAGGCCACCACCTGTTCCCCGCCCA
The DNA here is from genome assembly GCA_050008575.1 of Bryobacteraceae bacterium. Lineage (GTDB taxonomy): Bacteria > Acidobacteriota > Terriglobia > Bryobacterales > Bryobacteraceae > Bog-159. Next base: position 20,275 of record JBEKMJ010000110.1, read on the forward strand.
GACGGATGGTCAGCGCGCCCGAGCCGAAGACGTAGCGCGCGCCCTCCTGCTTCAGCGACGGATAGAAGTATCCCAGATAATTCGAGAAGGCCAGGGCCGCCGCCGCGATGGGCGCGGAGAAGCCCGCGAAAAAGGAGATCCATCCGGTCATGAAACCCCAAGCCGGACCGAAAGCCCGCGTCAGGTATACATACTCGCCGCCGGAACTGGGGAAGTTGATGCCCAATTCCGAATAGCTCAGAGCCCCGGCCAGAGCAAATAGCGCTCCGGCCAGCCATACAGCCAGAATGATCTTGCCGCTGCCCAGGTCCCGCGCCATGAAACCGGTGGTGGTGAAGATGCCCATCCCCACCATATTGGAAACCACCAGGGCCGTAGCGCTGACGAAGCCGAGTTGGCGCAGAAGTCCCGCTTTGCCCTGAAGCTGCGTGAGCATGTTCGCTTATGGTCATTGTATGTCAGTTGGTAGGGCGGGACGATGCTTCACTTTATCCGACGCTGGCCTACCGGCCTCAATTTGTGGGCTGCACGGTGATGGCGGCTTCAACCGAAGCCCCCTTCCAGGAAGCGGCGATCACCGCGGAAACCACGCTCTCGACCTGCTGTCCGGCGACGGTAAAGCGCACGGACCCGGCGCCCTGGGGGACGATCACGCCCGGCGGCACAGTGGCTACGGCGGTATTGCCGCTCGTCAGCGTAACGGCCGCTCCACCCGCCGGCGCCAGCCCGTCCAGAAATACCGTGGCGGTTGCCTTTCGGCCGGAGTTAGTAGTGGACGGCTGTATGACGAGCTGGAGGATCGCAGGAGGCACGACCGTTAACCGAGCGGTTAGAGGAGCGCCGGAACCACCGGTCAAGGCTGCGGTAATGGCCGCCGTGGTGTTGGCGGTAACGCCCGCCGGGTGTCCTTGGAGGCCATCGCCCTGTCTGAAACCGTAGAGCTGGATTCGAGGCCCCGACGGGAACTTCTACGGAACAACGTCGGCGTGGCGCGAACGGCTCCGGCACGGTCTTCAAGATCGCCCCAAGCGGCAAGTTGACGACGCTCTACAACTTCCGCGCTCAAGTTAGCTGCACCGGCGGCGCCGAACCCGTCGCCCGGCTGAAGTCGCGAGGAACCGCACGCCACATTGATGGAGGGTCAGGATGGTATGCAGCATCTGGCGTAGCCGCGGCCGATGCCAAGCGAAAAGAAATAACTATTGTGCGACGGGGTACGGCGCTGTCGCCCATCTCTAGCCTCTCTAGGCGACGCGCACGATGCCGCTCGGCAACTCGAATACGTTCTCTCGTGAAGCTTTGCGCTCCCCCTTGGCTCGGTACATGTCATGGTCCGCGCGCGAAAGCAGCGTCTCCGCGTCCGAACCGTCATCCGGGAAGTACGCGCACCCGATGCTGATGCCCACACACTCCTTGCCGCAAATCTCCAGACCCGCGGCTCGGACCATACGGTCGATCTCACTCACGCGGCGCTCCAGGTCCTTGGCGGTCGCACCCCCTAACAACATCACAAACTCATCTCCGCCGAGCCTGCCTACGTAGTCGCTCACGCGGCAATTGGCTTGCAAAATACGCGCCACGCGGTGCAGAATCTCGTTGCCGGCCAGGTGCCCGAAATTGTCGTTCACGCTCTTGAAGCCGTCCAGGTCGCAGACCAGAACGGCCCCCCGTCCAAGAGTCACCTTGGCGCGCATCAGTTCTTCTTGAATGTGCAGGCAAAGCGAGCGCGCATTGGGAAGACCCGTGAGTTCGTCCGTGCTTGCCTGATGTTGCGCCTGCTGGAAGCGCAACGAGCCTTGAATCGCCCGCGCGATCTTATCGCCGATCGCCAGCAGTATCCGCAGGTGCTCTTTGTTGTAGGCGTCCTTTCCGGAGTGATAGAGAGTCATCGCGCCCGAAAGATCCTCCGCGGACAGTGGTACCGATAGAGCCGCTCTGAAAAACTCCGCTTTGCCGGCATCCTGCCAGTTCCCGCCCTCCACCGCCGGATTTCCGTTCAGTATGGGCTTGTGATTCTCGACCACCCACCCGGACAGACCCTGCCCCAGGGGAATTCCCGCCGACGCCAGCGCGGGGCAGCCCTCGCCGTGGACGTACCTGAGCCTGAGCAAGTCGCCCTCACGGACGAACACTGCCATCCCGTCGAATGGCACCAGCTTCCTCAGTCTCTCGGCAACCACCGATAATATCTCATCCAGGCGGAGCGCGCCGCTCAGATCCTGCGACAGCTCGAGGATCGCCTGCACTTCCTGGCGGGCCGACACAATGGAAGCCAGAAATACTTCCTGTACGGCGGCCGGCGGCTGCTGGTTGTTTTGAAAACCCGCATCGGGCGCATCGCCGCGCCTGACTTCCACGTGCTTCCCGAGGGATTTTTCGCGAAGAGGCGCCGCCGCGGCCAGAGATTCGAACTCCTGGTAGTGGCGCTTCAAAACATCGACAACTCGTGGATCGAAACTCCTTCCCGCCATGGAGGCGACATACTCCATGGCTTCGTCAAGCGGGAGCGCCTTGCGGTACTGGCGATCGCTGGCCAGGGCGTCCAGGCAATCCACCGCCGACAGGATCCGGGCCTCGATCGGAATTTCCTCCCCTTTCAAACCGTCCGGATAGCCGGTGCCATCCCATTTCTCGTGGTGCGAATGAACGATCGGCGACACCGCGTAAGGAAACCCGACGCGTTCCAGGATGGCCGCGCCCACCACGGTGTGGATCTTCACCTTATCGAACTCTTCCGGCGTCAGCTTGCCGGGCTTCGAGATAATGTAGTCGGGTACGGCCAGTTTACCGATATCGTGCAAAATAGCGGCTGTCCGTAGCGCCTGCACCCGCTCTTCGGGCAGGTCCATCCGCTGCGCGATTTTTTCCGAGTATACCTGGACCCGGCGCAGGTGGTCCTGCGTGCACTCGTCTTTGGCTTCGATAGCCATGGCCAGCGCCTCGATCGTCCGCAAGTGCAGATTGGCCATGTCGGCGTTGTGTGTTTTTTCCTGCTGCAGATTGTCGATATAAAGCCGGAAGGTGCGGTAGATGACGTAGAGCAGCGGGACTACCGCGATCGTGAATCGCCAGCCAAGCCGTTCAATCGAACTGTGCGCCAGTTCGGCCAGAGACACGCCCACCAGGTAGAAGGGAAAAATCCACAGATACGAGCTCTTCCAAACGGATTGGATCGCCCGCCGTTCCGTGAGTCCGATCACGATCGAGATGCAGAAAGTGTTCACGCAGAAATAAGTCATGCCGGCGATGGCCAGCCGGATGGCTTCGCCTTCCGGAAGGGTTCCGAACCACGGCTGTTCGAACACCGCGGACGCCGCCACGACAGTCAGCGCCATACAGGCCAGGTTGAAGACGAATTGCACGGGCCGGGGCGGCTTCTGCGTGTGCCAGAAGGTCTGCACCAGGGTCGACACCAATGCCAGCAACACCACCTGCGGACGGTCCAATTCCAGCAAAGCCAGCAGCGTGAAGATATAATTCACGGACATCGTGCCTTCAATGCCGGGAAGCGTGACCTTCATCCCGGAACTGGCCACCGTGATCAGCAGATAGAGGACGAATCTGACACGCAAGTCCGGTGTCCATCCGTAGAACGTCAGCAATATCGCGGCGGCGCCGGCCAGGATGACCGCAGCCACATATAGTCTGGCTATAATTGACATGCCGCCGGTTTGCGTTTGCGTCATTGCACGATCTCTCGCTTGTCCGCTTAAGGATTCTGTTTCCCGAAAAACTTCGCCTTATGCTAATCCTCACCCGAGGCCTCGCGCGGTAGCAACGATCCTTTTGGTTACTGAAGAATAACCAACGAAATCAATAATTTCCCGGATGGCCTGGTAGGGCAGCCAATCTTGGCTGTGCCGCTCCCGGATCCCGGCCGGTCAACTTCGGATAACCACGCCGGACAAGCCTGTCCCTTCGAGTGACAGCCCTGTCACAATCGTGCCCGGTTGTCACAAGCAAAGTCATTGAAAACACGGGCGCGGCGATTCGGGCACTCCAGTGCTTCTCACCAGTCGAACATAACGGCGTAGTGAATCCACGTGTCGAGCAGGAGAGAAACATATGCGGCGCCAAGTCAGTGCTTTGTTTCATAGCCGGTTGCGGCTTCGAACGGTGGGCCGGAAGCTCCCTTTTTGCGCCGTACTGGCGGTCTTCGCGACTGGGGCCGGTTTCGGCGCCCAGAAGCTCTCCCCCGAACTGCGGAGTCTGAAGAGCGGCCGGAGTGTGGAAGTCATCGTCCAATATGGACACACGCCCACAGGGGAAAATCATCGGAAGATCGCCGAAAAGGGCGGATCGCTATTGGCGGAGTTGCCTGCCATCAAGGCCGCGCATTATGCCGTGCCGGCCAGCGTACTGCGGGAACTGTCCCAGGACCCCGAGATCGCCTACATCTCCCCTAACCGCAAGCTGCGGTCAACCAGTAACGCGCCGTCGATACCCTACGACTATAGTCCGCAAACCATCGGCGCCAATCTGGCGTGGCCGTTGTTCACAGGCGCCGGCGTGACAGTGGCCGTGGTGGATAGCGGTATCGCTTCGAACCCGGATCTGAACGACCCCGCCAGCGGGCTGTCACGCGTCGTGTACAGTCAGAACTGGGTAAGTGGTTCCGACGCCAACGACTACTACGGTCACGGCACGCACGTGGCTGGGATCATCGCCGGCAATGCCGCGAGTTCCACCGGCCAGCATTTTGATCTCTCGATCAGCGGGATCGCGCCCGCGGCCAATCTGATGAATCTGCGGGTGCTGGACCAGAATGGCGAGAGCACCGACTCTATCGTGATTCAAGGCCTCGGTCAAGTACTGGCGCTGCAGGCACAATACCGCATACAGGTCGTGAACTTATCCTTGGGCCGGCCCGCATTCGAGAGTTATTTGCAGGACCCTCTCTGCCAGGCTGTGGAACAGCTATGGCAAGCCGGCATCGTGGTGGTAGTCGCGGCGGGCAACGACGGGCGAAATGACACGGCGAATACCGACGGGTACGGCACCATTAATTCGCCCGGCATCGACCCTTTTGTGATCACGGTAGGTTGTATGAAGACGTTTGGGGACCCCAACAGGGGAGACGATCTGATCGCCTCTTATAGCTCCAAGGGCCCCACCCTGATCGATCGCCTGGCGAAGCCGGACATCGTGGCGCCTGGGAACCAGATCTTTTCCATATTGGACCCCAATTCGACTTTGGAAACGTCATATCCGAACAACGTCGTGCCCATCACGGCTTATGCGTTTGGTTGCAACAAGAAGCTGCCGTCGAATTATTTTATATTGAGCGGCACCAGTATGTCCGCCGCGGAAGTCAGCGGCGCGGTGGCTGTGCTCCTTCAGCAGAATCCCGGAATCAGCCCGGACACGGTAAAGGCGCGTCTGATGCTCAGTGCTACGAAGCAGTTCCCGGCAAGCAGCCAGGTTACCGTCAACGACGTGACTTACGTGGATCAGTACGACGTCTTTACGATAGGCGCCGGCTATCTGGATTTGACCAACGCACTGGCCACCGCCGGCTCGGTGCCGGCGAACCAGTATGCCATGTCGCCAATGGCGCAATTCAATTCGAATGGAACCGTCACCCTGGTGAACGGGAGCAATGCGCTGTGGGGCACGAATGCATTGTGGGGCACCAATGCATTGTGGGGCACCAATGCGCTGTGGGGCACTAGCGTCTTCGTGACCGGCGACAATGCGCTGTGGGGCACTAGCGCGGTCTGGGGAACCAGCACGTTGAGCGGCTTCAACGCTCTCTGGGGCACCAATGCGTTATGGGGCACCAGCACCGGAGATGTCACCGAGTCGATCCCGGTCTCCGGCGAATAGTGTACTGCGTCCGGAACCCGGAAAGTCTTTCGCCCGAATGCAACGAAATGCAACACCCAGCCTGGGGTTGCGAAAAAGAGCGAACTTAGTCGTTTAGCGAAGAAAGGGGCTGCCCAAGCAACCGACAGCAGTGACAGGACAGGGAGGCGCATGTTCACATGTTGTCGCATTGTGCACTTAGAGTGCGTGGCTGGCTTGTAAAAGTTGTGTGAAGATTCGAAGAGCCGGTCTATGCGGCCAGCCGGAATGTCTGGCGCGGAAGGCCGGTAAGTCGACAAACGGAACGGCGAGCCGGTTCGTGCCAACCCGCCGTCCGTCCCGAATAACTTCTAAGGTTGATAATTTGTGGCGTACTCAGTGTGCACGCCGGCGGCGTTGTAGGCCGAATAAACGACGATGGCGCTTCCCGCGGAGCCCACCGCGGCGGCTTCCGGCGAGAGTTCGCTGCCCGATCCGGAGACTGTAACGGGGCTGCTCCACGTTCCCGTACCAGTGGCTCTGACCACGGCATGGATCTGCGGAGTCGCGCTGCCCGTCACCCAAACGGCCAGCGCCGGGCCACCCGGAGCGACGGCAAAATACACCGAGCCGACACTCGTGTCGCTGCCGGACAGGACCACCGGCGCGGACCACACGTTGTCGCTAATGGAACCACTGACCGCAAACACCTGCGACGTGAGGAAACCGATGAAC
>JBEKMJ010000111.1:0-26761 GCA_050008575.1 Bryobacteraceae bacterium
GGTGAAAATGGACCATTTCTGCTCCCCGTTGCCGCGGCGTGTTTTGGCCATGCCTCCGTAGCAACCGCCCTGCGTCCAAACAACACCAGGCTCGGCGCTGGTCGTATCGACGGCCACGCCATTTACCAAATAGAAGTTGCAGACGCTGGATACGCTTATGGAGTTGGACCAAGCCAGGCCCCCACTGGAGTCGTACTTATAGACCGTTCCAGGGCCAACGTAATCATGGTTGCCGTATCCGGTGTAGACGCCGAGGTCGACCTGGTCCACGGCGAGCGCGCCATCGTTGGTGACGGAGGCCGACCAAAGGACCGCTCCATTAGCTGCGCTTAGTTTCATGATCGTGCTGTTGGAAACGTCTACCGCTACGTCTCCCAGGGTCTGCGCGAAACTGGCGGATGTCGGGAGAAGCGCCGCCAGGCTGGTAGCAAGGAACCCGAGTACCAAGCGTGGTCTTGCTCGTCTTATGCATAGTGGGAACATATTAGATCCCCCTGCAACAACGTACCTTCCTGCAAATAACTCGCATGTTTCCATGACAGTTCGTTTCGTCATCGCAATTCTCCTTCGAAAATAGAATGTTCTTCCGTGCACTAAGCGTCCACCCAGCGGGCGGTCGCCGGTGTCGTGTTACTTAAATGGTCGCTAGTAGCCATAGCAGCCACCCAACAACAACGCGCGAGATCCTGGCGGAAGGGGCCACGCCGTTGGAATCGGATACAATATCAGTCGGATGGCGATGGCCCTGCCCGAACCTCCACCCGGAGAAGTGACCCGGCTGCTGCGTAAGATCCGGAAGGGCGACAAGGACGCCGAGGCCAGGCTGATACCCCTGGTCTACGAGGAACTGCGCAAGATCGCGCGTGCTTACATGCGGCGGGAGAGCCCCGACCATACCCTCCAGCCCACCGCGCTGGTGCACGAGGCCTACCTCCGGCTGGCCGGGCAGCGCGTCGAGTGGCGCAATCGCACGCAGTTTTTTGCCGTGGCTGCGCAGTTGATGCGGCGCATCCTGGTGGATCATGCCAGGTCGTACCTGACGGAGAAACGCCAGGGCGCCCGTCAGGCCATGCCATTAGAGGAGGCTCTCACGTTTTCCACGGAGCAATCGGCCCAACTACTCGCCCTGGACGCGGCCCTGCTGCGCCTGGAGCAATTGGATGCGCGCCAAAGCCGGATCGTGGAGCTCCGGTTCTTCGTTGGGATGTCCGTGGAGGAGACGGCCGAGGCGCTGGGGATTGCGCCGCGCACGGTGAAGCGCGATTGGAACGCCGCCAAGGCATGGCTCTACAACGAGGTCGCGGGAGCGCAGTGAGATGACCGCCGCTGAATGGGAACGGATCAAGGACCTGTTCGAATCCGCGCTCGAGTTGGCGCCAGAAGCACGGCCGCGTTTTTTGGCCGATGCCTGCCGGGGCGATGAACCAACACGCCTGGAGATCAAGCGGCTCCTCGAAGGGCACGACCGCGCCGGCGGATTCCTGGAAGAGCCGCTCCTGCCGCCGCAGGCCGATCTGCGTGCTCCCGATGAGCCCTTGGCCTTTGCGGTAGCCGATGTGGTTGCCGGGCGGTTTCGGATCATACGCTTCATCGGGCGGGGAGGCATGGGTGAAGTTTACGAGGCGGAGGATCTGGATCTTCACGAACGCATCGCCCTGAAGACACTGCGGCCGGAAGTCGCCGTGGGCGACCGGTACCTCGAAGCGCTGCAGCGGGAAGTCCATCACGCCCGTAGGGTCACGCACCCTAACGTAAATCGCATTTTCGATCTGGAGCGGTATCGCCGACCGGACGGAGGGGAAACGGCGTTCCTGACTATGGAGCTGTTGGAAGGCGAGACGCTCGCGGAGAGGTTGGAGCGTGCCGGGCCTATGACTCCTTCCGAGGCGCTGCCTCTAATTGAACAGATGGCGGCGGGCCTGGGCGCAGCGCACGAAGCGGGCGTTGTGCATCGGGATTTCAAGCCCGGCAATGTGATGCTGGTCCCTACCGCTGCGGGTGCCTCGCGCGCCGTCATCACGGACTTTGGGTTGGCGCGCGCCATGGATGCAGCCGTGGCCGGCGGCGAGTCATACACCGGATCGGCGAGCGGTGTTTTCGGAACACCGCCGTACATCGCTCCCGAGCAGTTCAGGGGCGCGGCCGTTTCGGCGGCGGCGGACGTCTACGCCCTCGGCGTTGTCATCGATGAGGTGCTGGGCAACTTGCCGCGATCCGGGCTGTGGAGGCAGATCATCGGACGATGTCGCGAGAATGATCCCGCCAGGCGTTTCGCGAGCGCCGCCGAGGTGGCCGCCGCTCTCGCCGCGCCGCGGCGCTCTCCAGGGCGTCGAACGGCACTCGCCGCACCCCTGCTGTTGGCGGCGTGCGCCGGAGCGATCTCGTGGCTCTTGCCGCCCAATTCTCCGATCAGGCTTGTACATTCAAGCGCACGCGCTCTCACCGACGACGGCCAGTGGAAAGGACGGGTGGTGGCGGATGCATCCTGGTTGTATTTCAAAGAGAAACTCGGATTCCGCACGGTGCTCGCCAAGGTCCCGCTTTCGGGAGGACACACCCAGAGGCTGCCAACGCCTTTCCTCAACGTGGATCTCCTGGATATTTCGCCGGATCGGACGGAGCTACTGGTAGCGGCCTTCGAGCACGATTATATCGGTCCTAGCGAGTCCACCCCCGTCTGGCGCGTGCCCCTGTCCGGGATGCCGCCGCGACGCCTTGGCAGCATCACGGCGCGCGCCGCGACTTGGTCGGCGGACGGAAAGCACGTGGCCTATACCGCCGGCCGTAACCTGTTTGAAGTAGACGGTGAGGGCCGGAACCGTCGCAAAATCGTCACGGCCCCTGGAGAGATCTACGCAGCTCGATGGTCGCCCCGGGTGGATACTCTCGCGTTTCAGATCAACAGACCCAGTGATGTCGCAGGTGCGTGGACGGTGCGGTCCGACGGAAGCGAACTACGACGTTTCACGCCGCGTCTGGCCGGACGGCACTGGTTGTCTGGCCAGACCTGGACGCCGGACGGGAAGTACCTCGTATTCTCGCTCGAGGACGGTTTGGTGGGGCTAGTACGGGTGCGCGGCGGCCTGTTTCCCCTACGGAGCGGGGCGCCGATTACCCTCAGCCCGGCATCGGGCGATCTGTCCTGGCTGTCCGCGGAGGGGAAGGCGTATACAATCCGCCGGAGCCCAGAACAGATTGAGTACATGGCCTACGATCATCTAGCCCACGATGTAAGAAGCCTGCCCAGCCTGTCAGGCATTTCGGCCAATGAGCCGGCGTTTTCGCCCGACGCGAAGTGGGTCGCCTACCGTGCGGCGGAATCCCGGCTGTGGCGGAGCAAAATCGATGGCAGCAGCACCGTCCTCTTGGCCAACGCTTCTCTCGGAGGAGCTCTGCCGGCGTGGTCGCCCGATGGGAGGCAGATCGCTTTCATGTCCGGTCAAAACGGAGAACAGTCGCGGATCTATCTCGTCCCGCGCGATGGGGGCGACCCAAAGCTGCTTGTCCCCGCGCAACTCTGGCCGGCCGACCCGCACGACCACTGGCAAGGGGGGCCGACTTGGTCGCCGGACGGCAAGAAGATCGCCTTTGGAGAGAATGCGGATCATTTCCCCATTTCGCCTTCCTGCGCGATCCACATTTACGATCTCAGCACCCAGCGCGTCTCCACGGTCCCGAATTCAGTCGGTCTTTGGACCGCGCGTTGGTCCACCAACGGCCGGTATCTGGCGGCCCTCACTCGAGACAACGAGAAGCTGATGCTCTACGACTTCCAGACGCAGAAGTGGGCACAACTCGACGACGGGTATATCGGCGAAAACCCGGCATGGTCGCACGATGGCCGCTACCTCTATTATTTGAAACCGTACGCCGACCCTCCGGCAATCCTGCGGCGCCGTGTGCCGCACGGAAAGCCTGAGCAAGTAGCGGACCTGACCGTGCTTGACCGCCATCGCGGCAGCTTCACGTTGTGGAGCAGCCTTGCGCCTGGCGACATTCCTTTGCTGCAACGCCGCGAGGCTAACGATGAGATCGATGGCTTCGACCTCAAGCTCCCGTGACCGTGGCATCGCGTCCCCACGGACGAGAGGTCCGCCATGACACATCTTGGCGCCTCGCCAGCCCGCTGAAAACAAACAACCAAGGCCAATCGGCAACCCGAATCAACGCCGCCCCCATGCTATCCTCACATCGAGTAGAAACGGTCGCTCTCGCAGAGCAGCGTGCACGCGCACCCAAAATACGAAATTCATGCACATCCCCGTACCAACCCGAGCCGAATCCGCTCCCTTCATCCCCATCCCCGCCGCCTCCGGCCAACCCACGATCCTCCGTCAAACCCGCCGCAGCTTGGGTGCGTCATTTTTGAATGTAATGGATTCTAAGCCACTTATTGGCTTAGTTCGTACCAAAAAGCCTTTCATCAAGCCCAACCCCGCACAACCACCAGCCACCAGCCACCACCCACCAGCCACGGCGAGCAAAGCTCGCCCCACCGCTCGCCCAGCTACAATGAAAACCATGGACCGACTCCAGGAGCTCCGCCGCCGCCACGTGGCCGCCGAGCAAGGCGGCGGCGACGACCGCCGCAACCGCCAGCACAAGGAAGGCAAGCTCTCCGCCCGCGAGCGCATCGAACTCCTCCTCGACGAAGGCACCTTCGAAGAGCTCGACAAGCTCGTCACCCATCGCGGCCGCGACTTCGGCATGGATAAGGAAATCGTTCCCGGCGATGGCTTCGTCACCGGCTACGGCTACATCAACGCCCGCCTGGTGTACGTCTTCGCGCAGGACTTCACCGTCTTCGGCGGCTCGCTCTCGGAATCCAACGCGCAGAAAATCTGCAAGATCATGGACCACGCCATGAAGAACGGCGCGCCCGTCGTGGGCCTCAACGATTCCGGCGGCGCGCGCATTCAGGAAGGCGTGCTCTCCCTCGGCGGCTACGCCGATATCTTCCTGCGCAACACGCTGGCCTCGGGCGTCGTCCCGCAAATCTCCGCCATCATGGGGCCGTGCGCCGGCGGCGCCGTATACTCGCCCGCCATTACCGATTTCGTCTTCATGGTCGATTCCACCAGCTACATGTTCGTCACCGGCCCCGACGTCATCAAGACCGTCACCCACGAGGACGTCACCAAGGAGCGCCTGGGCGGATCGATGACGCACAACTCCGTCAGCGGCGTCGGCCACTTCATCGCGCACGACGACGCCGAGTGTCTGCGCATGATCCGCGAGCTGCTCTCCTACCTGCCGCAAAACAATCGCGACGATCCGCCGCGCCGCGCCTGCAAAGACCCGGCGGACCGCATGGACCCCGCGCTCGATACGCTGGTGCCGCCCGAGTCCAACCAGCCCTACGACATCAAGGATGCCATCCACCGCGTGGCCGACGATGGCGAGTTCTTCGAAGTGCATGAACACTTCGCGCGCAACCTGGTGGTCGGCTTCGCGCGCCTCGACGGGCGTTCCGTGGGCATCGTCGCCAATCAGCCCGCGTATCTGGCTGGCTGCCTGGACATCAATTCGTCGGTGAAGGGCGCGCGTTTCGTGCGCTTCTGCGACGCGTTCAACATTCCCATCCTGACCTTCGAGGACGTGCCCGGTTTTCTTCCCGGCACCGCGCAGGAATTCGGCGGCATCATCCGGCATGGCGCCAAGCTGCTCTACGCCTATGCCGAGGCCACCGTGCCCAAGGTCACCGTCATCACCCGCAAGGCTTATGGCGGCGCGTATTGCGTGATGGGATCGAAACACATTCGCACGGATATCAACCTGGCGTGGCCTAGCGCCGAGATCGCCGTGATGGGGCCGGAGGGCGCCGTGAACATCGTCTACCGGCGCGAGCTTTCGGCGGCGGCCGACCGCGACGCCATGCGCGCGCAGAAAACGGAGGAGTTCCGCGAGCGCTTTGCCAACCCGTTCATCGCCGCCGAACGCGGCTTCATAGACGATGTGATCGAGCCGCGCGAAACCCGCCCGCGGGTGATTCGCGCCTTCCGTATGTTGGAGAATAAGGTGGACACCACGCCTCGTAAAAAGCATGGCAACATCCCGCTGTAACGCGGCGCGGAACTGGGGGGCGGGCTTTAGCCCGCGCGGGGCTTCAGCCCCGCTTCTTGCTCTTGCCTTCCTCCCCCTAACCCTGCTTTCCGCCCCGCCCAATCCCACCCACTCGCGCAAACTGAACGCCGAAACCCTCCGCCACTATACCGCCCTGCTCCGCATCGACACTTCCAATCCGCCCGGCAACGAAACCGCGGCCGCCAAGTATCTCGCGGACGTGCTGGAGCGCGAAGGCATTCCGGTGAAACTGCTGGCGCTCGATCCCGCCCGCTCCAACCTGGTCGCCCGCATCCGGGGCAACGGCTCCGCCCGGCCCATCGCCATCCTGGGGCATACCGACGTGGTCGGCGCGCAGCGCTCCAAGTGGTCGGTCGACCCATTCGGCGCAGTACGTAAGAACGGCTTCATTTACGCGCGCGGCGCGGTGGACGACAAGGAGATCGTCACCGCGGGCCTCATGGTCATGCTGCTCCTCCAGCGCGAGCACATCAAGCTGAATCGCGATGTGATCTTCGTAGCCGAAGCCGGTGAAGAAGGCACACCCGCCGTAGGCATCGATTTCCTGGTCGGCCGCCACTGGGACGAGATCGCCGCCGAGTACGCGCTGGCTGAAGGTGGATCGGCCGTCGCACAGGGCGGCGACGTGCGCTATGTGGCCATCACCACCGCGGAAAAGGTGCCGCGCGGCGTCCGTCTGATCGCTCACGGACCGTCCGGACATGGCTCGCGGCCCTCGCCCAACAACGCCGTGTTGCGGCTGGCGGCCGCCGTAGCCAAATTGGGCGAGTGGCATACGCCGATGCGCCTGAACGATACCGCCCGCGACTATTTCGAGCGCCTGGCCACCATCAGCCCGCTCGCCGATGCGGATCGCTACCGGCATATTGGCGACCCCGTGCGCGGCCCGGAGATCGACCGCTACTTCGAAGACTACGAACCCGCCCACTACGCCATGCTGCGCACTACGCTCGCGCCCACCATGCTCAAGGCCGGCTTTGCCTTCAACGTGATTCCGTCGGAGGCCGAAGCCTATATCGACATCCGCGCTCTGCCGGATGAAGATATGCCGCGCTTTTACCAGGAAATGCGCGCGGCCATCGCCGACCCGAATATTGAAATGGAGCCGCAGAAGCCGATTCGGCCCGCCACTCCACCCTCGCGCACGGACACACCCCTGTATCGCGCGCTGGAACATTCACAGCGCAAAATGTTTCCGGGCGCCATCACCCTGCCCTTGATGCTGACCGGCGCCACGGACATGGCGCAGTTGCGCGCCAAAGGCGTGGAGGCCTACGGCTTTGGTCCCATCGTGGAAGCCGGCGACCCGGGCGAAGCCCATGCCAATGACGAACGTCTGGCCGTCGCGTCGTTGTATAAATTAGTCGAATTCTTGTGGTACACCATCCTGGAAGTAAGTGGGGCAGGCTCGCAGCCTGCGCGGGACTCCCAGTCCCGCTCTTCGGCGGGTTGGTGCCCTACGGCCGGATAGGAGCCCTATGCGTGTTCCGCCTCCCGGGCGCCGGGACGAAGTATACGGCGGCCCTCCCCACCCCGCCATCGCGCGCCACATAGATAGGCCCCTGGCCAATTCCGTTCATCGCGAATACGGACGAGTCGCCGAAACGGTCGAGCCGCGTGGGCGTGAATTGCAGGCCCACGCTCTGTATCGGTGAACGCGATGCGATGTCGTAGACCGCCAGCGTGCGATTGCCGGCGTTGGCCGCGAACAACCGCTGCCCGTCGGCGGAAACCTGCAGCCCCACCGGCGAGCTGACGCCGCTATCGTTCGCGAACACGGCCGCGGCCGGCGTCCCGGCGTAACTCTGCACCTGGAAGATCTGCTGCGATTGGTTATCGCAGAAATACAGGCTGCCGCCGGCCACGGCGATAGCGGACGGGCTGGCCGCGGCCGCGATCCGTTGGATGCCCCCGGAAGCGCTGGCCACGTAGATGCCGCCCGAGTCGCCGGATACTCCGAGGATCAATCGCTGTCCGTCGAAAGCCAGCACGGTTACCTGTCCGGGAAGGCCCGAAAGGTCGATGGGCGGGGCCGCCGCCGGCGATGGCGCCAGACTCGTCAGGATCTGCCCCTGCCCGGTGGCGGAAGAGTAAACCGCGCCGCCGCCGCTATTGGGCGACCACGCGAGATGGTCGGGGCCGGCGATGGCGCCGGTAACCCCCAAAGCCACGGGCAGCCCGCTGCGCAGCCCGTTGTAGAGTACTAGCTTGCCGGCCTGCTGCAAGGCCAGCGCCGCGGAGCCATCCGGCGCGATGGAGGCGGCTTCGAGTCCGGTCGCCGCCACGTTAGGGCCAAAATAGGCCGCGCCGGGGATGCCCAGCATGGGCCGGATCGCGCCCGACTGCGCATCGAAAATGAATCCCGTGACCGGTCCGGCCACGCCGGCCGAAGGTTGCGCCCAACCCGAAATCGCGAGCGCGCCGAGCGCCATCGGGAGTCTGCCGAGGAGTCTGCCAGTATGCATATGCAAATAGACGGCGCTACAGCCGGAAAATCTCACGCCGTCACACTGGCAGTATACCGCTATCATTCGCTAAGATGGGAGTCCATGAAGGTAGCCGTGGCCAGCGATCATGCCGGTTATCCGCTGAAGGCGCGGATTATCGAAGAATTGGGCAAATTGGGGCACCAAACCACCGATCTCGGAACGGACTCGACCGACCCCGTGGACTATCCGGATTACGCGCGCGCGGCCGCGGAAGCCGTGCTCGAAGGGCGCGCCGACCGCGCCATCCTGCTGTGCGGCAGCGGCGCGGGAGCCTGTGTGGCCGCCAACAAGTTCAAGGGCGTGCGGGCCGCCACCTGCCACGATCCGTTTTCCGCGCATCAATCGGTGGAGGACGACGACGTGAACGTGCTGTGCCTGGGCGCGCGCGTGATCGGCCCGGAATTGGCCGTGGAACTGGTGCGCCGGTACATCGGGGCGACATTCTCCGGGGCGGCGCGCCACCAGCGCCGGTTGGCCAAGGTCGCCGGATTTGAAGCGGAGTTCGGGCGGTAGCCGCTGCATGGGCGTCTTGCAGAAGAGCTTCCGCGTGGCCACGCGGGGCCATTCCGACGTGCTGGATATCACCCCGCAGGTGGCCCGCATCGTGGCCGAGAGCGGCGTCCAGCAGGGCATCGTGAACATCGCCGGGGTGGGCTCCACGCTGGGCGTCACCACGCTGGAGTTCGAGCCGGGCTGCGTGGCGGATCTGCGCCGCGCGCTCGACGAGATCGCTCCCGCCAATGGCGACTACGCGCATAACGCGCGCTGGGGCGATGGCAACGGATACGCGCATTTGCGTAGCGCGCTGCTGGGCACGGCGCGCAGCTTTCCGGTGCACGAGGGGCGCATCATGACCGGCACGTGGCAGCAGATCGTACTCTGCGATTTCGACAACCGTGCGCGGGACCGCCAGGTGCTGGTGACGGTGGTGGGCGAATGAAGGAAAGGCGCGCGGAACTCCGGCTGCTGTGTTCGGATCTGATCAAGGTGCGGCTGGAGGGGGCCGGCGCCCAACCCGCGGACCTGGTGGCGAACCTGGAAGATATCTCGCCATCGGGCGCCTGTGTGCTGTTCGAGCAGCCCGTGCCGGCTGGCGCGCGGTTGTGCTTGATGCTGGGCCGGCACAAGTTCCGCGGCCAGGTGACGCATTGCACGCACAATGAAATCGGGTATTTCGTGGGCTTGCGGTTCGATGCCGGGCGGAAATGGTCGCGCAAGATTTACGAGCCGAAGCATCTGCTCGATCTGGCTTGCAGGGCGGACAAACTGAGTTAGCGGGCGGCTAGTAGCGCCTTCCGCGCCACCAGGCCGAAGCCTTTCGCGCCTGCCTCGTGGGCCACTGCCGTTAAGCGCGCGCGGCCCTCGGCGGTAGCGCCGGACTTCCGCTCCAGTTCGCCGAGCGCCAGCCGCAGCTCAAGTTCATACCCAAGGTAGCCGTGTTGAACGGCTTGGGCCAGGGCGGCTTGCAGCCGCTCCATGGCGCCGGACATGCCCACCCGAGCCGCCGCCAAGGCGACTTCAAACCGCACCGGATAAGCGCTCGCGGGCGTCGCCGCCGCCGCAGCCCGCTGGACCGCGGCTATGGCTTCGGCTTTCTTTGCCTGCGCGATCAGGCAGCGCGCCAGCAGCGCGTAGGCGCTCGCTATATCGTCCGCCGATTTCTCCTTGCGGAAGACCTCCACGGCCTGCCGCAAAGGCGCTTCGGCTTCCGCGGGCCGGCCTTCCTCCAGCGACACTTCCGCCAGATTCATGCGGCTGGAGGCGGCGTGCAACTCGTCGCCCATCTCACCGCGGATGGCCAGCGCCTCCTGTTCCGCCTTCCGCGCTTCCGCCAGATCGCCGCGTGCCAGCGCGACCTGTCCCAGTCCGGCGAGTCCATAGGCCCGGCCTCTCCGGTAACCGGTTTCCAGATCGATCTTGATCGCCTGTTCATAATCCGCTTTCGACCCAGCCAGATCCCCCTGCTCATAGAGCGAAATTCCAAGGTTGACCAGAGTGGAGGC
This sequence comes from Bryobacteraceae bacterium, assembly GCA_050008575.1. Classification (GTDB taxonomy): domain Bacteria; phylum Acidobacteriota; class Terriglobia; order Bryobacterales; family Bryobacteraceae; genus Bog-159. The sequence continues at coordinate 10,577 of JBEKMJ010000111.1, forward strand.
CATGCCTCTTTTGTCGGCCACCGCGCTGAAATTCTGCAAAGCTTCCTCGTGCATCTTCCTGGCCCCGGCCAAATCCCCCAGGCCATCGAGCACGTTCGCGATGTTACCCAATGTCCCCGCGATGCCCGGCTTCGATCCGATCTCGCGTTGAATGGGCAACGACTGTCCATAGACGGTCCGGGCGGCGGTCAGATCCCCTTGCACGTAGAGAATATTGCCGATCGCATTCAGCGTGGATGCGACGTTTCTGCGATCTCCCTTCTTACGGAAGACCACCAGAGAGTCCTCGTATAGTTTGCGCGACTGGGTCAGGTCGCCTTGGTCATAAAGGACATTGGCGAGCGACTTTAGCGCGCGCGCCACGCCTTGGCCGTCGCCCGCGCGAGCGAACATCTCTTTGGCTTTTGCGAGGGCGCTGGCCGCCTCCTGCAATCGGCCGAGACGATCCAGGCTCCAGCCTTGTGCCAGAAACGATTGCGCCACCAGAAGCCCGGCCCCCTGCGCCTCGCTTTTATCCGCCGCGGCCACCAGCAAATGTTGGGCGCGCTCAAAATCCGCGCGATCGACGGCTGCTTCCGCTTCCGCGATGTCGACGCGCGGGTCCTCGCCCGCCGGAGCCGGCAGACTGCGTAGCGCCGCAAAAGTGGCTAGGGTGCCTTTCGTATTTCCCCCGGCGGTTTGGACCGCCGCCAGGTGCAGCCCGTACTCCAGATTATCGGGAAAGAACCGGAATAGCGTGGTGTAGATTTCGGCGGCCTTATCCCACTCTTTGGCCGCTTGCCAATAGCGGCCTTCGATGAAAAGCCGGCTCTCCCGCGAGAGGCTGCCGGAGAGATCCACGGCCCGCTTGGCTTCCCGTTTCGCGTTTTCGTCGTAGCCCAGCGCGGTCCAGGCCTGCGCCAGGGCGGAGTGCGCCACCGCGCACGCCGGATCCGCTTCCACTGCCTTGCCAAGGAGATCGCGCGCCGCCTGAACATCGTACCGCCGCAACCGGGCCAAGCCTTCCGAATAAAGACGCGACGCTTCCTGGCCGGAAGGCAGCTCGGCGCGAATGGCGCTGGCCTCGGCCACGCTGACGTCCTCCACACCCAACCTTTGCCGCACCTGCGCGCCGGTACGCGAGACCAGATCCAGAAGCTGCGTCTCCGTTCCGGTTTGGGAAACGGTGGTCATGGTTTCGCCCGCACTGGCGTCCTGCAGGCGCAGATCCAGGCGAACCAGACCGCCCGCCTCCTTCCCGGAGTCGAAATACGAGCCGATTACCACAAAATCGGCGCTGAGAAGTTTGCGGATTCTGCCCAGGGTGTCTTTGCCATACGCATCGGCGTCGGGCAGGGAAAGGTCGATCTTGGCCCGCGCGACGTTCTCGCCGGGGATCGTGCGCAGCTTTTCTCCGGCGGCGAGTTCCGAGGTGAACATCTCCGAAAGGGCTGCCGACAGCCAGGCCGCGTCCGCGCGGCCGGATAGGTTTTTGAAGCCCAGCACGGCAACCGAGCGCCGCGCCTGGAGAGGAGTCCCGGCAACCTTAGGGTCAGGCGCCCGCGGAACGCGCCGCGAGCGGGCGAGCCACAGCGCCGCGGCGGCTATTAGCGCCACCAGAATCGCCAGCGCGAGCCACCGTTTCAGCGCCGGCCCAGGCAACCGTGTGGGCTGCATGGCGCCGGCCGGGCCGAGACTGCGCCCGATCTCCTCAAGGCCGGACTTCATCTCTCGGGCGCTGGCGAAACGGGCCTCGCGGTTCTTCTCGAGCGCCCGGCCGACCAGTTGCTGCAGCGCGAGCGGCGCCTGCGGGTTCAGCGTAACCAAGGCCGGGGGCGTCCCGGTGAGGATGGCGGCAAAAACAGCCGCGGGCGTATTTCCTTGGAACGCTCTTTGGCCCGTAGCCATTTCATAGAGCACGGCGCCGAAGCTGAACAGGTCGGTGCGTGCGTCCAGCTCTTCGCCGCGCGCCTGCTCCGGCGACATATATGCCACCGTACCGATCGGCGCGCCCGGGCTGGTTAGCGCCGTTTCCGTGGGCGTCTGTTCCCGCGTCGCGGATGTGAGGGCATCCTGCTGCCGCGAAAGTTTGGCGAGTCCGAAGTCCAGAATCTTGGCCTGCCCGCGCGCGGTGATGAAGATGTTCGCCGGTTTGATGTCGCGGTGCACGATTCCTTTGGCGTGCGCCGCATCCAGCGCGTCGGCGATTTGCAGCGCAATATCCAAAAGATCGGTTGTGCGCATGGGCTGGCCGGAAATGCGCTGGTGCAGCGTCTGGCCCTCCAGAAGCTCCATGGCGATGAACGGCTGGCCGTCGTGCTCGTCGATATCGTAAATAGTGCAGATGTTGGGGTGGCTCAGGGACGAGGCCGCGCGCGCTTCCCTCCGCAACCGTTCCAGGGCAGGCCGTTCGCGCGGCAGCGCGTCGGATAGGAACTTCAGGGCGACCGCGCGGCCGAGGCGTATATCTTCCGCTTTGTAAACCGTTCCCATGCCACCGCTGCCGAGCCGGTCGAGAATCCGGTAGTGTGAGATGTGGCTGCCTGTCATGCGAGATTGGTTGGAGGGCGGGCTTTTAGCAGGCGCGAGGTTTTATCCCCTCTTGCCCTCGCCAGCGAACTGCCTCAATCCTAGTGATCGGAATCGCCATTCCATTACGCGAGACTCAATAATACACCGAAATGCAAACGCGACAGGACTCCAGTCCGGTCAGCATGGGCCTGCGGCGCACGTGGGGCGGCGCCATGCGCCGCCGCCGGGCTTTTAGCCCCGTCTGGGCGAGCTTCGCTCGCCGAAGAGCGGGCCTGCGAGGCCCGCGCAGGCTGCGAGCCTGCCCCACGGCGACGGACGCTGAGATGGCCCGCAATCAGATTCGTTTGGGGCGTTCGCCGGCGTCTTGCCACAGGCGATAGCCGCCGCGGAAAGCGTTGGTGTTGTCGCCGAGGCGCGCGCCTGGCGGAAGCTTCTTGAGCGCCTTGGCGTTGCCGCCGCCGAGAACCACATAGTCGGCTTCGAGCGCCGCCTTCAACCGCTTCACTACGTCCAATACGTGCTGCCGCCATTTCTTTTTGCCGAGCCGCTTCAGGCCGCGGATGCCAACGTAGTCCTCGTACGTACGGCCGCGCTTGTAAGGCAGGTGCGCTAACTCCATCGGCTCCAGGACGCCGTCTACAATCAGCGCCGAGCCCAGACCCGTGCCCAAGCCGAGAAACAACATGCGCCCACCTTCGTAGTGGCCCAGGGCTTGCATGGCGGCGTCGTTGATCAGCTTCACGGGACAGCCGAGCGCCTTCTTGAAATCGAAGCCCACCCAGCCGCGGCCCAGGTTATGCGGATCGCCGACCGGCTTGCCGTGCACCACCGGGCCGGGATATCCGATGGACGCTACCGAATACTCCCAACCGCCGATGGCTTTGCGTACATCCGCCACCATTTTCCGGGCGGTCATCTTCGCTCCGGAAGGAATTTCGATGGGTGTTTTGTGGCCGGTGGCCAGGGCTTTGATGTGGGTGCCGCCCACGTCGAGGACCAGGATTTTCAGAGGTTGGTCTGTCACTTTGCTATTCCGTCTCCCGAATATCATGCAGACGCGCCTGCAATTCCGCGGGCAGCGCGTTTTCCACTTCGCGGGCGATTAAACCCGAGAAGACATCCACGCCTGGAATACTCTTCTTCACCGGCTGGATCGGCTGGTTCCGTGTGGCCCGATCGAGGTGCACGTTCTCTCCGCCGAAGTGGAGGTACATGGCATTCCTGGCGGTGGAGGCTTCGCCGATGGCCGTTACTTTCTCCAGGCCGGCGCGCCGGATCCGTCAGGTCCACATCGCGGGCGAACCCTCCGCCGTCAGCGGCCCGGTGATTTTGCGCGGAATACCGGCCAGATCGAACAGGCGTTGTTCGAACATGCGATTAACGGCTTCTCCACGGCCGGCGGCGCATGGCGCCGCCCTACTCCACCGTGACGTGCGTGCCCTTGGCCTCGTGCCGCGACAGGTTTCCGATGCGGTCGTCGATCACGCTGCGCACGCCTTTCAGAAACTCCACGCGCGCGTTGCGGAAATGGTCCTTGCTGGCATCGGACCAGGCCTTCCTGAAGAACGGCTTCACATTCAGACAGTAGAAGCAGCCCGGAGCGTCGGCGTTTATCTTTTCGTCTGGCATAATCAATTCTCCCTCATTTCCACGGTCAACACTTTATTTTCCAACTTTGCGTGCGCGGGCGATAGGGCCGCCATGGAAGTGGGCAGCCCAATGTGCCGGCGCAGGGTTCCAATCTGGACCACCAACTCGTCGCCCTTCTTGAATAGCCCCACTTCTCCCTTCACGGCGAAGGGCAATTGCAACCGCACCTCGTAATGCCCGTCGCGCTTGGTGAAGCTGTAGGGCGCTTCGGTGCGCGAGACGGCCGCCGGATCTTCGTTCTCGGCATAGAGCGCGCGCGCCAATTCCTGCAGGCGCTCGGCGCCCAACACCTCGTGCGTAAACAAAGGCACGCGCTTCACCGGCACAGGCGCGAAGTAGGTGTCGATCTCCTCCAACACGCGGTGCTGCGACTCGCGCCATTCCGAGAAGAATGAATCGGTGATGGCCTCCGGCAGCACGCGATTCACGATGATGCTATCCACCGTGAGGCCGTGCAGCGAGAAGTATACGAAGGCGCGCTGCGTCTCGCGCAGCACCATCTTCTCGGGATTCGTAACCAGGCGCACGCTGGTGGTGCGCGGATTTTCCAGCAGATCGTCGATGCCATCCAGCTTGCCGAACAGATCCTGGATATTGGCGAAGTAACTGTCGGTGGGCAGTTCCACCGGCGAAACCCGATTGGCCAGCGGGCGCACGGCTTTCAATACCGTGCGCTGAAACGGAAAGATGTGCTTCATGTACCAATCGAGCGTGGTGGGCATGCTGACGAAGCGCATGGACTCGGCGGTGGGCGCGCAGTCGAGCACGATCACGTCGTAGCGCTGCTCGCGCCGGAACTGGTTCACCCACATCATGGCGCTCAACTCTTCCATGCCAGGCAGGATGGCCAACTCTTCGGCTTCCACGTCGCTGATGCCGGTGGTGCGTAGCACCGAAATCACGTATGCCGAGATCTCCCGCCAGTGCCGCTTGATTTCCTTCTGAATGTTGACCTCGTGGATGGCCAGCTTGTCGGCGATGGGGTAAGGGTCGCCGGTCTTTTCGTGAAACAAGCTGGTTTCCAGGTCGAAGGAATCGGCCAGGCTGTGCGCGGGGTCCACGCTCATCACCAAGGTACGATAGCCCAGGCGCGCCAGTTGGACGCCCGTGGCCGCCGCCAGGCTGGTCTTGCCGACGCCGCCTTTCCCGCTGAACAGCAAGATCCGCATAGGACTATTCTAGCAAGGCTGGTTGAGTCCTCGGATGCAGGTATTATGGTGATAAGTTACAGTTGTTGCAACCCGTGCGGCCCGGCGGCGTCGTACCATCAGGAGATATTCCATGAACTGCTTAAAGTCATCCCGGCCCTTGCGGGGTTTCTTCGACCGCGGGCACGCCTGGTTGTGGGCCGGCCTGCTATTGGTGACCGTCGGCTTTACGGTCCATGCGCAAACAGGCGCTAACCAGCGGCCGGTGCGCCTCAACCTGGTCGCCATGGATTCGGCGGGCCAGCCGGTTCCGGATTTGGCGGCCTCCGAACTTGCCGTTTCCGACAATGGTTCGCCACAGCAGCTTGTTACCCTGCGCCTGCGTCAAGGCGACAAACCTCGCCCGGTGGTCGTTCTGTTCGACTTGCTGAACGCGGGCGAGTCGTCCCGCGGAGCCGTCTGGAACGCCTTAAAGGCGCCCTTGGCTCGCGTGCAATCCACCGGCCCTCTTTATCTCTACCTGCTGGCGCCGGATGGCAGTCTCTATCCAGTCCACGGTCTGCCGGCTGCGCCGGTTTCCCAAGCCGAGGCCGATGCGGCCTGGGTAAAGGATGCCGGGCCTTTGCTGGACGCCGCCATGCAAAAGGTCACCCAGTTGAAACCGCTGGCATTCCGCGCCGTTTCTCCCACCTCTCTCCAGGAGCGCTTCAAGGCCACGTACACGGCGCTGGAAGATATGCGCGTGCGGATGGCCGCGTTGCGCGGGCCCAAGGAGCTGCTGTGGATCAGTTACGGGATTCCCAGCACGATTCACTTTGTGGATCGGACTTGGTTCTACGGCGCCCCATTCCTGCAGCAGTTGGGCGACCGGTTCGTGCGTACTGAAACTACGGTTTATACGGCCGACCCAGGCATCGATCTGGAACGCGGAATTCTGGATCGGGATTCCCTTGATATTCTGACCGCCGCCACCGGCGGCCGGGCCTTCTCGACGGTCGATCTAAACCGGGCGATTGCCAAGATCCAAGCTGACGCACGCGCCAGTTATAGCGTTGAGTACCAACCGCCCGCTAATAACTGGGACGGCAAGTATCACAAGTTGCGCATCACCGTGGCGCGCAAGGGAGTGCGCCTCCAGACGGAACCCGGCTATTACGCCGTTTCAGGCTCGTAATGAGAAACTCAGTGGGGCAGGCTCGCAGCCTGCGCGGGCCTCGCAGGCCCGCTCTGCGGCGAGCCAGTTTCGCCGTTCACAGGCTGAAGCCCGTGCCACCAACAGGCTGAAGCCCGTGCCACCAACAGGCTGAAGCCCGTGCCGCCAACAGGCTGAAGCCTGTGCCACCAACAGGCTGAAGCCCGTGCCACCAACAGGCTGAAGCCTGTGCCACCAACAGGCTGAAGCCCGTGCCACCAACAGGCTGAAGCCGGCCCTTCAGGGTTTCGCCTGCGGCAAATCTAAGAAACTTGAGACGCTGGGCGCACCCTCGTCCGGTTCCGGATTCCCGAACTAGACGGCAGCTCCACCAGCCACCGGCCACGGCGCGCAAGCGCCCAGCTATGATAGGCACTTGGATCCGCCGCCGACCGAGCATCCCCGCATGACCGATCCCCACCGCGCGCCGTCCGGGTTAGCCCGCATCTGGAATGCGCGGCGCAAAATGCCCCACTGGGTGCCGCAATTCCTGGGTTACGCGGTTTCCGCCGGCTGCCTGGTTTGGGTGTTCCACAACTCCAAGATCGGCGACCTGCTCCCGCAACTCCGCCAGCTTGAGTGGCAATGGGTGGCGCTCGGAATGGCGCTGGACCTCCTGGTGTACGTCTGCCACGCATGGCGGTGGGTGCTACTCTTCCGGCCTGTGGATCGCTTGCCGTTCTGGCGCACGGTGCAGGCCATCTACATCGGCCTGTTTGCCAACGAGGTATTGCCTTTGCGCGTCGGCGAGCTGATCCGTTGCTACCTGGTGGCGCACTGGAACGAGGAACTGATCTCCGTGGTCTTCGCCTCGGCCGCCATCGAGCGCGTCATCGACGGCTTCTGGATGATCCTATCGTTCATCGTCGCGGCGCAACGTCTCCCGGGAATTCCCCACTGGTTGACCTATTTTGTGCGCGTGCTGGAGGCCGTGGTGATCTTGGCGGCGGCGTTCCTGGCATACCTGACGATCCACCGGACGCATGCGCATGCCATCGTCAGGGAGAGCCGTTGGGCCGCGGTGTTGCGTCATGTAGTGGAGGGCCTGCACACCATGGGCAACTGGCGGACGCTCGCGCTGGTGATGCCGGCCAGTTTCCTATACCTTGTTTTGCAGGTGTTTTCCTACTGGGCGTTGATGAAAGCCTTCCAGTTGGACCTTTCCATATGGGATGCCACCGCCGTGCTGGCGATCGTGCGGCTGGGTACCGTGGTCCCCAACGCTCCCGGCAACATCGGACTGATCAACGTGGCGTGCGTGATCGCTCTGTACAATGTATTCGGCGTGGAACGCAACGACGCCAAGGACTTTTCCGTGGTGCTGTGGGGAGCCCTGACGCTGCCGTTGCTGGCCGGCGGAGCCATTGCCACGGCCCTAACCGGATTGAATCTCGGCGAAATTCACCACCACGCGCGCCAGCGCATGCATGCCACCGAGACCAAGCCGCCCGAGGACCTGCTCTAAGGTGCTCTAAGACCGTCTAAAGACAAAGACGAATTAGCCGCGGATGAACGCAGATAAAACCCGACTGAGGCCCGGCGGAATTTACCCGGACAAACGCTGCCCCTGTCCACGCTTCACGCGCCCCTCAGCGCGACCAAGATCGTGCGCGGCCGACGAGCGCCGATTCCTTGCCGCGCCGGCCGAACAAGGCGCTGGAGCCGTCTTTGTGGGCCGGATTAGGTTCAAACGTGCGTCCGGAGTTACTTAGGATTCACCTGCACGATCGCCATCATCCCGGCGTCCTCGTGATCCAGAACGTGGCAATGAAACACGAACGATCCCGCGATCTGCGGCTCCCGAAAATCCATGCGCAGCGTCACCGTCGGGTAGGGGCCCGTCCCGCTCCAGGCCGGCACGATCACCGTATCCCGCAAGTCGGGCGTGGCGAACGCTACGCCGTTGACCGCCAGAAACAGAAAGTGGATCTGGTGAATGTGAAACGCATGTGTCTCGCCGGTGCGGTTCTCCACCGTCCAGTCCTCCACCGCGCCGACCGTGGTCGTAATGGCCGGCGGATTCGACATGCTGAACACAATCGGCTTCTGTCCATCGACGGTGATGAAGAACTCCGTCGGACCGTTCGATCCGTTGGTGGCCTCCGCGAAATAAATCTTGCGCTTCGCCGTGACCGTGGCGGTATCCAACCCCGCGAAGCGCAGCGGCGCGGTGGACGCCGGGCCGGAAGCCGCGGGCAGCGCCGGCGGTTCCTGCGCATCGGCGCCGGTCACGATGGTAGCCAGCTCCTGCGCCGGATTCGGATTGCCGATCGGCCCCGTGTTGAACCCGATGTGCTGAAAACTGGCCGTCTGATTCGCCGCCGGACCTTGCATGATGAACTCCGCCCGGCCCGCCGGAGGGATATTGAGAGTGGTGACTTGGGTGGGCGCCGCCACGGGGATGCCGTCCAATTCGACCACCTCCAGCTTTTGGGGCGTGCTGCCGAACCAGACCTGCAGAGACAGAAAACCCTGTGACGAGGCATTCGCCACGCGCCAAAACTCCTTCACGCGCGGCTTCATTTGGATGATGGGAGACGGGGTATACGGAGCCACCGCCGGCTGGTAGTTGAGCGTTAATTGATACGGTCCGGCGATCCAGGAATTCGGATTCGTAAACTGCTGCCGGACCACAAACACGCGCTCCGGAAGGCCGGCCACTTGCGGCTTCAGTTTTTCGATCCCGCCGATAATCAACGCTCCGGGAGCCCCGCCGTTGACTTGCAGCGTGACCACTCCATGCAGGTGCGGATGATACCAATACATGCCGGGCGCGTCGTTCGCGGGAATTTGAAACCGGTACTGAAACGGCGGATCCGTGTTCTCGATGTCGGTCATCAGGATCTCGTCCTCGTGGCACTTGGGCGGGATATTCAAACCGTGAAAGTGAATATTGGTGGAGGTGGCCACCATGGTCCCGCCGGTGCAGGGATCGTTCGCCGCGGTCCGGCCGGCCATGCCCGCCATGGCGTGCATCGCGGCGGTGGACCTCGCCGCTTTGGGCCCCGGCGGCGGTGGCGGCAGATAGGTCAGCCGATTGGTCAAATCCAAAGCAAGCTGGTCGCCCGGATTAAGGCGTAGAGTGGGGGCTTCCACAGCTCCCTGGCTGGTTTGGTAGACGTAACACTCATGCAGGTATCCGGACGTATCGAAGGAGCTGTAAAATGTAAAGCTCGCGTTCAGAACACCGTTCTGGCTGACGACGTCCGGGGGATTATTCACTACGCTGCCCGGATTGGGGCGCGCCGGGCAAGTGGGGTTCTGCGCGATGGCGCCACCCGTCACCAGGCCCGCGGCCAGCGCTAGCAGCAGAGATTGACGGATTGCGATCATACGGGATTCTCCTACGGCGCCGCCGGATACACTGCGATCGAGAGCAAATACGCAAAGGCCGCTGGATCGGAGACGGGCGAATTCGCCGATTCCGCCAGCGTGCAAGCCGTCCCGGTCGAAGTGAATTCAACGATGCCGAGTAAGATTGTGCCGCCGCCCGCAAACTCCGGGACATAGATCGCGCCGCCGGCGCCGGTGGCCAGTTGCAACCCGACGTTCCCCACGTATTGAAAATTCGTATAGAATCCCTTGAGCGTGTTCGACGTGCATCCCGGATAGACCTTCCCCGTGGCGGAATCGAAAAAGGCGGCCGTCACTTGGCCGGACGAATCGTTGGCGATGAATAAGGTCTTTTCGTCCGGGCTCAGCCGCACATTGCCGGAGTTCCAGCCCGGTCCCAGATCGTAGGCGACCGTCGGCGCAAGCTTCCCGGATGAGATGTCGGACACTTCCACGGTGGTTCTGGTCGAGGCGTCGCCGAAAACCGCATAGTGGCCGTCCTGCGCGATCGCGACGCTATTCGGCAGATGATCGTCGCTCGAACCCGTGGAGTCTTGTTGGTCGCCGTTGGAAACGGGCACGCCGCCGGAGATGTCGAACGACTCGATGGAGCCGTCTCCATAAGTGATAACCATGATGTCGCCGTGGATCGCCATGCCATCCACCACGCCGCCGTTCAACCCAGCGGCGAAAACGTCGCCCACGAAACTCAGCGTACATCCCGCTTGCACCTGGAACGTGGCAATAGTCGTGGAGGCGGTAAAGGTCGCGTACAGGTACTGGGCGTTGGCCGCCAAGCCAATGCCGTTGGTGGTCCCGGAATCCGTGGCGGAGCCGTAAAAAGTTCCGGTTAGAGTGCGCGTCTTGGCGGCGATCGCCGCGATGTCGCCGTCCCATGCGTTGGATACGTAAACGCACGCGTCCGCGCCGTTGGGCAGCGCGATCGCTCGGGCTGCCGCGAAGAAGCCGCCGCCGATGCCGCCGCCGCCGGTCGTAACGCTGGTCTTCCCACCCAGGGTTCCATCGGCGTTCACGGCGTAGAACGTGGCGGTGTTTTCAAATGGGTGGGCCAGGTCGTCGTTGGTGACCAGGAAGCTGCCCGGGCTCGGGTCCGCGCCCAGGGCGGCGGCACAGGACGCGGCGGCAATCAAGGCTGTCCGCGACATCCAGCGCGGTCTCGAAATGGCCGCCCTCTCTAGCACCGTGCTAATCAGTATACCTTGCACACAGCCTGGCCGCCAGGCGGCTCCACGGTTTCGTAACAGTCGTTAAGCGTCCAAATTAATCGGTGTTGACGTTGGGCAATTCTGTGGTACACTCCTGAAGGATATTTTATGCAAAAGCTCTGTATCACTCTAACTGTTTTCGCGAGTCTGGCCGGTGCCCAGACTTGGCAGCCGCTGACGAATCAGCCGACTTTCGACGCGAGCGTGGCTTTGCAGCTTACCGACGGCACGGTGATGGTCCAGGCTATCGAGTCGGGAACCTGGTGGCGGCTCACGCCCGATTCGAGCGGCGACTACGTGAATGGAACGTGGTCGAAGCTGGCGTCGATGCCTTCCGGATATACCCCCCTGTATTTTGCTTCGGCGGTTATTCCCGATGGACGGGTGGTGGTCAACGGTGGCGAGTACAACGGCGGCGACAGTATCGTCGAGACGAATCTGGGCGCCATCTACAATCCGGTAAGCAATACATGGAAGAAGCTAGTGGGCCCCACCGGCTGGTCGGAAATCGGCGACGCGCAGAGCGCGGTGCTGAGCAACGGCACGTATATGCTGGGGAACTGTTGCAGCAGCCAGCAGGCGCTCCTGGATGCAACGACGCTGACGTGGACTATCACGGGCACGGGCAAGGCGGACGCGAATTCGGAAGAGGGATGGACGCTGCTTCCGGACGGCACCGTCCTGACGGTGGACGTGGACGACGCGCCTAACACGGAAAGATACAATCCTACATCGGGCACCTGGAGCACCGCGGGAAAAACGCCGACCAGCTTGGCGGAGTATTCGGAAATGGGCCCGGCCATTCTACGTCCCGACGGCACCGTTTTCGCCACCGGCGCGAGCGGCGCTACCGCAATCTATACACCGGGACCTGGCGGGGCCGTGGGAACCTGGACGGCGGGCCCGGAATTTCCGATGGAAGGCGGGAAGCAACTGGACGTCGCCGATGGCCCTGGCGCGCTGTTGCCCAACGGCGACGTGCTGGTCGTGGCAAGCCCGGGCGCATATGAGACCCCGTCCTACTTCTTCGAATTCGACGGGACCAATCTGAATTCCGTGCCGGGCACTCCCAACGCGCCGCATGACTCGTCGTACTACGGCCGCATGCTGGTCCTGCCGACGGGGCAGATATTTTTCACCGACGGCAGCACGGACGTGGAAGTGTTTACCGGGCCTGGGACGTACAACTCGGCATGGGCGCCTGTGATTAAGGCGGCGCCGAAGACTGTGACCCCCGGGTCTACGTACAAGATCGAGGGCGTCCGCTTTAATGGATTGTCGCAAGGCAGCGCCTATGGGGACGATGCCCAGTCGGCCACGAACTATCCGCTGGTTCGCATCACGGTCAACGGAATTGTGTACTATTGCCGCACAGCGGACTTCAGCAGCATGGCGGTGGCCTCGCCATCTTTGGTTTCGGCGCACTTCGCGGTGCCGTCCAGCGTGCCGGCAGGTAGCGGCGAACTGGTGGTTGTGGCGAACGGGATCCCCTCGGCGCCCGTGGCCGTTACGGTGAACTGACCTTCTATAGCGGCCGGAGACTCATCCGGCCGCACCCTGCTTACAGTGTCGGCACTTCAGCTCCGGCTTGACACTACCCCCAAGAAACCCTGAACAAAAAGGCTGCTGCGGGAATATCCCAGTAGCAATGGTTTTTCGAGCAGCTTTTCTTCCGGTTCTGGCCGCGATCGTCGTGTTTGCCCAGGCGGCCATCGGCGAACTGCGGATTACCGTAAAGGATCCGAGCGGTCTTCCGTTACAGTGCCGCGCCGAGGTAGTCAGCCAGGCAAACCAGTATGTACGCAGCTTCGACACCAATGCGGAAGGCCAGGTAGTCGCCAGGCGGCTGCCTTTTGGCCTCTACACCATCAAGGTAAGCCGAAGCGGTTTTGCGCCGGCGTCGCAGTTGATCGACATCCGCTCGGCAATCCCCATGGATCTGACCGTCGTGCTGGGAATCGGTCCCGTCAAAACGACCGTCGAGGTTTCGAGCGACGCGACCCTGGTCGATCCCAGCGACGTCAGCTCAGCGAATCGCATCGGAAATGCAACCTTACAGGACCGGCTGACGGCGCAGCCCGGCCGATCGCTCGGAGAACTGGTGAATCAGGAACCCGGGTGGCTGTTCGAAGCTAACGGGATTCTGCATCCGCGCGCCGAAGAGTACCAGACGCAATACGTCGTCGACGGGATTCCCCTCACGGACAATCGATCCGTGGCTTACGCTCCGGACTTCGACGCCAACAGCGTGCAGGAGATGAGCGTGTACACAGCGGGTTTTCCGGCTGAGTACGGCAGAAAAATGGGCGGCGTAATCGAAGTCGAAACGCAACGCGACACGCGGCAGGGATTTCACGGCAACGCCGTACTTTCCGGCGGCAGCTTCGATACCGCGGGCGCGTATTTCGAAGGGCAGTATGGCTGGAACAAGAATACGTTCACGCTCAGCGCATCGGGAACCAGCACGGACCGTTATCTGGACCCGCCGGTTCTCCAGAACTACACCAACCACGGCACGCTGGAAGATTTCATGGCGCACTATGAGCGCGACCTGAGCGAGAAAGACCGGATCGGCATCGTCCTGCGGCGCGAGCAGTCCAGGTTTTTGGTGCCCAATGAGATCGTGCAGGAGCAAGCCGGGCAACGCCAGGACCGCGACAACTTCGAGAGCGCGGCGCAGTTCTCCTACGAGCACATATTCTCTTCCAATGTGCTGGGCGACTTCCGCGCCATGGTGCGGGATATTACGGCTGGCTTTTGGTCGAACGATCTGTCCACCCCTATGATCGCCGGTCAGGATCGCGGCTATCACGAGGAGTACGTGAAGGGAACGATTTCGGTGCATTCCGGCATTCACGAATTCAAAACGGGATTTGAATCGGATTATGCATCCATCCAAGAGGCGCTGAACTATTTGATTACCGACCCGACGCAGTTCGACCCGGATACGCCCCCGTCGTTCAACTTCTACGCGCACGCGGCGGATCGCGAGCAGGGAGCGTTCGCGCAAGACGAAATACATTGGAAGAATATCACGTTAAGCGGTGGACTCCGTTTCGATCACTACGACTTGCTGGTGAACCAGGTGGGCTGGAGTCCCAGGGTGGGAGGCGCGATCTATTGGCCGTGGGCGAAGGTCGTTTTCCGCTTCGCTTACGACCGGATTTTCCAGACTCCGCCTTTCGAAAACCTACTGGTCTCCAGCTCTCCGGCGGTGACTTCGCTCAGCGATCAGGTTCTACGATTGCCGGTTCAGCCGGCGCGCGGGAATTACTATCAAGCGGGTTTTGGCCGCGGCTTTTTCGGCAAAGTTAAACTCAACGGCAACTTCTTTTGGCGCGGCTACCACAATTATCCGGACGACGATCTATTGCTGAACACGGGCGTGAGCTTTCCCATTACTTTTGCGCTCGCCAACATCTACGGCGCGGAAGCGAAGCTCGACATACCGCACTGGGGACCGTTCTCCGGTTACGCGAGTTATACCAATATGCGGGGCAATGGATATTTTCCAGTGACCGGCGGGCTGTTCATCGGAGACGATGCCGCGCAGGCGATCAGCGCGACCAGCGGCGTGTTCCCCGTGTCCCAGGAGCAACGCAACACGGTGAGGGCGCGCTTCCGGTACGACGTCAACCCGCGACTGTGGGCCGCGATCGGAGGCACCTACGATACCGGCCTGCCGATCGACTTCGACGGCACCTATGCGGAGGCCGCGCAGGAATACGGCCAAGCGATCCTGAACCGTGTGAACTTCTCCAACTACCGGCCGCGCCCTCTGTTCTCGCTGAATGCATCGCTGGGCGTCGTATTGCGAAAGAGTGAGAAGCGTCCGGTCCGTTTGCAGGTCGACGGCACGAACCTGACCAACGAAATTAATGTAATCGACTTCGCGGGCTTGTTCTCAGGCACCGCGATCGGTATTTCGCGCAGCGTGGATGCGCGATTGCAATTTCAGTTTTAGCTTGACTACACTTAGGGAAACGGAAGCACTGGCACGCTATGTCGGAGGCGCCTGAGGACTCAACGCTGGATATCCGCCTGCTGGCGGCGTCGGCCCACCAGAAGGCCGGGAAGCGCGCGCTGGAGCAAGAGATCACGGAGCTGTTTGAGCAATGGCGCGGCGCGCTTCTCCGGTATCTGTCGACGTTCGGGTTATCTCCGCACGATGGTGAAGAGGTTGTACAGGAAGTATTCCTGTCGCTGGTTTCCCACCTGCGGAAAGACAAGGCGCGCACTAACCTGCGGGGCTGGCTTTTTCGGGTCGCTCACAATCTGGCCCTGAAGCGCAGAAGCGCCGTGGGAAGAACCGCTGGGACCGGCGCGGACGTCGATAACCTGCCGCATCCTGCCTTGAACCCGGAAGAACAACTGGCGAGCAACCGGCGGCAGCGGCAGTTATCTTCCATATTGCACGCTCTCCCGGAGCAGGATCGGCGGTGTCTTTATCTTCGCGCGGAAGGGCTTCGCTATCGGGAGATCGCGGAGGTCTTGGGAATGTCTCTGGGGTCCGTATCCGATTCGCTGGGGCGCTCTTTAGCCCGGTTCCAGCGCGCGGACGAAAGGTGATGCTATGTTGCGGGAAGACTTGCACGTCTCCGATCAAGACCTGCTGTTGTGGGCCGACGGTGAGGTTACATCGCAGCGCGCCGCGGAGATTCAGCGCCACGTGAGCGCCTGTTGGACGTGCCGCGCGCGAAGGGCGGAGCTGGAACGGGCGATCGCGGATTTCGTTCAACTGTACCGGCGCGAGTTGGAGGCAAAGCTGCCGCCGATGGATGGCCCGCGTGCGCTCTTAAAGGCGCGCCTGGCTGAGCGGATGGCGTCTTCGGGGGCCGGCGGCAGCAACTGGTTCAGTGGGGCGCGGCTGCGCACCGCCGCCGCACTGGCGGCTCTGCTCTTGGTGGCCGGCCTCGCTATCAGGATCTCGCAACATGGATATCCACGCATCTATTCCGGTGCGGTACCGAATGTGACTCTCACCCCTGGCGCGATCGATCCTATCGGCGTCCAGGATGTTTGCAGCGCTCAATTTCCGACCAACGACCCTGCGGTGCCCGATCCCTTAAGGCGGGAAGTGTTGAGAGAATACGGGCTGACCGAAGTATCGGCCAATGCCTATGAA
>JBEKMJ010000112.1:0-50432 GCA_050008575.1 Bryobacteraceae bacterium
TGTTCGGATAAAGCGGAAATGCAGGGAGAAATGGACCAGGAAAAGAAAAATAAACGTGTTTTGCACGGAACCAAGCCGAGAACATCATCCGGTAAGTGCCGGCCGCCAATCCACCCGGCAAATTCGCGACGATTTGGGTGCTGGCCGAGGACACCAGGGCCAACGTGGTCGAGTCCAGTTTCACCACCGGCGCGCCGGTAGCCGTGAGACTCGTGCCGGTGATGGTGATCTGTTTGGTTGCGGAATTTACGATGGCGCTCACGATGGTGGGCGTCTGCGCGCGGGCCATAACTGCCGAGCAGATCAGCCAGGCAACGGCCATTCCCGACTTGCGAATTGTAAGCATATGTTTGGTATCCTCTATTTCCGGCCTATCATTTATTTGCGGCCTATCATTGCTGCGGCGGTTGCGGGCGGGGATGGCGCATCTCGGCGATGCTCGGTTCACCAGCGTGCCCAAATAATTCGGGATGGATGTAGTGGCCTTGTTCCTGAGGCGATTTGTCTACTTCCACCGGGATGCGATGCGCGTTGGCCCAGGCGTCCTGACGGATGCCCGTCACCTGCCAGGACACCTCCACATTCGCCTTGTTGGTCTTTATAGTGAAGCTGCCATTGGCCACTTTAGACGCGACCCAGGCTTGCGCGGGTTGGCCGATGGCCGTCAGTTGATACCGGAAATCGGTATTGAGCGCTTCGAACCAACCAGGCATCGTCACAATGGCGGTGCCGCTGGCGTCGGTGACGACTGTGCCGTCGTAAATGTTCTTCATGTCTGGCGATTCGACGAACGAGTGGTAGAGGTATTTGTTGGCGGGATCAAGCGGATGATCGATTTTGAAGGAGCCCCCGGTTTTGCTGAGACTGCCATTGACATCTACATCTCCGTTAAAGGCGCCGGCAAACGCCGAGGCGCCGCTGCCGGCCTGCGCATATATGCCATAGCCGGAATAACTACCATTTCCCCCGATGGCATATACGCCCATGCCACCCTCAAAGCCGCCGTTCGCCCCCGAAGCAATGACGCCGGTTCCACCTTCCACCACGCCGCTGCCATTCGCGGGGCCGCCATAAGCACTCACGCCGGGCCCGCCTGAGTCATTTTCGCCAGTTCCAGTGCCGCCTAACGCGTATACGCCATCGCCGCCGATAGTCGGTTGCGACGAGTTACCGCTGGATGCTCCTCCGTATCCGCTTGTTCCCGTGCCGCCATTGTTGACACCGGAACCCCCACCGCCGTGGCCTGAGATAGCGGAATGCGCCGCCGATGTATTGGTGATCTGAAAGACCGGGTCGCTGCTGCCAGAGGCGCTGCCGATAAACGGTAACGTGAGAGATCCCGACGGCCCTTGCGGACCAGCCGGACCTTGTGGACCCGTCGCGCCTGTCGCCCCTTGCGGGCCCGCCGGCCCTTGTGGACCTGCCGCGCCCGTTGCGCCTGCCGCCCCTTGCGGACCAGCCGGACCCGTGCCGCCTGTCGCCCCTTGCGGGCCTGCCGGACCCGCCGGCCCTTGCGGGCCAACAGCTCCGTTGCTCACGTCGAATACCCCCACGGTCCCCGACCCGTTGCTCACCGTCATCCGGTAAGTGCCGGCCGCCAATCCAGCCGGCAATTTCGCGACGATTTGGGTGCTGGACGACGACACCAGGGTCAACGTGGTCGAGTCCAGTTTCACTACCGGTGCGCCGGTGACCGTGAGACTCGTGCCGGTAATGGTGATCTGACCGCTCGTGTAATTGATCGTGGCGCTCACGACGGTGGGCGTCTGCGCGTGGGCTATAGCTGCCGCGCAGATGAGCCAGGCAACGGCTACTCCCGACTTGCGAACTGTAAACATAGGTTTGTACCCTCCGACTCTCCCTCTCGCGCAGTGGTCAGTTTGCTCTTGTGGGGGCGGCCAATTTTGGCCGCAGCCGCCTTTTAGGCGGCTTAGAGCCGGCCGCAGCCCGGCTGCGGACAGAATTGCCCGCCCCACAAGGCCATGCAACGCCCAAACTGACCCACTACTGAATCCCCCGCACATTGAGGAATGCGGAAAGCGTTAGCGAAACGCCTCATCGGCCACAAACAAATGTTTCGCGCCCGGAACCGCTCAGTTCATTCGGCGGCGGTGGTTCTGCACAAAACATAGGAATTGCAGCAAACGAGAGGGACAGGCGGTCGCGATGGCGCTGGGAAACCGGGGCCGCGCACGTGAGCGCTCTCCGCTATTGGGCTTGAACCTTGGTGGGCGGGCGTCTTAGTTCGGCGACGAGCGCCTGGAAACGCGGATTCTGGCGGAGGCCCTTCAGATTTTCGTCGGCCATCAAACCGTCGGCATTCTTGTACCCGCGATTGACCGCTTCCCGAAGGTACTGGAGTGTTGCTGCGGCGGTTGCGGGCGCGGATGGCGCATTTCCGCGATGTTCGGTTCACCCGCGTACCCAAATAATTCCGGATGAATGTAGTGGCCTTGCTCCTGAGGCGCTTTGTCCACTTCCACCGGGATGCGATGCGCGTTGGCCCAGGCGTCCTGACGGATGCCCGTCACCTGCCAGGAAACCTTCACCCCCGGCTTGCTGGTCTTAATGGTGAAGCTGCGATTGGCGATTTCCGAGGCGACCCAGGCTTGCGCGGGTTGGCCGATGGCCGTCAGTTGATAGCGGAAATCCGTGTTGAGCGCTTCGAACCAACTGGGCATCGTCACGATGGCGGTGCCGCTGCCGTCGGTGACGACTGTGCCGTCGTAAATGTTCTTCATGTCCGGCGACTCGACGAACGAGCGGTAGAGGTATTTGTTGGCGGGATCGAGCGGATGATCGATTTTGAAGGAGCCCCCGGGGTTGCTGAGAGTGCCATCAACGGTCACGTCGCCACCAAAGTAGCCGGCCAACGCGTCGGCGCCGCGCAAGATCGTCCTCACAGACCAAAACGGCGTGGTGATCGGTTATGGCCTCGGTGGCTTCCACAGGTTAGCCCCAATTGTTGGAGCCGCTTGGCTCGGCGAGTTCGTAGGGGCCGAGCCTGACAATCTGGTAGCCCTTGCTTTACTTGACAACGACACCGCCGCGTGTACGTTGATACACGCGCCGCCGTAAGTATGACGATTGGCCTACCGTTTGCGCCAGCGCCGCAAGGCCGTTATAAACGCCCCACGCATACTCCAATTTTGTTACAATGGATCGTCCCTTCCCGAAAGGCAGGGATGCCGCTGAAGTTTGCGGCGCAGTCGTGTTAGGGAATGCACCACAGGCGACAGGCCCTAACTTCTTCACAGGGGACTGCACTGAATGGAGGCCGACCATGGAGTATATCCTTGGATTGGCGGTTCTTTTCCAAGCACTGACCATTCTGATCAGTGTTTTCCGCAAAAAGTAGTAGCGTGGACAAGGGGTACCGCATGAACCAGCCCCTGCCCGCGTCCGCAAACCGAGTCGACGCAGGGGGGCAAAACTCTATTTGCCCCCCAAACTGATTATTGAACGGCGATGGCGGCGGTGTTCGAGGTCACACCACCTATGGAGATCGTCACGGGCACCGCGTCACCTGCGGCTGTGCCGGCCGGCACCAGAGCGTTCACTTGGTACAGGCCCACGAAGCCCGGCGCGAGCCCGGCGAACGACGCGGTTTCCGTCACTGTGCCGATGGTCACCGTGACAGGCGAGGCCGTTAGAGCCAACTTGGTGGGATCGCTGGAAGCGGGTGCGCCACTCGCGGGTTGATTCGCCATCACTGCTCCGAGCCCGGTACAGTAGATCAGGATGTAAGTCGTGCCCGCGATCGCCGGGTTGGTAGAACTCACCTGCTGATACGAGGCGTCCAGGATGGCGCCCGCGCCGGTGCCCTGGGAATTGAGGGTGAAGATTGCCGGAGCGTACGGTGCGAGATTCACGGTCTGGGTAGATCCGGTCTGGCCATTCAAGATAGCCACGAGAGTAGCCGTAGCTGTCGATGGCGTGGCCAATTCCCACGGCACTTGAATATTCGCCTGCCCGCCCGAAACGTAAAATAAGGGAGCCTCAGTGCCCCCGCTAAACTGGAACGAAAGATTCTGAAGGCTGGTTTCAAGCGGCAAGCTCGTGGCCCCCGACGACGAGGTCAGGAAAAAACTTCCGAAGACAGCGGCGATGCTGCCGGGCGTCACCGGCGCCATATAACTGGCCCCGTTCACGACCCCGCCTGCATTGATCTGCGGTATCGCGGGTGCAGGTGTCAGCAAGCGGATCGCATTATTCTCTGTGTCCGCGACGAATACATTGCCGGAGCTGTCGACAGATAGACTGTTCGGACCGCTCAATTCTGCATTCGGTGCTAAACCACCGTCGCCCGAGTAGCCTTGCACGCCATTACCAGCAATCGTACTGATGATCCCGTTGGACGCAATCTTCCGGATGCGGTTGTTCCCCAAATCCGCAACATAGAGATTGTCGGCGGAATCGATCGCTATGCCGGCTGGGGTGTTCAATTCCGCATTGGTAGCCTGCCCGCCGTCGCCGGCATAGCCCTGGGTGCCGTTGCCTGCGACCGTCGTGATAATGCCGCTGGGAGAGACCTTCCGAATTCGAGCATTCACCAGTTCTGCAATGAAAACATTACCGGCGCTATCTACGGCGACCCCGCATGGGGCCGCCAGCTCCGCGTCGAGGGCGGGGCCACCGTCGCCAGAGTAGCCCCGAGTGGTATTGCCAGCCACCGTGGTGATGATCCCGCTGGAAGAGACTTTGCTAACGATGTCCGAACCTCCCTGGGCAATGTAAAGATTGCCCAGGCTGTCCGTCGTCAACGCGCAGGGAGTGTACAGTGGAGCTGTGTTCGCCGCTACGCCACTAGTTGAATAGCCTACTGAACCAACCCCTGCCACCGTGGTGATGGTTCCGTTGGGCGAGACCTCGCGGACACGCTCGTTTCCTGTATCCGCGATGTAGAGGTCCCCGGGACCGTCGGCCCATACAGCCCATGGCATATCCAGCAGGGCATTGATTGCCGGGCCTCCATCTCCCGCATATCCATTCGTCCCGTCGCCGGCCACCGTCGTGATAATTCCGTTGGGCGAGACTTGACGTATTCTTGAAGCACCCTCCTCCGCAATATAGAAGCCTCCCGTGGGGGCTACGGCCACCCCAAAAGGATAGTTCAGTGTGGCCTTTGTAGCCAAGCCACCGTCGCCATCGCCGCTTGTCGCGGGAAGGCGCTGTCCTGACCATGTCCCTGTGTCGCCGTTCGTGCAGCCGCCCGCCGGTGCACTGTACGTGCCGCTAGCAGAGTTTCCGTCAGAAGCAAGCGTTCCCGAGAACACCACCACCTGCCCGTTTTCGTTCAGATTTATGCTCAACCCCCCGCTGCCCGAAACTGTTCCGTTGAATGTCGCTGACGTTGCGCACGGTGTACCGCTTAGCGCCAGTTGGCCGGAAATGTTGCTGCCCACCTGCGCTACCTGCCCGGTGGCCGAAAATTCGATGCCAAAAATACTCGATT
The DNA here is from genome assembly GCA_050008575.1 of Bryobacteraceae bacterium. Lineage (GTDB taxonomy): Bacteria > Acidobacteriota > Terriglobia > Bryobacterales > Bryobacteraceae > Bog-159. The sequence goes on from JBEKMJ010000112.1 coordinate 5,456, forward strand.
GTCCGGTGAACTGCCAGCCTCCGGCCATATTTCCGGGCGTAGATGAAGTAGACCCGGCCACGGTCGAAATCACATATTCCTGCGCGACAGCGCCGCCACTCAGCAGCAAGAACCCCAACGCAACGTGAACGAATGGCACGACAGGCTACCTCAGGCGGTAACTCCATGCCGGGGGATGACCACGCCCCGGAGCGTCGTGGCGAATTGCCGTCAGGTACCCTTCTTGCGCAAGACGGTCTAGCTGTAGCTTTTCGGCGTCGCTTTTTGCGCCACGTTCGCCGAGCACAGCGATTTCCTCCAAGAGGCTTTTGTCTAGAGGATCAAGTTCACGAACCGGATTCATGTCCCATTGTACTAAATTCAGCAACACCATTAAAGCCTGCTTGGCCGTCCCGCGCCGTGTGTTCAACACCGAAGCAAACCACAGTTAACCCGACTTGCCCTGCCCTCCACCGATGCGTGAAAATGGAGAGGGAGGTTTCGATGCAACAAATTCTCGTCGCTATTGACGCCAAGCTGACCAAGCCGGGCGCGAAGGATATTGATCTGCTGGTTCACAGCTATTGGCTCGGGAAACCATCGCCCTGTGTCGTTGTGACGGATTCGATGCGCCACATCATCGGCGGTGCCATCGATAGCCTTGACCAGATGTTTGCGTCCCAAGTGGCCATACATGCTGGGTACAGCGTGAAAGAACGCGCGCACATTTTTGCAATTCCGCCCGCGCCGCCCGCAGCACACGCCTTGTCCGACCTCCCGTAAAATAAGGGGCTGGGCAGTGCCCATGAGGACATCAATTACCGTTATCTGTTTTGTCCTCACCTTTCAGCACGTCCGAGACGTTCTCCGGCTCATCCAACCGGAGCCGAAGAATCTCTGTATCGGGAATAGCGATGTCTCGCAAGAGCAGGACCAGTTTGCGAAAAACACCAGGGCTGAGTGCTTCTGCAACTTGGATGACTAGCCCGGTGACCCCTACAGCGAGCCCGGCGTCAACGCTTTTCCCCAAAGTCCCCTGTTCTTCGAGAATCACCCCGGAGGCTTTCAGTTCGTCAGCATGGGCCAGCAATTTCGCTTTCGTATCGTCAGTGATGTGGCACTGCTCTGTGCGGGGGCCGCATGCAGCACCGCAGAGGGTACATGACAGAAATCCCCCGGCATCTGTTCGAGAACATCCGCACTTGAGGCAACGATACATGTGTCTATTTCAGGATACGTCGTTTATGGTTTTTGGCTGCAGTACCGCTGCGGTCGCGATGGCGCTGGGAAACCGGGGCCGCGCACGTGAGCGCTCTCCGCTATTGGGCTTGGACCTTGGTGGGCGGGCGTCTTAGTTCGGCGACGAGCGCCTGGAAACGCGGATTCTGGCGGAGGCTCTTCAAATTTTCGTCGGCCATCAAACCGTCGGCATTCTTGTACCCGCGATTGACCGCTTCCCGAAGGTACTGGAGTGCGTCGTCGGAGTGGTTTGCAGCTTCGGCCACACAGGCTAAGTTGTACCACGCCAGCCAGCGATTCTCCTGCCTCCCGGAATCGCCTCCCTTTTCGATGGCTTCTTGAAATAGGTTTTTGGCTTCGGCGTAGCGATGGCTCAAAGCCATGGTCCTCCCCATTTGCAACAGCGTATACAGCGTTTGGGGATTTTGCGGCCCCGGACTGCGGACCTGGACTTCGAATGCCTGCCGGGCGAGCTTTTCGGCTTCCGCATAGTGGCCCTCGCGGATCAGTATTTCTGCAAGAAAGGACTGGGTCCTTAGGGTCAAGGGGTTTCCCGGTCCGAGCACGCGACGCCGGGCGTCAAGTGTTTCGCGCTGCAGTTTTTCCGCGTCGTGAACATGGCCTTCCGTGAGAAGCAAGTCTGCCAGGTTGACTTGTGACCCCAATGTATCGGGGTATTCGGGTCCAAGGGTCCGCGACTGAATCGCTAACGTCTTACGCAACAGGTTCTCGGAGTCCGCCAGACGGCCTTCGAAAGCCAGAAGCCCAGCCAGGTTGAACATGGCGCGGAGTGTGTTCTGATGTTCGGGGCCTAGCACACGCTGTTGGGTGGCCAAAGCTTCGCGATAGAGCGGCTCGGCCTCCGCAAAGCGGTTCTGCCCCTGCAGGGACGTGGACAGGTTGGCCAGCGCTTTCAGAGTTTCCGGATGATCCGGCCCCAGGGTGCGGCGCTCGACATCCAGTAAGCGCCGGTACTCTTGTTCGGCTTCGGCAAACCGGCTTTGCAACAACAGCGACACTCCCAGATGGTTCATCGACTGCAACGTTTGGGCATTCTCCTGGCCTAACACTCGAGTCTCGATTCCTATCGCCTCCCGCTCCAGTTTCTCTTCCTCTGCGTAATGGCCCCCATGCAGCAGGATGAGGGCCAAGTCATCCTCGGTCTGCAGCGTAAGCGGGTCCTCGGGTCCCAGAACGCGGCGCTCGCCCGCCAGCGCCTGGCGCTCCATCTTCTCCGCGTCGGCTTCGCTCCCTTCTTTATCCAGAATCCAACCCATCAACGTCATCGACTCCAGCGTCCTTGGATCGTCCCGTCCGAGGAGGCTGGTCCTGGCGCCCAACGCGGCTTTTGCAAGTTTGTCCGCGCGAGAGTACAACCCCAAGTTTCCGTAGGTTCGAGCCATGACATACATCAACTGAGATCGAACCTCGGTATCCTTCACCAGACCTGAGCCCATGTCTTTCGACGCCTTGTCCAGGATCTCGCGCGCCGTAACACTGTTGCCGCGGGCCTCGCTCGGGTCGGACATATTGAACAGGCCGGTCATGAAATCGGTGATGCGGTTCGCGCGGTCGCGCTCATGCGTGATCCGGCGCAACTGGATGGCTTGCAGAATTGAGAAGGCGGCCAGCAGCAAAACCAATCCAGCCGCCACCGTCACCGCCACACGGTGCCGCCGCGCATACTTCCGCAACCGGTAGCCGCCGCTGGCCGGACGCGCCGTGACGGTCTCGTGGTTTAAATACCGCCGAATGTCGGCCGCCAGTTCCGAAGGCGCGCCATAGCGGCGGGCGCGATCCTTCTCCAGCGCCTTCATCGCGATCCAGTCGAGATCGCCGCGCAACAGGCTCAACAGTTGATGGGGCTCGCTACCTCGCGCCGCGGCGGTTGCGGCCAAGGTATCCCGATGTGCGCCTGCCTTTGCGCTTGGTCTCGGCGGCTCTTCCTCGCGCAATTTTCGCAGCAACTCGTCGCGCGATTGCCTCTGCCCCAGCTTTGTGTCAAACGGCAGAGACCCGGCCAACATCACATAGAGAACCACTCCCAGCGAGTAGACGTCGCTGCGCGTGTCAATGTCTGGAGAACTCGGGTCGGCCTGCTCCGGACTCATGAACCCCGGCGTTCCCACAAAATGTCCCTCTTGGGTAAACAAGCTCGCGCCAAGCTGAGCCGTGGCCGCCTTAGCCAGCCCGAAGTCGATAATGCGCGGCATCGCTCTGCCGTCCACTTCCACCACCAGGATGTTTGCCGGTTTCAGATCGCGATGCACGATCGCCTTCTGGTGCGCGTGCTGCACGCCTTCGCAGGCTTGGATGAAGAGTTCGAGCCGATCCCCGATCTTAAGCTTCTTCCGGTCGCAATACTCCGTAATCGGAAGGCCGGGTACGTATTCCATTACGAAGTAGGGTTGTCCCTGTGGCGTCGCGCCGGCGTCGAAAACTTTGGCGATGGCGGGGTGATCCATGAGGGCCAGCGATTGGCGCTCGGACTGAAAACGCCGCATTACCGACTCGTCGTACATCCCAGCCTTAATCAGTTTCAGCGCTACTTGACGGCGCACGGGTGAGGTCTGTTCCGCCAGCCAGACCTGGCCCATGCCTCCTTCACCAAGCTTACGGACGAGTTGAAAACGTTCCGAAAAAATCTGTCCGGCTTGCAAAACATGTTCGCCGGCCCAAGATTCGCCGGCCCGATCGGAATCATTGCCCGATTCCTCCAGCGCCGGCGACTGCAGGAAGCTGGAGCCGGCACGCTGGCCAGCTAGCAATAGCGATTCCAACTCGGCGCGCAGCGCCTCTTCGGAACAGGCTGCATCGAGGAACCGGGAGCGCTGCTCGGGAGCAAGTTGCATCGCCTGGTGCAGCAAGTCCTTGACTTGCTCCCAACGTTCCGAAGTCATAGCGGCGCTGTCCTGCTGATTTGGCGATGCAACCAAACGCGGGCGGTAGCCCAGTCCCGGTCGATTGTAGCCCGCGAGATCCCCAGCACTTCGGATATCTCGGGGGCCGACAACCCGCCGAAGAATTTCATCTCCACGATTTTTCCCTGGCGCGCGTCCATACGCGATAGCTCGTCGAGTGCGGTATCCAACGCCAGCAGTTCGGCGTCTCCGCAAACCCGCAGTGCATCCGGATCCTCGAGGGCGATCCGGAATCCGCCGTCCCGCTTATTCGTGCGGCGAGTGCGGGCGTAATCTACCAGAATTTCGCGCATCTGCCGCGAAGCGATGGCGATGAAGTGTGCCCGGTTGCGCAGTTCCCCTGGTTGGCCTCCCTGCAGCCGCAGATAAGCTTCGTGAACCAGTTCCGCGCTCTGCAGGGTGTGGTCGGGCCGTTCGGATCGGAGGTGGCGGTGAGCCAGGCGCCTCAGTTCTTTGTAGACTAGTGGCACGAGCGCGCGCAGGGCTTCTACGTCGCCCTTCTTCCATGCATGCAAGAGCTCCGTGATCTGGCCTGGCTGATCATCGGGCATGGATACTGGTTGCCGCCGTTTTGGAAGAGGCCCACCAAAGTATTCGGGCCGCTCTAGTCGTCACCGCGTTTGGCTTCCGTACGGCAGTTTCGCCTCTCTTCTTCGCAAGTATACCGCCTCTTACGTCGCGCGATTTGCAACCCGGTTGTATTGGGTGCGCGACATGGAAATGGAGGCTTTACGATATAGGGCCAGAACTCTCCTGAATCTGAGTATATAGGCATCCTCAGGAGAGGAGGTAGTATATGGATTCTGCGCGGGTCGATCGACATCATCGAGGCGATCCAATACGACATGGCGCAACGCGCCAACGCCGTCCTGGAAGAAAACCCCGCAGCGTTGAGCCGGGCTTTCCGACTACGGGCTGTTTCCCTGGGACGCTGAAGCATGGCACACTCCGCTGGCCTACGCCGTTACGCGCGGTCGTGAAGAGATCGTACGACTGCTGATCGAGCGCAGCGCGGTTGAGACGTTACGGTCGCCCGTAGGCGAGACACCGAGGGAGATCGCGCAAAAAGGCAGGCCATCGAAAGATCGCACTGATTCTCCGATTCTCAATACGCCAACGATTAAAGCGCTCGTTGACGGGTTCTGAGCGTGTAGTCCTCCACTCGGACAATGGGTGCCTAGTCACCACACACTCATGTAGGTTTGTGGGTTCCACTTAACGATGCGCCGGCGAAGCCCTTTAGCCCGCCTTTAGCCCCGCGCCCCAGGCTGCGCGAACCGCCATGCTCTGGGCTACGCCCCGCCCCGGTCCGACGCCGCGCCGCTCGCGATGGGTGGCGTCCGGGATGGCCGGTGATGCATCGTGGAAAGCGCTCGCGTTAGGTGAATGCCTTGGCCTTCGACAGCGCGCGTCGCCGACTCGCGCCGCCCCATCCGCCCCCTGGCGGTCGCGGCGACGGGCGACGGGTGGCTGGCGCCGGGACAGGCCGCCGACACCAGGCTGCGCCAAAGCGCCACTCGGTTCTGTCCGGATGCGCCGTCACTCAGGCACCAACGGTCTCCCTATCACTTCTGTCGGTGCAGGCCATCCTGCAGGCCAAAAATGGCGTCCCTGGGTACCCGCAGTTGGGTACACTTTTATTCATCGTGAGTTTTGATCTAGCGTTGATTGAGCAGGAGATGACATGCTGCGCTTCGTTTGCCTCATTGCCACAGTTTTGATCCCGGTCGGCGCGGTTGAAGCCGCGGACCCTCAGAAGTTCTCGCCCGCCCAAGCGGAAGTGCTGAATGTCCGCAAAGCGATCAGGGAGGCCGGCAACAGGCGGGACATTGCGACCTTTTCCCGCTACATCGCGGATGATTGCATATTCAGTGACGATGACGGGATTCTCCGAACGAAGGCCGATTTTATGGAGCACCTTCGAAGACTGCCCCCCGCGTATGACCGCGGGGTTGATGCGCGTGACGTCATCGTCCACTTGTGCGGCAATACCGCGGTGATTAATCTTCGCGTGACGGTACACGAGCAGTTTACGGATGCCGACATCATCAGTGAATCGCGTCAAACGGAGACTTATGTCAAACGAGGACGTTCCTGGTTGCTCGTGGCGAGGCAGTGGGGCAATCTGCCGGTGAATTTCCACAAGCCGATCGCCGTGGACACGAGCGTCTATAAAGATTACGCCGGCCAGTACGAGTGGCGACCGGGCGATCCTCTGGAAGTCATCTCCGTGAGAGACGGGAAGCTATGGTCAAGAATGGGCGGGAGCGAGGACGAGGCCTTTGCGCTAGGTCGCGAGACGTTCTTCTACAAAGAGGATTTGGGAAGCACCGAGTTTACCCGTGACGCGCAAGGCCACGTGACCGGATACACGTATCATCGCGTTGACGGACAGGAAATCCACGTCAAGAAGGTCAAGTGAGCAGGCGAGGCGGTATCGGAGTTTCGGACTCGTAGTTTGACGTGAGACCTCGAAGCCGCGGCACACTGGGTGGATCGTCGGACACCCGGAAGTTGGGTTTCTCAGGCCCGCAAGCGCTGGGCGCTTTCCGCCGATTCGCGGGCGCGGGAATTGGCCTCCGGCATCGTGCTGCGCGGAGCGCCAGCCGTGCGCCAGGGCTGCGGGCCGCGCCGGTCCGAGCCCGCAGCGCTCCCGAGGCCACGTCGAGCGGCGGGATGGCGGTGAGCGCGGAAGGGCCACGGGCGCGGGCGGGCGCGGGCGCCCCCAAGGCCGGTCGCTCGGGCATGGTCATCGCGTCGCGCGGCGGGCGCGCTCGCGGCGGACGAAAGCCCCGGTCTCCGACATGCTTCTCGCCGCCGATCGCCTCGCCCCTCCGCCCGCCGGCGGTCGCGGCGGCGGACGACGGGCGGCGGGCGGTGCAGGTTGGCCGCCGGGCATCGCGCGCGGGAAGTGTTGCAGACCCGCCGCCCCTAAAGGTGTCGTGGCAGTACAATTCTTGTTTCTGCCCTGTTCGAATTCCCCGCGCGGGGGGCAGGAGGGGTGACTGGAATGCCGAAGTGCGCCGAGTGCGGCGGACGCAAGGAAGTACCCTGCAGCCGATGCCGGGCATCGGTATCCCGTGAAGTTGGGCATCAAAGGAAGAGCTGCGAGTGCTGCAAACGTAAAGGAAAAATGGAGTGCCCAGCATGCGGGGGCACCGGAAAAGCTGGCCCCAGCCGTCTCACTGAGCACCTCGCTTGGTAACTACGCCCTCGCGTTGGGCACGATTCCGGCGCAGCGGGACGAACGCGGCAGCGTTTGTCCTAACCTCCCGCGACCCATTCCAGCATGCTCAGTGCGATCCTTTCGACACAGCCCGACAGGACGTAGTCCAGATCGCTCGTCCACAAGCCAGTACTGATGGAGAACACCAGCGCTTCCGAGAAGGGAGTTCCCTGAGTGGCGGCGGCCATCAGATCGTGAACGGCCAAAGCACCCCCCTCGCTGAGGGCGCCGAGGAACCGCGCGAACGCCACGAACTCGAAGGCGAAATCGGGCCTCAGGCGCGCACGCAACTCCGGTGGGATTACTGTGACGATTTCGACCGGACCGGTACGCGAATCGTTGCAGTAGATCAGGGCGACCGCGCAGTCGCCCAGGGCGTGGATGAGGCTGAAAAACCGGGTCGGTGTCTCTCCCGGAGCCCTGCAGTTCACAGGGCCGTACCATGATAGGCCCGGCGTGGTCTGCAGCGCTTGTAACAGGCGCCGGGACGCACGGAGGGAGAAGCTCAATCCGGTCGGCCCGTTCCAGGTCTCGGTCCGCGAATCCCAGCCGTATAACTGAATACGGCTTTCCGCGCCGCTGCTCCCACACGCCTGTGTTTCCGCAAGCTGCATGGCGCCCATGCATGAGATAATAACATACAAGACCTTATTGTCCTAAAAACGGCGCGACGCCCCTAGTCTTCGGCAGCGTCTCCTCGCCGCCCGCGTCGCCCATCCGCCCGCCGGCGGGTCGCGGCGACGGACGACGGGCGGCGGCGGGAATTCAGGCACCAGGCTGCGCGAAGCGCCAGCCACGCTCCTGGGCTGCTGGCCGCGATGGGCCGGGGCGAGCGGCGGGTGTCCGGTGGTGCATCGCGGATGGGGCATGGGTGCCGGCGCGGGCGGCGTATCGCGGCGTAAACCTCGGAGCGTTACCTTGGCGGAGAATAGACTCATGAGCTTGAATCGACGCGACTTTATCGTGGCGCCCGCCACTACCATCGCTGCCTCATTATTCGCCGCCACGCCGGCCGCGCCCTGGCAACGGAAACTTCGCCGCGTGGGCCAGACCAACATGACCGAACACGATCCCGTCGTGCTCGATGTCGATCAGTGGGCGGATTACTGGGCCAGCCTGAGGGTGGACGCCGTGCTGATCAGCGTCACCGGCATTCTCGCGTTCTACCAGACGAAGGTGCCGTACCATCGCAAAGGCAAGTTCCTCGGCGGCCGGGATTTCTTCGGCGACTGTTGCGCGGCCGCCAGGAAGCGCGGCCTGCACGTGATCGCCCGCATGAGTCCGGATCTGAACTGGGGGGACGCAGTCCAGGCCCATCCGGAGTGGTTCCAACACGACGCGCAGGGCAATCCCGTGCAACACACCGAAGATCCCAGGCTGTTCCGCACCTGTATGTTCACCACGTACATGACCGATTACGTGCCCGCCATCATGCGCGAGATCGACTCTCTCTACGATGTGGATGGCATATACACCAATGCCTGGCCGCCTCTGTCAGGGCTGCCGGTCTGCTATTGCGAACAGTGCAAGCGGCTGCCGCCGCCGGGAACCATAGACTATTGGGACAAATTCAACGAACGCACTATTTATCTTTGGAAGCTGTACGATTCCATCGCCAAGGAGAAAAAGCCGTCCAGCTTCTACTTCGGCAATCTCGGTAGTGGCGTCCGCTGCACGGCCAGTCTGGCGGAACTGGGCGAAATCTGCGAGTGGTTCCAGTGCGACAACCAGGGACGCGGCGGAGACGATACGCCGGTCTGGGGATGTGCGCTGCAAGGCCGCGTGTGCCACGCGGTGCTGAAGGGAAAAATGGCTGCCAACGTGACAGGCGCGTGGTCCACGGGCAGGCCCCGCTGGCGCAACGTTTACAAGTCCCGGCAGGAGGAACAGATGTGGTTTAACGAGACGCTCGCCTCGGGAATGGCGCCGTATCACCACATCATCGGTGGAGAGAACGGGATGGGCGAGGACCGCCGCTGGCTGCAGCCGGCGCGGGAATATTTCAATTGGATGGCGCGCCACGACACCCATTTCGCGAACAAGCGCTCGATTGCGAATCTGGGCATCGTGATGGGCCAGCGGACCCACTTGTTCTATAAGCCCCCGAGCGGCGCGCTCATGCGGGAGTACATGGACGGGATGTATTACGCTCTGCTCGAAGGCCGCTTCCTGTTCGATTTCGTGCATGAAGACAAGCTTGCGCCTGAGGACTTGGCCCAATACTCCGCGCTGGTGCTGCCCAACACTGCGCTCCTCAGTGACGAGCAGTGCCGGCAGTTGCGCGTCTACGTAGATGCCGGAGGGTCTCTGCTGGCCACATTCGAGACCAGCATGTACACCGAGCGCAACGAGCGGCGGTCCGATTTCGGCCTGGCGGCTGTATTCGGTATTCGGAAGGCGGGGGAAATCATTGGCACGACCGGTAACGCCTATCTTGCGCGTATCGAGAAGCAGCATGCCATCCTCAACGGCTTTTCAGATACAACTTGGCTCCCCGGCGCGGAAAATCGGATGCCGGTTGCCCCTGTGGAAGACCCAATTCTGACCGTAGTGCCTGGCTTCGTGGCTTACCCTCCGGAACTGTCGTACCCGCCTCAGGCGCGGACGAACGAACCGGCAATCGTGGTGCGGCAGAAAGGCAAGAGCCGCCTGATCTACTTTCCGGGTGATATCGAGCGGACCATGTGGCGATCCGGCCACACTGACCTGGCGCGGCTGGTCCAGAACTCTCTCCGTTGGGTCGCGGGTGCGAGTCCGCCAGTCACGATCCAAGGCGATGGCGTGATAGAGTCCTTCGCATGGGAGACCCAGGCTGGCTTTGCGGTGCACATCCTCAACTACACGAACCCCGCCATGCACCGCGGATGGATCAGGGATTTCTATCCCATTGCTGGCCAGAAGGTGAGGATGTCACTCCCCCAAGGCAGGCGGGTGACCCGTGTGGAACTGTTGCGGGCTGAGACCAACATCCCGTTTGCGGGGGGTACCGGCACAATCGAGTTCACGATTCCTAGAGTCCTAGACTACGAAGTGGCGGCGCTCTATTCCGCTTGAGTGGACAGCATCCCGTCGCCCTTCGCGTCGCCCATCCGCCCGCCGCGGCGCGCGCGATTGGCCACGTCGCGCGGCGGGACGGCCGGCGGCGCATCGTGGACGGGGCACGGCGCCGCCGGCGTCCAGCGCCCGTCGATCCGGCGTCGTCTCCGTTTCAAGCAGCGTGCGTCCTCCCGGCCGATGAAGGCCCTAGCCTTGGACCGGCCTCGCACAGTGTTTCAGAGAGCGGCGCCACTCGGTTTTGGAATACGGCCATTGTGCCCTTCCTCCGCTGGTCCTCCGCTGCTCCAGCGGTGGCCCTCAGCGTGCCGCGGAGGTCCGGGACCGGCAGCAGTTACTGGCAGACGTTGACCCGCAAGGCGAACCGATCTTCGCACCCGCGCAGAAGGAGATAGCGGCGCGCAGTACCGCCCCGCATAACTAACTGCGAGCGCGCGACTTTAGAGCGTCGATTGCAGTGTACCCCGCTGCCACCAGAGTGAGTATCGCGCAAATGTAAGTCAACGTCAACCGGCACACTACCACCAGTGAGGCCGGCAGCACATCGACCGTGCCAGCCAGCACAATTAGCAGCAGTGCGATCGACAAACCGACTACGCTCCAGATAAGGACGCCCTCAAAGACGCGCCTGGCAGGCGTGCCGTTGGAACTGTCCTCTTGAGACGGCATTGAATTATCCTGAGACATTTGTTTTAGTTGCCCCCAACTAACATTGGCGTTGCTGCCTTTATGGCCGGACCGACACTGCGCCGCCAACTTTCATGGTGGCAAGAATAGTCGAGGATCGCAAGGTATCTTTAGTTATCGTGGGACACGCATTCAGCCTGTCACATGGCACGCCGGGCAGCACCGCTCGCAGAAAAACCCGCTGATAAGACGTGTGATCACTGGAGAAGAGGGACTTTTCGAGGACCACCCGAAATAGAAGCTGTCCGGTCTTCTTCGCCTTATCGAAGGAGGCGAAAGTGGCGGGAAACCAGATCGTAAGCGTACTCCTCGACGTCCGACGCAGGGGTGGGCCAGCGATTGGTCCTGCGCTCCAGGAACGACTGCCGAGCTGTTCCTGCACGTCCTTCTTAAAGCGACGCAGGAACAGGCCCTCGATGTCCTCCGCCCGTACACCTTCGGGTTGGTGATAGCCGTGGGATTCAGCATGTTCATGAGGCTGGCGAAGGATTCCGGCCGGCCGTCGTGAGGCGTAGCGGAAGCCAGAATCATGGTATCGGAGCGGTCTCCAAGAAGTTCGGCCAGTTTGGCGCGGGCACTTCTGGTGCCGGCCACGGCAACGTTGTGCGCCTCGTCGATGACGATAATGTCCCAGTAACTCCTTTCTAGATGGACGCGGAAATCGCGTTCCTGCTTGAGCATGTCCACCGAGATGATGGTTTTGTCGTAGTAGCTTCGGCGCTCGCCAGGATGTACCCACCTCTGCTTTCCAGGACTGACCCAGCGGCGGCAACGGGCAACTGAGTCCGGTGGAGACTTGAAGAGCCTATACTGATTTTGTGCCCCGCCATCTGTTGCCGCAGGTCTTCACGATCACCGGCATCGTCGTGATTTGCCTCGGCCTATTGGTTCCGTTTCTAGGCATCTACTCCCTGTTCAGCGCATTTATCCCGGCTATCGGCGTTGGCGTCCTACTGGCGTTCGTTGGGCTGGTGATGTGGTCTCTGCGGATAGCGAGAGCGAGACGCCGCCAACTAGCAGCATTCCTGTTGGGTGGTGGAGTTATTGCCTACATCGTGGCAGTGAGCAACGTCCATATCTGGGGATTGTTCTTTCTTGTCGCCATCCCTGCTGTGCTGCTCGGCTTCGTGCTATTGGTGATGAGCTTTCTTGTCTCCGAGCCGCAGGCCCTACGCTGATATGCCGAGAAATCGGGACTATGCCGAGCGGATCGGCGACCTGGGAACTACCACTATTTCCAAGTAGTAGGACAAGCGTGCCGGAGCAGATGGCCTTTGCGTTAGAGTGTTGATTTTACAGCGAGCCGGAGGTTTGCGCCCCGGAGAGGAGCTGATCCTCTCCAGGGCAGGAGCTTCTGGGAGTCATCACCTCCCATGGGCCCTCCCGAGAATCCTACAGCCCATCCCGAAAATCAAGAGGGACGGCGGCGGCGATTGCCCTGTCGGCCGCGGACGCGGCGCTGTCTGCTGAAAGGATGCGAGCAACGTTTTCATCCTCAACAGGCACGCCAGCGTTATTGCGGCCAGCGCTGCCGGGAGGCGGCTCGAAAATGGTCGCGGAGGAAAGCCCAAGAGAGATATCGGGAGACGGCGGTGGGCCAACAACAACGGAACAGGCAAAGCCGACGCTACCGCGAACGAGTCAAAAGCCGGAAAACACCAGAGCCAAAAGCAGTTGACGACGCCGCGAGGGTAATCACTACCGAACATTTTTTTCGACCATTCCTGTGACCGGCCCGGCTGCTACGAGGGGTTCGTGCGCGAGCGGCGAAGCCCTTTGCAACGGTTCTGCTCCCACGCCTGCCGGCGCGCGCTGGAGCGCGTCCAGGACCGGGAGCGGCGTTGGAGACAGGCACGCGACTTAATCCGGAGATATTGAACGGCCGCCGGTACGCGCCTTACATTTAGCCTGTCTGATGCAACTGGAGTTTCACCAGCTCGACCGGCGTTGGGAGCACCTGCGGGTCCGGCATCCGGCGCGGCAACGGCGGTTGTTGGCGTCGCTGGCGGAAGTGGGCCAGCAAACGCCCATCGTGGTGGTGGCGGTCGAAGATCAGGCGGACCGCTACGTGGTCATCGACGGCTATAAGCGGATCGCGGCTTTGGGACAACTGGGCCGGGACACAGTGGAGGCAGTTGTGTGGCCGATGAGCGAAGCTGCGGCCGTACTGCTGGACCGCTCGTTGCGATTATCCGAACACGAGACCGCGCTGGAGGTGGGCTGGCTGCTCGCCGAGTTGGAACAGCGCTTCGGCTACGGGCTCGAGGAGTTAGCGCGCCGGTTCGACCGCAGCGCGAGCTGGGTATCGCGCCGGCTGGCGCTGGTGGAGGTTCTGCCGGAAGCGATCCAACAGCAGGTGCGCGAGGGCAAGATCCTGGCGCAGGCGGCGTTGAAGTTTCTGGTGCCAATGGCTCGCCAAAGCCTGGATGATTGCCAGCGGATGGCGACGATCTTCGCCCAGCATCACTGCGATACGCGGGAAGCCGGCCAACTGTATGCCGCGTGGCGCAAAGGTGCACCCGCGATCCGCAAACGCATTCTTGATGATCCCGAGCTGTTTTTCAAAGCACAGCGGCAGGCGCAGGAAAAAGCTCCCGCCGGGACCGGCGCCGAACTATTGCGCGATCTGGAGATGGTGGTGGCGATTGTGAACCGCGCGCAACGGCGACTGGCCGGCGCCGCAGCCACGGAGTTGGACAGCCAGCAATCGAGAGCCGCGCGGCATCAGATCGAGCGCATTCAAAACAAACTCCGCCACATCGACGAAGAGATCCTACCGGAGAAGAACCCGCATGTTGAGCCAAGCGCAACGCACCACGATTCTGGAACTGAACACGGAGGGAGTGAGCAAACGGGAGATTGCGCGGGTGCTGGGGATCTCCCGCGTGGCGGTACGCAAAGTCCTGCGCTCCAACTCGACCGCCCTGCCGGAGTTACACCGAACCGAAAAGGCCGAACCCTACCGGCGACAGATCCTGGAGCTTTTCGAGAAGTGCAAGGGGAATCTCGTGCGAGTCCATGAGGAGTTGGTGGCGGGCGGCGCGGAGATGTCGTATCAGGCGTTAACGGCGTTCTGCCGGCGACACGGGATCGGCTACACGCCACCAACGCCGGCGGGCCAGTATGAGTTTGCAACCGGCGAGGAGCTTCAACATGACACGTCTCCCCATGAGCTCGAACTGGGCGGCAGGAAACGCAAGGTGCAGACCGCATCCGCGGTTCTGTGCTATTCGCGGATGCTGTTCTTCCAGTGCTATCCCAACTTCCGACGTTTCGACTGCAAGGTATTTCTCACCGAGGCGCTACGCTACTTCGGCGGCGCGACAACTCGGGTCATGATCGATAACACGCACGTGGTGGTGCTGCGCGGCAGCGGGCGCGACATGGTGCCGGTACCGGAGATGGCCGCCTTTGGAGAACGTTTCGGCTTTCAGTTCGTGGCGCACGCGATTGGAAATGCGAACCGTTCAGGGCGCGTGGAGAGACCGTTCAGCTTTATCGAGGGAAATTTTCTGGCCGGGCGCACCTTCAGGAGTTGGGAGGATCTGAATCAGCGGGCGCGGGAGTGGTGCGATAAGGTCAACTCGACTTACAAGAAACATATCCGCGCGGTGCCCCGCGAGCTGTTTGCTATCGAGCGGCTGCATCTGAAGCCGCTGCCGGCGTGGATTCCGGAGGTCTACCGGCTGCATCAGCGTCTGGTCGATATCGAAGGGTATGTGGCGCTGAATAGCAATCGCTATTCGGTCCCGGTGGACTGGATCGGCCGTCGCGTGGAGGTGCGCGAGACCAAGGACAAGATCGAGATTCAACTCGATGCCCGCCGCCTGGTCACGCACCGGCGTATCGCCGAAGCCGAGCACCAGCGAGTGATGCTGGCCGAGCATCGGCCGCCGCGTGGACAGAGGGATGCCCGGCCCGATCCGCATCCTGAAGAGAAGGCCATCGTCACCGCCGCACCCGAACTAGCCGACTATGTCGCGGGGTTGAAACAACGGAGCCGCAAGGCGGTCACGTTTGCCCTGCGGCAACTGTTGCGTCTGGTGCGGGAGTATCCACGGGAGCCGCTCCTGGGCGCCGTGCGCGAAGCCGGGCGATATGGACTTTACGATCTGGACCGGCTGGAACGGATGATCCTGCGCCGTGTGACACGCGAATACTTTCTGCTCGATGGGGGCTCAGACGATGACTGAAGAACTGGAACAACTGCTGAAGAATCTCAAGCTGCGGCGCATCCTGGAGATCTATGAAGAACAGTTGCGCGCCGCCGACAAAGGCGATATCAGCTACTCGGACTTCGTCACGCGCCTGGTGCGCGCGCAGTGGCAAGCGAAGCAGGAGGGCGCGCTGGAATGGCGCATCCGGCGTGCCAATCTGCCCGAACGCTGGACGCTGGAGACTTTTCCCTTCGCGCGCCAACCGGGCGTGAACCGCAAACAGATTCGCGGGTTTGCGGAGTTGGAGTTCATCGCCAAGGCGGAAAACATCGTTTTGGTGGGGAAGACCGGTGTCGGAAAGACGGGAATAGCGTGCGGCTTGCTGTTGAAAGCCCTGGAGAATGGCTACCGCTGCCAGTTCATCCGCGCGCAGGATCTGTTCGATGAGATGTATGCGTCTCTGGCCGACCGTTCCACGCGGCAACTTCTGAAACGTCTTGCCCGCCTGGACGTACTTCTGATCGACGAATTTGGATATCTGACCTTGAAGCCCGAGCAGGGCAACATCTTCTTCAAACTGATGGAGGAGCGGTACCACTGCCATTCTACGATCATTACAACCAATTTGGTCTATGACGAGTGGCATAACTTCCTCGGCAATAAATCAATGGTAGACGCGCTGCTCAGTCGAGTCCGGCATTACTGCCACACCGTTAGTATCGACGGCCCGTCGCTGCGCGAACTGCAAGGTTGAGAGTATCCATCGATGGACGAAGGTCGCAGCCAGGAAGAATATATTCGTCAGGTTTTGGAAGCGTATCGTAAAACGCCGGGTACAATGGGGACCGTCCGCCCGCCGGACCGAGTGCTGGCGGCGCAACTCTTCCAACGCGGCGTCTCCGTGAGCGTGATCGAAAACGCATTCGTCCTGGCGGCGACGCGCCGACTGATGCGGCCCGCCGATGCCCAGCCGCTGGCCACCATTCGTTCGCTGGCTTATTTCCTGCCGGTCATCGAGGAAGTGCGGGAACTGCGCGTCAGCACGGGTTACTTCCAGTATCTCCGCCACAAACTCCAACGCATCGCGCCAGCCCGGTAGGCACTCGCCTCGTGCGCCTCGGCGCGGATGATGGAAAGCCAAACCGCACGCCTCCGGCGTGGATGATATCGCCTGCTCCCCTACTCCACTCACGAACACGCCTTCGGCGTGGATGACGGTCCTCTGAAGCGTATTCCAGTTCCAAGTTCCGTTCTCAGGGTGGGTCAGTTCAATCAAGCGCTACTGGGTCATTCTTGCCGAGCGCCGAAGTAGTAGTGGAATGGGTTGGCGTCGGCCGGAACGTCCTGCCGGATGCGGTCGATGCCCGCGCGGTCCAGGCGCAGGAGCGGGATTGTGAAGCGCGACCACAGCTCCTTTTGGAACTGGGTCATCATACTCTTGGTGGTGACGACGAGGATACGCTTCCCTTTGCCGCGGCGCATGAGTTCGGCGAGAAGCACGCCAACCTCGATGGTCTTGCCGAGGCCCACCGAATCGGCCAACAGGATACGGTGGCGGATCTGGCCGAGCGCTTACAGGGCGGGGTCGAGCGGATAGGGAAGGACGTCGATGGCGGCGCGGTGGCCGATCCAGAGGTTGGAGTCCGTGGGCGGCGCCTGCCGGAGCAGGCTTTCCAGGTAAAGGCGGGCTTTGGCGAATCGGGGCGAAGTGTCCGGAACCAGTTCCGTGTCTTCAGGGTGGAGGGGTTTGACGTCCCGGTCGATCTCGGTGAGAAAGCGGGCTTCCTTGCCGCGGACCAACTCGGAAATGCCGGTCACCAGAAGCGAATAGGTGCCGCTGGAGGTCAGATCGGCGCGTTTGATCACCCACTCGGCATCACGAATTTCCACCCGCAAGCCAGGAGCAAACATGGCCTCCTGCGCGGGCGCAGGACGATCGGCGATGCTCATGCGCTCCTTCGGAATCAGACGGTCAAGCGGTAACTATAGCCGACGGCTCGATGCATTGGAAACGCTATCTAAACTAAAGCACCATTAAGGATTTGGCGGTGCTCACGGAAATCGAGGCATTCGGAGAATCGCGATCAAAAGCAGATTGCGCGAGCCGGTTTGGCGAGCAGGATCTGCAGAGTCCCCGCCCCCGTTGAGGCCACTGAACCCGCAGTTGGGATATACTTGTAATCGTAGCTGCTCTGGGCTATCGTTCTCATCCACGTCCTGCGCTTGGCCAGCGGAGAGGCGTGATACACTCCGTTCTCGCGGAGCGCTTCCGCATTTCGTCAAATGAGCACATATTCTCGGCCAGCCGATCTGCTCAATTTTGAAAATCCTCCTGTCGTCGAGGTCGTGCTGTCCATTCAGTTCGAGCAAATTGCTCACCTTCGGACAGCGCAAATAGGCTTTGGACAAAGTTGCGTGCCGAATTCCCAAAAGTTGAGGAACTCGCTCCAATCGCGCCAGTGATTGAGAGCTTTGGCCCACCCACGGCCGGCAGGTCGGCTTCCGGTTTGAAGCACTCGATGTTCCACCTCTCGCCCGCGTGCTCTTCTTGAATGACTCACAAGACCAACTGGTCCAGATTCAGCCAGATAGGTTGCTGCACAACTGGCGAGAGACGACGGGCGCGCAGCCCTATCCCCGCTATGGCGCTATTCGGGAAGCATTCTTGCGAGAGCTTGGGTTGTTCCAAGAGTTCTTGGCCCAGGAATCCGTGGGCCCTCTTCGCATCAACCAATGCGAGGTCACATACGTCAACCACATCCTCCCCGCCGGCGCATGGGTTGAGCATGGGATGCCGATAAGATCTTTAGAGTTCTTGGGAAACCCATGGCCGGACCATTCCTCCCCGCACCGGAAGACGTCGGAATGCAACTGCGGTATGTCATTCGCCGCGACGAAGGCACGCCCCTTGGCAGATTGCATGTTTCCATTCAACCCGGCTGGCTAAAGCCGGAGAACGCTCCCATGTACGTTCTGGAGCTGACCGCCCGTGGCGCCCCCGTAGGAGCCGACGTCGAGGGCGTTAGATCCTTTTTCGATATCGGTCACGACTGGATTGTCCGAGGTTTTAAAGATCTTACGACTTCGACCATGCACGAGACTTGGAGGCTGACGAATGGCTAGTATTGCGATTCCACGATCAAATACGGGCGTGATGTTGAGCCGTAAGCAAAGAGATGTCACATCTTCCGGCGCCACTATGTCCCGCTATGCCCTACTAACGCGTCACGAGGTCGCGCTACCGGCATTCATCTCAGCAGGGCCACGCGATCAGATTATTGTTACCTTGGACGCGGGATTAACCGAAGGATCGATTCCAGAATGGGTGCGGCCCACGGCGGAAGCCTTCGCCGATATTCTTGAATTGCGTTCGGGATGGAACTCATATTCGGCCCAACCGGTGGATCCTCGCGCCGTCGAAACCGCGGGCAGTCTGCTGGCATGCATAATGGCCCCGTCCACGCCGATGCCGGTCATCGTCCCGACTGTACGGGGTGGTTTACAGCTCGAATGGCATAGAAATGGACTGGACATAGAGATCAGCGTCAATCCCTCGCGTCCCATAACAGTTTATGCCATCGATAATCGGAGCGGCCAAGAGTGGGAAGGTGAGTGGTCCCCGGACGACACAACCTTATCGTCTTGGATTCAAAGACTCTGATCGTTACCGGACTGTCGATGGACGAGAGAGAGTGCGGTCTGCTATTCCCGGATGATCGGAGCGTGCCTGACGATGAAGTCCTCCTCCGCCGAATACCGCGCTGGCATGTTTTTCACGATGAGAATATGGGGCGGGTCAGACCGAGTTCGGCTGCATTCGAAGACGATGGCGATGGCGATCCGATGTCGGTGTACCTATCCGGCATCATCCAGTCCGAGAAGCGCACTCCCGACAGCGTGCTCGCTGGCCACGCGGACTACGCTTTGGCAGGATTATCGGCAGGCCTTGTACGTGAATTGCAGCAAACCGTTCACCCAGACGCGCGCGACGACACCGCTCATGAGGTTGTTTGCGGTTCCAAGACGGATCGGACCCGGCGGAACTTCGCCAAGCGGTCCCATTGGGTGATACCTCCAGCAACCCTTCTCTGATCGACAGAACAATTTGGAAAGTTGGCGTCCCGCTCACACTCGTCAGACAACGCCAACAACGAGACACTCGCGGGCTAAAGCCACCCTCAAGCGCACGTGCGTTTCTGGATGGGGTAAGAAACGCAAATGCACCTCTCAAGAAGCTACGGCTGTGGCGGCTTCCAAAACGTGATGGTTTCGGAAGGCGCCGCCAGGTTGAGCAAGCCCTTTTGAAGATGTCGATCTGCTCAAGCGCCAGGCCGCCACGCTCACCGCAAATATCTCGACGAGGTGGCGCCGGAGATCGAGCCGGCCGCGCTCGAATTTTCGGCCCAGGGCATCATCGGCGGCGTCGCGGTGCGGGGCTTTGTGGACCTGCTGGATACCAGCGGGCGCATCATTGACTTGAAGACAGCGGCGCGGAAGCCTACGGGCGTCAGCGCCGACTACGCGTTCCAGTTGGCTACCTACGCGAAGCTCTGCCCCGGCGCTAACGGGAAGGCGCGCGTGGATACCTTGGTGGCCACCAAGAGCCCCCAGGTCGTCACGCAGGAGTACACGGTTTCGCCGGCGGATGGGAAGCTGATCCAGAAACTGTATCCGCTTGTGCGGGAGGCCATGCGCGAAGGAATCTATCTGCCAAACCGCAGCAACAATCTTTGCGGCCGTAAGCACTGCAACTTCGCGGATGCCTGCGAGGACGAGTTCGGCGGGCGCGTCCAGGGGGGGCGAGGTGGAGTCGGCGTAATCCGCGGTCGTTCAGTAGGGCGGCTCGCGCCTACCTGTGCGTCGCGGCGGAAAGGCTCTCCCCCTAGGCACGGCGGGGCAGTCACCGACGCTGGTCACCCGCGCCCACCGGCGTATTTCTTGCCGCCTCCTGCCAGCTCGCGCCGTCGTTAAGATCGCCGTCCTGTTGCTCGCTGCTGCACGCAACAGGAAAAGCGGCGCGGCGCCGGCAGGGAGAGCGGTTCTGCTCGTGCGCTAGAATAGTTCCCTGAAAAGGAGAAGCTCGGCGCGAAGTGCGACCCGCCGAAGGTCAACCGCATCCCGTATGTGCAACTCCTGAAAGTGGCAATGTGCGCACCGGTTTCTAGAATACGAGTCCTACATCGCCTTACGAAACGAGTTGCCATGGTACATCCGTCCCCTGTTCGTGACCGCTTACCACGTCGGCGGGCGGCGCGGCGAATTAACCTCGATTCGGTGGCCACAGGTCGATTTCAACGCCAACCAAATTCGCGTGCACGCCTCCGAAACAAAGAACGAGGAGGCTCGCACGCTGCCGATTTATAGCGAGATGCGCGAGTGGCTCATTATGGCCAAGGAGATCAGGGACCAGAGGTTCCCAAATTGCCCTTGGGTGTTTTACACCGACGAAGGTCAGCGGCTTTATTGGTTCTACAAAGCCTGGGGATCAGCGTGTACACGAGCGGGCGTGCCCGAGCTGATATTTCATGATCTGCGCCGGTCCGCTGTGCGCAACATGGAGCGCGCCGGTATGCCCCGCAAAGTGGCGATGTTCATCTCAGGTCACAAGACCGAGAATATCTACCGGCGGTACGACATCGTGGCTCATCGGGATCTTGCCGACGCTGCCGCTCGCATGGATCTGTACTTCGGGGCGATCAAGGCGCGACAGCCTACAGACGCAGGACCGCAGCAGGAAGAACCGGGCGGGCTGGGCACACTTTTGGGCACACCGAATCGGGACGACGAGAGGGTGCGCGCCAAGCGTGCAAGCAAATCATTGAATTGAAAAGGAGATGCTGGTGGGCCCTGTAGGATTTGAACCTACGACCAACGGATTATGAGTCCGCTGCTCTAACCGCTGAGCTAAGGGCCCGCACCGAGCTTTTTTGATGTTACCAAAAGCGAGGCCCGCGTACTCATACGGCCGGGCTGTCCGGGCTGGTGCTTAGCCGTTTCTGATCGATAGAAACCGCTCCCTTATAGTTGCGGCTCAGGCTGGGCCTCCGGCGGCGCCTGATGGAACGGAGTGAGACCACCATCAACGCGAGTATTACCGAGCCGCGACCGTCAAGGAAGTCGCCATGGGCCTGCGGCCCACGAAAATCAAGGAAGACGCTCTAGGCAAAGCGAATATCCGGCGAATGTGCGGCAGAGCGTCTTTAACGGAGCGGTTTCCCCAAAACTGTTAATTAAGCACCCGGCCGGGCTGTCATTCGGTTGCCTGACCGTGACAATCCCCGCGCAGTAAGGTAGTATGACGAAAGGCTGATGACAGATCCGGCAGTACCCACTGAGACCCCGGAGATACCGGACAAGTTGTACTTTAGGATCGGCGAGGTGGCCGGTTTGCTGGCCGTCGAACCGTACGTCCTGCGCTATTGGGAAACCGAATTTCCAAGCCTTGCTCCGAAGAAGTCCGGAACCGGGCACCGCCTGTACCGGCGCAAAGACGTCGAACTTCTGCTCAAAATCAAGCACTTGTTGTACGACAAGCGGTACACCATCGAGGGAGCGCGGCAATCCCTCCACGACGATTCCAAAGCCAGCAAACCGAAAGTACCCGACCGGAAGCAGGGTCATCTGTTCACGCCAGATCCACTGCCCGGAATCCGCTCGGAGCTCGCTTCTATATTAAAGATTCTAAAATAGTTATCTTGTTTCGCCGACGATTGCGGCGTAGATTCGGTCCAGGTCTTCCGCGGAGTAATACTCGATTTCAATCCGGCCCTTCTGCTTGGCCCGCTCTATGATTCGAACTTTGGTTCCCAGCACCCTTTCCAATTCCTCGATAGCTGCCTTCACATTGGGATCGGATTGGACTTCATCGACCGCCTTGGGCTTGCGGTCTTCCATCATCTTCTGTGTGAGCCGCTCGACCTGCCGCACCGACCAACCTTGCGCCACGGATTTCTCGGCCACCTCCCTCTGTAATTCGGCCGTGGGCAGTGTGAGGAGACAGCGGGCATGGCCGATCGATAGCCTTCGCTCGGCGATCAATTGTTGTATATCCGGCGGAAGCTGCAGCAGCCGGATCAGGTTTGCAATCGTGGACCGGTCTTTACCGGTCCTTTGCCCCACGTCTTCGTGACTTAACTGTAGTTCCCTGCACAGGCGGTCGAACGCTTGTGCGGTTTCGATGGCGTTCAGGTCCTCCCGCTGAATGTTCTCGATCAAGGTGATTTCCAGCAGCCGCTCGTCGGGGATTTCCTGAATGACTGCGGGTACATGGGTAATTCCGGCGATTTTCGCCGCGCGCCAGCGGCGTTCGCCGGCTACCAGTTGGTATCGTTCCGCCCTCCGCCGGACCACTAGCGGCTGGATGATACCGTTAGCGCGGATGGACTGAGCCAGTTCCTCGATGCGGTCATGCTGGAAGACGCGCCGGGGTTGCAGCGGATTGGGTTCGATCAGTTCGATAGGGAGATTCGCGACTTCTTCGCCGGAATGCGGAGTCTCGTCCGGAGGCTGCGCCGTGGGCCGCGTCGGCAGCAGGGCGCTCAGCCCTTTACCGAGCGCCCTGCGCGGATTGTCCACGTTTTTGTTCATTGTCGAGAATCTCCTTGGCGAGCCGGATATAGCTCTCGGCGCCACGTGAGCGGACATCGTACGCCAAGATGCTCTGGCCATGGCTGGGCGCTTCAGCCAACCGGATGCTGCGCGGTATGACTGTCTCGAAGACTTTGTCCCGAAAGAAGTCTCTGAGGTCCTGGGCTACCTGGCGAGTCAGGTTGGTACGGTCATCAAACATAGTGAGCAGAATGCCTTCGATTTCCAGCGGGTGTTCGAATGAATTGCGAATCCGCTCGATGGTGTCCATTAGTTCGGAGATACCCTCCAGAGCGAAGAACTCGCATTGGATCGGGACGAGAACGGAATCGGCGGCGATGAGGGCGTTCAGCGTCAGGAGATCGAGCGCCGGCGGGCAGTCAATCAGGATAAAATCATATTGTGCGCGGACGGCGGTCACTTTGTCGTGCAGGCGAAACTCGCGGCGGGGAGTATCCACCAGTTCCAAGTTGGCGCCGACCAGGTTCTTGTCGCCGGGAACCAAGTCCAAACCCTCGAATCCCGTATGCACTACGGCGTCGGCGATTTCAGCGCCGCCCAATAGCACTTGGTATAAACTAGGGCGTTCCGGGGATTTGGTGGCACCCATTCCCGTGGTGGCATTACCTTGGGGATCGGAGTCGATGACAAGGACACGGAGATCGCTGGCTGCTAGAGCTGCGGCAACGTTGATAGCGGTGGTTGTTTTCCCGACGCCGCCCTTCTGATTGGTGATAGCTAGGATCTTGCCCAAGCGGCCATGCTACCACGATTGATCGGCGTGTGACAGATCCCGACCTGTTTCACGTGAAACAAGGCGTAAGTGTTTCACGTGAAACAGCCCGCCGGATTGCTTCCAATCCACAAATGCCGCCGATCCCCCCAAGGGAGCTGGATCGGCTCCCGCCACTCGAATCCGCCCAGATCCGCAGCGCGCACTTCCCCAGTCAAAAGTTCGGCATTTCGCCCCAATTTCTTTAGGGTCCTCGCAATATCCGAATACCGCACGGCACGCGAAACCACCCATTCGTAGCGCTCAGCCACAGCCTCCGCGCGCTTTGCAAGCACCCGAACGTTACTGAGATCCCGGGATGCCTCCTTAAGAAAAGCCGCCTTCCGCTGATGAGACTCAATCAGTACAACCGGGCAACCCTGCCGCATAATCGCGATAGGGATGCCCGGAAAGCCGGCTCCCGACCCGATGTCGGCGATCGAAGGCGCATCTTCAGGCAGATGGCAAGCGGCGAATAGGCATTCGCAATAGTGGCGCTCCACCGCCTCCTCCAGCGTTCGCACGCTCGTCAGGCTCAAAACCCGGTTCCATCGCGTGAGCAATTCATAGTGCTGTCGCAACCGGGCGACCTGCCAATCGGACAGCTCGCAGATGCCGGCCAGCTTCGACCGCAGCAGCTCAGCGAACATGACTCAAGCTCAGGTAGACATCCAGAATGGCGATGGCGGCCGGGGTCACGCCAGGAATCCGCGCCGCTTGGCCCAAAGTCTCCGGACGAACCCGCTCCAGTTTCTCACGAATCTCGCGCGACAGCCCCGGTATCCCGGCAAAGCCGAAAGCACCGGGAATCGGCCTCCGCTCGGCATCCTTCATCCGCTCGATCTGCCGTTGCTGTTGGGCGATATAGCCTTTGTATTTAATCTCGGTCTCGACGGTGGTGAGCACCCCGCGCGCGGGTTCTTCGCCCAGAGTCTCCCGCACCCAATCGCCGAGTTCGCCGATCGAAGCCTCTGGCCGCTTGAGCCACTGTCCGTGCCGATGGAGCCGCAGCGCCCCGGTGAGGCGCTCCTTCTGCAGCCGCTTACGCGAAAACAAATCCCACCGCTCCTCCGTAACCAGGCCTACACGCCGGCCAACCGGAGTTAGACGCTCGTCCGCGTTATCGATGCGCAGGTGCAGCCGGAATTCCGCCCGCGAAGTAAACATGCGGTACGGCTCGTCGGCGCCCTTCGTGATCAAATCGTCCACAAGGATGCCCGTATACCCCTCAGTGCGTCCGATGATAACCGGCGGCATGCCGCGCAGCGAACACGCCGCATTGATCCCCGCAACTAAGCCCTGGCATCCCGCCTCCTCATACCCCGACGTGCCGTTGATTTGCCCGGCCAGATACAATCCCCGGATGGACTTCACTTCCAGCGTGTGGCTTAGCTCCCGCGGATCGACGGCGTCGTATTCAATCGCATAGCCCGGCCGGATCATCTCGGCTTGTTCCAATCCCGGCACCGACGCCACCATGGCCGCTTGCACGTCGATCGGCATGCTGGTGGACATCCCATTGACATAAACCTCGTTGGTGTCTAGGCCCTCCGGTTCCAGGAAGATCTGGTGCCGCAGCTTATCGGGGAACTTCACCACCTTATCTTCGATCGATGGACAATAGCGTGGCCCGACCCCCTCGATCTGACCGCTATACAGAGGGGATCGAGGGATGGCCTCTCGCAGGATGCGGTGCGTCTCTTCGGTGGTGTACGCGATGTGGCACTCCACCTGGGGCCGGTCAATCCGGTCCGTCAGGAATGAAAAAGGCGTCGGCACGGGGTCGCCTGCCTGCGGCTCGAAGCGGCTCCAGTCAATGGTGCGGCCGTCCAACCGCGGCGGTGTTC
Organism: Bryobacteraceae bacterium; assembly: GCA_050008575.1. Classification (GTDB taxonomy): domain Bacteria; phylum Acidobacteriota; class Terriglobia; order Bryobacterales; family Bryobacteraceae; genus Bog-159. Next base: position 30,925 of record JBEKMJ010000112.1, read on the forward strand.
CCGTTTTCAGGCGCGTCCAGGGCAGGCCCAAGGTCCGCAACTGCTCCCCCAGAAGCTGCGAGGGAGCTTCGCCATTTCGCCCGCAGCTATATTGCATCTCGCCCACGTGTGCCAGACCGTTCAGGAACGTTCCGGTCGTGACAATGGTCGCGCCAGCGAATATGGTCCGGCCGTCGCGCAGCCGCACACCCGTTGCCCGGCGCCCGGAGCCATCGCCCATGATCTCCAAAGCCGCAACCTCCGCCTGCTTGATGCGCAGGTTCGGCTCGCGCTCCAGCACTTCGCGCATGCGCGCCCTGTACATCTTCTTATCGCACTGCGCCCGCGGCGACCATACCGCCGGCCCGCGGCTGGTGTTCAGTAGCCGGAATTGAATCCCGACTGCATCCGTCACCTCGCCCATCGCTCCGCCCAGCGCGTCGATCTCACGCACCAGGTGGCCTTTCGCAATACCGCCGATCGCGGGGTTGCACGACATCTGCGCGATCAGGTCGAGATTCATTGTGACCATGGCCGTCCGCATGCCCATACGGGCGCACGCCCGCGCCGCCTCGCATCCGGCGTGTCCCGCCCCGATCACTACCACGTCGTACGTCTCGTGCATTGTTATCATTGTATCGGCTATGAAGGTCTTGATCGTCGGCAGTGGCGGACGCGAGCATGCCTTGGCGTGGCGAATCGCCCAGAGCGCGGAAGTGGAGCGCGTGTTCGTAGCTCCGGGAAATCCGGGCATCGCGCGTGTAGCGGAGTGTGTGCCGGCGGGCGACGGATCGCCAGGCGCCCACCTCGCGGTTGCCGAATCGGTGGAAGCCGATCTGACGGTCGTGGGTCCCGAGGCCCCGCTCGTAGCTGGCGTCGTCGACGCGTTCCGTGCGCGCGGCCACGCGATCTTCGGTCCCACCGCGGCGGCCGCGCAGCTCGAAGGCAGCAAGATTTTTGCAAAGAACTTTTTGCAGCAAAGAGACATCCCCACCGCAGCCTTCGTGGCCGCCCCGGATGCCGCCGCCGCGCGCCGCGCGCTCGATCGTTTCACCTACCCTGTCGTAATCAAAGCCGACGGGCTCGCCGCGGGTAAGGGCGTAGTCGTCGCCGAAGATCGCGCCACTGCCGAAGCTGCACTCACATCCCTGAAGCCGCCGTTCGTGATCGAAGAATTCCTGACCGGCGAAGAAGTCAGCTACATCGTCCTGAGCGACGGCCGCAATGTGGTTCCGCTGGAACCCACCCAGGATCACAAAGCAGTCTTCGATGGCGACACAGGCCCCAACACGGGCGGCATGGGCGCCTACTGCGATTCCCGCATCCTGACCGCGGCGGACAGCCGCACCGTCCTCGATCGCATCATCCGCCCCACCATTGCAGCTACAGGCTTCACCGGCTTCCTCTACGCCGGATTGATGATGACCAGCGCGGGCCCCAAAGTGCTGGAGTTCAACGTCCGCCTGGGCGATCCGGAAACACAGCCCATCATGCATCGCATGCGGACCGATCTTGCGCCGTTGCTTCTGGCGGCTGCGCGCGGCGTGCTGCCCGACACGCGTATCGAATGGGCGCCTGGACCATCCGTGTGCGTGGTGCTGGCATCCGGCGGCTATCCCGGTGCGTTCGCCGCAGGCCAGGCGATCGATGGCATCGAAGCCGCCGAAGCCACCGGCGCTACCGTCTTCCACGCAGGCACGCGCGCAGGCTCCCTCGGACTTGAAACCGCAGGCGGCCGCGTCCTCGGTGTCACCGCCTCCGGTCCGGACCTTGCGGCTGCCATCGACCGCGCATACGCCGCCGCGCGCCTAGTCCATTTCGATGGAATGCACTACCGCACCGACATCGGGCGCAAAGGTCTGAAGCACTATGCCGAAGCAACGATATAATAATAGGGTTGGCCTATGGGGCAGGATGGTATCCTGCGCGCCGATTCCAATCGGCGCTTCCCTTGCAGGATCTGCGGGCACGTAGCTCAGATGGATAGAGCGGTCGCCTCCTAAGCGACAGGTCGGCAGTTCGAATCTGCCCGTGCCTACCACACTCACTCGGAGGCATTCATGAAGTCGCCAGCCCTGGTACTCGCCGCGCTGCTGCCGGCCGCATCCGCTCTCTTCCCCGCCGAAATCGCTTACACCGCCGACGTTGCGCCCATCCTCTATAAACACTGCGCGACCTGCCACCACCCCGACGACATTGCCCCCATGTCGCTGCTCACCTACCAGCAAACGCGTCCTTGGGCCGTCGCGATTCGCGAAGCTGTGCTTACCCGTCAGATGCCCCCGTGGAAAGCCGACCCGCGCTACGGTAAGTGGTCCAACGACTGGAGCCTCGGCGGCGCGGAAATCGCGACTATCAAATTATGGGTCGATCAAGGCTCCCCGGAAGGCGATCCCCGCCGTCTCCCCGCGCCGCCCGTGTTCTCGACCGATTGGCGCATCGGCAAGCCGGACCTGATCGTCTCCATCCCCCCGCACTCGCTAACGGCCGATGGGCCCGATGAGTACGAACACTTCACCGTCCCCACCAACTTCACGGAAGACAAGTGGATCGTGGCGGCCGAGTTGCGTCCCGGCAATCGCAGAATCGTCCACCATGCGCACGTCTTCGTCAACGCGCCCGTTAAACCCAAACCCGCCAGTACGAAGAACGAAGCCACACCGGACCCGCAGTCTGCCTATGCGGACTGGCTCAAGGTACACGAAGGCAAGCTCTCCTGGATGCGCCCCGAGGCGCCTGTGATCGACGACGGCTGCATCGTCGACGACAATTCCTATTGGCCCGGCGACAAGCCGCGCGACGAAAACTTTGGGAGTTGGGGCCTGATCGGCTCCTACCTTCCCGGAAGAGGCCCCGACATCTACCCGGAGGGAACGGCGCGCAAGATTCCAGCCGGCTCCAGCCTCGGCTTCCAGATCCACTATTCCAAGTCCACGAAGAAACCGGAAATCGACGTGACCTCCGTGGGCCTGATCTTCGCCAAGGAGCCGCCCCGGCAAGTCGCCAAGCGGGTCGACTTATCGAACTACTTCTTCCGCATACCCGCGGGCGACCCAAACGTGGAAGTCACCGAGTGTCACACCTTTAAGCAGGACATGTACCTGACCAGCCTGACGCCGCACATGCATCTGCGCGGCAAGGACGCGCGCTTCGACGCGACTTATCCCGACGGCCGCAAAGAGACGCTGCTCCTGGTGCCGCACTACAATTTCAATTGGCAGATCACTTACCGGATGGAAGAGCCGAAGTTCATACCCAAGGGCACCCGGCTGGCCATTGTGTCGCACTTCGACAACTCTCGGAATAATCCCCTGAACCCCGATCCCACCCAGGTAGTGCGTTGGGGTGAAGCCAGTGAAATGGAAATGATGGACGGCTGGATCGAATACCTGGACGCCGGCGCACGCTAATATATCGTCCGGTTAGTTCCCTATTAGATTGGGGGCGCAGCCAAAATAATCTGTGGGGCAGACCTCCAGGTCTGCGCGGGTCCTCCAGGACCCGCTCTTCCCCGCAACGAAATGAGCCTGATCCGAGCACAAAGAGGCCGGCGCGGACGCCGGCCACAGGACTGGAGCCCTGCCGCACAATTAATCGGATGTTCCGGAGTGAGAAAAGTAGGTATTGTGCAATCCTGCCCGCATCTGGCTTTCAGTCGGCTTCGGGTGTCTTGACGGTAGGCGCCGTAGAAAAAGAGCCGCCTGAAAGGCGGCTGCGGCCACGATTGGCCGCCCTCCGGTGCAACTGAACCACCTTTATTCTATAAGGGAGTATCTGTACGATGTAACAGTGCCGGAGTCTGCCTCGCCCGGAGTCCTCCGTTCTGATTTGAGAGTCCCGGCCACCTTGATGGGGCCTTTTTCTTGCTTTGTCGGCCTGCGTCGGACCTCAGGATCGGGGCGTTCGGCAAGATCTTCGCAACGAGTCCGCCGCCAGTCGGCTCGCGCTAATGCTAATCCAACTGGAAAGAGCCCCGTTGTCGTCCCGTTCGACTCCGCGGAAAGGCGCCTCAGCCCGGCTCGGCCGGAAGGGCCCGCCCCGCGCGCTCGGGACCTCCGGGCGCATGATTGCCTGGTACCGCGGCCGGCCAGCCCCCCGCCGGCCCGTCCGGTCATTAAGCACGCCTTCCGGCCCACGATCCGCTCGACCTGACGCAGGTGGCCATGCCGCGAAGCACCGCCTACGGCATGAAGACCCAAACCGCACGTTCGCCTACGCCTCCGCCAGCTACGAACCTGCCCGCCCTCTGGCTCACCTCCGCCACCTGATCGGCCGGCTCGTCTGGTTACGCCTGAACTGAAGGGCTAGCCGTGGACTGGCCCGTGAGTGCGCACCACATTGCTGCCGCCTTGTTTTCAATGCTTTCCAAAAAAGTACCTGAAAGCTGAAAGCCGAGAGCTGAAAGCTGAAAGCTGATCCCTGAACGCTCCCCCGCCCTTGACCCCCGCCCTTCCCTTAGTTATCCTAAACGGTAATCTGCTCTACCCAAGTTAAGGCATACCCACGTGCCATTCCCCATGGAGGAAGAATGAATCCGCAAGAAGTGTTGGAATACGCAAAGAACAACGATGCCCGGCAGTTGGACCTCCGCTTTACCGATATCCCGAGCCTGCAACACCACGTCTCCTACCCCATCACCGAGCTCAGCGAAAGCAGTTTCGAAGAAGGTTTCGGCATGGACGGCTCCAGTATCCGCGGTTGGGCAGCCATTAACGAAAGCGACATGCTGCTGATTCCGGATCCCACGACGGCGTTCATGGATCCGTTCGCTGAAACGGCCACGTTAGTGATGATCGGCGACGTGATCGACCCCATCACCAAACAGCACTACGAGCGCGATCCCCGCTGGATCGCCAAGAAAGCCGAACTGCACCTGAAGAACACCGGCGCCGGCGATACGGCGTTTTTCGGCGCCGAAGCCGAGTTTTTCATCTTCGACAACATCCGTTTCGATCAAAACCACCATTCCGGCTACTATTTCATCGACGCCGACGAAGGCCGCTGGAATTCGGGCCGCGAGAAGGACAACCTGGGCTACCGGCCGCGCTACAAAGAAGGCTACTTCCCCGTCCCGCCCACCGATCATTACCAGGATCTGCGCAGCGAGATGGTGCAGACCATGATCAAGTGCGGCCTGCGCATCGAATGCCATCACCACGAAGTGGCCACCGGCGGCCAGTGCGAGATCGATCAGCGCTTCGACACGCTGGTGAAATCCGCCGACAACATGATGTTGTACAAGTACATCATCCGCAATGTGGCCAACCAATACGGCAAGACCGTGACCTTCATGCCGAAGCCCTTGTTTGCCGACAACGGCAGCGGCATGCACACGCATCAGAGCATCTGGCGGGAAGGCAAGCCGCTGTTCGCCGGCGATTGCTACGCCGGCTTGAGCCAGTTGGCGCTGTGGTATATCGGCGGCCTGCTGAAGCACGCGCGCGCGCTTTCTGCCATCATCGCGCCCACCACCAACAGCTACAAGCGGCTAGTGCCGGGCTACGAAGCGCCGGTCAACCTGGCTTACTCGCGGCGCAACCGCTCGGCGGCCTGCCGCATTCCGATGTATTCCGCCAGTCCCAAAGCCAAGCGCGTCGAGTTCCGCCCGCCCGATCCGGCGGCCAATCCGTATCTGGCTTTCGCCGCCATGCTGATGGCCGGCCTCGACGGCGTCGCCAACAAGATGGATCCCGGCGAACCGCTGGACAAGGACATCTACGATCTGTCGCCGGAAGAGATGCGCAACGTTCCGTCCATGCCTGCCTCGCTCGACGAAGCCCTGAGTTGCCTGGAAGACGATCACGGCTTCCTGATGAAGGGCGACGTGTTCACCGAGGAATTGATCGAGACCTTTATCGACTACAAGCGCAAGAACGAAGCGGATGCCATCCGGTTGCGGCCGCATCCCTACGAGTTTGCGCTCTATTACGACGTGTAGTGGGGCGGGCTCGCAGCCCCGCTCTTCGTCTCAATCGTAGAAATTGCGGTCCCAAGCGTGCCGCCGGATCACCGCCAAGGTTTCCGGCGGCAGCGGTCCTTTATCGGACACTGCACAGTTGGCCTCCGCGTTTCGCAGGCTGCGCATCCCCGGAATCACCGTGGATACCGCCGGATGCGATAGGCAGAAGCGCAGCGCGATTTCGGGTAAGCTGGCGGCCTCCACGCCGAGATCCCGCAGCAGGCTCTCCACGTGTTCCCGCACTTGCTTTTTGCGGTCGCCCCGGAAGTAGCCCACGCGGAAGTCGCCCGGCGCGAAGCGCGTATTCTCGTCGATCTTGCCGGTCAGGCTGCCTTCATCCAGCGGTACGCGCGCGATCACGCCAATGTTGCGCGCCATCGCCAGCGGAAACAGACTGCGCTCGGGAGTTTGATCGAAAATGTTGTAGATCACCTGCACCGTATCGATCAGGCCAGTCTCGATGATTTCGAGCGCTGAATCCGGCTGATGGTCGTTAATGGAAATTCCCACCGCTCGCACTTTGCCGGAGCGCTTCAGCTCTTCCAGCGCGCGCCGCCACTCGTCGCGTGCGATCCACTCCGGATTCCACACGTGCAGTTGCAGCAGATCGATGGTTTCCACCCCCAGATGTTTGAGGCTGCGTTCCGTCGACCGCAGGATGTAATCGTATGGAAACACCTGTTCAATGCCGATGCCGGGGCGCGCCGGCCACAACTGGTTCTTCGGCGGAACCTTGGTGGCCACGTAGATCCGTCGGCCAGCGCCGGCCGACGCTTCGCGCACCACTTGCCCCACCAGTTGTTCACTGTGTCCCGCGCCATAGGCCAGCGCCGTATCGATGAAGTTCAAGCCCAGCTCGATGGCCCGGCGCAGCGCCGCCAGCGATTCGTCGTCGGTCCCGCCGAGCCACTGGGTTCCCCCAATGCCCCACGCGCCGTAGCCGATCTCGCCGATTTCGAAGTTGGTCCTGCCCAGCTTGCGATATTTCATGAAATCTCATTATAAGGATGAAACCCCAGGTGGCGCTAAACTAGTCGATAGAGGATATGCGGCGAGCCATCATCGCGTTGTTTGTGCTGGCCCTCGCGGCTTTCGCCGCCAACATAAAGCTCTACCTGAAGGATGGCGGCTTTCACTTGGTGCGTGAATACCAGGTACAGACGGATCGGGTGCGCTACTATAGCGTGGAGCGCAGCCAGTGGGAAGAAATCCCGCTCGACCTGGTCGACCTGAAGCGCACTGAATCCGAAGTGGCCGAGCGCCAGGCCCAAGTCTCCGAGGAGACCAAGGTAATCGCCGAAGAGGAGAAGGCCGTACACGAGGTCCGCGCTGAAGTCGCCAAAATCCCGCAAGACCCTGGCGTGTATTACGTGGAGGACAACAACGTCAAGCCCATCAAGGTGGCCGAATCGAAGGTGCACACGAACAAAGGCCGCACCGTCCTTCAGGTCCTCGCGCCGATTCCGGCGGTGACCGGAAAAGCCACTCTGGAACTGGACGGCTTGCATTCGCAGACGGTCCTCGGCAATCCCGAGCAGGAATTCTACATCCAGCTCTCGGCCGAGGAACGCTTTGGAATCGTCAAGCTCACGCCGGAGAAGGGCATCCGCGTCGTCGAAAAAATAACCACCGTTCCGGTAAGCAAGGAAATCATCGAAGAGCCTATCGAGGTGCAGGTCTTCCGCAAACAAATGACGCAGGACGGCCTATATAAGCTGTGGCCGATGAAGCCCATGGATCCCGGCGAGTACGCCGTGGTCCAGTACACGCCGGGTAAGACGAACATGCAGGTGTGGGACTTCGCGATCAAGCCTGCGGGCAAGAGTTAGGCGCGGCGCGCTTCCAACCTTGGAGTCTAGCGGCAGGAAAAGTCCGCCGTTCCTCTTGGCCCAACTATGCAAGGCGAAATCTGGCGCGCCGCACGGCTAGCGCCAACTCGGGGCGGTACTCCGCTCTACCGTTCCAGGCAAACGCCTGAAGTCCCGAATAACATCAAACTGCTGCGGAGCCTCTGAGATAAACAAGACGGCCAGCGGACGCTTGTAGATGTTGGCGAGGGTCCGGAGTTGGTTAATAGTGCGAACTTCGTCCCGCCCCCCAGTCCAGGAGCCGCTCAACGGAAAGGTTGGCTTTCTTGGCTGCGACCGGAGACTGGAAATGAGCGCTCTCGCGTGCCCAGACAAGCAGTTCGGGCTTGACAATCGCTCTGATCCGTTCGCCCATGCGTTTCGCCTTTACTCTGCTACTATACTACCCGCCACGAATCCCTTGGATTTCACTCCCGCTCCAGAATGCGGAAGATCTGGGCGCCATACTGCTCCGCCAACCGCGCCCCGATGCCCGGGATCTCCAGCAGCTCGCGAGTCGTCGCGGGCTTCTCCGCCGCGATGGCCTGCAGCGCCTTGTCGGACAGAATACGGAAAGCGGGCACCGCGCGGCGTTTGGCCTCGGCCAGACGCCAGTCGCGCAACGCCTTCTCCACCCCCGCATTGGCGGGTATAGCGGCTTTCTCCCGCCTGCGCGGCACTTTGTCCCGATGCGCGGTGCGCGCCTTCTTCCGGCGTTTCCCGCTCGCCTCGATTTCCAGCTTCATCTCGAACGGCGGCATCGCCGTAGCGTCCAGTTCCCGTCCGGCCGCGCTCAGGGCCGCCAGCCGGTAGTCCACCCGCCGCCCGTCCTGCTCAAACGAGGCTTCCGATATCTCCACCCATCCGGCGCGCGCCATGGCGCCCAGCAACTGCTCGAACCCGTCCCGATCGAGCGAATAGTCCGCGAACACTTCACTGTGCAGCCGCCCAGTAGCTTTCCGCCCGGACTTCTTCAGCCCGGCCACGATGCGCCCCGCGGCTTTCCGCTCGGCATCCGTCGCCGGCCGGAAACTTTGTGCAATCGACTGGTCCGGCGCGCAGAAATCGCAAATCCCGCAGCGCTGTTGGGCGTCCGCATAGTCGCCGAAATGGCGCACCAGCCCCAGCATGCGGCATTCGCTCGACTGCGTATACCGGATCATCAATTCGATCTGCGCCAGCTTGTGCTCAGCTTGTGCCACATACAACTCGCGCCAGACATCGGTACCGCGTTTCAAATTCTCCGCGGCGTCCACCACCGCGCCCCCGTGGATCCAGAGTTTCTCCAGCGCCTTGTCGAAAACGTCCGGGTCCATCCGCACCATGCTCTGGACCATCTCCTTCGGCCGCGCTTCATACGCCAGGCGCGCATAAATCAGCTCCAACACCGACACATCCGGATAATCGCGGTCGAAGAAGAAATCGTGGGTGTGGCGGTCGGCGTAGGCATGCATCAGGATCGCGCGCGACGGCGCGCCATCGCGGCCGGCGCGCCCGACTTCCTGGTAATAGGCCTCCAGCGACCCGGGCAGCGCGGTGTGGATCACGGTCCGGATATCGGGTTTGTCGATGCCCATGCCGAAGGCGATGGTGGCCACCACTACCTGCAATTCCCCCTTGAAGAAAGCGTCCTGCACCTTCTTGCGCAGAGCGGATTCCAGGCCGGCATGATACGCCGCCGCCGGAAAATCCTGTTTCAATTCGGCGGCGAAGCTGTCCGCCTCGCGCCGCGTGGGCACATACACGATGGCGGGACGGCGCGCGTCATCCTGCAGCAGTTCGCGCGCGAGATCGGCCCGCTCGCTGGGCGGCACTTCCACTATTTCGATGGCTATGTTGGCGCGCCGGAACCCGTGGATGAAACGGGTGGGCTCGCCCAGCCCCAATTGCTCGATGATATCGTTCTGCACCAGGGGCGTGGCCGTGGCGGTCATGGCGATCACCGGCGCCGGACGGAAATGCGGCAGGTGCTGGCCGATCATGCGGTAGTCGGGGCGGAAATCGTGGCCCCATTGCGAGATGCAATGCGCTTCGTCGATGGCCACCAGGTTCGGCTTGCGTTTGGCCAGCATGGCCGGAAAGCCGGGCACGCGCAGCCGCTCCGGCGCCACGAAAAGGAACTGCAGCTTGCCCTCCAGATAGTCGATGCAAGCCTGCCGCGAGGCTCCCCGGTCGCGTCCGGAGTGGATGCGCTCCACGGCGCAGTTCTGCGCCTTCAGCTTGGCCACCTGGTCTTCCATCAGCGCGATCAGCGGGCTGATGACCAACGTGGTGCCGCCGCGCGCCACGCCCGGAAGCTGGTAGCAGAGCGATTTCCCGGAGCCGGTGGGCATGACGAGCAGTACATCGCGGCCCGCGATCACAGCTTCGCAAACGGCTTCCTGGTTCGGCCTGAACGATTCGTACCCAAATACGCTATGCAGCAATTCCGTGGGGCTCGCGGCGCTCGCGGTGGCTGGTGGTTGGTGGGTGGTGGCTGGTGGTTGGTGGGTGGTGGCTGGTGGTTGGTGGGTGGTGGCTGGTGGTTGTGCCTTGCCCACCTTTTCCACGACTTCCCGCACATAATCTTCGATGCCGGCGATAAACGGTTCCAGCTTGGCTGTGCCGCGCTGAATGCGCTTGAGGTATGCCTCCCATTGGCCCGTCATGGCCGGACTTTTGACCTCAGGATGCACCACCTCGATCAGATGGATGCCCTTATCGGTCGACTGCAGCATCTTCCCTTCGCGCACGATATAGCCGCGCGTCAGCAGGACTTCGATGATGGACGCGCGCGTGGCGGGAGTGCCCAGGCCGGTCTCCTTCATGGCGTCCGACAATTCCTTCTCGTCGAGGGTCTTGCCTGCCGTTTCCATGGCTGTCAGCAGGGTGGCTTCGGTGAATCTTTTGGGCGGCCGGGTCTTCTTCTTGAGCGCCTCCACGTTCACCACGGCCTGCGACTGGCCTTGCGTCAATCCCGGCGGCAGCGTGGGCGTTTCCGGCGCGCGCTCCTGCCGGCGCACCGGGACCACATCGAGCGCCTTCCAGCCCACCTGCTGCACGGCAGTCCCGGTGGTGTGATAGTGGTCGGTCACGCCGGGGTTCGAGATAGCGGTGATCACGGTGGTCACCGCCCAGATGTGATCGCTGTGCCACGCGCTGAGCAGCCGCCGGCAGATCAAATCGTAGATCTTGCGTTCATCGGCCGAGAGATCGCCGGCACGCACCGTCGTCGGGATGATGGCGTGGTGGTCGGTCACCTTGGCATCGTCCACGAATCGGCGGCCCAGCGGACGCTCTCCGGTGCCCGGCGCCAGCAGCGCCTGGTAAGGCTGCTCGATGGCCCGCACTACCGCCGGCAAAGTGCGCGCCACATCCTGCGAAAGGTGGCGGCTATCGGTGCGCGGATAGCTGATCAGCTTGCGGCTTTCATAGAGCGCCTGTGCGGTTTCGAGCGTCTTCTGCGCGCTGAAGCCATACAGGCGATTGGCGTGCCGCTGCAGTTCCGTGAGATCGTACAGCGGCGGCGGCGCCATGCGCTGCGTTTCGGACTGGATGGACTCGATGTGCGCCGCGCCCGTATGCGCCCGCTCCACGATCCGGTCCGCCTCCGCGCCATCGGCGGCGAGACGCATGGCCATCTGGATGGAATCCTTAACCGGCTCGCGGAACCAGGTGCCCTGATACTTCTCGTCCGCGATGGGGGAAAACGTCGCCACCACCTCGATGTAATCTTCCGGCACGAAGGCGCGGATCGCCAGTTCCCGTTCCACCAGCATGGCCAGCGTGGGCGTCTGCACGCGGCCCACCGAGAGCTGGTCGTCCATGGCCAGGGTGTAGGCGCGCGAGAGATTCATGCCCACCAGCCAGTCGGCCCGGCTGCGCCCGCGCGCCGCGTCGGCCAGCGGATCGTATGCCGCGCCGTCCTTCAATTCGCCGAAGCCCTTGCGGATGGCGTCTTCGGTGAGCGAGGAAATCCAGAGGCGGCTGAACGGCTTCCGGCATCCGGCGGCCTCGTAGATGTAGCGAAAAATCAGTTCGCCTTCGCGGCCGGCGTCGGTGGCGCACACCAATCTCGCCACCTTCGGCGAGTTCAGGATCCTGCGTACCACCTCGAACTGCGGCTGCGTCTTTTCGTAGACTACCAGCGGCCATTCGCGGGGCAGCATGGGCAGGAGGTCGCGCCGCCATTGCTTCCACTCCGGCTGAATCTCGTGCGGCTGCGCGAGGGCGACCAGATGGCCGATGGCCCACGTGACCACGTAGCCGTTGCCGTGCAGGTATCCTTGCCCCTGTTTCGTGGCGCCCAGCACGCGCGCAATGTCGCGCGCCACCGAAGGCTTTTCCGCCAGGACGGCCACGCTGGAGCCTTCCGCATCCGGGCCGCTCATGTGCCGAGCGTAACATGCGGTGACCTCGGTGGGCGCTAAGCGAGGGACGGCGGGCAGGCGTCACATTGCGGAAGAATGTTCACCGGAACCTAAATAAGAACTGCTTGACTCATCTATCCAAGCCGGGATATCATGACGCAAATTCGATTTGCATCGGATTTGACGGGAAAAAGAGGACCATATGCGCGAAAAGGCCACTCGGCGCTGTGTGTCTCCGGCGCCCTGAAGCGTTACGTTAGACGGAGACGCCTCTTATGAGCACACGCGCATCGTGCCTGGCAACTGCGATTTTGGCCTTCGGACACTACGCGCCGCTGATGGCCCGGAGTTATACGTTCCAGGTGGTGGATTACTGCGACGGCTACACTGCGTTTCCAAGCGCCATCAACAACGAGGGCACCATCGTCGGGTCGGCCTTCAACGGGGGCATGGCGTACTCGCTCGCCTTTGTCTACAAGGGCGGCGCGTGCAACACGATAGACCTGGGAACCGCCGGCGCCTCCTTTCTTGGTATCACGGACAACAACGAAATCCTCGGTCTTTATGGCGATCTGCAAGAACTATTTATATAATGGGGGAACGTTCACGGGGCTGCCTTCCTACCCTGGCGTAGTACTGCTGCCTGAGCGCGTCGACAGGCGTGCTAGCCGGGAACTACCTGATGCCGGGGGGTTCCGTCCAACAGTACGGCTTTCTATACGACAAAGGCACATTCACGCCCCTGCCATTCAGCGAGTATCACTACAATCCAACGATTCGCCGGAATGAACACGAAGGGAATTGGGGTTGGAACCATGAACGGTCTCAATCTGTTTGGATTCGTATACGTGGCGGGGAAGATGCAGTTGTTTCAGTATCCCGGCGCCACCTATACCACCTTCAATGGGATCAACGGCGATGATCTCATTGTTGGCACGTACTACGTGGAGGAGAGTGGGAAAAACAATACCTTCTCCTATAACGCCGACACAGGCGTATGGACGGATCTGAACTTTCCCTTCCCTTATGACGACGCCACTCCGGTGGGAATCACTAATTCCGGCGCGATCGCGGCCCAATATACCCCCTCCGGAGGATTGCTGATCGCAACTCCCAAGAACTAGGCACGGGAGAGTTTGAACATGGCCATGCTGATCAAGGGCGAGCGCGTTCCGGGCGAACTCGTTGACTCGTTGAGGAAGATTCGGCCGGTCGTTCTACACCGCTTCTTTTAACGGAGTACGCTACATGAACCTAAGGTCGCTTTGTCCAGTTGTGGTGATGCTAGCCGTCGCCGCCCACGTGCCCCTCGCGGGCCAGGACTACAAATTCCAGCCCATGTAGAAGCTTTTCTGAGCCTAATTTGTGGGAGTTGCGATGAGCAGCCCGGCGCCGGAGGGCGATAGCTGTGCCGCAATTACGCCGGAGTTGGTGATTCCGACCGGGACGACGGCGGCGTATTCGCCGGGGAAGTTCAAGTTGGTCCACCGGCGAACGCGGAAAAGGTGCCGGAGCGCCGCGCCGGAACCCGCGCCCCATCGATCACACGACCATCGACGCGGAGGTAAGCAGGGAGATCCGCCAGGGTATCTGCCGCAGCGGCGTCAATGAGCCGGCTCTGCGGCGGGCAGCGGAGCAGGGGTTTCGTCTCAGGCGGGCCATGGACGAATTCGCCTGCGATTTCGAGCGGCCCGCGACCGACGAAGTCATGCAATTCTACGACTCCTGCAAGTCGCAGTTCGGCGGAGTCGAAAAAGCCTCGGCCGCGCACATTTATCGTACACGTCAACCAGGGACGCAGCGAGACTGAAGCTGGCGCGCTCATCGAGAGGGCGGAAGCGGAATTGCAAAGGGGCGCCGCTTCGCGGAAGTCCAGATGGCTTCGGGCTCTATAACATCGGGGCTACGTCTGGGAATGGCGCAGGGACTATTTCGGCTGGGAGTGGCGGCAAGCCGAGACGCAGGGGACCTCCCGCAGTTTCCGGAAAACAAAATAAACAAACTTCTGGTATTGCATTCGAGTTCATCCTGCGGTAGTCTTTTAGAACCCCGGATGCTGCAGAATTCAGGTTTTTTTTGCCGATCGGCACTGACCGCTTGGTGTCTTCTGACGCCCCTCGCGGCGCAGGTCACGCCCGCGCCCGGGTGGTGCTCGATGGGGCATTGCAATCCCCAGATGACCGACTTCGTGGCGCAGATGCCGCCCGGAACCAACGGCGGCGTTTACGTCAAGAGCAGCGACCAGTCGAATGTCGGAGTCTCGGTGGGCGACGGTTGCGTCTCCAACGGCGCGCGGGTGGCCTGCTCGTACCGGCAATCCTGGAATGCCATCGTGGTCTACGATGGAAACGGCAACATCCTGTGGGGTTCCGGCGCCCTGCTCGATAATCATACCTACTCCGGCTTGCCCATCATGCAGGTGGACGGGAGTATGGCGGTGGCGGACGATCAGCATGTCTACTATTTCAACCCGGATGGCAGCGTGGCATGGGTTACCGCCAATCCTGGAGGCGTTCCCGTGGGTTTGGTGCCGACTCCGAATGGAGCCATCGTCGCGGCCACCGACCCCCAGCCGCTCACCGATTGCTGGCAAGGCAACTGCACCCTAGCCTTCAATATTAACAATGGCGGGGCGGGATATACCGCGGCCACCGTGATTCTGGCGGGCGGCTATTGCCCCGGAGCCTCGGCCACCGCTACGATTTCGGGCGGCGCGGTAACGGCGGTCACGGCGATCTCGCAGGGAGCGGACTGCGATGTGGCGCCGGACGCCATCGTCGTGGGCGACGGTAGCGGCGCTTCCGTCGGCGTGGTGCTCACGGCGGCCGCGCCGGTGACCGTATTTAGCGGCACCACCGGTGCGGTAGTGGGAAGCACCTACCTCTACCAAGCCGGTAATAGCGGTCCCTACTACGCAACCATCAATACTCCTTGCGTGAACAACGGAAGTTATCCGAACCGCGTCTACGTTATAACCGCCCTGGCCAACGATCAAAGTCAAGGGGCGTTGTGGGCGCTCGACATAGACCCCGCCAATCTGTCCAGTCCCATCAGCCCGGCGTGGAACCTGGTGATCCACGGACCTTCGGGCGCTTCGCCGCTCTGCGTGGGCAACAACGTTTACTTCGATGGCGCGGGCATTCTGCCGGGCGACAAAGTGGGCACCACTATATTCGGCGTACAAGACAACGGAACGTCGGGCGCGTTTCTGTTTCAGGTAGCTCTTGGCCCATCGAGTCACCAGGTCACTTGCAACTTCGCCCTGGACCCGCGTCCCGAGGGAGGCTTCTGGCATCAGATCCAGTACGATCCCAGTATTTACCATAGGAATTTCAATACCGGCAGCGTCATGGAGAGCATTAACGTCAGTAACCTGCTGACGGCGCGCGGCGCGCCCCAGTCGACTTACTGGCAGGCCGGAATATTTACCACTTACGGCACGGCCAGCCAGCCTTATCTGATGCTGCCGGAGGCGGCCTACCCGGCCAAGCTGGGCAGTCCGGGCTACTTGGCGATGTTGGACGTCGCCGCACAGCAGCTTGCTTGGGCCGTGCCGCTGGCCGGAAACGACTTTGCCGGCTTCGACAGTCCGGGGGGCGACGCGGCGCTGGTTCTGGATAGCAATCAAAACCCCGTGATCGTGATGTCCGGCAAAGAAAGCGCCGCCTATTTTATTACGAACGGCGGTCCCAACTCGTCGGTTTTTCCAGGGCAGCTCAGCTTCGGACCGCAAACCACCGGCACCACCAGCGGCCCTCTAAGCGTGTCGCTCTTCAATAACGCCAGCGCCCCGCTCAACGTCGGAACCATTTCCGCCAGCGGACCGTTTTCCGCCAAGAGCGCCTGCGGAGCGACTCTGGCTCCAGGGACCAGTTGCACGATCGCAGTGGCTTTCACTCCTAAGTCGGGTGGATCGCAGAGCGGCGCACTGACTATCGCCAGCAACAGCCAGAACAGTCCGCAGACCGTCCCGTTGGCAGGCCTTGGGACGGCCGCCGTGCCAGTACTGTCGCTATCGGCCAACCAACTGAGCTTCCCCGCGCAGGCGGCCGGCACCATCAGCCCGCCGCAGGCTGTAACGTTGCAGAATACCGGGACGGCGGGGCTGGCCATCGCGAGTATTGCCGCCAGCGGCGCCGCGGCCCAGACCAATAACTGCCCCACCAATCTGGCGCCGGGCGCCAGTTGCACCATCAATGCGATGCTCGCCGCGCCCTTAACCGGGGCGTGCACGGGCACTATCACCGTCTCCGGCAATGCGCCCGGCGGTCCGCAAAGCGTTTCGATGGGCGGCACGTGTCTGGGACTGCCGGGCGTAGAATCGGCCCTATCTACCTCAAGTCTCGTATTCGCTCCGCAAACCGTCGGCACGGGGAGTCCGTCCCAGACGGTCACTCTAAGCAATATCGGCACACTCTCGCTCAGCATCGCGGCTATCGCAGCCTCGGGCGACGCCACCCAGACCAACACCTGCGGCGCGTCGCTGGCAGTTGGCGCGGACTGCATCATTACCGTCGCGTTCTCCCCCGCGGCCACGGGTCCGCGCAGTGGCACGGTGGTCGTTACCGATGCGGCTCCCGACAGCCCGCACACCGTCGCGGTTTCGGGCGTGGGACTGCCCAATCCCGTGCCTCTGGTGAATCAGCCGCTGTTGCCCACGGCCGTTCAGCCCGGCGCCCCTGGATTGACCGTGACAGTAAACGGGACCGGCTTCGTGCCTGGCTCGGTTGTCTACTGGAATGCAACCCCGCGCATCACGCAATGGACCGGCAATTCGCAACTATCGGCATCGCTGACCGCAGCCGACGTCGCCGCCCCTGGTACCGGATCGGTCAGCGTAGTAAACCCGGGCCCCGGCGGGGGCCAGTCCAACGTGGTCTGGCTGCCGGTCGCTTACCCCAGCCCCGCGCCGGTTCCGGCGGTTTCGACGATACAGGCGAGCTCCGGTCCATCGTCGGTGGTGGCCGCCGATTTCAATAATGACGGCAAGCTCGACTTGGCGGTGTCGAACTCGGGCGCCAACACGGTTTCCATCCTGCTGGGCAACGGCGATGGGACCTTCGCGGCCAAGGTGGACTACCCCACCGGCAACGCCCCCATGGCCGTCGCCGTGGGCGACTTCAACCACGACGGCATTCCCGATCTGGTGGTCGCCAACCAGTCGGACAATACCGTTTCGGTCCTTTTGGGCGCCGGCGGCGGCACGTTCGGATCGCAGACTGTACATGCCACCGGCGATGGGCCGTCCGCGGTCGTGGTGGCGGACCTGAACGGCGACGGCAACCTGGACTTGGGCGTAGCCAACCAAGCCGGCAACGGCGTGTCCATCCTGTTTGGCAATGGCGACGGGACCTTCGCTCCGCAACTCGCCTATCCCGCGGGCGAAAGCCCGGATGCGCTGATCGCCGCCGACTTCAACGGCGACGGCAAACTGGATTTGGCCGTCGGCAACGACGTTACGCCCGGCGGAACAGTCACTATCCTGCTGAATCACGGCGATGGCAGCTACCTTCCAGGGGTAGCCTACAACACCGGCGATTCCGTATCGCTGGTGGCGGCCGATTTCAACGGAGACGGTATACTCGATTTTGTCGCGGTAAACTACCTCGCCCAATCCCTTTCCGTGTATCTGGGCAAAGGGGACGGCACGTTCAAGTCGGAACCTAGCCAGACTACGCGTCTCTCCCCGAAACTGGTGGGGCTGGCGGCCGCCGACGTTAATGGAGACGGCTCGCTGGAACTGTTGATGGGCGGCAATGCCAACATCGGCTTCACGGCCGTGGTGAACGACGATGCCGGCACTTTCTCGACAATCCTACAATCCGGGGCAGTCTCGGGGACGACAGCTTTGGCGGTGGGCGACTTCAACAACGATGGCAGCATCGATGCGGTTCTGGCATCGTCCGGGTCCAATACGATTTCCGTGGTGCTGCAATCGCCCGCCGTTGCGCTTTCAAGCGCCGGCCTGAATTTCGGCAACGTGCAAGTGGGTGGCAACGGAACGCAAACCGTCACTTTGACCAACAGTGGAAGCGCGGTGTTGCAGATCGGCAACGTGAGCGCGGGCGGCAGCTTCTCCCAAACCAACAACTGCACCGGCGGCATTGCGCCAGGGAACGCTTGCACCGTTACCGTCACTTTCAGCCCAACCGCGGCGGGCACGCAAACCGGCGTGTTGACCATCGCGGATAACGCTCCCGGAGGGCCGCAGACGGTCACCCTGAGCGGCGCCGGCGCCACCTTCACGGTTTCGATTGGCCTTGCCCTGAATGCAGTCGTCGGCGGCAATGTTTTGTCGTCGAACACAGTCACACTCAGCAGCCCCGCGCCCGCGGGCGGATGGATGGTCAATCTATTCTGCTCCAACCCGGCGGTGGCGTCCGTGCCGCCTTCGGTGAGCGTGGCGGCCGGAGCGACGGTTTCATCCGCTTTCAGCGTGGCGACTTCGGCAGTGTCCTCCAGCACGCCAGTGACGGTCACGGCCAGTGTGAATGGAGCCAACGCCACCGCTCTTCTGACAGTGAACCCTATCGCGGCTTCTATCAGCGTGGCCGCGACGACCGTGTATGGCGGCAGCCCCCTAACCTCGAACAGCTTGGTTCTGGGCAGCCCGGCGCCCGCCGGTGGATTGGTTTTCAATCTCACGACCTCCGACGCGGCGGTGGCGTCGGTGCCGGCGTCGGTCACCGTCGCGGCAGGCGCGACCGTTTCGCCCGGATTCACCATTACTACGGCTTGGGTTTCTACCAAGACCACGGTCACCGTTTTCGCGAGTTTGAGCGGTGTTAGCGGAGCGATCGCCTACGCGACTCTCACGGTGGAACCTGTCGAAGTCAGCTCGGTGGTCTTGACGTCCGCCAGCATCGTCAGCGGGCTATCCACGACCACAAATATCGTGAACCTGGCCGGAGTGGCGCCCGCGGGCGGCATCGCCATCAACCTTTCCAGCTCCAATCCGTCGGTGGGTGCGGTTCCGTCTACGGTGAACGTGAAGGCGAATGCGTCGGTTTCCGCGCCATTTACCATTACGACGGGTTACGTCGCGGTCGCTACCCCAGTGACCATCACCGCTAAGTACTCCGGAGTCAGCGTCACGGCTACGATCGCGGTAAGCCCGGATGGCGTTGCCGCTCTAAATCTCTCGTCCACATCCGTAGTGGGTGGCGCGCCGGCGCCCGCTTCCAATACCGTCACTCTGCTGGCTCCCGCCCCCGCCGGCGGCGCCACCGTGCAGCTTACGAGCGGCAACCCGGCCGTCGCCTCGCTGCCGGCGTCGGCTCAAGTGGCTGCGGGAGCCACCGTATCGCCGGCGTTCAGGATCACGACCACGGCGGTGAGCGTGAGTACGCCAGTCACAATCACGGCTAGCTATAA
>JBEKMJ010000113.1:0-27939 GCA_050008575.1 Bryobacteraceae bacterium
CTCCGTTTTCTCCTCGGGGATGGTGGTCACACCGCCGGGATAGACGCGGCGCTGTTGAAGCCGCCGCTGCACGGTGGAAGTGAACCGGTTGTAGCCGCTGGGGTCGTTCGTCGTGGTTGGGCAAGTGGGGGATGTAAAGGTTGGATAGTCGTACTGGACGGCGCCGCCTGTCGGCAGGGTGATCTGGGCCACGTCGCCGTAGGTATTGTATAGGAATGAATACTGCTCTGAGTTGGGCAGGATGATCGCTGAAATCACGTAGGGGTCGAACGTCGAGCTGCCGCCGAGACTGAGCGCCAGGTTTGGGAAGAGGCAACCGAGGGTTTGGATGGCTTGGCCCTGGCCCTGAATCAGCGCGTACTGCATCTGGGTATATTGCACGTAGGCGTACCGGATTGCGCCGCCCGCCCCGGTGAACTGTATGGCGTCCTGCACCGGCGGGGACCCCAAGTCCGCAAGGGACACAAAAGTGCGCCGGTCGTCCGGATCCTGGACCCAGTAGCCGGCGATGTCGCCGCTGCTGTTGCTGGGGAGTTCGTCCAGGAGGATCTGGGTGTAGTTCCCTCGTGTATCGTATATGCCTGTGACGTGTCCCGCCGGAAACGAAGGGTTGCCGGCGCTGTTCACATCGTAGCGGGTGCCGTCGGCAAAAAACAGGGTCCCGTCGACGAGGTACTGATGCGGCTGGACCCAGGTTTGGTCGGCGATGGAGTTTGAAGCGACGAAAGTCTTCGCCGAGCCGTCGATGGCCACGAATAACGTTCCGCGCGAATAGCCCGTGCCTTCGTTGGTGCACGACGGTCCCGGCAGCAACTGGGGTGCGCCGCCATATTGTTGATCCACGAATTCCGTCTCCGTGCCGTCCGGTTCTATGAACGCGACTTTCGTGAGCGTTTGGCCGCCAGGGTTCGAAACGACCGGCTTCCCCCCTTGTGAACACACGACGGGCGACCCGTAGGCAACCGCCCGTGCCACCATGTAGCCGGGCGTGTAGGGCTCCACCGCCATGTCCGGCTCCGAGGGGAGAAAGCCGTACGAGACGTCCGGCGTTTCCATCGATGCGGGGTACGCCTCGGTCGGGTCCACCCCCGTTGCACGGGCACCGTCATCCGGTAACCGGCTGAGCCTCGCCCTCGAATGTCGTGAATGGGGACGACAAAATTCACTTTGCCGCTGTACAGGTCGATGGTTTCCGAGTCCGCCAAGGCATAAGAGCCGGGAGGCGTTCCGGGCGCCACCGACGGTGGCGTCGATCCGGGCAAGGCTGGCCAGCCCGACGTTTGGCAGAAAGCCGACTGCGCGCCAATGGCGGCGATGAGAAAGGACACCGGCAGGAGCGTTTTGTGAAGAATTCGTGGCATAACGCAGCAGTTCTCCCTAAATTGCCGCTCTACTCCAGCACGATTTGGCAGTGGTGTTTGGAGTTGACACCGTCCAGCGTGTAAGTGCCAGGCTTGAGATCCAGGTCCTTGACCCAATTCCTTTGCGTCCCTGAGAATTGTTGCGTGGCCTGGGTGGTCCCATCCGCGGAATGCAACGCTACCTGGATACCGGCCTGGCCGCTCAAATTCACGACGAAGAGCAGGAATTCGGCGGCCTTGCGGTGGATTACGGCCTGCTGGCAGCCACCCCGGGCCAGGTAAAGGATCTGGACTGGAACGGCCTCCGGCGTACCGGGCTGTTCGCTCTGGGGGCGCGATTGGCCGCTTGCCGTGACAAGCGCGAACAATAGGCAACAGCTCATGACGCGCAAACTCCGCAATAACTGGAATCCTCTGTTTTGGCGCAGCAAGTTTATCGAGTTGTTCATCGTATCGCTCCGGAAATACCATACCAATTTGCGCGAAGTTTTTCTGCAAGGTAACTCAGTTACAGGCTCGAATAAGTGAATATGACTCAATAAATGTATTTGGTCAACCAAAAAATGCGGCACGGCCAAGAACGGCAGCGCGAGGTCGCGGTACTTGAGTAACGCCGTACTAACCTATCCCCGGCAGACGATATTCCAACTACAATCGAGTCAGCCGCATTCCTGCGTCCGCCACGCCGCCTACCGCAGCTCCAGCGGCGCGATCGCTCCATCCTTTTTCACTCCCAGCCGAATCGGCCGCGGGCTGCCCTTTGCCGGTACACTCACCTCCACCCAAAGTTCCTCGCCCGCCGCCCGCCGCGAAGGGTCCGGAACATTATCGGGAATGAAGAACGCGGCCGGCTCGGCCAACACCCACCGCCTGGCATTCGGCTCGGCCGCCGTTCTCGCGGCTTCCTCCGTGACGTGCACCGTGCCATTGGGGTCCGGCGTCGCCACCAGCCGTCCTCCCACCGCTGCAATCCGGGCCGGCGTCCAGGCAACCGCCGCGCCGTTCCCCAATGCCGCGGCGGCCGGCGCCTCCACCTCCAGCCGCAGGCTCACATAGCGTCCGCGCACGAACAGACTCGGATCGAACGGTACCGCCCTCGCCCAAACCCGCGGCAATCGTTCCCGATCCAGCGCGTATTTGCCGGCCACGCTCAGCACCATCAGACACTGCACAATCGCCACTGCCGTTCCGCGATATACCGGTTTCATAAAGCCTCCTTCGAGATGTGCGCCGGCGGCATGTGCATCAACAGCCGCCGCCGCGTACGTTCCAACAGCCAGCCGCCGCCGAGGAACAGAAGTCCCATCGCGATCAAGCTTGCGGAGCGGCCCAGCTTGTCCATAATGTTCGAAAAATAAAACGCCATTACCGTGATTGCCAGACCGGCTACGGCCAGGTTCACCCGCTCCGCGCGCGCCTCGCGGATGCCCCACGCCGCCAGGCCCGCGGCGCCGATCGCGCACCAGCAGTACGTCGCCACGGACTCGTGTGGTCCGCCGCCGATCGCGCCCAGCGCCAAAGTCCAGGCAACAGCGCCTGCGTTCCAAACGGCTCGCCGCGCATCCAGCGCCACCGCCACCGCGAGCGGCGCCAGCAACGCCACTGCCCACACGATCCAGTCGGCGGGCGATCCCCACGCCACGCCCGTGTGCTCCCACAGCCCGCACGACGCCAGTATGACCGCCGCCGGCAGCAACGCCAGTCCGCCCAGCCACCCCAGCGCTTTGCGCAGCGGCCCGTCCGCCGGCGAACGGCGCGCACTCAGATAAGCGAAGCTCAATGCACAGAGGCCCACCCAAATGGGCAACATCGCGTGCGAATTCGCCATGGGCACGCGGGTGTCCCACTCGCCAGCCAGCCACCACGGGAATAGTACGGCGCACAGCGCGCCCTGCGTCCAATGCCGCAGCAGCAGCCATGCCAGCGCGCAGCCGATGGCCCACAACAGCACGGCCGCCGGCCAGTGTTCGTTCAAGTTGAAGATCTGTCCCGCCAGTGCGATGGCCGCGCCCAGCGCCACACTGCCCACCGCATGCAACGCCACGGAAAGCCCTTCGAACCGCGGCGCGACCGCGGCTCCGCTGCCGTGCAGGACAGCCAACGTCGCCACCAGCAGCGACAGGCGGCCTGCGCGCGATAGCTCGTCCCAATGCGCGGACACGAACAGTAACACGCCGGCCGCCAGCAGAATCGCCCCAAATGCCAGCGCGATCCGTACCGGCCAACTCAAGCCTTGCGCCCGTGCGTGCGTGTTTTCCCAGGCGCGGATGCGGCCGGCGGCATCCGCGTCAAGCAGGTTCGCAGCCGTCCATCGGTCCAGGTGGCCTTCCCAATCTCTCGTCATGCCCTCTACCATGGCATGTTTCGAGCCGCGGGGCCATCGTTGTGAAATCAGCAGCTTGGCCTCGCCGCGCCAAACCGCCGTGCAAACATGTGTACATTACCTGTATGGCGCTCATGCATTTTACGCTGGGCGCTGATGCTAAACAGGTTTTCGCATCTGAATAGAGATAGAATTGGGCCGAAGTCGCCTATGCTCTTGCCAGTCTTCTTGCTGCTCTTTCCGGGCGCCAACGCCTGGGATGCGCCGTCGAGCGCCGAATCGTGCGGCCGCTGCCACCGCGCCATCTACGAAAACTGGAAAACTTCCGGGCATGCGCAAGCCATGGAAAGCCCCCTGTTTCAAAACGTGCTGCAGCGCGCGGAAGCCGATTTCCCCGCCGACGGACGCCAGGTCTGTCTCGGCTGCCATGCCCCCATCGCCTCCCAGGCCAACGGTTTGACAGACGAAGGAGTCACCTGCGATTACTGCCACTCCATCCAGCAGGTTACGTTCGATGGTCCGAATCCCAAGGCGGTCGTGATTTTCTCCAATGCCAAGACCGGCCCGCTCGACGATGCCGTCTCCGCTCCGCACAAAAATGTTTACTCGGCCGTGTACGCCACCGCCGCGATCTGCGCGCCCTGCCACGAACACCGTAACGCCGCTGGTTTTCCCGTGCTCACCACTTACTCGGAATGGAAGGATGGCCCTTATGGCAAAGCCGGCCGGACATGCCAATCGTGCCACATGGCGCGCACGGCCGGCAACGTGGCGGACCCGCGCGTCTCCCACACCGCCACCGCCATGATCAATCTGCACGAGATGCCTGGCACCCATTCCGTCGACCACCTGGCCAAAGCCATCCAAGCGCGGATCTCCACCGTTCGGCAAGGCCGGCAGTTAAAGGTTACCGTGGAGCTCGCGAATGAGGGCGCGGGGCACTACTTCCCGACTGGTTCGCCGCTGCGCCAGTTGGTGTTGGAACTGCAAGTGGACTCCGCCGGCGGGCAGCACTTCCGCGAACAGCGGCTTTACGCGCGCCAGGTCGCCGACCAGCACGGCACCGTTCCGAAGCGCGAGCATTTCGCGTTTTTGAAGGCCGTTAGCCTGGTGTCCGACACGCGTCTGGCGCCCGGTGAAAGACGCGCCGAAAGCTTCCTGTTCCCGATTCCCGAAGGGGACCCGGCCAAACTGGAAGCGACGCTCTGGTATTACTATTCGCCGCTCGCCAAGACGGAATCGCAGACGCGCGTCGCGTTCCTCACGCTGCGCCGGTCAGTGCCGTAGCACGGGCTTCAGCCTGTGAACGGCCGGCCTGCGAGGCCGGCGCAGGCTGCGAGCCTGCCCCAATGAGACAGGCCTCGGACTGTCCACGGATTGTCGATCTACGCTACAATACGTCGGGAGGTAGTAGATGAGATTCTTACCCGTTTGTGCTGTTTTGTTGGCCTCAGGCGCCGTCCAAGCTTTTGGAGGCGTTCCGGAAGGCAAGACGCTCTACGAGGCCAAGTGCAAAGGATGCCACAAAGCCGACGGTTCCGGTATGGCGGCCATGAAGATGCGCGCGCTGGGATCTGCGGAAGTGCAGGCCAAGGCGGATGGGGACCTGAAAAAAGATATCACCGCGGGCAACGGCAAAATGAAAGCGGTAGCCGTGACCGATGCGCAGGCGGCCGACGTGGTGGCCTACATCCGCACGCTCAAGAAATAAACGCGTCAAGCCACAGCGTGCGCGGCCCGGCGCCAAGCGGTCTCGTAGCCGCGCACCATGTGGATCGTCAGTTCGTCGAAAAAGCGCCCCACACGGCGCTGCAGTTCTTCCTCCGCGTACAAATCCACCGAGGTTCTGGCCAGCCCCTGGTCGTGCACGAAATCGATCGTCTTGTCCTTGACGATGGCCAACCCGCGCACCGATTCGTGCAGCGGAATGGATATTCCAGAATCTGCCGGCCCCGCTCGCGCAGCTCCACATCGGACAGCTTGCGCAAGCCGGCCAGATCGGGGTGTCCGCGGATCTCTCGCGCCACGTTGGCGTCGATCCGCTCCTGGTGAGCTTCGATCAGACGAATCAGCCTTCCGGAAAGCATACTCTGCCTCCTTGCAGCGCCTTCAACACATATCGTGGTCCTGTCCGGACCCGTTGCCAATGGGTTGGGCGCACGGCCCCGGCGTGCCGTGTTCACACTCGTGTGAACACATTTGTGTGAACACATTCGTGGGAGCGCCCTGGGGCGCGCCATCTTGTAAGATATGCTGTAAGAAATGCCGCGCACCCTATTAGCCTGCCTGCTTGCCCTCCAAACGCTGGCCTGCTGCCAGGAGGTGCATCCCGTAACCGGGCGCCAGACCGCCCCCGTGATGGGCATGGGCGGCGCGCCGTGGCTGGTGCGCCCCGAGCGTGAAGCCGAGGAGGCCCCCGACGAGGCGCTGGCCGCCATCGATACCGCCATCGGCATCGCCAAGGGTGCGCACGTGGCCGACATCGGCGCCGGCGTCGGCTACTTCACCTGGCGTCTGGCCGCCCGCGTGGGACCGGCGGGAAAAGTCTACGCCGTCGATATCCAACAAGCCATGCTCGACCAGTTGCGCAAAAACATGTCCGAGCGCAAGCTGGCCAACTACGAAGCCGTGCTCGGCGCCGAGGACGATCCGCGCCTGCCCGCCGGCCGCATCGATCTGGCCCTGCTGGTGGACGTCTACCACGAGTTCTCCCAGCCGCAAAAGATGCTGCGGAAAATCCGCGCGTCACTCACTCCCGATGGCCGCATGGTGCTGCTCGAATACCGCAAGGAAGATCCGAAAGTGCCCATCCAGCCGGCGCACAAGATGAGCGTGGCGGAAGTCAGGGCGGAGATCGAGCCGGAAGGTTTCAAGCTGGAGAAGACTTTGGAGAACCTGCCCCGGCAACATATCCTGATCTTCCGGAAGAACACGATGTGACCCTGCCGTTCAATTCCATGAACCGCCTGGCGCGCCGATTCCTCTTTGTGTCGCTGGCGCTGGCGGCCGTGTTAGCGGTCGGGACGGCGGGATTCATGTTCACCGAGGGCTACTCCCTCTTTAACGCTTTCTATACGACCCTGCTGACCATGACCACGGTAGGGTATGGCGATACTCTGCACCCGTCCGGCCGGATCCTCAATTCTTTCCTTTTGATCGTGGGAGTCACTACCATCCTGGTGGCCATCGGCGCCATTACGCAGACTGTGATTGAAGCGGAATTCGGCGAGTTACTAGGCAAACGGCGGAATAAACGCATGATCGACAAGTTACAAAGTCACTTCATTATTTGCGGCTATGGGCGCGTGGGCCGCGGCGCGGCATCCGAGCTGCAACAAGCCGGCGTGCCGTTCGTTGTCGTGGATATCGACGACGACCGCGTGGATAAGGCCATCGCCGCCGGCATGCTGGCCGTGGCCGCCGATTCCACGCGCGACGAAACGCTGCGCGCCGTGGGCGTGGCCCGCGCCAAAGGATTGGTGTGCGCGCTGGCCACCGACGCCGACAACCTGTTCGTGCTGCTTTCGGCGAAGTTCCTCAATCCCCGGATCTATGTCGCTACCCGCGCCGCCGAAGACAGCGCCGAGGATAAGATGCGCCGCGCCGGCGCCGACGCGGTCTTCGCGCCTTACGCGATCACCGGCCATCGCCTGGCGCAAGCCTTGCTGCGCCCGCACGTTGTGCAGTTCCTCGATTTCACCACGCAGGCCGCCGGACTGAAGGTGGTCATCGAACAAGTGCGCGTCTCCGGCCGCAGCGACTTAGTCTCGAAGAGTATCCGCGAATTGCAAATCGGCCGGCAATTCGGCGTGATCGTACTCGCCATCCGCAAGGGCGACGGCGAAATGGTGTTCAATCCCGCCGCCGACACGCCCATCTCCGCCGGCGACTACCTGATCGTGATGGGCCAGCCCGATAAGTTGCACACCCTCGAAGGTCTGCTGGGTGGCGCCTAGCGCACGACCTCGTGGGGCGGCGCCAGGCGCCGCCGAAGAGCGGGCCTGCGAGGCCCGCGCAGGCTGCGAGCCTGCCCCACGGCAACGCGCCCCGCCACGCTACAATCGAAAAGAAGCATGCCAGATCCCCACAGACTCCGGCTGGCCAAGGTCCGCATCGCCGTCGTAGCGGTCTCCGCCCTTGCCATCCTGGCCGTGCTCACCTACCTGCTCAGCGGCGGAACGTGGCTGAAGGCCAAGGCATACCTCACCACTCACATGCCCGATTCCACGGGACTCGAACCGGATGCCGATGTCCTGCTCAACGGCGTCAAGATCGGCCGGGTTGAGTCCGTCCAACTCCTCCACACCAACGATCCCCATCGCGTGGTGGAAGTGCGGCTGAAAGTCGAGCAGTCGTTCCTGCCTTTCATTCCCGACGACTCCGTCACCACCCTCGACAGCGCGAATCTGTTGGGCGACGAGTATGTCAACATCAACATGGGTAGAAGCCCGCAACACGTCCGCGATGGCAGCGAGTTGCGCTTCCCGCCGCCATCCAACTTCATGCAGAACATCGACCTGCGGCAGTTCGACGCGCAGTTGCACACCATCGACCGGATCGTTCAGGACATTCAGGCCGGCAAGGGGCCGCTGGGCCAATTCGTGACCAGCGACGCGTTGTATCGGCAGTTTCTGGATGGGGTCGCCAAGGTGGAAAAGGAGATGCGCGCCGCCACCGGATCGCAGTCCGAATTGGGACAGGCCTTGTATAGCGCCGCCATGCACGACAACCTGAGCGCATCGTTGCGGCAACTGGATGACCGGCTGGCGCAATTGCAGGCCAACAGCCTGCTGCGGGACACTACGCAGTACGATCAAATCCGCGACCAACTCACGCAGTTGCGGCATACGCTGGCGGATCTCAATGCGGGCAAAGGTCCCGGCGGCGAGATGGTCGTCAGTGACGCCGCCTATGTCGATTGGAACCGGCGCCTGTCCGCCTTTATTGAAAACGTGGACGCGCTGAATTCGGGCGAAGGCGCCATGGGGAGGATGCTGTCGAACGCGCAGGCGTATGAGTCGCTGAACGGCGCGCTGCGGGAACTCGAGTCCACCGTGAAGGAATTCCGCGAAGATCCGCGGAAGTTCCTGCACATCAAGTTGTTCTGATACCGCTCAGCACCTGTTCCAACGCTTCGCGGCTGGGCAGGCTGCCTTGCGCCATCCGCGGGTTGCCGCCGCCCCGTCCACCAGCCTCGCTGAGCGCGGCTTTTAGCACTTTACCGGCATCCATGCCGCTATCCGCCGAGACCGCCAGCAGCACCGCGGGCGGCTCGTCCAGCGCGGCGACGAACACCGCTTTCGTCTGCGCCGTAAAACTCTGGGCGATCGCGCGCATCTCCTCCAAAGTGCCGGTGGGCAGCCGTCGCAGCACGCGCCGCAGTCCGGATTCGTCCGGCGCGGTTGCGGAATACATTTCGCGGCCCCGATACTGCGCCAGGTCCCCTTCCAGCTTGCGGCGCAGCTTGTCGGCATCGCGGGCCGCTTCGAATTGCGTAGCGGCCAGACCCGGCGCTTCGTCGAGCGATCCGGAAACCATCTGCGCCACGCGCGAGAGCGCTTCGAAATCGGCGCGGGCGCGGCCGATAGCCCGCCCGCCGCACAGAAATTCAACGCGCATCGTATCGCGGATTTTCTCCAGCTTGCGCAGCAGGATCGGCCCGATCTCTCCGGTGCGCGCGACGTGCGTGCCGCCGCAAGCGCTGCGGTCCAGGCCCGCGATCGAGACAATGCGCAGCGTGCCTTCGCGCTCGAATGGCTTGCGCAGGTCGCGCGTCTCGGCGGCATCCTCGAAGGACACCGAGACCGGCAGGTTCTCGCTGACCGCTTCGTTGGCGCGCCGTTCGGCGGCGATCACGCGCGCGGGTTCCAGCGTGGCCGTGTTCAGATCGATCGTGGAACTATCCCGACCCAGGTGAAAGCTTACGGTCGCGATGCCGAACCGCTCCACGAAGACCGCCGATAGCAGATGTTGTCCGCTGTGCTGCTGCATGTGATCGAAGCGGCGCTCCCAGTCGATGCGGCAATCCACCTCGTCGTCCGCCACCGGACCCGCCATTACATGCGCGATGCGTTCGCCTTCATCCTCCACCTCCACCAGCGGCACGCCGGCGATCGCGCCCAAGTCGTGCGGCTGCCCGCCCGACGTGGGATAGAACGCGGTGCGGTCCAGATAGATACGGCGCCCGTCGTCGGAGCGGCCGGTCACTCGTGCGCGGAAGTCCCGCAAGTAGGAATCGGTATAATAGAGTCTCTCAGTCACTCCCCCAGCTTACTGCATCGAGCTTCGCTCGCCGCGGGACTTTGGCCGTTTGGTGGGGCAGGCTCGCAGCCTGCGGCGGCCTCGTAGGCCGCCTGCCTCGAAGCTCTGCCTCGCTTCTTGCCAGGGCTTGGCGGGGGCATAGGCGTTAGCCTGTGGAGGCGAGCTTCGCTCGCCTGTGTCGGCAGGAGTGCCGACACGGCACGCACGAGTGCGTGCGCCACGAGGGCTACCCAACTGAAATGGCCAATCTCCAGAGG
This sequence comes from Bryobacteraceae bacterium, assembly GCA_050008575.1. Classification (GTDB taxonomy): domain Bacteria; phylum Acidobacteriota; class Terriglobia; order Bryobacterales; family Bryobacteraceae; genus Bog-159. The sequence goes on from JBEKMJ010000113.1 coordinate 10,203, forward strand.
CGAGCTTCGCTCGCCGAAGAGCGGGCCTGCGAGGCCCGCGCAGGCTGCGAGCCTGCCCCACTAGGCGGCCTCTCTTTCCGTGGGCCAGCGCCGTGCGCTGTCACGGGGCTCCCAATGCTATACTCCCGAAATGCCATCCTGCCGTCTAATTTCCTTCACAGTCCTGCTGGCCGCCACCCTGCCCGCGCAGAGAATCCTGATCCGCGCCGGCCACCTGCTCGACGTCCGCACCGGCCAGGAGCCCGCCGATCAAACCATCGTCGTCACCGGCGACAAAATCGCCGCGATCGCCGCCACCGCCGCCACACCCGCCCAACCTGGCGACCGGGAAATCGATGTGCGCTCCATGACCGTGCTGCCGGGTCTGATCGACGTGCACACCCATCTCACCTTCGGCAATGACTTCGATCCATACAACCGCCTCTCCACCGATGCCGTGCGCGAGGCGCTCAACGGCGTCCGCTTCGCCAAGGTCACGTTGGAAGCCGGATTCACCAGCGTGCGCAACGTCGGCGCGTCGGGCTACTCCGATGTAGCTTTGCGCGACTACATCGACGCGGGCTACATTCCGGGTCCCCACATGCAGGCCAGCGGACCTCCGCTCGGCATTACCGGCGGCCACTGCGACAACAACTTCCTGCCGGCCGAATACCATGCCACCAGCGAAGGCGTCGCCGACGGTATCGCCGCCGTCCAACAGCACGTGCGCCAGAATATCAAGTACGGCGCCGATTTGATCAAGGTGTGCGCCACCGGCGGCGTACTGTCCAAGGGCGACGATCCGCAAGCCAGCCAATACAGCCTCGACGAATTAAAGGCCCTGGTGGCCGATGCCCACCGTCTCGGCCGCAAAGTGGCCGCGCACGCGCACGGCGCGGAGGGTATCCTCTTTGCCACCCAGGCCGGCGTCGACTCCATCGAGCACGGCACCTACATCGACGCAGACGACATCGCCGCCATGAAGCAGCGCGGCACCTTCCTGGTCCCCACGCTCTACCTCATCGATTGGATGCGCGAGAACGGGCACTTGCCCGCCATGTTCCAGAAGAAGATGGTGGACGTTAGCGCCGCCGTGCTGCAGAACCAGCGGAAGGCCATCGCCGCCGGCGTGAAGGTCGCGCTGGGCACCGACGCCGCCGTATATCCGCACGGCCTGAACGCGCACGAAGTCGAAGTCTACGTGACCAAACTCGGCATGACGCCGCTCGCCGCCGTGCAGACCGGGACGATCAACGCGGCCGAGTTAATGGGTTGGTCCGGCCGCACCGGCGCCCTTGAAGCCGGCAAATGGGCGGATGTGATCGCCGTGGAAGGCGATCCGCTGAGCGATGTGCGCACTCTCCAACACGTCCGCTTTGTCATGAAGGCCGGGATCGTGTATAAAGAGTGAATGGCTAAAGCTACCCAACCCGTTCCACCCGGCTTCACCACTCTCACCGTCCACCTGACCGTGCCTGGGTGCGCCGAATACATCGACTTCCTGAAACGCGCGTTCAACGCCGTCGAGATCAGCCGCTCGCCCGGACCCGGCGGCAAGCTGATGCACGCCAACGTCAAGATTGGCGACACCATCATGATGCTCAACGACGACTTTCCGGAAATGGGCGGGCCGCCGATCGCCCAGGGCAACTGGCCAGTGCGGCTCAGCCTGTATGTCCCGGATGCCGACGCCGTATGGGCGCAAGCTGTGGCCAACGGTTGCCAGGTGGTGTTCCCATTGCAGGATCAGTTCTGGGGCGATCGCTACGGACAGCTCCGCGATCCCTCCGGCTTCGTATGGGGCATCGCCACGCACATCGAAGATCTCACGCCGGAAGAGACTGAGCAGCGCGCGGCAGCCGCATTCGGCGGCGGCAACGCGTGAGCGCTTCGTCGAAAACCTCTTGTGGGGCGGCCAATCCTGGCCGCAGCCGCCTTTTAGGCGGCCAGAGCCGGCTGACAGCCGGCTGCGGGCATAATTGCCCGCCCTCCAGGTGCCGTAGCATGCTTTGCGCCGCGCTCGTGTCCGTGGCGGTGTCCATCGCCGGCGCACAGCCCTTGGGCCCCGAACTCTACAGTGGTCTCCGCTGGCGCATGATCGGACCCTTCCGTGGCGGGCGCACCGTGGCCGCCACTGGCGTTCCCGGCCAGCCGCACGTCTTCTACATCGCGGCCAATAACGGCGGTGTTTGGAAGAGCACCGATGCCGGCCGCGTCTGGAAACCCATCTTCGACGATCAGGCTACCGGCTCCATCGGCGCCCTGGCCGTGGCGCCCTCCGATCCGCGCGTCATATATGTAGGCAGCGGCGAGGGTCTGCAGCGCCCGGACCTCTCCGTCGGCGACGGCATCTACAAATCCACCGACGCCGGCCAAACCTGGCAGCACCTGGGCCTGGAGAAGGCCCAGCAAATCTCCGCCATCATCGTCGATCCGCACGATCCGAACCGCGTCTTCGCGGCCGCCCTCGGACATCCTTACGGCGCCAACCCCGAACGCGGCGTCTTCCGCTCCACCGATGGCGGCGCCACCTGGCAGAACGTGCTTTATAAGGATGAGAATACCGGCGCCGTGGACCTGGCCTTCGATCCATCCAACGCGCAGACCGTCTTCGCCGTGCTGTGGGCCGCGCGGCAGGCGCCTTGGGAGATCGGCGGATCGTTCCAGACCGCAGGCAGCGGCCTGTTCAAATCCACCGATGGCGGCAGCACCTGGCAGCCGCTCACCGGCGGCCTGCCCACAATCGCCGAAGGCCTGGGCCGCATCGGCATCGCCATAGCGCCCAGCGATCCGCGGCGCATGTACGCACTGGTGGATGCGCATGCCGGCGGCGTCTACCGCTCCGACGACGCCGGCGCAACCTGGCAGCGCATCAATCGCGATGAGCGCGTCTGGGGCCGCGGCTCCGATTTCGCCGGCGTGCGCGTCGATCCCAAAGACAAGGACGTCATCTACATCGTGAACACTTCCACCTACCGCTCCATCGATTCCGGCGCTACATTCACCGCTATCAAGGGTGCGCCCGGCGGCGACGATTACCACACCGTCTGGATCAACCCCGACGACCCCAGCATCATCCTGCTGGCGTCCGACCAGGGCGCCACCATCAGCCTGAACGGCGGCGAGACCTGGAGCTCCTGGTATAACCAGCCCACGGCGCAGTTCTATCACGTGATCACCGACAATCGCTTCCCCTATTGGGTCTACGGCGGACAGCAGGAGAGCGGTTCCGTGGGCACGGCCAGCCGCGGCGACAATGGCGAAATCACCTTCCGCGACTGGCATCCGGTGGGCGTGGAAGAGTACGGCTACGTGGCGCCCGATCCGCTGCATCCCGGAATTATCTATGGCGGCAAAGTGACTCGCTACGATGAAGCTACCGGCGAGGTGCAGGAAGTCGGACCGTCGTTCGGCCGCCGCGGCGGTAAGTACCGCTTCGTGCGCACTATGCCGCTGCTGTTTTCTCCTGTCGATCCGCACGTCCTGTATCTCGGCTCGCAGTTTCTGCTGCGCACCGCCAACGGCGGCCAGTCATGGGAAGAGATCAGCCCCGACCTCAGCCGCGCCACTTATGAAATTCCGCCCAGCTTGGGCGTTTTCACCTCCGCCGATCCGGAGAAGGGAAAACATCGCGGCGTCATCTATACGATCGCGCCGTCTCCCAAAGACGGCAACACGATCTGGGTGGGCACCGACGATGGCTTAATCCACATCACGCGCGATGCCGGCAAAACCTGGTCGAATGTTACTCCGCCGGCGCTCACTCCCTGGAGCAAGGTTTCCGTGATGGACGCCTCGCACTTCGACGCGGCCTCCGCCTATGCGGCCGTCAACTGCTTCCGTCTGGACGATCTGGCGCCGCACATCTGGCGCACGCACGACTTCGGCAAGACGTGGAAGGAAATCACGCGCGGCCTGCCGGACAACGCGCCCATTAACACGGTGCGCGAAGATCCGCAACGCAAGGGACTGCTCTTCGCGGGCTCCGAGCGCGCCGTATGGGTCTCGTTCAACGATGGCGACGATTGGGCGCGACTGCGCCTCAATATGCCGGCCACTTCGATCCGCGATCTGACCATCCACGGCGACGACCTGGTGGCGGGCACCCACGGCCGTTCGTTCTGGATACTGGACGACATCACGCCGCTGCGCCAACTGAGCGCGGTGATTGCCAGTTCCGGCGCGCACCTCTTCAAGCCGCAGACCGCTACCCGCGTTCGTTGGAACAAGAACACCGACACGCCGCTGCCGCCCGAGGAGCCCGCGGGGCAGAATCCGCCGGATGGAGCTATCGTCTATTACTACCTGAAGAATGCGGCTGACTCGGTTGTGCTGGAGGTGTTGGATGCCGCGGGCAAGTTAGTGCGGCGTTATTCAAGTTCAGACCAGCCCCCGCCGCCGGAGCAAGATCTGACCTATCCGAGCTATTGGATCCGCCCGCCGCGGAATCCGCCGGCCGTAGCGGGCATGCATCGCTTCGTCTGGGACCTGCGATACACGCCGCCGGATGCGCTGCGCCACGACTATCCGATGACCGCGGTCTATCGCGATACGCCGCGCGAGCCGCGCGGTCCGATCGCCCTTCCCGGCCAGTACACCGTGAAGCTGACCGTCGACAGCAAAAGCTTCACCCAGCCGCTTACGCTCAAGATGGACCCGCGCGTAAAGACGCCGCCAGGCGGGCTGAAACAGCAATTCGACCTGGCAATGAAGGTGGTCGAGCTGATGAGCCGCGCTAAGCCGCCGGATAAATCGCGCCTCAACGGGGAGCTAAGTAGAGTGTTGGAAGCCATCGAAGGCTCCGATGCCGCGCCGACTCCGCAGATGGCGGCAGCCGTGGCTTCTTATGGGGCGGCCAGCAGATAGAAGAGATGGGGGGGCGGGATTTATCCCGCGCGGGGCTTCAGCCCCGCTCTGCCGCCCTTCAGGCATCGCTATGTTTGCGGCGCCGCGATGTGTGCGCCCGGAAGCGCGAAGTCGCCGCTAGTCCACACGGAGGCGGACGATGGCGTGTCATGCCGTATGATGGACGTATGACGGAATTGTGTTTGAAGTTGTCCAAGATTCCGACGCCGGTTATTGCGCCGAATGCCTGACGCAGAACATCTTTACGCAAGGAGACACCTGGGAAGAATTGCGCCGCAACGTCATCGAGGCGACGACCGCGTTCTTTTTTGACCGGGAGCCGCCCGAGATGGTCCGGCTTCACCTTGTCCGGGACGAAATCATTTCTGTCGCATGAGGGTGCCACGCGACGTCTCGGGCGCCGACCTACAGCTAATTAATTAGCAACCAGCAGGGCAGACCACCAAAAGCGATGGTCTGCCCCGCGGCGGCGCATGGCGCCGCCCCACAGGTCTGTCCTATGGGAAAATACCCCGCACCCGCGTGGCTTCCGCTACGCGCGAAACGGCCAGGATATACGCTCCCGTCCGCATGTCCGTCCGATAGCTTTCCGCCGTGCCGTAGACTTCCTTGAAGGCCGCGTTCATGGTCCGCTCCAGGTATTGGTTCACCTCGACCTCGGTCCAGAAGAAGCCGTACAGGTCCTGCACCCACTCGAAGTACGATACGGTGACGCCGCCGGCATTGCACAGGATATCCGGGATCACCAGCACGCCGCGCGCGAACAGTTCTTTGTCGGCGCTCGGGGTGGTCGGGCCGTTGGCCGCTTCGGCCACGATCTTGGCCTTGATGCGGTCCACGTTGTCCATGGTGATGGTATTCTCGAGCGCGGCGGGCACCAGCACGTCGCACTTCAGTTCCAGCAGGTCTTTGTTGGTGATGAAGTCGCATCCGGGGAAGCCGACCACGGTGCCGGTCTCGTCCTTGAACTTCATGACCGCCACGGGGTCCAGGCCCGCGCCGTTGTAAATGCCGCCCTTGGAGTCGCTGACGGCCAAAATGCGCGCGCCGTCCTCATGCAACAGCTTGGCGGCGATGCTGCCGGCATTGCCGAAGCCCTGCACCACGACGGTGGCTTTCGGGAGCGCGATGCCCTTGATCTCGCACGCCGCCCGGGTGGTGTACTGGCAGCCGCGCGCAGTGGCCTCGTTGCGGCCCTTCGATCCGCCCAGGCTGAGCGGTTTGCCGGTGACCACGCCCAGTTCGGTATGGCCGTGCAGCATGCTGATGGTGTCCATGAACCAGGCCATGGTCTGGGAGTTGGTGTAGACGTCCGGCGCGGGAATGTCGCGGTCGGGCCCGATAATCGGGGAAATCTCGGTGGCATACCGCCGGGTCATACGCTCCAGTTCATTGAGCGACATCTGCTTGGGGTCGCAGCGCACGCCGCCCTTACCGCCGCCATAAGGGATGTTGACGACGGCGCACTTCCAGGTCATCCAGGCGGCCAAGGCTTTCACTTCGTCCAGGGTGACGCCCGGGTGATACCGGATGCCGCCTTTGGCGGGGCCGCGCGACAGGTTGTACTGCACGCGGTAGCCTTCGAATACCTGAATTCGCCCGTCGTCCATGCGCACGGGGATGGAAACAATCAATTGTCTCTTGGGTTGTTTCAGGATGGCTCGCAGTCCTTGGTCCAGCTTCAAGTGATCGGCCGCGGTATCGAATTGCTCTTGGGCGATCTCAAACGGATTCAGGACCTCTTTGGTCAATACGGCTGTACTCATGCTTTCTCCTTATATTAGAAAGAGCCTGCGGTAACAAGCTCCTCGTGTTCCTGCACTTGCCGGGCGATGCCCACTTGGTGAAGTGGCACACCGCGGCGGCAAAAATCGCATGCGCCGGCCTCGGCGTAATAGCTGGCATCCAGTTTGGCCAGGTAGAAAAGCGGCAGCGTTCCGAAGCCGCGGGTCTGCGGCGTCGGCTGATAGATCAGGACGGCCATTGCCACCACCTGTGCCCCGCGGGCTTCGAGCAACCGGCGCGCCTCGGTGAGCAACATGCCGGAGCGCAGTATATCGTCGACCAGGACGACCTTTTCGCCCGGCACCGGCTCCAGAAACTGGCGAAAACGCATGGGCACGTCGCGGCCGTCCTTCTCGGCCCAATACACCTGGCCGGCGCGCAACGCTTCGCAGAGTCCGTAGGCCACCGGCAGCCCGGCGGGGGTGGCGGAAACGATGGACAGCTCCGGAATGATCGCACGGAGTTCGGAGTTGGCGCGCAGTTTGCGGCTCAGGCCGACACTTAGCGTCTTGGCGTTGCGATGATAACGCATGGCCAGCGCCGTTTCCAGGTTGATATCGGTGTGCAGTCCGTTTAGGCACTCGAAGTGCCCCTTTTGCAAGGCGCCGGTCTCGCGCAGCAGCGCGAGCACCTCGTCCTGGGTGGGAACCAATTCCATGGCTTACCTGCCTTTCGGTGACGACTACATAGTAGCAGAGGTTTTTATCTTTATCTACCGTGTGGGGCAGGCTCGCAGCCTGCGCGGCCTCGTAGGCCCGCTCTTCGGCGAGCGAAGCTCGCCTTGCGCGGGGCTAAAGCACCGCGCGGGATAAATCCCCCCCCCCAAGAACGCTTGCCCCAAAAGGCCAAAGTCCAGAGGCGAGCTTCGCTCGCCCGTGTCGGCAGGAGTGCCGACACGGCACGCACGAGTGCGTGCGCCACGAGGGCTACCCAACTGAAATGGCCAATCTCCAGCGGCGAGCGAAGCTCGCCTTGCACAGGCTTCAGCCGGGCTTCAGCCTGCGGCCAAGATTGGCCGCCCTCCAAGCAGCGGCTAATTTACCAACGTAACCGCCAGCACCACCACGTTGCGATTCTGCGGAAGGGTGATGGCTTTCACGGTTTTCGTGTTGTTCAAGCCGAAGGCATATCCGTACAGATAAAGGACCCGGTTGTCTATGGTTCCGGTGCTGTTGTCCCGGTAATTCATGGGCACCGCTTGCGATTCGCCGGGATAGTTCTGCGATGTACACCAGTCGCTCAAGCTCTGCGTGAACGTGGTGGTGGTGCCGTCGCTATACTGTACGGCGAACGTCTGGCCGGCCTGGTTCCCGTTCACCCCCGCGGCCAGCAGCTTCAGCGTACTGAACTTGCCGGCTGGGAGCGCCAGAGTCTGTCCGCTCACCGCGTCGGACGCCGCCATCGGTCCGAGGCTGAATACGGTCCCACCCACGTTCTGGCTCGCGCCCAGCAATATGCCCGAATAGGAACGCCCCCCCGCGTCCAGTCCTCCGCCGGTGAAGGGAAGGTAGTCTACGGCGCTGCCGGACACGTTGTAATACGGCGCCAGGTTGACAGGGACGGTCCCCGCGCTGGGCGCCGCCACGGTCAAAGTCAACACCGCGGTTTGGGTCACGCCGCCCGATGCCGCGGTCACCGTCACTTTCGATGTGCCCGCGGACGCGCTGCCAATGGCGGTGAATGTCCCCGTGAATACGCTGGAGCCCGCGCCGGGGCCGTTCAACGGACTGAAGGACGCGGTCACGCCGTTGGGCAGACCCGCGGCCGAGAGCGCCATGTTCCCTAAGGTTCCGCTGAGCGCCGTTATGGTGATGGCGGTAGCCCCGTTGGCGCCCTGAACCACGGTCAGGCTGGCCGGCGCCAGTGCCACGGCGAAGTTCGGCGGAGTGGCTGCCGTCACCGTCACCGTGATCGTAAGGGCCGCCGTGAGACTGCCTGAAGTACCCTTGACGGTAACCTGCGACGCGCCAACCGCGGCGGAGGCTGCCGCCGTGAATGTGAGCGTGCTGGCCGCATTCGTGCTGGCCGGGCTGAACGCGGCCGTAACTCCCGTGGGTAACCCGGAGGCGGTCAAGGCGACGGTGCCACCGAATCCTCCCAGCGGCTGGACGCCGATGGACGCACTTCCGGCGCCGCCCGCCGGCACGTTCACGTTGGGCGCCGAAGAGGTCAGGTTGAAGCCGGATACGGCGGCCGCCACCGTCAAGGCGATAGTGGCTTTCGCCGAAAGGCTGCCGGACGTCCCGGTCAGGGTCACGGTCGCCGAACCGGTCGGCGCCGTAGCGCTAGCCGTCAGCGTCAGCGTAACCGTGGAACCGGTGGCGCCCGGACTGAATGCCGCCGCCACGCCGGTTGGCAATCCGCCGATCGCCAGGTTCACGGTGCCGGTGAAGCCGTTCACCGCCGCCAATGTGATCGTACTGGTGCCCGACTGCCCCTGCTGCACGCTTAGGCTGGCCGGCGCCGCCGCCAACGTAAAGCTCGGCCCGGCCGCAACGGTCAAAGCCACGGTGGCCTTGGCCGAAATGCTGCCCGAGGTTGCCGTGACGGTTGCTGTAACCGCACCGGTCGATGCCGAAGAGCTGGCCGTTAACGTCAGCGTGCTGGTGGAACTGGTGCTGGCCGGACTGAATGCCGCCGTCACGCCCGGAGGTAAACCGGCGATCGCCAGGTTAACGTTGCCAGTGAATCCTTTCGCCGGCGCCACGGTCACCGTGCTGGTTCCCGACGCCCCCTGCGCCACGCTCAAGCTGGCTGGCGCGAGCGTTATGGCGAAGCCCGGCGGAGGCGCCACCGTTACCGCGATGGCGACTGTGGCGGTGAGGCTGCCGGAGGTTCCCTTGACGCTAAGCTGCCACGTTCCCGCCGCCGCCGAACTGGCCGCCGTGAGAGTGAGCGCGCTGGACGCTGTTGCGCTCGCCGGACTGAACGACGCCGTGACCCCCGTGGGTAACCCCGACGCGGCAAAGGCTACGGTTCCACCGAAGCCCCCCGCCGGCTGCACGGCGATGGTCGCGGTCGCGGTGCCGCCGGCTGCCAGGTTCACGCTGGTAGGCGAAGAGGAAAGAGTGAAGCCGGGCGGGGGAGCCACCGTCAAGGCTAGCGCGGCCTTCGCCGAAATACCGCCGGAGGTAGCGGTGACCGTCAGGGTCGCCGAACCGGGCACCGCCGATGCGCTGGCCGTAAGTGTCAGCGTGCCGGCCGAGCTGATGCTGGCTGGATTGAATACCGCCGTCACGCCGGCAGGCAATCCGGCGACCGTCAGGCTCGCGGCGCCGGTGAAGCCGTTCAGCGGCGCGAGTGTGAGTGCGCTCGATCCCGACGTCCCCGGTGTCACGCTCAGGCTCGCGGGCGCGGCAGCCAACGTAAAGCTGGGCGCCGGCTTAACCGTCAGGCCGATCGTGGTGGACGTGGACGATGCGCCCACGGTCCCAGTCACCGTGACGGTGGCGGACGCCGGCGCAGCCGAAGAGGCGGCGCTGAATGTGACCGTACTCTTGGTGGCCGTGGCCGCCGGGTTGAACGCGGCTGTCACCCCGCTGGGCAGGCCCGCCACCGTCAGGGCGACTGTGCCGGTGAATCCGGTCTTAGGCGTTACCGTGATGGTATCGGCGGCGCTGGCCCCTTGTACCACGCTTAGGGTGGCGGGAGAGGCCGCCAGCGAGAAGAGCGCCGGAGGAACCACCGTCAAGGCGATGGTGCAGGTAGCGCTCAGGCTGCCCGACTTGCCCGTCACCGTCACCGTGGCTGCGCCCGCCGCGGCGGTGGCGCTGGCCGCGAAGGTTAACGTGCTCGCAGTGGACGCGCTGGCCGGGCTGAACGATGCGGTCACCCCGCTCGGCAGCCCGGAGACGGTCAGGCTTACCGCGCCGTTAAATCCATTGGCGGGTCCAACCGCGATACTGGCCGTGCCGGTGGCGCCCTGCACGATGGTGACGGCCGTGGGCGTAGCTTGCAGGCTGAAAGCCGGCGCGGCCGTCACCGTCAGACTCAGTGCCACACTCGCGTTAAGGTTTCCGGAAATGCCTTGCACCGAAGTGGTATAGGCGCCGGGTACGGCGCCGCTCGCGGCGGTGAGCGTTAGCTGGCTGGAGCCATTTGCGGTGACACTGCCCAACGTTCCCGTGACGCCGCTGGGCAGTCCCGACACGCTCAGGGTAACGGCGCCGGTGAAGCCGTTGCGCGGGGTGATTTGAATCGTGGCCGCCACGCTGGACCCGCCTGGCACCGATACGGTAGTGGGAGAAGCCGAAAGCCCGAACGACGGCGCGCCGGGCATCGAAGTCAAATCGTTGATCAACGGCTGGCCCGCGGGCGTGCCCCAACCGGTCGCCAGATCATAACCTGCCAGCGCGGAGAAGCCGTTGCTGCCCGTGGTAATGTCATGCATGTCGCCGTTGTAATCGGCTCCCGCGCCGATCGCATAGATGGCCGGGTTCAGAAAGCCGACCGCGGGATTTCCACTGGCCGCCGCTTTTTGGTTGGCCAAAGCCATAAAGCCGGCCCACAACGGCGTCGCGGCGCTCGTTCCACCCACGGAAATCCATTCTCCGTTGTTGCAGATCAGGAAGATCTGTACCGCCGCCAGCAAAGCCACGTCCGGAATGTTGCGCATGGTGCTCGATCCACCGATCGCCGCCATGTTCAAGCTCTGTTGATAGCTGGGGATGGTGTAGCTGCTGCTGATCCCGCCGCCGCCGTCGTTCCATGTGGTTTCCGATACCCACGACCCGCCTGGGCCGGTGGTGGTCAGGGCCGTTCCGCCCACGGACGTCACGTTGGGGTCGTCCGCGGGCGGCCAGATCCCGCCTATGAAAGCGCCGCTGTCGCCGGCCGCCGTAAAGAACGATTGCCCCTGCGCAATCATCTCGAGGAAGATCTGTTCCGTGGTGGCATCGATCGGATAAAACATCCACGAACAACTCAGTTGCTTGGCGATATTGTCCGTGGCCATGCGATTCAGAACGTCGTCCCAACTGGTGCCCTCGTACACGATGATGTTGGCGCCCGGAGCCATGAACCCGGCCATCATGATGTCCAGGGTCACTTCGATATTTTCGCTGCCCGCCGCGCCGCTGAAACCATCCAGCAGCACGGTAGAGACGGACACCGGCGGCAATCCCGCCTGGGCGAAGTTCGCCTGTACGTCGGCCGCGAAGAAGCCGTCGAGTTCGAAAAGTCCGATGGTCTGCCCCGTGCCCGTCAGCGCCACGCCCGGCGCGTAGGCCGCCCGGAAATCGTTGCCGAAAAACAGACCGGAGGGTCCCGATCCGGTCGTCATCGGCTGGACCGCGGCGAAGGGCGCCACTTTCAGATCCGCCGGCCTCGGCAGCGCGAAGTTGTCCAGTCCGGCGATATCCACTACCGCGACATCGACATCCAGCGACGGGTCCCGGTCGGGCGCGAAGAACCGTCCGCGCGTTTCGTGCTCCCAAACGGCCATCTTCACGTGCAGCGTCTTCTCGATCGCTGAAACCGGTCCCGCGACGTCCAGGATCATGCGGTTCGGGTGCGTTCCCGAAACGGTAAAGCCATTCGCCTGGAAGAATTCGATCAGCCTGTCGTAATCCCGCTGGGTAGGGCCAAAGCGCCCGGCAAATTCGCGCGCATTCAAATAGCGCCGGTAGTTGGCGCTTTCCCGATCGGATAGCCGTTCCAGAAAACCGTCGAGGTCCTCGCGATTGCGCAGCGGCAGGCCCACGGCCAGATTCAGCCGCGCCAAGCCGGAGAGCGGGCCTAATCGGCGCGACCCGGCAACGCCTTTCGGCACGTGGTTTTGGAATACTTGAACGGGTGCGGCGGCGGCCGGCACGGCGTACCCCATTACTCCCATGTAGATCGCAAGGCCAACGGTCCTCGATAAAGCCATGATTTCGGATTCTTCCTTTGCTAGCGGATGCGGCCCAGACCGTACAGGCCCGGCTGTGCGCAGCCAAGCGCGTGCACGATTGGAACCATGTTTCGCTTATCGGCAAAGGAAACGGTTTCCGTCGGGGAAAGTGGGGCAGGCTCGCGCCTGCGCGGGCCTCGCAGGCCCGTTCTGGGCGCGCTGGAATTTCAGCGCAGCTTTTCCTCCACACTGCGGATCTTGTCTTCCATATGCTGTTCGCGGTCGGTGCGCGTGCCAAAGCGCAAAGTCGACGAGATGCGCGGCGCGCCCATGGCGTGAACCACCTCGTGGCAGCGTTTGATGGCGGCGAAGACGTCGTCCCACTCGCCTTCGATGTTGGTGCCGTAGGCGTGCAGCTTGGTTTTGAGGCCGGCCTCGGCGAGCACCCGCTCGCAGGCGGCGACTTCTTTGGATACGGACGTCCCGATGCCGATAGGGACCACGCAGAGATCTGCAATGACTTTCATGGAACCGCCTCCTGGCGGACAAACCGGCAGTGGGTGAGTTTGGATTTGAGCCGGCTGAAAGCCGGCTGCGGGCAGAATTGCCCGCCCTCCGAAACCAAAATGACCCACTACCGACAAACCCAGTCTAGCGCCGGGCATGGGGGATGGCCGGCCGGATTAGGCCACGCACATGTGGATGTACGGAAAAATCCCGGCGCGCCAGCGTCGCATGTTGCACGCCCCCGAATCGCTGCTAAATTAGCTCTGATAGAGAGCCGGAACATCCGTGAAACGGTCCGCGGTTTCGGCGCACTATGCCCTTGGAGGTTTTATGAGATTTGCCGGCTTCACGCTCGCGCTAGCGGGCATTTTCGCAGGTAGCGCATTCGCGCAAACGCCCACGGTCACCCAACTGGCGAACATCTACAGTTGGACCTTGCCGGGGCTGCCGAATTATGGCACGGCGCGAGGTTCTATCTTCGCCATTTTCGGCGCCAATCTTTCGTCCACCACGGTGCCCTTGCAAGCCGCACCCCTTCAAACCACACTGAGTGGCGTATCGCTCAGCGTGAAGGTGAATGGCGCCACCACGCAACCCTTGCTCTATTACTTGAGCCCCACTCAGATCAATGCGGTTCTGCCGTCGGCGACGCCGGTTGGTACGGGCACCATCACCGTGACCACCAGCGGGGGTGTCAGCGCGGCCTTTCCCATCCAGGTGGTGGAAAGCGACTTTGGTCTGCTGACATTTAACTACGGCGCCGGGCAGTTGGCCGGCTTCGACGCGAATAATAACTACGCCTACCTGGGCTTTTCCGAGGCCGCCAACCCGGGCGACATCCTGGAGCTATGGGGAACCGGGCTGGGCCCGGTCGCGGACGACAACAAAGGGGGAGCCGTCAGCGATCCGGTGGAGGTGGATATCGGCGGCATTTCGGCCAAGGTGCTCTATCATGGGCGGTCGTCCTACACCGGGCTGGATCAGATCAACGTCCAGGTTCCGGCAGGAGTATCCGGCTGCAATGTCTCGGTGGCGGTGGTCACCGGCAGTTATGTGAGCAACTTCGCGACGCTGCCGGTCGCCGCCAGCGGCCGCACGTGCTCCGACGCCGCGAATCCGATTTCGATCTCCGTGCTGGACGGCGCCGCCCAATCGGGCTCGCTGAGCATCGGCGTCGTGGCGCTGATCGAGGCCACTACGCCGGCGACCGTCGTTGGCGGGCAGTCGTTCGGCGGCGGCACCCTCGAATCCGGTTTTGCCGGTTTCTTTAAGATCACGTACAGCCAACTCACCCAGGGAGCCACGGCTACCGGGGGAGGAGCCACCTCGCTGGGCAGTTGTGTCGTCAATTTTTACAACGCGAGCAGCGCCAGTACGACCCCGCCGGGATTTAAGTTCACCTACCTGAACGCCGGTCCGGACGTGAATATCAGCGGACCGGACGGCGCCCTGGCGATGCCTCTCACGAGCGAGGGGGGAATCGAAGTCTACGCCACGCCGCCCACGGCCACAGCTTTCATTCCGGCCTCCGGCGGCAGTTTCAGTTTCAATAACGGCGGCGGCGGCCCGGACGTCGGCGCGTTCGCCACGCAGCTCCAACTGACCTCTCCGTTGACCTGGACGAACATGGACAGCATCTCGACGGTCACGCGGTCGAACGGGCTGACGGTGAATTGGACTGGCGGCGATCCCAGCACCTACGTCAGCATCACGGGCACTTCGTTCGGATCCTTAAACAATAGCGACAGCTCTTTCGTGGTGGGCGACTTTACTTGCCAGGCGCCGGTTGCGCCAGGCACGTTTACGGTACCTGCCTCCGTGTTGCTATCGCTGCCCCCCAGTTTCACTCTTTTGGGTGTTTCCACATCCAATCTGTCGGTCGCCAACGTGACGGCGCCGGTGAGCTTTAGCGCGACGGGCCTGGACGTGGGATGGGCCGAGGCGAGCGTCGAAAACAGCATAATTGTGACTTACCAGTAGATGCATTATGGGGTGACTACGGCGCCGCCGCCGGCCCGCTATCCGGGATGTCCGGAATGGATGGAGCGCGACCGGCGCCCGCCCCAGGTATCAATCTTTTGCGAAGTCCGAGCCGCTCGATGAGCTGCCCGCGGACAATCTCGGTCAGAGTGATCGGCTTGCGTGCGCCCTGCTGGGCCGCCGCAACGCTATGGTCCTGTGCGCCTGTGGCCGGCGTGGCCAGAAGAGCGTGCAGGCCGCCGGAATTGGCCGCGCCAAACCCTGCGATCCCGCCGCTGGAATTGATACTCGTGGCCCACAGCGGATACAGGGGAGAATCGGCCGGAACCAAGGTGTTGAGGTCGGTCATCGCGCCGTTCCGCCAGACGAACGCCCGTGGGACTGCCGCCAGGTCAAACGACAGGCCGACCACCACGCCGCTGTCGTTTTATCCACACGCCGCCGCTTGCAACGTCCCCGGGAAGCGCGCCCAGATCCTGCATTTTACCCGTCTCCTTAGTGCATAGGAAGGCGTCCGTCAAATAGCTCGGCGTGGTGTTCGCCGTCAGGGCCGAAGCCCCCACCACCTGACCTTGTCGTTCATGTTCAAAGAGACATTTGCCGGTCCGCCGAGGCTGCCAAGGTCTGAGTCTCCAGATCAATCCGCCCGCGGGCTCCGAGTTTACTTGGAACCCAGGCTTCCGGCATCTCTTTGTCGCCGGACGGCAGGACTGCGGCCTATATCGCGACGGACCACGGCAAGGCGGCTCTGTGGGTGCATCCGCTGGACGGCGCGACCGCGCGGGTGCTCGCCGGAACCGAAGACGCAGGATTGCCATTCTGGTCCCCGGATAGCAAGTCCGTCGCATTCTTCGCGCACGGTAAGTTGCAGCGAGTCTATCTGGCGGGCGGCGCGCCGCAGACGATCTGCGATATCGGCGAAACCCGCGGCGGATCCTGGAGCGACGGAGTCGGCGGCCTCATGTTGTCGCCGGGATTGATGAAGTTTGTGTTGGTGGCATCACCGCACTATGGTCAAACCTTTCACGACACGAATTGGTATCGGCATCAAACTCCTGCTTGGAATGCAAGGCAGGGCGCCTGTAGAATTGCGTATCTTTTCACGTACTAAACAGTGCTCCGAGGGCGTTCCAGACGCTTTTGGCGCGGCCGGCGGTTTGGCTGCCAGCCGCCCCATCCGCCCCTAGTCCGGCAGAAAGCCCCGATCCAGCGTCTGTTCCAGCGTGTAAGGCCAGGAACTTGGAAATCGATCCCTTTTGAGACCCGTATCGAGCGTCGCCAAGTGGACGGCGTGATCGTACTCCTGGTCGATCCATTTCGCCAGCTCCTGCCGGAAGCTCGGGTTGTCGTCCAGCAGCTTGCCAATCCGGAAGCGCTGTTCGGCGATCATGCTCTGCCAGCTTGCGCTCCGCTTCATGGGTTGTACCTGCCATTTCAGAAGGTGCTGGATCAGCCGCGCCAAGCGGCTTTGCATGGCGCGCCGTTCGCGTTTGGCCATATCCTCGATTTCCTCGGCAATGTGGTTCAGATCGGCCTCCGCGACGCGGCCGGAGCGCAGCAGTTCGGCGTTTCGCACGGCCCACTCCGCGAAGTCCCGATCATATAGCTCCGCAGCATTCATGTCTTCAATTATGCGCCATATGGCAAAGCGTTGGTAGTTTGGCCGGCAGGGCCGGCGTAGAAGCCGGCCGCAGGACTGGAGCCCTGCCCCACTAGCGCCCCGCGTCTCGGCGTCGCGTTTGCATTTCCCCACCCTCCGCGTTACACTCAGGGGTTTCAAATCCGAAACTCGCTCGGAAACCGTCAAGAGGCGCTATCAGTGAAACTCGCTCCGGTAGATTATGTCATTCTCGCCCTGTATTTCGCCTTTGTCCTAGGCATCGGCTGGAGGCTCCGCAAGCGGATCTCCTCCAGCGGCGACTTCCTCATGTCCGGGCGCTCGGTCCCCGTCTGGATTACCAGTCTGGCCTTCATCGCCGCCAATCTGGGCGCGGTGGAACTTATCGGCATGGCCGCTTCCGGCGCCAAGTACGGCATCATGACCGCGCATTTCTATTGGCTGGGCGCCATCCCCGCCATGCTGTTCATGGGCATTTTCATGATGCCGTTCTATTACGGCAGCAAGGCTCGTTCGGTGCCCGAATACCTGAAGATGCGCTTCGACGAGAAGACTCGCGCCTTCAACGCCTTTTCCTTCGCGGTCATGACCATCTTCTCCTCCGGCATTTCCATGTATGCCCTGGGGCTATTGCTGCACCTGGTGCTGGGATGGAGTTTCGATGTTTCCGTGCTGGCTTCGGCGGCCATCGTGCTGGCCTCACCAGCGCTATATATAATGAGGTGCTGCAGTTCCTGCTCATCGTGATGGGTTTCGCGCCGCTGGCCATTTTATCGGTCAGCAAAGCCGGAGGGTGGCAGGGCATGGTATCGCGTCTTCCACCCAACATGACGCACGCCTGGAGCTATATGGGCAGTCCCACCGAAAACCCCATGGGCGTCGAGATCTTCGGCATGGTGGCAGGCCTCGGCTTCGTGCTCTCGTTCGGCTACTGGTGTACGAATTTTCTGGTGGTCCAGCGCGCCATGGCCGCCGATTCCATGTCGGCCGCCCGCCGCACGCCCCTGATCGGCACATTGCCCAAGATGTTTCTGCCGTTCATCGTCATCATGCCCGGCATCGCTGCGCTCGTGCTTTCGAAGATGAACCTGGGTTACGCCTTCCCTCTGAAAGCCACCGGCGGCCCGGACTACGATCAGGCCCTCACCACGCTTATGGCTCAGTTCTATCCC
>JBEKMJ010000114.1:0-26385 GCA_050008575.1 Bryobacteraceae bacterium
CGGCTGACAGACGGTAGTGGTCGATCCGTCCGGCCCGTAAAGTGGATTTTGACCGCAGTTCCAGGCGCCTGTGACGCTGGAAAACGTAAGGGTCTGTCCGGGCGCGGCCGGGAACGTGAATGCGGCGGGCGGCAGTCCGTCGCTGCCATCGTCGTATCCCCCAGCGCGGTAGACATCCATTAGCGCGCTCACGGAGACCGTGAGGCCGCTCTGCGCCGGGAGCGAGCCAGCCAGTACCAGACCGATCTGAATTACAGTCGCCATACGTGCAGAGAAGTTCATCGCGTTTTCCCTACTCTACTGTAACGGTAGACGGCCAGTGTGTAGATTCAGCCTGGAAAGTGTCACGTTTGTGTCATGTTTTCAGGCCTGTCGGGATGGGGCCCGCGGCCCCGCGTGGGGCGGCGCCATGCGCCGCCGCGGGGCTTTACCCCCATTGGGGCGAGCTTGCTCGCGGGCGCGAGCTTGGCTCGCCGAAGAACGGGCCTGCGAGGCCCGCGCAGGCTGCGAGCCTGCCCCACGGCGGGTTTCGGCCCTGACGGGCTCACACGGCCGATGTGGACGTCGCCCGCAAGACAGGCCAGCGGGTCTGTCCCACTTTTGTCACCGCGCCGCCGCGGCTGCCGACTGTCTCAGGAATGCCGACGCCGCGGCCAGCGATTGGCGGCCTTCGGGCACGAACGGATGGAACAATTGCCAGACGTGCGGCACCACCGGCCATACGATCAGCTCGGCCCGCACGCCGGCGGCCCGCGCGCGCGCGGCCAACTCGGTTGAATCGTCGCGCAGGGTCTCATCGGCGCCCACGTGTATCAGCAGCGGCGGCAGGCCGCGCAAATCGGCATAGAGCGGCGACGCCAGCGGGTTCCGCGGATCGCCGCCGGTGTCCGCCATATAGAACTCGGTGGCGCGCGCCAAACCGCTGCCATGAAACATGGCGCAGCGCCGGTCGTTGGTGCGCCGCGATTCGCCGGCGCCGATGAGGTCGGTGAGGGGCGAGAACAGGGCCGCGGCCACGGGCAGCGCCGCGCCTTCGTCGCGCAGCTTCAGCATGGTGGCGAGCGCCAAACCGCCGCCGGCCGAATCGCCGCCGATCGCCATGGGCGTGGATGCGCCCGCCTCCACGCGCACCGCATGCCAGACGGCCACGGCATCGTCGAGGCCGGCGGGGAACGGGTTCTCCGGAGCTAGCCGGTAATCGGGCGCGTAAACGCGCAATCCGCGTTGCGCGAAGGCCGTTGTAAAGGGGCGATGGGTGCGCGCCGAACAGGCGAAATAGCCGCCGCCATGCAGATACAGCAGGACCGCCGTGGCGGGTTGGGATACCGACTCGACCCATTCGCCGGGCACGCCTCCCAGCGCCGCGGGCGTGATCTTCACGGCCGCGGGAGTCTTGAAGACGCCGCCGTTCATGATGGCACGGGCATGTTGGGCGTTCTTCGCGCGCGCCAGGTGGGGCTTGAACGTATGCCGCAGGAAGAAACTCATGGTGTGGGCTTGCCAGCTTGCCATGGTCTTATGCGGCGGTCAGCAAGATGGGATCGCCCTTCGTAATCACGATGGTGTGTTCGTAATGCGCGGCCAAGCTTCCGTCGCCGGTGCGAACTGTCCACTTGTCCGCGCGCAGGTTGACGCGACCGTCGCCCGCCGCGATAATCGGCTCGATCGTAATCACCAGGCCATCCGTCAGCTTCGTGCGGAAGCGCGGATCGTAATGATTGGGAACGCAGGGCTCTTCGTGGATGGCGCGGCCCACGCCGTGGCCGCAGAATTCCCGGATCACGCTGAACCCGCAACGCCGCACGTCGCGCTCCACGGCGCGTCCGATCTCACAGACGCGAGTGCCCGCCCGCGCAGCCTTCAGTCCCTGTCGAAACGCAGTCTCCGCGCACCGCTTCAGCGCATCCGCAGCCGCCGAGACTCGGCCGACCCTGACGGTAACCGCGGCATCGGCCACGAAGCCGTCCTTCTGCGCCGTGACGTCCAACTTCACCAGGTCGCCCTCGGCCAGGATTCGCTTGCCCGGAATTCCGTGGATGGCTTCGTCCTTCACGCTGATGCATGCCGTGCCCGGAAATCCATAGACCAGCGGCGGCGACGACTCCGCGCCATACCTCGCCAATACCGCCGAGCCAACTGAATCCAGCCAGGCCGTAGTGACGCCGGGACAAACCGCAGCCGACATTTCTTCCAGCGTCAGCCGGACTATATTGCCGATCGCTTGCAGCTTCCGCAGCTCAGCTTGTGACTTGATCGACATAAGGATCAGACCCGCGCCAACACCACGGGCCCGGCCTCCAATACCTCCGGACCGACATTGGAAAACTTCTCGAAGTTCTTGCTGAAGCGCGCGCTAAGGTCCAGCGCGGCGCGGTCGTAGGCGGCCTTATCGCTCCACATGCCGCGCGGGTCCAGGAAATCGGGGGGCACGTGCGGGCAGGCTTTGGGGATCGTCGTTTTGAAGAATGGATGCGGCTCCATAGGCACGTCGTCGAACTGTCCCTCCAGCGCGGCGGTGAGCATGGCGCGGGTGTAAG
This sequence comes from Bryobacteraceae bacterium, assembly GCA_050008575.1. Lineage (GTDB taxonomy): Bacteria > Acidobacteriota > Terriglobia > Bryobacterales > Bryobacteraceae > Bog-159. Next base: position 2,538 of record JBEKMJ010000114.1, read on the forward strand.
GCAGGCGCATGCGCTCGCCGATGCCGTAAGGACCGCCCACCCAGCCGGTATTCAGCAGCCAGCAATTCACTTTGTGGCGGCGCATCTTCTCGCCCAGCATGGCGGCGTACTCGGCCGCCGGACGCGGCAGGAATGGCGCGCCGAAGCAAGCGCTGAACGTGGCCGCGGGTTCGCTGCCGAGTCCGCGCTCAGTGCCGGCGACCTTGGCGGTGTAGCCGCTCAAGAAGTGATACATGGTCTGCTCGGGCGTGAGCCGCGAGATCGGCGGGAGCACTCCGAAAGCGTCCGCGGTGAGCAGGATGATGTTGCTGGGGTGCCCGGCCACGCTGGGAATGACCGCGTGATCGATGTACTTCAGAGGATAGGCGGCGCGGGTATTCTCGGTGTGCGCCGCGGAATCGAAATCCAGCAAGCGCGTTTCGGCGTCGATGGCCACGTTTTCCAGCACGGTTCCAAAGCGAATGGCGTTCCAGATCTCCGGCTCATTCTCGCGCGAGAGGTGAATGCACTTGGCATAGCAGCCGCCTTCGAAATTGAATACGCCATCGTCGCTCCAGCCGTGCTCATCGTCGCCAATGAGGCGGCGCTGGGGGTCGGCGGATAAGGTGGTCTTGCCGGTGCCCGACAAACCGAAGAACAGGGCCACGCCGCCGCCGTTTCCCACGTTCGAGGAGCAGTGCATGGGCATGATGCCGCGCTCCGGCAGCAGGTAATTGAGAATGGTGAAGACGGACTTCTTCATCTCGCCCGCATAACTGGTGCCGCAGATCAACACCACTTTCTTGGTAAAGTTGACCACGATGCAGGCCTCCGAGTTGGTGCCGTCTTCGCCGGGAGTGGCCTGCAGCCGCGGCGCGAAGAAGACCGTAAACTCGGGGACGTGGTCCTGGGTACGTAGCGGGTCGGGCCGCACGAACAATTGGCGGGCGAACAGAGCGTGCCAGGCATACTGTGCGATCACGCGGATGGGCAGCGTGTAGCGCGGGTCGGCGCCGGCGAAGCAATCCTGCACGAACAGATCGTGACCCTGCCAGTAGGCCAGCATCTTCGAATACAAGCGATCGAAACTGGCCGGCGTCATAGGCTGATTGACGGGCCCCCATTGCACGGTGGATTCGGTAGCCTCGTCGCGCACGATGAACTTGTCTTTGGGGGAGCGGCCGGTAAACTGTCCAGTGCCCACCACGTAGGAGCCGCCCGTGGCGAACAGGCCCTCGTGGCGGCGGACCGCGTGCTCCAACAATTGCGCGGTGCCGAGATTCCAGTGAGCGATATTGACGTTGCGAATCCCGTGTTCGGCCAGGCCATAACGGCTGGGACGAATACCCGCGTTGGGGGTAGCGGACGATTGTTCGGTGTCCATAACCATCCTTATCGTAATATAGTTGCATGGAGCCGGTTCTGTCTCGCGCCGCGGCCTTGCTGCTGGGAGTGTGCCTGGCGATACCCGGCCAGGTGATCGAATTTGAATCGAACGGGCTGAAATATCAGACCATCACCAAGCGCGGTGTGACCCTGATGGTGGCGCGCCTGCCGGGCCATGTGCGGGAGCTCAGTATCCTGCAGGTAGCGGTTTCCAATGGCTCGCCGGGGCCTTACGTGATCCGGCCGGAGGATTTCTCTTTTAAGAAGGACGACGGCTCCGAGCTGCAAGCCTGGCCGGCGGCCGACGTGGTCCGGATGTTGCGGGACAAGGGCGGGCGGGGCGATGTGATCAAGCTGGTGTCCGCCTATGAGACGGCGCTCTATGGCATCCCGCACATGAAGGTGGCCAACGCCTACGAGGCGCGGCGGCAGGCGGCATTGGCGGAAGTAAACTCCACTAGACTGAAAGCCGCGGCCGCGGCCTCGGCGATTGCGCTGGTGCAGACCAAGGTGGCGCCGGGGGAATCCACGGATGGGGCGGTATTTTTTGAGGTGGAGGGCAAGGCGTTCGGGGCGGGGAAGCTGGTAGTGCGAACCAATACGGACGTGTTCGAGTTTGGCGCGGAGTAGGGCTAGTGGGGCGGCGCCATGCGCCGCCGGGGCGAGCTTCGCTCGCCGAAAACAGGCTGAAGCCTGTGCACACAGGCTGAAGCCTGTGCTACCAGCGGGCCTGCGAGGCCCGCGCAGGCTTCGAGCCTGGCTTCGAGCCTGGCTTCGAGCCTGCCCCACTGCGGAAGCCTATCCCACCTCTGGTACAATCGTCGAAAGGGGGTCGTCAGTTGACCAAAGCCACCTGGGATTTACCCCGCACGCTTGGCGCTCTTCGCAACAGCGCATTGTCCGAGGAACGCATCGGCAGGCGGTCCGTCAAGGACGAACTCCGCGGCAACCTGATGCGCAAGCTGCAATGTCCCACGCCTTTGTTTCCGGGCATTGTGGGCTATGAAGACAGCGTGGTGCCGCAAGTGGTGAACGCCATTCTGTCGCGGCACAATTTCATTCTGCTGGGATTGCGCGGGCAAGCCAAGACGCGCCTGATCCGCATGCTGACCACGCTGCTGGACGAAGTGCTGCCGTATGTGGAAGGCTGCGAGATCCACGACAATCCCTACCATCCGATTTGCCGGCGCTGCCGCAACCTGATTCAGGAAGAGGGCGACGACACCCCCATCGGGTATCTCGCGGCCGAGCACCGCTACGTGGAGAAGCTGGCCACGCCGGACGTGACCATCGCGGATATGATCGGCGACATCGATCCGATCAAGGCGGCGCGCCGCGGGCAGGACATTTCCGACGAGCTGACGGTGCATTACGGCCTGTTGCCGCGCGCCAATCGCGGCATCTTCGCCATCAACGAACTGCCCGACCTGGCCGGCAAGATCCAGGTAGGCTTGTTCAACATCATGCAGGAAGGCGACGTACAGATCAAAGGCTACCCGATACGGTTGCCGCTCGACCTGATGCTGGTGTTCACGGCCAATCCGGAAGACTACACCGCGCGCGGCAAGATCATCACGCCGCTGAAGGACCGTATCGGCAGCGAGATTCGCACGCACTATCCGGTGACGCTCGACCAGGGCATGGCCATCACCGAGCAGGAAGCCTGGCTGCGTCGTCCGTCATCCGCCGATGCGCCGATCGACGTCCGCGTGCCGGTGTACGTCAAGGAAATCGTGGAGCAATTGGTGTTCCTGGCGCGCGAGGATAAGCGCGTGGACAAGCGCTCCGGCGTCTCGCAGCGCCTGCCCATCTCGGTGCTGGAAAACGTGGTCTCGAACGCGGAGCGGCGGGCGCTGAAGAGCAAGGAGCAGGTGGCGGTGCCGCGCGTGCTGGATATCTACTCGGCGCTGCCGTCGATCACCGGCAAGATGGAGCTGGAGTACGAGGGCGAGCTGAAAGGCGGCGACGCGGTGGCGCGCGAGCTGATTCGCGTGGCGGTGGGTAAGGTTTACGACAAGTATTTCGAAGGCGCGAATGTATCGCAGATCGTGCAGTGGTTCGATTTGGGCGGCTCGTTGAAACTGGACGAGAGCCAGGATGCGGCGGCCATGGTGCAGGCGTTGGGATCCATTCAAGGTTTGATGGAGAAGCTGAAAGCGCTGAAGCTTTCGGCCAACGAGCCGGATGCGGTGCGCGCGTCGGCCGCGGAGTTCGTGCTGGAGGGCCTGTACGCGCACCGGCGCATCAGCCGCAACGAGGAGCGCGAATTCGGGGCGGGAGAGCGCAAGCGCGAAGGGCCGCGGGAAGAGGGGCCCGGGCCGCAACGGCCGAACATGCGGCGGCAGTATAACTAATGGAGGGCGGGCTTTAGCCGGCGCGGGGCTTCAGCCCCGCACTGCTTCTATGAAAATCAAGTACTCCAAATACACTGAAGAAGATTTCGGCATCAACGCCGAAGACCTCCTGCAGGCGCTCTCCGACTTTCTCCTGCAAAGCGGCTTCAACACGCAGTACATGCCCTTCAGCGAATGGAACGAGCACACTCTGGAAGATCTTAAAAAGGCAATCCAGCAGGCGCTCGAACAGGGCGATCTTTTCGACCACGAAAACCTGCGCGAGGCGATGGAGCGCCTGCAAAATCTCACGCCCGAACAAATGCAGAAGCTGCTCGAAAACCTGGTGCAGAAGATGATCGACGAAGGGCAGATCGCCATCGAGCAGCCGGGCGCGGAGCCGCAGGGTGGACGGGGCGCGGCCAGCGGCCCGGACAGCAAGGTGCGCTTCGAAGTCACCGATAAGTCGCTCGACTTTCTGGGATTCAAGACGCTGAAGGACCTGCTCGGTTCGCTGGGCAAATCCAGCTTCGGGCGGCACGACACGCGCGACCTGGCCACGGGCATCGAAGCGTCGGGATCGTCGAAGCAGTATGAATTCGGCGACACGCTCAACCTGGATATCAGCGAAACGCTGTTTTCAGCGATCCGGCGCGAGGGCGCCAAAGTGCCGCTCGACATGGAGTATGGCGACCTGCACGTGCACCAGTGCGAATACCAGAGTTCCTGCGCCACGGTGCTGATGCTGGATTGCAGCCATAGCATGATCCTGTACGGCGAAGACCGCTTCACGCCCGCCAAGAAGGTGGCGCTGGCGCTGGCGCACCTGATCCGCACACAGTATCCGGGCGACAGCCTGCGCTGCGTGTTGTTCCACGATTCGGCCGAGGAGTTGGCCATCAGCCAGCTTGCGCGCGTGCAGGTGGGGCCGTATTATACGAACACGCGCGACGGCCTGATCCTGGCGCAGCGGCTGCTGGCGCAGGAGCGCAAGGACATGCGCCAGATCGTGATGATTACCGACGGCAAGCCAAGCTGTCTTACGCTCGAAGACGGGCGCGTGTATAAGAATGCGTTCGGCCTCGACCCGCTGGTCATCAGCCGCACCCTGGAGGAAGTCAATCGCTGCAAGAAGCAGGGGATACTGATCAACACGTTCATGCTGGCCAGCGACTACGGGTTAGTCAACTTCGTCCAAAAGGTGACCGAAATCTGCCGCGGCAAAGCCTATTTCACGACACCTTATACGCTGGGGCAGTATCTGCTGATGGATTACATGAACCGGAAGACGCGCACGATCCATTAACTGTGAAACCTTGTGGAGCGGCGCCATGCGCCGCTACGGGCGAGCTTTCGCTCGCCGAAGAGCGGGCCTGCGAGCCTGCCCCACGGCGGACCCACAAATCACCGCGCCGTGCCGACATCTTCTAGTTCTAGTTTTACGCTGTCAATCCACACCGTGCCGCTAATCCGGTTGTCGAATTTCATGGACCGCTGCCGGCTCACTTCAATCGCCAGCAACCTGGTCTCTCTTGGAACTACCAACACCCGGCCGATCTTGGTCCAGCCCCGCGTACCCGTCAGTTCCTCCGTCCTGACATCTAACCGCGCGCCGGATTCGCGATCGTAGATATGGAAGGCTATTCCCCGATCGCTCGAGATCCCCTCGGTGCGCACGTAGGCCTCGAACCGGTAGCGCCCCGGCTTCACGAAAGCCGTCTGCCCCACATCGTTATAGTCCAGGTTCTCTTTACCTTCAAACCGGATGCGCAGGGAATGCGATCCCGTGTGCGCCACCTGCGCATCTATGGAGGCCTCCACTCCCTCCCGCGCATTGATGCGCCAGTCGAACGCCGAATCCGACGGCTCGCTTTCGAAGTCTCCATTGAAGATCCACGTGGATTCCAGATAACCATTCCCATGCGGGCCCAAATACTGTGCCCAGGCGCGGGCGGCAGCTTCATAATCGCGCTTATTGAACAGGTACCCTACATACTCACGCGCCAGCCGGTTGTCGCCGAACCCGCGCGCCGCGATCCAGTTCCAGACTTCCTTGGCCGCCGGCCGGCCGCTCGCGATTAGATCGCGCATATAGGCGGTGGCCGCGCGGGGGCCCGGCGGCAGGCCCTGTGCCAGGATCTCAGTAACCGGCAGCTTCTTCTCCGCGTACCAAGCGAAAATAAGGTCGTCGTAAGTGTCCGTGTCCGCCAGCACGCGCGCCATTTGCCGCATCGCCAAGCCTGTCTGGTGCGTCTCGTAGTAGAAATCCGCGGCCTGCATCAGAACGGGGGGAATGTGCGGACCGAGCGCGAGCGCCTGCGAAAAGCAATACTGGGCATCCGCGTCGCGGCCGGCGCGCTGCATCGCTTCACCGGTAGCGCACCAGCGCGCCGGAGCGTTGGGATCCCGGCGCAGCGCTTGGAACAATTCAGGCGCCGGTACGGCTCCCGCCTGCCCGCCGTGCGCCAGCGTCTGTGCGGCGATCACCGCATCGGTGTCGCAAATCCCGAATCGGCAGAATACTCTCTCGGCCCGCGAGTCGCTGCGAAATTGGGAGTCGAATAGCATCCGCACCGGCGCATAGACGATCAGCAGACAGGCCCACCCGATCGCGAATCTCCTGAAGAACGTAGCGTGGCGATCGGCGGCGGGTTTCTCCGCCGCCAAAGGGAGACTCGCGGCGATGCCGCAAATCCAAGCCAGCGTAAAGGCGTTGGCCGGCACATACATATTGAAGTCGGTCACGCTGTGCAGGCCGATTGCCGCGATGGCGCCCGCGCAACCCAGCCCCAGATAGCGCGTAGAGCGGTCCGGCCCTTGGAATGCCGCGCGAAATGCCCTGGCGAAGACCGGCAGCAGCAATGCCGCGGCAATCAGAAAGCCGGCCACCCCGAGTTCCGCGGCAATCTGCAAATAGTCGTTGTGGGCATAGGTAAAGACACGGTCGACCACGCTGGCCTGGTATCTCAGGAAGGCCGTTTCATAGTTACCAAAGCCGCATCCGAATACCGGATAGGCGGCTATTAAACTCAGTGTCTCGCGCCAGATCGGGCCGCGGCCCTCCAGTGCGGCCGGCCCTTTGGATGTCACACCTCCATAATTCGCGATGAACGCATCGGAGGGCAGAAAGACAAAAATGAATAGCACCAGGGCGGCGAGCCCCGCGATCACCAGCCATTTCCTGCCGCCTTGCACTTTGCCGGCGATCGCCAGCGCGCCCATGACAAACAGCCCCGCGAGGCCCGCCACGAAACCCATTTTCGAGAGTGAACAGACCAGTCCCGCCACCATCGCCAGGGCCATCGCCAATATACCCACCGCCTTAGTATTATTAGAGCGCCGCGAGAATAGCGCCAGCGCGTAGGCGGCCGTGAGGGGCAAGGCCATCTCCAGCAGCCCGGCAAAGTGATTCTTGTTTATGTAAGTGCCCTGTACCTCTTCCGCCCGCGCATTCTGCAGCAAACCTAGAACCGCTTCGGCGGCGGCAATCGCGACCACTGGGATCGCCATGCACCAACGTCGGCGTCCCGCCAGCCGGCGGGTCACATCGCGCACCAGCACAAACATGAGCACGTACGCCACGATCCGCGGCGACTGCGCGACGGTGATCGCCGGAGCCGTGGCCAGCGGCGCGAAACTGGCGGGCGGCATGAGCCGGGCGAGGCTATCGAGAATGCTCGCGCGGGTGGGAGAGAGAAGCCGAAGCAGGAACAGCGGGAGGGGAAGCAACTGCAGAACTAAGTAGCAGGGGAAGAGCAGCAGCCACGGTGCGCCCGTTCCGCCGGGTTCCGTGGGCGTGCGCAGCCAATAAACGGCCGCGATAAGGCCGAGCGCCAGCAGGCAGGGATTCCAGCCACCGTATGGTTCGCCCGCCTGATAAACGGCGAAAGCGAGTACGGCGGCGAGAAAGGCGAGGGAGAGTCGCTGAGGGATGAAACAATTATACGACGAATCCGGCGCGCACTTACGCGCAGTCCGCGCCGGCTGAATCGAGACGCCGCTGCCGGATCGCTAAGCGGCGGCTTTGGTTGCCGAACACCGCCCATCCACGCAGGTCTGGCCCGGGGCGCAGCAAACACCACTGCAGCAGACGGTCTTCGGCAGACACGCGGTGTTGGCGCAACATGTGTCATTCTGATTGGGAACGCAGAAGGCTCCTCTGGTTTTGGTGATGCAGCATTTTCCAGTGCTCTTACAGCATAGGCCGCTGTTGCCGCAAGCCGTGAATCCGGGCTCGCACCTGGCGGGCTGTGCATCCTGGCCGGATGCCGTCTTCAGTCCCAACGCGCCCAGAACGCCGCCGGCGAAAACACCCGCCGCGAGCTTGAGCGCCTGCCGCCGGGGCGCGGGCTTTGCCAGGATCCGGGCGACGTCGTCAAATAGAGATGGCACTTTTCTTTCGTCCTTTCGTCCGCCCAGGCCTGCCCGGATGGAAGCGGCGCAATCCCGCCGCTGAGGAGTATCAGTTGATGTTACTGTGTCTCACTCCAGGAATCAAGTAGGTTAGCCTACTTATTTGACGCAGAGTAAGTCAGACGAATGTGATACCGCGATTACGTGAATCGCAAGTAAGCCGCTTCCGTTTCGCTCAAACGCGCCGGCTTAGAATCCGGATGCAGCGTCCAAACGGAAGGAGCGATAGGCGGTGTCCGCGAACTCAATCGAGTAAACCGAAGTGCCGGTGGTGCCAGACGGCAGATATTCCATCCCACGGGTGGGATCCGGACCATTCTGCCCGCCCGCGGCGCCCGCCTGCCACCAATAGTTGCCGTTATCCAAGATCTCCGAGGTGCCGTAGCCGGCCGCGAAGAAAGTGAAATCCACGTTGGCTCGTATATCCGTGGTCAAGGCCGTCTCGTTGATCGAGAGCACCTGCCCGCGGCTGTCCGCGCCGGGATCGGTAGAGCGGCGCGTGTTGCCGTTGTCGAACAGCGTGAGGAGCTTCGGAGAGTAACTATCCCAGACTTCGACGTCGTGCTGGTGGCTGAACCAGGGCGATGGAATTTGGGGCGTGTTGTACATTTGGAAGTCTCCGTCAAGGCCCAAATTCCAAAGGATATGTCCGTCGCCGGTGCCATTCTCGTAGTCGATTTTGATCACCCAATCCTGGTCGCGCAGAGACATGATGAGATTGCCGTCGTCGGCGTCGTAAGCCAGAGAGTTGCCGTGCAGCCAGTCGTTGGCGGTGGGGGCCAGGGTGACGGGACAGCAGGCGCCCGTCTGCGTGTTGGAGCAAGGGTGGCACTTCTCGTCCAGGGGAGCTTGGCGGCTGACGGGCAGCTTGGTGGCGCAATTCGGGCAGGTGAAAGCGTTCCACGTCCACACCACGTTCCAGTCAGTATCGACCACCAAGACTTCGTCGCCCATGATATCCACGGGTTTCTGCGTGGTCCCGCCCTGCACATTGGTATACAGGGCTTCGTTATGCGCGATGATAGCGGTATCGCCGCTGGGCAGCCGCATGGCCTCGTGGTTGAAGTCGATGATGGACTGCTGGCCCAGTTTGGCGAGCTGCGCGTTGGCCGAGGCTTCCGTAATGGAATTGAGCGTAGTGCCCGCCAGGTTGATCTCGCTAACGGTATAGTCGGTGAAGCCGGAGTTGCTGATCAACAACACGGTGCCGCCGGTAACGGCGCGGGTCATAAACATGTGCCCGCCGGACTTGCAGTAGGACCAGGACGGAACACCTTGCAGGTTGGTGAGCGCGGCGCAGCCCTTGGCCTGGCTGGTGGTGAAGAAACTGGTCATGATGAGGCCATCGCCGGTATCCGCATACTGATTGGGCTGCTGGGTCACGGTGGCGGCGGGCACCGTACATCTTACCTGCGTGCTGGCAGGTCCGGCGGCCATAGCGATCAATGCTAATAGGGCAACGAATGTCTTCACGTCGTTCATTTCTCTCCTCCATCCGGGATTCAGGTTGACGGTGGCCGGCCTTGAGCCGGCGCGGCGCGGGATACACACGACAGCGGTTATCCTTAATGGACGCGGTCGGCGAGAATCGCCATCGGCCAACCAGACAGCACCTCGTTGCGGCTCCCGAGCCGTTTCTCAGCACAGTATACCAGCCCGGCGGCGTGGCGTCACCTGGTTATGGTTCTAGTCCTATGCGCGGACGGGCGGCGGCCCTCATATCCAGCCCCGCAAGCGGTAAATGGCAATGCCCAGCCACTCGTGCAACGCCGCCTCGGAGCAGACCAGATTGTCGGCCCTGGGCAGCCATTCGGTCAGGACACCCGGTTCCCCCCACCCGCTGTGGAAATCGGCGGGCACCGCGACCACCTGGAAGCCCGCTCTACGAAAGGCGCCCGCCGCCCGGGGCATATGCATGGCCGAGGTCACCAGCAGAATCCGCCGGACGCCGCCCGGAGCGAGTGCCTGGTAGCTCCCGACGGCGTTTTCGTGGGTATTGATGGATCCCCTTTCGATCCGGACCGCGGCCGCTGGAACATTCCATTCCTCGAGCAAGCCGGCCATCCGGGTGGACTCCGGAATGTCGCCGGTTGCGCCAATAGGGTTGTTTCCGCCGCTGCAGAGGATGAGCGGCGCCTTCCCGGCGCGATATAACCGGAACGCCACCAACAGGCGGTCGCTCGAGTCGATTAACCCGCTGAAATGGTGGATGCCGGAGGGCATCCGGATCGCGCCGCCTAACACTACGATGGCCTGCGCTGGCGGGACATCCAAGCCGGAGTCCGGAAACTGGTTTTCCAGCGAACGAACCAGCGCCCTTTCCACAACCTTGGAAGAAAAAGCCAGCAGCAGCGCGACCGACACTATTAGGAGCCGAACCGCCAGCCGCTTTCGCTTCCAAGCCAGCAGGGCGCAGACGGCCAGCAGAATCGCCAAAGCGAGAGGGTCGAAGAGAGGCGCAAGCAGCTTGCCGGCCAGGTTGTACATCCGGTTGCTAAGGCCTATCCTGCTCCACTATGGCCACGCCCCAAGGCTCCAGGCTAAGGGCCGCGCCGTGCGCCAGCGTACGATTCGAAAGCAACTCGCGGCCCGCCGCGTCCGGATACACGATACGCTGCGGCGCCGCAGAGAAGTTGAAATAGTAATGGATTGGTTGGCCGGTGCGGCCAGCGCCGTGTTTCACCTTCACCGCTTCGGGCACCGCGGCGGGCAACTTCTGGCCGGGACCTGTTAATTGCGCCTGCTCCAAGACCCGCACCAGTACTTTGCGCTGCAGTGTATCGCTCAGCACAGTGCCTTCGTAAGTCACCATGCCCTTGCCGAAATGGTTCTCCGAAATGGCTGGATACTTTCCGAAAAACGGATGATCGTAGTAAGCCAGCGCCTTGGCCTGGTCGAGCAGCAGCATATCCGCCCAGTCGCTCACGCGGTTTTCCGCGCCCGCCTGAAAGGGATCGCCCTTAAGCGCCAGCGGCTTCGCGAGATTGGAAAACTCCTGGTAGTGGAAGCCGGCGGCTTCGCGCAGCGGACCCGGAGCCATCTCGTGACGCACGGAGGAGTACTCGTCGCAGAAGCCGCTTTTCAAAGTCAGCACCAAATGGCCGCCCGCGCGCACGTAGTCGACGAGGCGCCCGAGCAGCGCGTCGCTGGCGATATACAGCGGCGGGACCACCACTACTTTGTAAGCGCTCAAATCTTCGGTTTCGGGGAACACGAAATCCACGCCCACGTTCAACCGGTAAAGGGCCCGGTAGAGGCTGCGCATTTCCACTTCGTAGCCGCCCGGATGGTGCCAGGGCATGTCGCCGGCCGGATGCGACAGGAGAAACGGCATGTAATCGGTCGCGCGGCGCGAATCGTTGCTGTAGAGCAGCGCCACGGGGTGGGACGGCTTGAAATCCACGATGCGCGATCCGATGCGCTGCAATTCGTGCGCCGTGCGCGCCACCTCGGCATAGGCGCGGCCGGGCTCGAGGTCGTGCGAGAGCACACCCTTCCAGTAGGTCTCCTGGCCGTAATGCAGCGAGTGCCAGTGCCAATACTCGACCATGTTGGCGCCGGTGGCCGCCATCAGGTAGACATCCTGGCGCAGTTGGCCGTCGTAGGGCGGATATTGCGACCGCGAATCCCAGCCGATGGTCTGGGCGTTGATTTCAGTCACCAGGTAGTTGGCGCCCTTCAGCGACCGCGCGAAATCTCCGCCGTAACTGGAGCCTTCGCCGTCGTAAAGGTCCTGGGTCGTATGGTAGGGGTTCATGCCCACGATATCCAGGCTCTGCGCGATAGCGTATTCGTTAATGTCGGACCGGGTAGCGCCGCCGAAATCCTGCATCACGAACTGATCGGGGCGGAGGTATTCGCGCACCAGGGCGGCCTGCCAGGCCAGGTAGCGGGTGGTCAGCGAATCCTGGTAGCGATCCCATTCCAGTTTCCATCCGGGATTCAGAATCCCGTTGCGCGGCGGAACCTCGGACCAGTCATACAGGCTCTGGCCCCAATACACCAGTCCCCAGATCCGGTTCAAGCGGTCTACCGTGGCGAACTTCTCCTGCAAGTAGCGCACAAATCCGGCTTGCACGTTGGGGCCAGCGGTGCCGTAGGAAGTCGTCTCATTGTCGATCTGGTATCCGACGATGGCGCGATTGTCCCGATAGTGTTCGGCAATCCGGCGGATCACCCGCTCGGCGTAGCGCAGAAAGTCCGGGTTGGTAATGTCCATGTTCTGGCGGATACCATAGGTGGCTCTTTGGCCGTCCAGGCGGGTCGCCAGAATCTCAGGATGGGCCTTGAACATCCACGGCGGAATCGAGTAGGTGGGCGTGCCCATGATGACGCGGATATGCGCGCGCGCCAGACGCTCGACGATGCGATCCATCCAGGCAAACTCGAACCGGCCATCCTGGGGCTCCCAAAGGCTCCAGGTGGATTCGCCGACGCGCACCACGCCGATGCCGGCCTGCTGCATCAACTGGACGTCCCGGTCCAGGCGGTCCTCCGGCATGTATTCCTCGTAGAATGCGGCGCCGTAGAGGAACGTGTCCATCTTGCCGGGGGAGAAGCGCTCGGGCGGCTGCGCGTGAGCCGCGTTTCCGGCAATCGCCAGAAGAAGTCCAGCGGGCACGGCCAGGAATGAGAGACGCCGAAGGAGGGAGGCTTTCACAGAGCGTCTATGATATCAGGCTGCGCCATTTGCGCAACCGGTCAAAGTCCGCTCGAGGTGGGGAGGGTGTGGGCGGCGCAGGGCGCCGCCCCTTGAGATTGGCCTTTTGCCCGGCTTGGTGGCATAGGCTTCAGCCTGTGGAGGGCGGGCAATTCTGCCCGCAGCCGGCTTTCAGCCGGCTCGCGCGGGGCTTTAGCCCCGCGCCGGAGCGGCGCATGGCGCCGCCCCACGTTTATTGGGTGCCGCCTTGCAGCGTAGCGGTCAAGGTACCGGAGGCGATGGCCAGCACCGTGGTGGCAGTGCCGTCCGCATAGCTCATCGTGGCATTGGCGGGAGCCAGGGTGATGGGCGTCGGAAACGGATGCAGGAGGGGATTGGGGAACGTCCCAAACGGCATGATGATGACCGCATCGATGTCCAGGCTGATTCCGACTACTTTAATGGGAGCCTCCATGGTGAAGGAGTCATACACCTCGGGATCGAAGGCCTGGATAATGGTCGCCTGGGTGCTGGTGATCGTTACGGGCGTCGCGCCGAGCAATCCGGAGTGGACCGTGCCGTTCAGTTTCAGTTTGTTGAACGCCGCCCAGTTCGGACCGTGTTCATACGGCTGCGAAACCGCGGGGGCCGGGATGGTCACACTGAATGGCTCTCCAGCCAGTTTCAAGGTGTCCGCCCCGCTGGTAGCAGGCGACGCGAACGTCCCGGTAGCGGTGTAGATGATAAGGGAACCCGTGGCTTCGGGAGCCGGTTTATCCGAGGCTGCAAAACTAAAAACCGCGGTGAGTGCGATGGCGAAGGGCAAGGTCGTTCGTAATGTCATGATTTCGTCTCCGTGAGTGGGAAGATCGACTCGGATCGTCTCTGCCAGGATTTCCGTCGATTGATCCTGGACAAGGATCGATTATACCCCGGAACAGATGAGATATACCGTAGTTCGGTCAGGTACGGTACCGGTACCACAATTAGACAACGCTCCGCACGAAAGTGACATGGAACACAGAAACGGGAGCGAGGGCGCCGGCGCGTGATGCTACAGGCCGAGGCCGTACTTGCCCGCTACACGAACGGCGTGCAGCGGATAATAAAGCGGGGAAAGTATGCGGGGCAGGGGGAGAAACGCATAATCCTCCTCGTTAGGCGTGAGGGCCAGACGCGCGCAGGAGGCGAGCTTGTCGCGGAGACGCTCGCGGGCTTGGAGAAAGAATCGGGGATTCTCCGGGTCTCGGAACGGGATGCGGCCAGCGAGGTGGACGACTGCTTTATCGTGCTGCGCGTGGCACAGGATTTCGGCGGGGACGGGCGCGTGGTGTTGGGCGGCCAGGTAGACGCCGAGCAGGAGCAGGCGCCGTGCGCCGATGGCCGCGGCGTCGCGCAGCAGATCGGGCCAACGAATCAGGCCCGCCGACACTTCCAGGAGGCGAGCCACATCGCGGATGAGAGCCGGCTCCGACCAGGCGTGTTTGGCTCCATGGGCGCACAGCAACAGGAGCAGATCCGCGGGATGCAGCGCGGGGATCTCGCGGCCGAAGAAAAGCCGGCGCTCGAAGCGTGGCGCCAGGGAGAAGCCATACGCGGGCGGCAAAAACGACTGATGGATCTCGATGGGAATCGCTCCACCGGGGGATGTGAAATGGATTTCGTAGCGCGCGCGGAGATAAGCTTTCCGTTGCCGGGGATTGGAAGGTAGATCGGTGGTGTAGCCCGCGGCCAACAGCGCGGCGATGGCCTTTGCGATATCCCGCTTCGGCAGCAGGATGTCGAGATCGCGGTAGTCCCGCGCGGCGATATCGCCGTATAGCATGTCGGCCAACACCGGGCCTTTGAAGGGCAGGGCGGCGATGGAGTGGCGATCGAAGAGGTCTAGCAGGCGCAGGAGCTCGGCGGTGAACAGGAGGGCGCTGCGGATTTGGGGCGCGGCCTGCGAGGCCGCCGCAGGCAGAGTGCCTGCCCCACTTTGCTTGCCTAGCATGCGATCTGGATCAGGTGGGCCGGATGCTCAACTGGGTGCCCGTCCGTCGCGGTGAAGCGCAGCTTCATGTTAGCCGAAGGGATGCCGGTGCGCGCGTAGGATTTCTCGCAGTCCTGCACGGAGGGTCCGCGCATGTCGCCTTGCATGTAGGCCAGGCCGGGGCAGCGCGTGCAGGTCCCGATGTGGGAACAGGTGGAGCAGACCGGCAACTCGCGCGGGCGAATGGAACGCACGTCGTTCATCTGCGGCGAGTAGCGCCAGATATCCAGGAACTTCTGCTGGCGAACGTTGCCGGTGGGCAACGGGAACTGCACGCACGGGAACACGTCGCCATAAGGCGAGATGTAGCAATACGTATGACTCGCACTGCAGGGGACCGTATCGAGATCTTCATCGCTCACGGGCGGCGGGGTAGCGCAGAATTCGTCCACGTTGCCCACCAGGTCGGCGTTGCGCATCACGTCGCGCAGTTCTTTGCCGCCGATGCCCATGTCCAGGAGGGAGCGGTCGCCATCCATTTTTGGAGTGATCGTCGGGTCGATGGTGGACTCGACGCCGAGAGACTTGGCCAACTGCCGGACGCCTTCGTAATCGGCGATATTCTGGCGCATCAGCACGTTGGCGATGATGACTTTCACGCCGCGCTGCTGCAGCAGCCGAATGCCTTTGATAGAGCGCTCGAGCGACCGCGGGAGCAAAGTGATGGCGTCGTGTATCTCGGGGCGGTGGGAATAGATGCTGACCTGCACGGAGCTCACGTCCATGTCGCGCAGGAGGTCGGCTTCCTTTTCGCGGATCATGAAGGCGTTGGTCTTGATCTTGATGCAAAACGAAAGCTCGCGCGCGTATCGCAGGATCTCGAAGAAATCCATGCGCATGAAGACTTCGCCGCCGCTCAAAGTGAGGAAGAGCGTGCCGGAATCGGCCAGTTGGTCGAGCACGTTTTTCATCTCGGCGGTGGTCATCTCGCCGTGATCGTCGTGGTCGAGATAGCAGTGTACGCAGCGTTCGTTGCACCGGTAGGTGACGTCCAACTGTGCGCCCAGAGGGATGCCCAACGCGAGCGCCCGGCGGTTCATCTCTTCCATTAAGACGTTCATGTGGGCTCCTGACGGGGTGGTTCGGCGGTGATGGGCCGATCGGATACGTGCATGATGCCGTGCTCGGCCAGTTCCTGGATAAAGGTTTCGGCATCCTGCCGGGCGACGTCCGGCGTTACGTCGAATTCGGCGCAGAGGCGTGCAATAATTTCGTCGAGCGGCGTTTTGCCGTCGGCGGATTCCCAGATGACCGAGCCCACGTCGTTGAGGTTGAACAGTGTGGTATCGCGGGGCGACATGATCATCATCTCGCCGCCCAACATGCGGGCCGCGACTTGCTTGCTGCGGGCTAAGTAAGTGGTCATAAGACAACTTTCAGGCGATCAGTTCCCACACGCGCGCATCGGGCGTGAATATGAGCCGGTGGACCGGCACTTGGGCGACGAAATCGAAGACGGACTGGAATACCAGGCCGACCAGTTCTTCGTCGTGCGCGAAGAACAGGATATTGCGCAGCACGGCGCGGGCGGCTGCGGTGGGATCGACCGGCTCGATACGATTTTCGGGGCCTTGCACCAGCAGGTAGAGGGCGGCCAGGGGAGCGCGCAGGTTGGCGCCGATGCGGGCCAGTTCGCCGGCGAAGGGGGTGCCGAAGGCGACGTAACCGCTCCCTGACGGTCGCGGCTCAGTATGTCGCGGCTCGGTAGGTCGCGGCTCGGTAGGTCGCGGCTCGGTAGCGGGGCGCACGTAGGAGATCTCGTCGGTGAGCACTTCGCAATCCGGGGGAGCCAGGCGCGAAAGGGTAGTCTTCCCCGCCCCGGAGACGCCGGCGAAAAGGAACGCGCGGCCGTTGCGGACGGCGCTGGCGGCATGTACCAGAAACCCGCCTTCGCTCGCCAGAAACAACGAATGCAGAATACGCAGCACGCCGTCGATCGAATAAGGATTGGGGCTTTGGCGGACCCAACCATGGCCGGTGCGCGGATCGAATTCGGCGCGGAAATCGCCGCGCGTGATGATCCAACAGCCGGATTCCATGCGCACGCGGACGTCTTCGTCTTCCTCGATTGTGCGCGGCGGGATCAGGTCGATGTCCAGTGAGAAGATGCGATCGCCGGATGGGGCGTGGATAAAGCTGCCGTAGCGGTCTTCGAGCAGCGCGGCGAATTCGGCGCTATCGGTGCGCACGAGGATAGGCATCCCTCCGATATCGATTGCCAACTCGCGGGTTGCCGTAAGGGTCAAGTTCGTACCATCCTAGCAGAGTAGAGCGCCACGCGCGTGCCGAATTCGGTGTAGCGGAGTACCGCCGAGGCTATGCGGCACAGCAGCGTAAGGCGCGGGGAGATACGCCGGCGGCCTCGTTCGATGGCGGCGACGCGGCCCAGGATTTCAGCGGCGGGCACGGGCGCATCGGGATGGCGGAGCCGGTCGCCGCGGGTGATGTAGAGATCGCCGGCGCGGTCGACGACGCGATGGACGACCAGCCGCTCGTTGCGCTGGAAAACCACCACGTCGCCCGGCCGGATAGACCCGGTGGGGCGTCGGATTTCGAGCAGGTCGCCGGGCTGCATGCAGGGAAACATACTGGAGCCGGTGACCGGAAGACGGACCTGGCCGAACGAAGTGAGGACTTCGGCGGCCAGGTCGAGTTTGAGATGGGCTTCTATCATTGCGAGAGCGGGGCGCGAGCGGGTCCTGGAGGACCCGCGCAGGCTGCGAGCCAGGCTGCGAGCCTGCCCCACTTACCAATTGGTGTTCATGACCAGGTTATAGGCGTTGACGCTGCCGATGCCGGTGGCGAAGTCCCAGCCCGGAGTCGTACCGTAAGCCGGCTGATAAGCTGGCGCGAGAGTCGTGGCGCCGATCACCGGAACGCACGTGGCGCCCGAGCCACCGCCGCCCGACAGCGTGC
Source organism: Bryobacteraceae bacterium (assembly GCA_050008575.1). Classification (GTDB taxonomy): domain Bacteria; phylum Acidobacteriota; class Terriglobia; order Bryobacterales; family Bryobacteraceae; genus Bog-159. Next base: position 20,236 of record JBEKMJ010000114.1, read on the forward strand.
AGCCACTGCCTCCAGAGTAGCCTTGGCCGCCATTGTTGAGGGTGATGCTGCCGACGGTGCTGCCGGAGAGGACCGCCGTGCACGTGGCTTGCGTGCCGCCACCCCATATAGTTCCGCCAGCAGGAGTCAAGTAAGTGTTCAAGTTACTCGGCGCGGCGATGGTGCAAGTGGGTGCGCTGGTGTAGCCCGACCCGGCCGTGAGAACCGTGACTCCCGTGAGCGTCTGCGTGCTGGATACGCCGTCCGTGCCACCGGGATTGTAGCAATTCACGTGCGTGCCGGTGCAGTTCACGTCGATGTCGCCCTGGGTGATGTCGTAGAAGACACAGTCGGTGGCGAGGCCGCGGCGGTCGGGCTGATTGATGGAGTAGCAGGAGCTGTTGCCGGTGGCGCCGAACTCAGCGTTGGCGATGGCGTAGTAGGTGGGATTGGGATTGCCCGCGCGGATGCCCCACTTCTGATTCACGAGCGCTTGGATACCGGCCATCATGGGCGAGGAGGCGGAGGTGCCGCCGAGACCTTCCCAACTGGAGCCGCTGGGAGCGCCGGTACAACTGCCGGTGCCGCAGATGATGATGTAGTGATTCCAGATGCCGTTGGAGGCGAACAGGGAGACGTCCGGGATGTCGCGGACGCCATCGGCGGGGTTGCCGAAAATGCCCGACTGCCACGAAGGCTTAGGCCATCCGGCGCACGTTCCGCTGACAATGTCAGATGTGGATGGCGAACCGGTGGCGCAGCCGCTGGGGCCGCCGCTGCCGGAGGCGGTGCTGCGGTCGCCGGTGCCTCCGGAATTGCAGAAGCCGGTGGAGCCGTATCCGGTACTTTTGCCCTCATAGTTGTAAAGCAGGTAACCGGCGCAGGAATCGTTCCAGGGGATCTCCGGAATATAAGACTTGGCAGAGCCGTCGGTAACGGTATTGGTGGAACTCCAGTAGGTGCCGACGGGAATGGTGGGCGTTCCCAGCTTGGCGTTGTAGGTATCTTCGAAGTCCGTGCCGCCAACCGAGACGTTGTAGGGAGTGGAAGTCCAGCCGCTGACGCCAATACCAGTTGTGGAGCTGCTGGCGTCGGCGGAGCAGCTCGTGGCGCTTTCATCGCCCGAGGAGACGAAAACGGAGACGCCCGCGGCGGCGGCGGACTGATATGCATTGTAGAACGCCGCGTTCCCCGCAGCGCCATTTAAGGCTTCACACTGTCCGTAGCTCATGCTGACGATGGCGGGAGGGCTGCCGGCGCTGACCAGGTTTTCGAGGGCGATCAGACCGCCGAAGCTGGCTGCGCTCGATCCGGTATCCGAACAGGAGGCTACGTTCACGGTGGCGAGCGGCGCGATGGCGGAGACAATCTCGGCATCCAGATCGGCTTCCACGTCCGCGCCGTTGGTGCCAGGATTGGAGCATGTTCCGCCTGTGCCAGTCGGGTGGGACTGCACCAGGGCGGGTGTGGCGTATTTGCTCAGGAAGGTGCTGCGGTAAGTGTTCACGGAAGTGGAAGAGGAGACGTTGGAATCCTCGACCACCACGACGGTCTGGCCCTGTCCCTGGATGCCTTTCCGCAACAACGGATCTACATTGTAGATGACCTGGATATCGGCGGGGAGCAGCGCATACAAGGAGCCAGAGGTGTACGCGGGGCTTATCTTCTTGTACATGGGGTGGGGTCGGAAGTCGTGTATCGAAACGATGCCCACGATGGCAGGGGCGAGAGCTTCGGGGATCCGCGGGTCGCTCACATTGGCCCAATGCGGCTGGCCGCCGACTTCGAGGTTGTGGATTTCGGTGTGGAGCGCTTGGCGGATGACACCCGCGGTGGCCGATATATCCATCACCATACGGGTAGGGTAGACATAGTGCACCGTGAAGCCTTTGGACTGGAGCCAACTCTTGATGGTGTCCAGATCCTGCTGCACCAGGCCGAACCGGTCGCCGATCTCCTGGGGCGTGAGCCAATGCCGGAAATTAGGTGAGGTTTTGTCATGCATCTCGTTGATGAGATGGACGAATTCGCCTTCGAGCGCGGGTGGGCGGCGCAACTGCAGGAGCATGTGCTCGACGGGCTTGGAATCGGGAACGATGCCGCGGTCGTTTTGGCGCCTTCTAGCCTCCGTGCGGGTGTTGCCCGCCAGGGTCGCGAGCTTCGACTCGTCGATCGCTTCGGTGATGAGCACGCGCTGAAACTGCCCGAACATCGGGCCGATGACGCCCACGCGGAGAACGACTAGCGCGGCCAGCGCGAGCGCGGCGATGGATAATTTGCGGGTAAACGGGTTTCTTAGGGTCATGGTTGTTTGGGACAGTACTTTGAATCCTGCGCGCAGGCGGCTTCCAGGTTAGCGCGGGCCTGTGCGTAGCTGGGGTTGATTTTCAGGGCGGCCTGGTATTCGGCGATGGCTTCCGGCAGGCGGCCGGACATCTGCGAAAGGGCGCGCCCGAAATTGTTGTGCGCTTCGGCGAAATTGGGTTCGCTTCGTAATGCTGCCTGGAACTCGGCGACGGCATCCGGCAGGCGGCCCGGCATCTGCGCCAGGGTAATGGCCAGGCTGTTGTGCGCCTGCGCGTTGGTGGGATCGCGGCGCAGAATCGCCTGGAATTGGGTGACGGCTTCGGAACGGCGGGCGGGGATTTGAGCCAGCGCGTTGCCCAGATTGGTCCGGATTTGGGCGTCGCCGGGGCTGATTTGGAGCGCGTCCTGGAATTGCGTAATGGCGTCGGAAAGGCGGCCAGGCACTTGCAGCATCGTGACACCTAAGTCGTTGCGAATCTGCGGGTCATCTGGTCTTAATTGAAGCGCTATTTCAAATTGGGCAATACTATCCTGCAAACGCTTGGGATTGCGCGCCAGAGCGTTGCCCAGGTTCTGGTGGGCTTGCGCGAGGCGGGGTTCCAGGCGGATGGCGGCTTCGAATTCGCGGATGGCTTCCGGCAGGCGGCCGGGCATGCGGGCCAGCGCGTTGCCCAGGTTATTATGGGCTTCGGCGTCATCCGGGTTCAGGGCGAGGGCGGCTTGGTATTCGGATTTGGCCTCCGCCAGGCGGCCGGGCTTATCCAGCAGGGCGACGCCCAGGTTATTGTGGGCCAGCCAGCTTGCCGGATTGCGGACGAGGGTGGCGCGGTAGAGCGTCTCGGTATCGCGGTAGTTGCCGGTTTGGCGCCAGGTGAGCGTGCCCAGGATGACGATCAGGACGGCCGGCAGGACGACGTCGGCGGGTTTACCGAGACGGGTGACGAACGACATCAGCAGCGACGATAGGGGAACGATAATGGCCAGGGAGGCAAGGTATTGGAAGTGATCGGCCACATAGGAGAACAGGAATGGATAGATGTTAAAGAAGCCCAGGACCGGGAAGAGGGTTCCGATGTAGAGGAGGAACGCGGCGAGGGGACTGCGTCCGCTGTGGCTGGTGGGTGGTGGCTGGTGGCTGGTGGTTGTGTTCCGGACAAGCAGGCCGAGGGTTATGCCAGTGGCCAGGACGCCGGCCAGGTATAGGTATTGCGCCGGGGCGGCGGGGTCGATTTTCCAGCGGGGGTAGCTGAAGATCAGATTGACGGGCCACAGGAGTTTGGCGGCGTAGAAGCAGATCGCGCGACCGGCCAGGAGGAAGCGCTGGGTGACGGTGAGGGCGAAGGCCGCGCCTTGCGCTCCGATCAAGGTGCGCTCCACCCAGGCGGTGAGCAGTCCGGCTGCCGCGCCTAGCGTGAACCACGGCAGCAACGGGCGGACGTCACGGCGCCAGTCGAGGCGGCCGCGCCGCCACCAGAATATGACCAGCAAAGCTGCGGGAAGAGTGGCGGTTACCGTCTTGGTGAGGAGGGCGAGGACGAAGAGGCCCAGCGCCCAGAAGTAGGACGAGCGGCGGCGGTCGCGGTCGAAGCTCAGATAGACCAGCGCGGAGGACAGGTAGAAGACCGCGGAGAGGGTGCTTTTCTGTTCGGAGATCCAGGCTACGGCTTCGACGCAGATCGGATGCAGCGCGAAGACCATGCCGGCCAGCCATGCGCCGGGCAGCGCCAGGCGCCGGACGATCAGCACCACGAGGCAGGCGGCCAGGGCGTGCTGCGCGAGGTTGACCAGATGGTAGCCGAGGACGGCGTCGCCCCAGAGGCGGTGCTCGATCCAGAAGGCGCTGTGCAGCAGCGGGTAATATTGCTGGGTCGCGCCGAGCGAGAACCAGATGCGCCAGAGTCCCTTAAGTGACTGGAGGGCGGGGGCGGTGACGTGGGCGGGATCGTCCCAGAGGAGGCCGCCGCGGAGGGCGGGCCAGTAGGCGGCGAGTGCGGCGGCGGGGATGGCGAGCCAGGCGAGGAGCGGCGCGGCGACACGGGGACGCGGCGACACGGCGACTGACTTGGCGACTCGCGGCCGCCGCGATGCGGTGGCGGCTTTCATGGTTGGGACATCGCCCTTTGCAGGTTGCTCTGCGCGCGCGGGTCGTTGGGGTTGATGGCCAGGGCGGCGCGGAATTCGGCCATGGCGTCGGCGCGGCGGTTGGGAACGTACAGCAGGACGACGCCCAGGTCGTTGTGCGCTTGCGCGAAATCGGGCGCCAGGCGCAACGCGGTTTCGAACTCACCGATGGCATCCGGCAGGCGGCCCGGCAGTTGGGAGAGGGATCTTCCCAGGAAGTCGTGCGCTTGCGGATCGTCCGGGGCGATTTCGAGGGCGGCACGGACTTCGGCGACCGCGTCGGGGAGACGGCCGGGCATGCGCGCCAGAGCGCTGGCGAGATTGTCGTGCATGCGCGCATTGTCCGGTTCGAGGCGCACGGCGGCTTCCAGTTCGGCGATGGCGGCGGGCAGGCGGCCGGGGATATCGGAGAGAGCCAGGCCCAGGTTATTGTGCGCCTCGGCGTGGTTGGGGTGGGCGCGCAGGACGGCTTGGTAAATAGCAATGGCTTCGGACTGGCGGCCGGGCATGCGGGACAGGAAACCGGCTAGGTTCACTTGAGCTTCGGGATAGTCCGGCTGGATATTTAAGGCTTGCTGGACTTCAGAGACGGCTTCCGGCAGGCGGCCTTGGCGTGAATAGATGGTGGCCAGGTTGTTATGCGGCTCGGCGTAATCCGGTTTGATGCGGAGGGCGGCTTGGTATTCGTCGATGGCTTCGGAGGAACGGCCGTCCAGTTTGGAGAGAGCTACGCCCAGGTTGTTGTGGGCCATCCAGCTTTGGGGGTTGCGGGATATGGTGGCGCGGTAGAGGGTTTCGGTGTCGCCGTACATGGCGGATTGGCGGAAGGTTAGGATGGCTAGGAGCAACAGCGGGAGCAAGAACAGGAGCGGGCTTCGAGCCCGCTGCAGGCTACGAGCCTGCCCCACTAGCGGAATTATGAGGCCGAGGCAGGCGAGGTATTGGAAGTGGTCGGCCACCCAGGAGAAGCGGAAGGGGTAGACGTTCAGGAAGCCTAGCACGGGGAAGAGCGTTCCTGCAAAGAACAACATCCCGGCCAAAGCGCCCCTCCTCGCAGGCCGCCACCACAAGCCGACACCCACCGCCAAAGTCCCCAACGGGAACAGCCATTGCCACCACGCGGCGGGATCGATCTTCCAGCGCGGATAAGTGAAGATCAGGTTGGCGGGCCAGAGAAGCTTCGCGGCGTAGAACCAGGGGACGCGGCCGGCGATCAAGAGTCGCTGCAATGGCGTGATGGCGAAATCCGCGCCTTGGGCGCCGATGTAGGTGCGCTCGACCCAGGCCGTGAACAGGCCGGCGGCCGCGCCGATGGCGAACCAAGGCAGCAGCGGGCGGACGTCGCGGCGCCAATCGAGGCGGCCGCGCTGCCACCAGAATATGACAAGCAAAGCCGCGGGAAGGGTGGCGGTGACCGTCTTAGTGAGGAGCGCGCAGACGAACAGGCCGGACGCCCAGAGGTAAGACGAGCGGCGGCGGGTACAATCAAAGCCCAAATATATGAATGCGGAGGACAAGTAGAAGACCGCGGAGAGGGTGCTCTTCTGTTCGGAGATCCAGGCGACGGATTCGACGCAGACGGGGTGGAGGGCGAAGACGAGGCCTGCCAGCCAGGCGCCGGGAAGGGCCAGGCGGCGCACGATGAGCACGACCAGGCAGGCGGCGAGGGCGTGTTGCGCGAGGTTGACGAGGTGGTAGCCGAGGACGGCGTCGCCCCAGAGTCGGTGTTCTAGCCAGAAGGCG
>JBEKMJ010000115.1:0-26382 GCA_050008575.1 Bryobacteraceae bacterium
GTTACGGGGCGGACTGGATGGTCTGGACGGCACAGCCGCCGGAGCCGGAGGTGGTGCAGGAGGCGTTCAGGGTGGTCGAGTAGTAGATGTTCTGGGCGGTGGCCAGGGAGTTATCGACGACGATTCCGCTGGGTCCGCCTTGGGCCAGGATGGTGCCGGTGGCCGTGGTGCTGGGGCTGACGGTGCCGGCGGTGACGTCGAAGCCGGATACCAGACCGACGGTTGGGGTAGTGGTGGCCATCAGGGCGCCGGCGAAGACGTAGTCGTTGGTTCCGGTGTAGAACTCGGTGACCTGGAGACCGCCGGCGTAATAACCGTTGGTGTAGTTGGCGGCTACGGCGGGGCCAGTGGTGATGGTTCCCATGGTACCCGAGGTTATGGCGATCTGGTAGAGCGTGTTGTTTTGCGGGCCGGTGCCGCCGACGGCGTAGAGGTTGCCGGTTCCGGAATTGTAGTAGTTGTTGTCGAACGCGCCGGAGAGCAGGAATTCGTAACCGGCTCCGACCTGGGCTTCGGTGCCGGTGGCCGCGGCCGCGAAGGTTTCCGCGAATTGGGAGACGCCGGCGCACGGGCCGCTGGAGCAGGCCGTGGTATTATCCGCGCCGGCGAAGGCGAAGACCAGTCCGGTGGCGGGGTCAACGATGGGGCTATCGACGATGCCGTATTGGTAATCGAGCTGGTGCGATTGGACGACTGCGGCCGTGGATGCGACGACTGAGTAGAGGTATCCGCAGGAGCCGGCCGAATTGGTGGCGGAGGGTTCGCAGGTGGAGGCGTAATTCAGCAGGTAGTCGCCGATGAAGACCTTGCCGGTGGTGGCGTCGTAGACGGGACTGCCGAGTGCGCCGCCGGTGGTAGCCGAGCTGACTTGGACCGGCCAGCCGCCGGTGGTGGTTTCGGCGGGATTTGCGCCGGTTAGGGTGACGATGTTGTTGACGGCGGTTTCGCCGAAAACGCCAGTGAACTGGTGGAGCTTGCCGCTATCGTCGCCCACGTAGAGTGTGTCGGTCGTGTAATCGTAGAACGGCGAGGAGTAAGTATCGCTGGTGGCGCCACTGAAGGCCACGGTGGTCATGCAAGGCGCGGTGCAGCCGTTGTACGAAGTTGCCGGGAAAGCCGTCGGGGTGGTCGGCGCGCCGGCCGATCCAAGGTCGTTCGCGACCCTGACGACCACCAAACTCGCCGCCGATCCCGAGTTGCCTTGGATGAAAGCCACCTCGGTGCCATCGTACGAGAGGTCGACCGAAGTGGCGACGGCGGCCGTCCCAGTGTTGTAGCCGAAGTAGGGTGTAGGCACGCCGCCGCAGGAGGCGTAGATGTTGTTGTACGCGACCACGGTCGCTTGCGAGCCGCTGCCGCCGAGGCCGGTGTTGTAGATGGCGATGTCGGTGCCGCAGGCGGAGGCGGTCTGGGTGAAGGTGGCGGGGAACTGGCCGACGCCGGTGGTCCCGTTGGTGCCTTCGCTGACACTCCAGTCCTTGTGGAAGCGGTGGTGTTTTTGAGGGGGCGGAACCGCTTCCTTGCCTGTGGGCGGGATGAGGGCCTTGGCGAGCCCGCGCGGCAGCGGACCGGTGTAGGGCGCGGTGGAGATGTCGGGCTCGGGGCCATTTTTCTCGGCCGCGAGCGGCGCGGGCAGGGACGGAGGAGCGGCCATGGCGGCGCGCAGCTCCTGCTGGAGGATGTAGCGCGGATCTTTCAGCAGCTTTTGCAAGCGGGCCGGCGAGACGGACGCGCCGGGCTTGGAGAAGACCACATGATGCATGGACCAGTCCTTGGGGAGGCCGCGTTTGGGCTTGGCGTCCTGCGCCGACAAGAGCAGGGCGAAGCCGAGTACGAGGGCCAGGGCGACCGCCGTGGTCCACAGCTTGGAATGAGTGATATGTTTTGTCATCTGATTGCTCCTCGTGATTCGATTCATCAAAGATTTCCTTTTCATGTGGCCTACCAGGCCGTGTTCATGACCAGATTGTAGGCGTTGACGCTGCCCAGACCGGTGGCGAAGTCCCAGCCGGGGGTCGCGCCCCAGGCTGGCGCATAACCGGGTGCCGGAGTGAAGAAGGTCAGGTTCACCCCGCAGGTTGCGGCGGTGGTGAAGCTCGCTCCCGACAACGTGCAAGTGACTGGCTGTCCGGGCGAATAGCCTCCGAGGCCGCTGACGCTCACGTTGGCTACTCCGGTGGTAGTGGGGGTGGCGGCGGTGATCCCCGTCGAAGTGCTGGAAACGGTGAAGGTTCCGCCGTTTGTTAAGGCGCCCAGGGTGAGCTTGTTCGTGGCTAACCCGCTTCCAGTGGTGGAGACGATATAGGCTGAAGCAGAGGTGTTGGCCGTCTGGCCGGTGAAGACGCAACTGACGTCGGCGCATTGCTGCGGGTTGGCGTTTATGACAGCCATCAGATTTTGCATTGTGGCTGATTCCTCTCCCGTCGTTCCACCAATGGCGCTTGCGCAGCCGGAGACCGCGCATCCCTCGAATTGGTTGACGGCGGTGGGCGCCACATCGAACACGCATGTATACGTTGTGCCTCCTACTGTGACGGTTTTGCCCGTACACGTTGAAGAGGATAGCTTAGTGCCGTTAGTCAGGGTGCTGACCTGGCCCCAGATGGTGGAACAGGTCGCGGCCTGTCCTCCCGCGTAGATGGTTCCGTTGGTCGGGCTGAGATACGGCGTGGTGTAGGGCGACACGCCGCCGATGGCGCATGTAGGTGCGCTGCTGTAGCCGGAGCCGGGCGCGCTAATGGTGAGCGCCGGGGGTTGGCTGCTTTCAGCGCCATATTGGGCGACACCTGCGGCAGTCGGAGGCGCGTAACAGCCACTCTGCGCGTTGCCGTTATATTTGCAGACCACGTCGATATCGCCCGCGGTGATGTCGTTGAACACGCACGAGGATTGCAATCCCCGGCGCCCCGGCTGGTTGATGGAGTAGCAGTTGCTGTTGCCGCTGGGGCCGAACTCGGCGTTCGCGATGGAGTAGTAGGTCGGGTTAGGATTGCCGACCTTGGTAAGGCCCCACTTCTCGTTGACCAGGGCCTGCACGGAAGCCATCATCGGCGTAGCGACGGAAGTGCCGCCAAAGCCGCTCCAGGTGCTCGGCGCGCCAGCGCACGAAGTGCCGCCGTTGGTGGTATCGGAGAAGCAGGTGACCATGTAATGTCCCCAGAAGCCGTTCGAGGCAAACATGGAAACGTCCGGAATATCGCGCACGCCGTCGGCAGGGTTGCCGAAGATGCCGGACTGGAAGCTGGGCTTGGCATACCCCGCGCACGTTCCGTCCTCCTCTGCCTCGTCGAGCTGGTCGTTCCCTCCACCCCCAGTGGCGCAGCCGCTCGCGCCGCCGGAGGCCGCGCCGGCACTGATGAAGGCGTTGTTGGTGGTGGCGATGGTGCTGTTGCAGAAGCCGCCGGTGCCGTATGGGACGGCGTAACCCTCGAGGTTGGTGATCAGATAACCGGCGCAGGAATCGTTCCACGGAATCTCCGGGATGTACGATTTTGCCGAGCCGTATTTCGAGGTGTTGGTCGAGCTCCAGTAAGTGCTTATCGGGGGCCCGCCCTCAAGGGCGTTGTACTCATCCATGAAGTCGGTGCCGCCGACCGCGACGTTGTAGATCGTTTCGCCCCATCCCGTGACGCCCAGGCCCGGCAGCGCCACGTCGTCGGTGGGCGCGCCGAAGAGGTTCTCGCAGGTGGAGCTGCCTTCGTCGCCGGTGGAAACGAAGATGGAAACACCCGCCGTCGCGCCGGTGTGGAATGCGGTGTTGTACGACGCATTGGCGGTGGCGCCGTTGAAGGCCTCGCACTCGCCGTAGCTCATACTGATGATGGAAGGAGGCGTGACGGAGTTGACCAGGTTCTGGACCGCATTCAGCGGACCTTGGCTGCAGATCGCTACCACGATGGTCGCGTTGGGCGCCATGGCGCTGGCAATCTCCGCATCCAGGTCCGCCTCGCCGTCCGCGGCGTTAGTCGCATTGGTGCAAGCGGAACCGCCGCTCGGATTCGAGGGGGTCACGGTACCCGTATACCCGCTGAGAAACGTACTGCGGTAGGTCGCTACGTCGGTGCTGTAGGTAGCGGAGGATTCAACCACGGTGATGGTCTGGCCTTTACCGTTAATTCCCTGCCGGTAGAGCGGATTCAGGTTGTAGATGGTCTGGAAGTCGGCGGGCACCAGCGCGTAGCAGTTAGAGCCGCAGCCGGAAAATGTATAGTTGCCGCGGGGCACCAGGTGCGGGTGCGGCTTGAAGTCGTGCATGGCCACCACGCCCACCACGGCGGGCGCCAGCGCGCGGGGAATTTTCGGATCGCTCATGTTGGCGAAGTGATGCTCGCCGTGTACGTAAAGGTTGTGGATCTCGGTGTGGAAGGCTTCGCGGATGTTGCCCGCCGTGCCGGAGAAGCTGATCACCATTTTGTTGGGTTGAACGCCATCGATCGAGAAGCCGTGCGACTCAAGCCATTTCGAGACGGTGTCGATATCTTCCTGCGCGACGCCGAACTTTTCGCCCTGTTCGTCCGCCAGCATCCAGTGGCGGAAGTTGGGGGAGTTTTTGTCGGTGAGCGATTCGGTGAACTGGGCAAACTCCGCCTCCAATTGGGGCGACCGCTTCAACTGCAGCATCATCTGCGGCATGGCGAAGTTGTCGTCCACGCGGCCGCGGTCGAACTTGGGGTTGGCCTCAGGACGCGTGTTGCGCCAGAGCCTGACAAGCTGGGTTTCGTCGATCCGCTTCGTGATCAGGACGCGGGGATAATCGCCGAAGACGGGCGTGTAGAGTAGCAGGCCCAGGGCGACGAGGGCTCCCATCGTGAGGGCGACGGAGAGCCTACGAATATTAGCTTGGCTGAGTTTCATGTTCGCTTCTCCTCTCTATCCCTTCCTTACGAGGTTTTCCTGTTTTGGTGGCAGCCGGACTGGGTGGTCTGGACCTTGCCGCAGGTCAGCGCCGAGGTTTCAAAGACCCGCTCGTAGCGCAGGGCGGGCTTGTTATAGGGCTTCTTGGTCCGGGTTGCGCCGGGCCGTTTGAATCGGGTGTTTTCTTCAGTTGGACTCATAGATTGCTCCTATTGCAATCGCTAAGACGGGGAGCGGGGCCTGGAGACCCCGCGCAGACCTGGAGGTCTGCCCCACATCCAGTGTCAGTTTTGAGAAACTAAGTGGCATTAGTTACCACGCTGTGTTCATTACCAAGTTATAGGCATTGACCGTGCCGATACCGGTGCCGAAATCCCAGCCGGGGGTGGCTCCGAAGGCGGGCTGGTAGGCCGAGCCCGCAGTGAGGGTTACCAATTGCGGCGAGCAGGTTGCGCCGGAGCCGCCGCCTCCCGAAATGGTGCAGCCGCTGCCTCCCGCGTATCCCGATCCCCCGTTGGTGACGGTGATCCCGTTCACGGCACCGTTCGCGGCTTGAATCGTGATGGCGGTCGCGAACGTTGCGGGACTGACGTTCACGTTCGAAAATGTGTAACTGACGCCAGGGGTAATGCCGGTGACGGTAATCGGGCTGCTGGTTCCGCTGGCGGTGGCGCTGGCGTTCGCGACTGTGCCAGGTCCATAACAGCCCGAGGTGGCGCACAGGGCGTTGTTCGCGTTAATGGCCGCCGATAGGTTCTTAAGAGTGTTATTGCGCCCCGTGCTCCCACCGGAAGTATTCAAGAGTACCTGATTAGCTGTGGTCAGCGTGCCGGTGGCGAATGTATATGTCGTTGCACCTACCGTAACCGTGCTACCAGCCCACGAAGTGGCCACAGTGCCCGACGAGAGGGTCACGGTCCCAACCTGGGCGACGGACCCGATGGTGGCTGTACATGTAGCTTGGGTGCCGCCTGCCCAGACGGGATTACCGAAGGGATTGTAAGGGCTCAGGCCCGCCGGCGCGGCGAGCGTGCATGTGGGCGTACTAGTGTAGTTCGATCCGGGGTTAGTGACGGTGACCGTACCGATCGGGCCGAGAGTGGTGGAACCGTTGGTGCTGCCATCCAAGTAGCAGCCGGCGGGGTCGCTGCTGGCGATGCAGTTCACTTCGATATCGCCTTGAGTGATGTCGTAAAATGTGCAACTCGTGCCCAGGCCGCGGCGGCCGGATGGCTGGTTAATGGAGTAGCAATTACTGTTGCCGCCCGCGCCGAACTCCGCATTGGCGATGGCGTAGTAAGTGGGGTTGGGATTGCCGGTCTTAGTATGCCACTTCTCGTTGACCAGGGCCTGGATGGCGGCCGAAACTGGCGAGGAAATCGACGTTCCGCCATATCCGGCCCAATCCACCAGGTTGCCCGGAGTACAGGGCGTTCCCTCGTCGGCAACGTGGCTGTAGCAGACTATTACATAGTGACCCCAGAGTCCGTTGGCCGCGAAGTTGGAGATATCCGGAATGTCGCGAACACCGTCCGCCGGGTTGCCGAAGATTCCCTGCTGCCAGGAGGGCTTGGGGTATCCGGCGCAGGAGCCGCTGACCACGCGGGAGGTGACCACGGTTCCGGTGGCGCAGCCACTAGGGCCGCCACTGCCGGAGCCCGTATCGAGATAATCGTCGTTGGTGGTGGCCGCCGAAGCTTGGCAGAAGCCCGCGGCACCGTAACCGGTCGAGTAGCCCAGGTAGTTGTAGATCTCATAGTTGGCGCAGGAATCGTTCCAGGGCATCTCGGGAATGTAGGACATCGCGGAACCGCCGGTCGAAAGGTTGCCGGTCGAAATGGTTCCGGTCGCGGGGTCTGTTTCGGCTGCCTGTGTGACCTCGGCAACCGTTATGGTTCCAGGCGCAGTTGCCGTTATTGTGAAATACCCGTTATTCGCGGCGGTAACAAAGCCGTCAGCCAGCATAACCTGTCCGATAGCCGGCGCCGATCCGGTGAAACTGGAATAGCTGTATACCGCGTTCGACCCAACCACCGATACTCCGGTTAAGTTTACGCTAGAGGATGTTTGGTTCCAATATTGGGCACCCGTGTTCAAGTAACTATCCTCGTAGTCGGTGCCTCCCACGGAAACGTTATACGGTGTGGAGGTGTACCCGCTGACGCCGATGCCGTACCGGCTGAAATCGAGATTGGAGGAGCAGCTTGTGGCGCTCTCGTCGCCCGAGGAGACGAAGATGGACATGCCCGTAGCCACGCCGGTCTGATACGCATTGTAGAAAGACAGGTTGCTGGCCGCGCCGTTCGAAGTCTCGCATTCGCCGTAGCTGATGCTCATGATGGATGGCACCGTGGTGCCATTGGTGCCATTGACCAGATTCTGGATGGCGGTGAGCACGCTGGTGCAGGTGGCGAGGTCGATGGTGGCGTTGGGCGCGATCGCGCCTGCGATCTCGGCGTCGATGTTCGACTCGGCGTCGTCGCTGTTGTCGCCAGGATCGGAGCAGCCGCCGGGATGCGTAGTGATAAAGGTGCCGGAATACTGGCTCAGGAACGTGCTGCGGTAAGTGGCTACGTCGTTGCTGTAGCTATCGGAATCGTCCACTACCACGATCGTCTGGCCGGCGCCCAAGATACCCTGCCGGAATAACGGATTGAGGTTGTAGATGACCTGGTAATCGGCCGGCACCAACGCGTTGCAGTTGGCGGGACTCGTCGGAAAAGTGGGATCGGGACCGCAGCCGCCGAAGGTGTATTTGGGCGCCCTCTTGGCCATGGTGTGCGGCTTGAAGTCGTGCAGGGCAACGGGGCCGGCCACCGCCGGGAACAGGGCCTCGGGGATTTGCGGCTCGCTCATGTTGGCGAAGTGGGTCTGGCCCTTTACTTCGAGATAGTGAATCTCCGTGTGGAACGCGTCGCGGATCTGGCCGGCGGTGCCCGAGAAGGCGATGACCATGCCGTTTTCGTAAGTGTGATCGACACTGAGGCCGTGCGACTGCAGCCAGTTTTGGATGGCTGCCAGATCCTCATGGGCCAAGCCATACCTTTCGGCAATCTGCTGGGGAGTGAGCCATTTACGGAAGTTGGGAGAGGACTTGTCGGTGAGCTGATCGATATACTGCTTGAACTCGGACTCGAGGACTGGGGAGCGCTTGAGCTGCAGAAGCAGGTCCGGCATGGGGAAGCTATCGGGCACGGCGCCGCGATCGTTTTCGGTGGTGGCTTCGGGACGGGTGTTGCCGGCCAGGGTGACCAGTTTGGACTCGTCAACAGCCTGCGTGATGAGCGTGCGCGGGAAATCGCCGAATGCCGGCGTGTAGAGCACCATCGCCAGGCCCATCAGAGCCAGCGCCGTAAGTACAATCGACCACCGGCGGGTAGCGCGGCTGCTGAGGTTCATACGTTTGGGCGGTCTCATTACGATGTCTTCCTATTCTGGTGGCAGCCGGACTGGGTAGTTTGGACTTTACCGCAGGTAAGTGCGGAGGTCTCGAAGACCCGTTCGTAGCGCAGGGCCGGTTTTTGATAGGGCTTTCTGGCGCCCGGTTCGATTTCCGGCTGGCCGGTTACCCGGTTCGTCTGTTTCGTATGGCTCATCTATGGCTCCTGACGTGCTCCTGAGGTGCTCCTAATCTGTCATACACTGTCTTACACGGCTCGGGTACGGGGCATCCGGTATTATCGTAGCCTGACATGGGATACAAGTTTAGATTATTATAGGTCCGCGCTGGGGCGAAGGCTAGGGAAATCTGCGGTTTCTTGCGTCAGATTCGGAAAAAAGTACTTAGTTGGACGGCGTAAGCGAGTGTTTGCGAATGTAAGACGCAAGAGGGGAGCGTTTACAGTGATTGCGCGTGTCATACAGAGGGCCCCGCCTGTCCCACCGTTTTCATTCAACAATATTGAGAAGCAAGTCACCGGCTCTCCGGAAACCCACTCACCTGTCGATTCGCGAGGTGCGGGGCTCAAGCCCCGCGCGGGATAAATCCCGCCCCCCAAGGCACCAAGAGCGGGACTACGGGGCGGCTTGCGAGGTTTGGACGGCGCATAAGCCGGTACCTCCCGAGGTGGCGCAGGTTCCCGTGTTACTCAATGTCGTGAAATAGATCTGGGACGCGCCGGCTCCGGCGCCCGCATTGTCGATTACGATCGCGCTGGTGCCGCCGGCTTCGGCGCTGCCCGCGGTGGGGGCGGTGGGCACCGCGCCGGTGGTGACGTTGAATCCGAAGACGCAGCCGGTATCCTGGGTGCAGCCTTGGTAAGCTCCTTCCACACTCAGGAAGATGTAATCCGCGGCGGCGTTCGTGTTATAGAATTCGGTGACCGCGGAGCAGGGGTAGCCATCGCCCAGATAGTAGGAACTTACGCTCTGGCCGCCCATGACGTTGGCGGTAATGGGTATCTGGTTCAAGGTCTGGACGAAGTCATAGTCGGTTTCGCCGCAGACATAGAGATGGCCGGTGGGGCTGGAGGCGGACGAGGACAGGTAGATATTGTCGAACGCTCCGGTGAAGAGCGGGTAATAGCCGACATAGACCTGGCTTTCGAGGTTGGCGAGATTGGTGAAGTTGGTGGGGAAGGAGAAGACGCCGCTGCAGCCGTACTCGCCGCTGTACTCGTCGTAGCAATCGGTCTGGCCGTCGTTGCCGGAGAAGACGTAGGTCATCTGGGCGCTGGAGTCGACCAGGGGGGCGTCCCACAGGCCGTAGACGAAGTCGAGCTGGGCGGATGCGCCGGTGACTGCGCCGGTGGAGGCGTTGACGCCGTAATAGAAGCCGCCGGTGTCGCCGACGAAGATGTCGCCGGAGACGTGGTCGAGGACGGGCTGGGAGAGGGGGGCGGAGCCGAGCGTGATGGGCCAGGGGCTGGCGGTGTTTTCGGCGGGGGCGCCTTTGAAGACGCCGGTGAATTGGTGGAGCGCGCCGGTATCGTCGCCGATGTAGACGGTGTCGCTCGCGTAGTCGTAGAAGGGGGAGGAGAAGCCGGAGAATCCGCTATTGGCGAAGGTAAGGGCGGTCATGCAGGGGGCGGCGCAGGCGCGGTAGGAAGCGGGGGCGGTGGAGGATAGCGTCACGAGCGAGGGGTTGGATTTCCATTTCAGCACGACCAGGCTGGATTCGTCGACTTCGCCGGTTACGCCGCAGCTCGAGAGGCAGACGTATTGGACATAGGCGATCTGGGATCCGTCGAGAGAGAGGACGGGGGAGAGGAAGCTATCGCCGGCGGTGTTGTACTGCCAGGCGACGGTGGGGACGGTGCCTCCGCACGCGGTGTAGAGATTCTTATAGGCGGCGATGGTGGCTTGGGAGGCGGCGCCGAGGATGCCGGTGGAGAAGGCCACGTAATCGTTGGCACAGCTTCCGGCGGCGGTGGTGAACGTGTACTTGGCGGGGAAGGTGGTGAGGCCCATGGCGCCGGCGCCAAGGTCCATCGACCAGTCTTTGCGGAGGCGGCGTCGATCGGGGCTGGAGGAACCGGAGCCGGGGGCGGGATTGATGGCGAGGGTGCCGCGGTCGCGGGAGAGGGGCACGGGGCGGGCGGTGTGGGCGGCGGGGAGGGCGAAGGTCCCGCGGGCCGGGAAGGCTGGTAGCGGCAATTGGGTGGGCGTGGGCGCGGGGTGGGAGGCGGCGGGTCCTTCGAGGGCTGCGACGGCCGGGCCGGCGGGTCCTTGGGCGGGTTGGCCGCGATGCAATTGCTGGAGGATATAGCGGGGGTCGTTGACGATGGCGAGCCAGCGGTCGTGGGTGCCGTTCCGGATGGCTTCGGCTTCAGTGCCGGGGTTGGAGAAGACGATGTGATGGTGGGTCCAATCGTCGGGGATGCCGGCGATGCGGAGTCCGCCGACGGTAAGTTCTTGCGCGGGGGCAGGCCGCGACAGGGCGATGCCAAGAGAGAGTAGCACAACTAACAGCGTCGTTTTCATTTCTCTACCTTCCCGTACTTCAGATTAGTATACGACTGAGTTGGGTAAGGGCGGCGCATGGCGCCGCTCCACAACTGGCGGCGAAGAAAACCGGTCACGATCGGACTATGGCCGGTGTCCGCATCCTTAGTGGGCGGAAGGGTCACGAATGTATTGGGGCTCACTGCACCCTCCGTGGGGTCAGGGTATCGGATCCGGGCTGGGGTCCGGCGTAGTCCATGTGATAGGGGCTGCGATAGGAGGGGGGCAGTCCGATGGTGCGCTGGCCGGGTGCGCCGTGGGCGGTGATGGTGGCGCCGTCCGGCTGGAGGCGAACCTCGGCCGCGCCTGGGCCGGGTGCGGCACGCCGAACTCTTCTTGAATGGAGAAGGTTTGGATGGGCGAAGAGCGGGCCTTTGAGGCCCGCGCAGGCTGCGAGCCTGCCCCACTTAACCATGCCATGAGGATGGCGGGCAACACGGTTCAATCTCCGAGGGCGTGACTGCCTACGGCGGCGGCGGCGGCTTGTTCGGGCAGCGCTTCGACCAGATCCGCGAAGCGCGGCACGAGCTGGCCCTGATGGAAACTGCGGCCGCGCTCGACCATGCGCGGATCGGGCACGCTGAGGGTGGCGCTGGCGAGAATGCGGCGCACGACGCGATCCACATCGCCATGGTTGGCGGCGGCCAGCGGGATGCCGTTGCCGGCGGCGATATCCATCACATGGCTTTCAGAGGGGCCGACATACAGGACTGGCGCGCCGATGCACATGATGTTGTAGATCTTGCAGGTGTGCACGATGCCCACCAGCGGATCGCCCATAACGACCACGTGCAGGTCGGCCGCGGAAAGCGACGCTGAAAGATCCGCCAGCGGCTGATAGGGCAGGCAGCGGATGTTGGGCAGATTGTGCGCGGCCGCGAAATTGGCGACGGTGGGAAACTCGCTGCCGCCGCCTACGAAGCAAAACGCGATTTCGGGGTGATCGGCCAGGCGCTCGGCGGCCAGTAGAACGGTGGTCAAAGGATGGCAGGGACTGTGATTGCCGGAATACATCACGACGTACTTGCCGGTGAATCCATGGCATTCGCGAAAAGCCTGGCGGCCGGCCGGGTCGTAGCGCACGACTTCGCTGTGGGCCCAGGGCGGGATCACGGTGATCTTCTCCACGGGCACGCCTTTTTGCATGACCCGCGCGCGCATGAAGCGGTCGAGCACCACCACTTCGTCGGCGGTGTGCAGGCTGAAGTCGAGCAGGCGGGCGAGGATGCGGGCGGTGGCCGAGTTTTTGTTTAGCCAGCCGGCGGCGATGGCTTCATCGGGATTCAGATCCATGACCCAGAAAATAAAGCGGCCTCCTTTAAGCTTGACGTAGAGCGCGCCGAGCAGGGAGATGAGCGGCGGAGAAGTGAGGGCCATGACGACGTCGAAGCGCGGGAGGAAGATGAGGCGCAGGATGCAACTGAGGAAGAAGCTGGCGAAGTTGGCGGCGCGGCGCCACTTGGCGGTCTTGCCTAGAGCGAGGCACGGGACGCGCAGAATGCGGCTGCCGCGCCAGTGTTCTTCTTTCGAGAATTTGACGGCCGGGTTGTCATAAGCGCGCGTGCCGGCGACCACGGTCACTTCATGACCGCGCCCGGCGAGCGCCGCGACGAGATCGCCGGCGTGCTGGGCGGTGGATACCACATCGGGATAGAAGCACTGATTCAGCAGCAGTATCTTCATGGGTGAGCCTCGAATGGGCGAAGTTGGCGGCGAGCTTCACTCGCCGGCAGCGGGGCTAAAGCCCCGCGCGGGATAAATCCCGCCCCCCTAGTGCAGGCGTAGGGGCGAGCTTCACTCGCCTGCGCCGACAAGAGTGCGGCAGGCACGCGTGCCTGCGCCACGATTCTCCGATTTCAGGAGCATGTAGGAGCCGATGGCCAGCGCGTCCATACGCGTGCGCAGGAAACAGTCGAGGGCCTGCGCGGGGGTCTGGACGATGGGTTCATTTTCGTTGAACGATGTGTTCAACAAGACGGGGACGCCGGTGATATCGCCGAAGCGGCGAATGAGTTTCCAGTAAAGCGGGTTGGATTCCCGGTCGACGGTTTGCAGGCGACCGGTGCCATCGGCATGAGTGACGGCGGGGATGTCTTGCAGGCGGGCGCCCTTGATGCGATATGCGGTGACCATGAAAGGCGAGGGATAAGCGGTCTCGAAGAAGTCCGAGACGGATTCGGCCAGCACGGAGGGGCAGAAGGGCCGGAAATGTTCGCGATGCTTGATGCGGCTGTTCAGCAGATCCTTCATATCGGTGCGGCGGGGGTCGGCCAGGATGCTGCGGTTGCCGAGGGCGCGCGGTCCGAATTCCATGCGGCCCTGGAACCAGCCGACCACTTTGCCGGCGGCGATTTGCGCGGCGGTTTGATCCACTAAGTCCGTCTCACTCATGCGGCGATAGGCGACGCCGGCGGTTTCGAGCTCGGCGAGGATTTCGCGGTCGCTGTATTGGGAACCGTAGTAAGCATGGTGCATGACGAACGAACGGGGCCGATGCAGGCGCTCGTGCCAGACGGATAGAGCCGCGCCGATGGAAGTGCCGGCGTCGCTGGCGGCCGGCTGAATATAAATGTCGCGGAAGGGAGTTTGTTCGAAGATTTTGCCGTTAGCCGCGCAGTTGAGCGCTACACCGCCCGCGAGACACAACGCCTTCTGGCCGGTGCGATGGTACACATGATTCAGCAGCGCGAAATAGTTTTCTTCCAGAACGGCTTGGACGGAGGCGGCCAGGTCGGCGTGCCGGTCGGTGATGTCGGTGCGGGGGGCGCGCGACTGGCCGAAGACTTCGAGCATCTTGCGCGAGAAGACGTTGCCGGATACGGGTTCGCCGCCATCCCAGGTCATTTTGACGCCCTGGCTGTGATGCGTGAAATAATCCAGGTCGAGGCGGGTGTTGCCGGATTCGGTTTTGACGATGCGTCGGATTTGGGGCGCAAAGCGCGGCTCGCCGTAAGCGGCCAGGCCCATCATTTTATATTCGTCACCGTATTTCGGGAAGCCTAGAAACTGGGTGAAGGCGGTGTACAGAATGCCGAGCGAATGGGGGAACAGCACGGAGCCGAGCACGTCGATGCGATTGCCGCGGCCGATGCCCCATTGCACGCTGCTGTAATCGCCGAAGCCGTCGACGGAAACCACGGCCGCTTCCTCGAAGGGCGAGGCGAAGAAGGCGCTGGCAAGGTGCGCGCGATGGTGCTCAACCTTGTGGATGCGGGCGCGCTTCAGCTCGGAGAGGACGGTGCCGGGGCGTTCGGAGCTGAGGCGAGCGACCTGGACAATGTTGGCCACGCGCGACATGGACCGCTGCCAGGAGGCCGGACGGACGGCGGCATAAAGCACCTTCCGCGAAATGTGGGCAAACGGATCGCGGGAGATGGCCACGTGTTCGACGTCGTTGCGATCCGATCCGTTGAGGCAGGCGGCGGCGGCGAGATTAGGGAATCCAGCCCAATGTTTGATGCGGTTCAGGCGCTCCTCTTCGACGGCCGACACGAGCTGGCCGTCCGAGAGGAGGGCCGCCGAAGCGTCGCCATGGAAGGCGTTGAGTCCGAGAATGTTCACCCTTGTGCCCCTTGTGGCCGGGAACCACTCCCTTACGGTCGTGGCTCGGTTCTTAATTCGAAGATCATCGCGTCTACGAGGAAGCGAAACCAAAAGCCCTGTAAGAAATGGAAGATGAGTCCTTCTTTACCGTCGAGGAAACCGAGACGGAAGAGATAGCGGTACGACCAATAGGCGAAGGCGCGGCCGAATAGGGGACCGCGGGAATAGGCATTGCGGAACCAGCGCCGCCGTTCGATCGGATTACCGAGTAAGTCGGGATGGACCTGGCGGCGGCGATTGTCGTGCGCCAACATTTCGGTGGCTTCGAGCTCCGCCCATCTTTTGTGGCGCAGCGTCCAGGTGCTGAGGTTGGTGGCTACGATATCGAGATAGTCGCTGTCCAGAGGTTTGACTTTGCCGGCGACCACGAAGTGCTGGTCGTAGAGACGGTCTTCGCAGCGGCCCTTTTGCGGGCGGAAAAGGCGTAGGTGATAAGACGGATAGTGTCCGCCGTGGCGGATCCAGCGTCCCATGAAGATGGTCCGTTTGCGGAGGAGGTAGCCATCGATGTTTGGGTCGGCGGCGGCGAGCGTTTGGTTGATTTCCCGGGCAAGTTCGGGAGTAAGGCGCTCGTCGGCGTCTAAGTGGAGGACCCACTCGGCGTCGAGCGGGAGATTTTCCTGCGCCCAGTTACGTTGGACGGCGTAATTCTCGAAGGGGTGGGATAGCTGCGCGGTTCGGTAGCGTTCGGCGATTTGAAGCGTGCGGTCGGTGCTGCCGGAATCGACGACGACTACCGAGCAGTTTAGGTCTTGCAGGCTGTCGAGGCAATGGGGGAGATTGGCTTCCTCGTTATAAGTCAGAACGACGACGGCGAGCCTGGTCATGAGGCGGCCTCGGTGCAAGCCGTCGCGTAGGCCGCCGTGAGTTGACGGCTAACGGCTTCGAGCGAGAATTGTTGCCGCGCCAGGCGCACGCCGTTCTCACTCATGCGGCGGCGGAGGGCGGCGTCGGTGAGGACGTTGAGGATCGCGGTGGCCAATTCGTCGACCCGGCACGGAGTGACTATGCCGGCTTCGGCGCGGCTGATTTCGCGATGGATGCCGACCTGGTCGGACAGGACCACGGGGCAGCCGCAAGCCAAGGCTTCCACGAGCGCGATGCCAAAATTTTCGGAGTAAGACGGCAGGACGAAGACATCGGCTCCGGTTAGGGCGGCCCACTTATCGTCACCCGAGAGGAAGCCGGCCCAAGTCACATCGGCGGCGATGCCCAGACGTTCGGCGGTAGCTTTCAGGCTGGCCACCCAGGCGGGGTCGCCGGCGCCGGCGAGGACCAGGAGCGCGTCGGGGCACTGCTGGCGGACACGGGCGAAGGCGGCGAAGAGCAGGTCGAGACCTTTCTTACGATCGATGCGGGAGAGGAAGAGGACGACTTTGCGGTCGTGACGCCGCGGGCGGGATTCGCGAGCGGGGAGTTCCACCGCATTCGGAATGACGATGGGGTGCGCGGAAACTCCCAGTTCGCCGGCTTCGACGAGTTCCTGTTCGCAGGTGTAGTGAACGCCGGCGGCGCTGGCGAGGATCCGGCTTTCCAGGATACGGAAGGAGAGCTTCTTCAGCCATGGGCGCCGATTCTCGATTCCCCAACGGTTGAGCGTGCCGAGCGGGCGGACGATGTAGGGGACTCCGGAGCGGTGCGCCAACAGTGCGGCGGGAAGCGCTGCGTAGGAGAAAAGCGCGTGGATGTGGACCAAGTCGAACTCGCGCACGTGCCGGGCGAGCCAGCGGGTGAGCGGCCAGGAGAATGTGTAGAAGCGCGTCTGACGGGGAAAGTACCAGAACGTGGCGCCGTCTTCCTGTTGTGGAACGCCGAGGGGGACGGGCAGGCGGCCGGGGCCGTTGTCGTCGGTGGTGGCCACGTGGACTTCCATTCCGGTCTGGGAAAGGGCGCGGGCGAGGGTGCGCATGAGCACGCTGGGTCCGCCGCGCTGGGGGCCGACCGAAGGGATCACGTGGAGGATTTTATGCGCGGGCATGGGAGGCCGCCTGAAAGACGGCTGCGGGCAATATTGCCCGCCCCACAATCTTCCAAACTTCGTCTACTGAGATGCCGGTCATACAGGGGTGGCCGGCGACCGGGCACTCGGTACACAAGCAGCCGGCGCAGGGCACGTCGTGGCGCAGCACCGAGTGGGAATCGCCAAGCGGGTCCCAATGACCGGCGAAGCTGTTGGCACTCTGAATCACGACGCAAGGGACGCCGACAGCGGCGGCCAGATGAGTGGTGCCGGTATCGAGACCGATGAGCAGGCTGCATTCGCTGAGCAAGGCGGCGGATCCGGCGACGGAGAATTCGCCGGCGGCATTCAATATTTCCGGGTTGAACTGCGCGGCCAAGGTGCGGTCGGTGGGTCCGCCGATTATTACGATCTCGGCGCTGGCGGCGGATAGGATACGGCGGCTCAGCTCGATAAAGCGTTCGAGCGGCCAGGAGTTGGCGGGCTTCTTGCATCCTGGACAGAGGGCGATCAGCGGCCGTTCGGGATGGCGGCGGCGGGCGGCGAGCCATTGCGCGGCGGCGGCGCGATCGGCGCGGCTGGGCTGCAGCAGCGGAATCCGGAGATAACCGTTGGCCTCGCCGGCGATGCCGCTATCGCGCAGGCGCCGCAACAGGATCACGGCTTCGCTCTGCGTGGGCATGGCGCGACCGTTTTCGCGGGGACGCACTACGGAATCGGGGACGATCTGGAATCCGATCACGCGCGGAATTCCACAGCTTCGAAAGAACCAGGTGTCGCGGCGCAGAGCCGCGGGCGAGCGTTCACTGGGGAGGAGACTGACGACGGCATCGAAGCGCCGCGCGCGCAGTTGGCGGCGGAGGGCAAAGGCGGTGCGCGCCCGGCGATAGAGCGGCTCCCCAAAATGGTAAGGGATGAACTCATCGACGAGCGGCGTGCATTCGAGGACCTCCCGCGTGGTGACCAACCCGGCGGGGCTGACGTTGTGGAGCACGGCAATGTGGGCGTCGCGTCCGAAGTGCGCGCGGACGGCGCGGAGAGAGGGTATGAGGACGATGGTGTCGCCGAGCGAACCGATCTGGTAGACCAGGATGTTCACTTCACTGTGCGGTAACTGTTTTGGCAGGCGAAACCGCCTGCCCCACGTGCTGCTCCACCTGCTGCTCCACCTGGCCGGCGTGCCAGCTTTCCAGGACGCGGTTTACGAACAAAGCCACTACGAGGCTGGCGGCGGCGCTGGCGGTGATCTCGACAAGCTGGCCGCCCACCTGCAAGAAGGCGATGCCCGGCAGAAACCACAGCACGAAACCGTACAGATCGTTGCGCGCCAGCCGCTCGGCCGCCTGCCAGTCGAAGGCGGTGACAAACACACCCATGACGATGAATCCGATGACCACGCCAGGGGTTCCGAAGTTGAGGTAGAACTCCATCACCTGGCCGACGCCGACGCTGGTGCCTTCGGCGAAATCGATGCCGGTATAGCGGCTGACCAGGTTGCCGCTGCCTGCCGTAATGGGTTTCTCCGGCCAGATCGCGCGGGGGATGAGGGCCAGGAGCGCATCCCACAGCGTTTCACCGCGGGCGAAGTTCTGGGTCTGACCCAACTGATAGACGGCTGCGCCGACGAGGAAGTTCTGGTTCAAGCGGGCGTCAATCCGCTGGAGATGTTCGAAGTCGCCGGGATCGAACCATTCGAAGGTGGAGACGGTTTTCGAGATTTTATCGAAGCGATCCTCGAATGACTGTTCACCCCAGACGGTGGCTCGGATTTCAACACGGTCGCGCATGTAGCTGACAAACACCGAGAGACCCAGATAGACTACCGCCGAGCCTGCCAGGAAAACACTGACTGGCTTGCGGAGGAAGCTTGAGACGAAGATCAATATGGTTAAGACAGCCATGGCGCCAGCACCGAGAAAGCCGGCCGTGATGAGTGTAATGAAGGGCAAGACCATGGGTACGGCGAGCCATGCGATCAGCCGGCGAACGCTATTCTCCCGCCATGCCCGCCAGCAACAGAGAGCCAGGCCAACTACTATAAGCTGCTGGCCCGTGGATACGATGGCTCTGGCGGTCGGCAAGTGTCCCAGGAATGTAGACAGCAGCAGATAGAAGAGCACGCCGCAGAGGAGGTAGGCTTTGGGGAGCCTGGGGTCGGCTACCTGGGTTGCCTTGGCGCGCGGCAAAATGCCTTTGTGCGCCAGAATTGGCGTGATGATCAGGCCGCCGATGGCAAATGCCACGACCCCGTAGAGGCTCTGTTCGAACCCCATTTCGGTCAGGTGCGGATCGTGATCCTGAAAAGCGGGGAGTACGTAAATGGCCGCTCCCACCAAGTGGATGAGTGACAGATTAAGCAGGTAGGCAAGGGTCAGGCCGGTTCCGGGCATGTTCCACCGGGCGCGCGCGAAGAAAAGCAGCCCGATGGCGCAGATCCAGATCAGTAGCAGTTCAGATAATTTGCTGGGGTCCATCGATTCATGCGGGCCTGCGAGGCCCGCGCAGGCTACGAGCCTGGCTACGAGCCTGCCCCACTAACTTGTGACATATTCTGCGCAGACCGATTCAAAATCGGCGGCCACATCGGCCCAGGTGCGCGGCTGGAACCGATAGTAGATGCGGCGCACCATTTCGGCGAGTTCGTCGCGATGGGAGTCGCACCAATGCAAGCGTTCGGCGAATGCTTTCGGATCGCGAATGGGGAGCACCCAGCCGGTCCGGCCTTCCTGGATGAGATCCGGACCGCAACAGTTGGTGGTAGTCAAGATGGGGAGACCCGCGGCATTCGCCTGCGCGAGGGTGACGGCGAATCCGTCCTCAATGGTCGGAAAAACGAAAAGGTCGCCCCAGCCATAGCTGGACGGCAGCTCATTTTGCGGCTGCTTCGCAACGAATTCAGCAAGGGGTTGCAGGCTTTTGATAAGCGGCCTGGATTCCTTAGGGACCGGACCCACAAATCGGAACTGAAATCGCCCGCTGCCCGGGGCGCGCAGGATGGAGGCCATGTCCAGCATGCCCTTCCGAAAAC
This sequence comes from Bryobacteraceae bacterium, assembly GCA_050008575.1. GTDB lineage: Bacteria > Acidobacteriota > Terriglobia > Bryobacterales > Bryobacteraceae > Bog-159. Next base: position 19,389 of record JBEKMJ010000115.1, read on the forward strand.
AGAGCGTTCCGACAAACAGAACGCGGAGCCGGCGGCCGGAGAGTATACGGGTGCAACGAGCCTCCACAATTTCGGGCGCGGGGCGGAAATGATCGAGCCTTGAGCCATGCGGCACCATGGTCAGCTTTTCGCCGGTTACACCCTCTGCGACAAAGCTGTCGCGAGAAAAGCTTGAGAGCACGTAAATGCGCTGTGCCAGGGCGTATTCGCGCTCTTCGCGGGCAACGATCCATGGGCTGGGGCAATCGATACGGGTGCGGGTTCGAAGCTGCTCCTCTTCCATAAGACGGGCTTGGGTGCGGATGTGGGCTGAGGCGCGCACGATCATTCTTAAACCGCTACGGCCGCCGGTGGCCTGCAAGATCTCTTCGGAGACGCCGCTAAAGGAGTGCACTACGTCCCACTGCTGTTTGGCGATGCGGGCGGCAGCCCAACGGCCGAAGAGGCGGTGGAGAGCGGCTTCGGGATATGGGATCGACAGATTTTCATGGAGCCACCAAGCCACGCGCGAGGCTATGCCGTGCGGCCAGAAGCTCTGAGTCAGGGCGGGAGGGAGGCCAAGACGTTTGGCGGCCCACTTCGGGTAGTTGGTGAAGACCATTACTTCGTGCCCGCGCGCGGTTAGTTCGCGCGCCAGGTCGAACGCATGAAAGCGGCCGTGGACGGCTATGGCGATTTTCATGATTTGGCGAGGAGGCGGCCTACGAGGCCGCCGCAGGCTGCGAGCCTGCCCCACTCTACGCCTAGCATGGCGGCCAGGCGGTGTTCGTATGTATGACGGCCGGCCATGATGCGGGTGTGCGCGGTTGCGGCGAGCTTTTGGCGCTCGGCGGGGTGGGCGAGCAGCCAACGGGCTTTATCGATCATTTCGGGAATGGCGCGGAAGTAGAGCACGGATTCGCCTTCGGCGGAGAAGATTTCGCGATGCTCCGCGGTATCCTCAACCAGCATGCATGCGCCGATGGCGGGGATTTCGAAGGTGCGCATGACGTGGCCATCGCGATTGGCGCGGCGTACGAGACAGAGGGCGATTTTGGCGGCGGCGGTCGCTTGGCGGAGAATGTGGGGATCGGCGTAGCCTCGGTAATGCGGCTTGGTCTCGGGAAAACGGCGCCAGCCGGCTCCATAAAGCGCGATGGAGAAACCCGCCGCGGCCAGCGCCGCGATGAAAGGAGCCCGGTCGCGATCCGCGCCGCCCACGAACAGGATATCAACCGCAAGGCGGTTGGATTCGGCGGCATCGGCGAGCGGCGGGTAACATAGTTCCGGATCGAAACCGAAGGGCAGGTAGCGAACGGCGCGGCATCCCAGGTTTTCGAGATCGGGAATATTGGCGCGGCGGGTGGAAAAGACAGTGTCGTAGAGGGGCAGAGCTTCAAGAAACCAGCGGGCGCGGAAGGATGGGTTCCAAGGGTCGTCCGTCAGATAATTCAGGCGATGGATGCCCAGGTTTCCGATGGCGTGCAGCGTGCCGCGGGTAATGGGGGCGAAGCCGGTGGCCAGGAGGTTGGTGGGGCGCAATTTTTTGCAGAGGGCAAGCACATCGGCACTGAAGGTTGCCAGGCGGGCGGGTCGGTGGCCCAGCAGGCGCCAGGCTATGCGGCGTTTCCAGGCGGGCGCCGCGGCGGCTTGGAGGGCGTCGGCGAACTGGGCGGCAATACCCAGGTTGGCGGAGGCGTGGTAGAGGCTCCAACCTATATTGGTGCCGCCTTGGTTGCCTACCAGGAGAAGGTCGCAGTTTGGGGTGGTCATACGAGTGGCGGGTATGGCGGCCTGAGAGGCCGCCGGCAGGCCACGGGCCTGCGCCACGAAATTAGCGGAAGGACTTGGCAAGGTTGTACAAGTTGGCCTGCATGGCCTGAAATGCCTTGATGGGGACTAACAGCCCGGCGAAGCTTACCGCGCCGTACAAGAGCCTGAGGCGCAGCTTGGCGGCCCAGGAGATGGGCACGTTTTCCAGCAGGTTGCGCGGTCGCATTCCCAAGCAGATGCCGAGGGCATATCGCCACGACTGGACGCGCCGGTATTCCACGATCCAAAAAGGATACGTGAACAGCAGCAGTTGCATAACGACTTTTTCGAGGAGCCGGCCGGGGGCTTGATAGGGCGCGATGGCGTCTATCACCAGACGGCCGATTTGCACCATCGGAAGCCGGCGCTCCTTCACCGGGCAGCGCGCGATGCGCGGCTTCAGAGCGTAGCTATCCACGCGCTCATCGGGGAGTTGGATGTCCTTGCGCACGGTTACGCGGTGGATGTTCAGCAGGGGACCGCCTTCGGCTACGATTCGGCAACCGATGTACATCTGGTACATTTCGCTGCGATCCCAGCGCGATGTGGCATGCGCTTGGGCGCGTTCACGATTGAGGACGATGCCGCTGACAAAGCTGAAATTGCGGAACGCCGTGACGGCGACGGCCGGCCCCGAACCGGCGATCTCCGTGCGGCGGACGCGCGCGGCGGGAACGCCGGTGGCGAAGTCTTCGAAATTCGTCATCACGACGCCGGCTGGACCGAGCCGCTCGATATCGGCGGCAAGTTCCTGCAGCACGGCCGGCGAGGCGAGGCAATCGTCATTGCCCAGCAGGAAGCAGTATTTGCCCGACGCCAGGCAGAGACTGTCGCGGAGATTGGCATCGTATGCGCCGTTGGCTTCCCGCTTTTTGTAAGTGAAACTGAGCGACGACTGTTCCAGGAACGCAAGCAATTCGTGTTCCCGCCCGTCGGTCGAGCGGTCGTCGGAGATGCAGACTTCGAAGTCGCGAAATGTTTGCTCCGCGAGAGACCGGCAAGCCTCCAGGATGAATGACGTGCGGTTGTACTGCGGAATGCAGATGGAGAAGTACGGGTTCCCCGAGGCGCGGCGCTGCATGTTAGTTGGAGACACGCTTCAACCATCCATGTGGGAAGAACGTCAACAGATGCCGTTGACAGGTCAGATCGATCTCGAAGCTGCGATTTCGCGCGAGGAATTCGTGTACCGCCTCCCAGGGGCCAGGACCGTGGTCAGGGGATGCCGGGTGGCCGTTGACGTTGGTGTCCTCTACGACAAGGTACGAACCCGGCGTCACGTATGGGCTGTATATTTCCAATTCACGGGCCACATTCTCCTGAGTATGATCGGAATCCAATGTAACTATGACCGGCCCCGGCCTTTGTCTAAGCCTGTCTTTAAGGATAGAAGACACCGTGGCAGTTACGCGTCCTTCCGTCGAGTAACCGACAACGGGGAAGATGCCATGGTCCTCCGGTTTGTATGCCAGTTTGGGATTAATATCCACCGTAATCACGGAGCAAGGCTGGCCGAGCAGCGCGGCCATCTCGGCGAAGTAGAGCGCCGATCCACCGCAGTGGGTTCCCGTTTCGATCAGGACCGATGGGCGAACTTTGCAGATCAGTTCCAGCATCATCCAGAGGTCGCAGGGATTTTTCAGGACTTCGATGCCGCGCCATTGGAGGTTTCCCGCGGCGCCGCTCTCGTAATAGAGCTTGTTGAACTGGTCGACGGCATTCAGTGCGGAGCGGCTCGCTAAGATCTCGTTCAGCGATACCGATATCTTAGCGGGCTGAGGCCGGAGGAAGCGGATCACTCTGGCGAGCCTCATCCTGGTTACGTGATTCATGATCGAGCAGGTTTGGCTAATAGCCCGTGGCAGAAGCGGCAAAACGCCGCTTACTTACGTGCGCGGCTCAGTAGGTTCAGTGCGTTACGGAACCACGACCGTCAGGGAGTGACTTCTGCCACGGGCTCCTAGGCCCGGAGGCAGCGTAACACGGGCTGAAAGCAGGCTTCGTAATTCCATTCCGTAGCGATGCGCTGCCGTCCCTTCTCTCCCATGGACCGGGCCAGTTCAGGATCGTCCAGGAATCGGCGGATGGTGCGGGCAATACTTTCGGCATCGTTCGGCTGGCAGGCGAGGCCGTAGCCGGGTTCCACGTAGGCCGCGTGCCAATCGGGAAGGTCGGATACCAGGAGCGCCAATCCGCAGGCGAGGTAATCGAACGCCTTATTGGAGGCGCCGGTCATAAACCGGTTGTTCAAGTCCTTGGGGTGGGGTGGGAAGAGCGCGAGGCCGACCTCACATTGCGCACAACGATCCAGGAGCTTGTATCTCGGCAGTGCCCCCAGGATTTCCACGCGTTTGTGGATACCGAGGCGTTCCGCCGCCGCGCGCAGCTCCTTGACGTAGCCGATGGCGCCGACGGTCTCGTATCCGACGACCCGCAAGCGCACCGTACCGGGAAGCGTGGCCAGGGCGTGCAGAAGGCTTAAAGGGACATATTGCGAGCTGATGTTGCCGTGGTAATAGAGCACCAGACCGTCGGATCCGCGGGGCGCTTTGGACGCCCGGACCTCCTGTGTGCTGGGGCAGTTCCACACCGCCGCGTACGGCGCCTGGCCGCCTGTCTCTTGCTGGTAGGCTTGGGCGCGGCCTTCGTTCGGAAAAATGCAAAGGGCGGCGCGCCGACCCATCTGCCGGCGGGCAGCTAAAACGAGGCGCAGGAATGGGTTTAGATCGGCGGTGTCAGCCGGCGAGTCATGTTCGTGGTATAGCACGCGCAGCCAGGGGACGTAGCACAGCGGTAGGGCCATTGGGCAGGCGAGTGAGTCCGAAGCGTAGACCCAATCCGGACGCCAGACGATTATCCAGGCCAGCACCCACAAGCTGAAGAGCAGATAGTGCATTTTCTGCCGCCAACCAGCGCGGCAGAAGTTCAGGTATCGGACGCGAATGTTGGCGTGCGGGGGGAAGCGAAGAACGTCCGCGCCGAGCGCCCGGGTACCGAGAAACAGCACCTGCCAGCCGGCGTCGGCCAGTATCCGCGAACTGTGCTCTAACGGCGGATAACCGGCTGGATTTGTGTATTGAATGTACACTACGCGAGGCATACGAGCGGTGCTCGCTAACAGAATTTCGCCCGCGGCTTCCAAAGGCGATTGTTGGCGGTCAGGCACCAGAAGGCCAAACCCGCCAGCAGGTCTTTTGGCCCCATCTCGCCGATCATCGCGGAGCAATCGCGGAGCCTTCCTTGGAGACCTGTCCTGATGCAGCAGTGCGTGTCAAGCACGTCTTGCCTGCGCCGGAGGTACCAGGTGGCGTTCCCGCGCGCCTTTTCCGGCATGAGCGCCAGCAGCCTGGCCCGGACGCGGCGACCTTCGCGCAGGAAGGCTAGCCTGGAGGATTTCGCCCGGCTCAACTGTCCCGGGTGCCACCGCAGTCTGACCAACAACTCATGAACGACGGCCAGTTGGCCTTGGGCGCATAATCTGACCCATAAGTCGTAGTCGCCCGATACGCTGAGTGTTTCGTCGAACCCGCCGACTCTACGGAAGGCGTCCGTTCCGACTGAAACCGTAGACAGATTCCCGGGCATGCATCCATGATAGAGAAACATCTGCAGCGCCAGGCCGGGTTCTATCAGGTCGGGCAGATCACGGAGTGCGCACTGGCCGACGATGGCGCCTTCGGCATCGACCATCCTGCATTTGCAGAAAGACATGGCGACGGCTGGCTGGCTGGTGAAGATCGCGTGCTCCCGTTCGAGGCAGTCCGGCTCGAGGGCATCGTCCTGGCAAAGAAACCGGAGGACGGGCGCGGAGGCTCGACCGGCCAGGTCGTTCAGGTTCTTGAAGAGGCCATAGTTGTTTTCGCGGGGGAATCGGCGTATTCGCGGGTCAGCGAAGCCGCGCGCGATGTCTCTGGAGCGGTCGTGGGAGTGGTCGTCGCCGATGAGCAGTTCGAAATTAGTCAGGGTTTGGGCCATGACGGAGCGGATGCACTCGCCGAGGTATCGTTCGCCGTTGAAGACCGGCAGGACTACGGATACGGATGGATGGCTCATTTGGTCTTCAAGGGGTCTGGTCGACGATTGGCGCCACACTCCGGGCTGTCAAGACCATACTTTTCCAGAGGTAGGCGAATCTGCCGGCGCCATAGAATTCGATCTGGCCGAAGCCAGCTTCCGCGAGAGCCGCCGACAGCGTGGCTCGCGACCAGAACTTAATATGACCGCAGTCCCACAGAGGATTGACATGGGAGTCGAATCTTCCCAGCACTGCGATAAGCAGGTTTTTCAAGTAGCCGTGGTATGGGGTGGTTAGCAGGAGGCGCCCATGCGGACGGAGCATGGTATGGGCCTGGCGCAGGAAACCGCGCGGGTCGTAGACATGTTCGATTACTTCGGCGCTGATGACGAGGTCAAAGCTGTGCGGCTCAAAGAGCGTTGCCGAGTCGACCGTGGCGTCGGCCAGCCGGACGTTGAAGCCCTGGCCTCGGGCTATCGAGACGGCGGATTCGGAGCTGTCGATACCACACAGTTTCCACGAACCCAGTTTCCGGATTTCGGCGAGCATCGCGCCGTTTCCGCAGCCTATGTCGAGGACTGCGCCATTGGGGCGTACGGATCGAAGCGCCTTTACAATTGGCGGCAGTATGATGCTGTGATCCCAGCCTGGGAGCGCGTCGGTGTAGCTGTAATCCAACGGTTTTGGCGCGGTCATGGCTTCGGCTCCGCGATTATTCTCGCCCATGCGCCTTCCAAGGAGCGTTCTTCGGACTCCGGCTCCTCGTCCAGCCGGGCCAGGCCGGCGATCGTCAGGATGTCCTTGACGCGACGCTCCCACGTCCAATTGTGGGAGAGCATGGCGTGCCGGCGCCGGGCAGATTCCAGGTGATCATCCCGATCTTCTAGAAGCTGGCTCCAAAGCCGGCGTAGGTCGTCGTCGCCGCTCTTGGGGTTCAGCGGCACCACGAAATCTTTGCCGAACATTTGTGAGAAGCCGGGGTCCTTCGGCGGTAGGCCAACCACGACAGTCCCGCTCGCAGCCGCCTCGAACCAACGGCAGGTGATAGGGCTGAACGTCCGGGCCCTGTCCGGATTTGTCGCTTCCACCGGCCAGCAGAAGTTAAAAGCACTGTGCCTCAGACGCCAGGCATATTGGTTGTACTGCTCCTGGGGCGTAACGCCGGTCATGAGCCGGGTGGCAGTCGTG
>JBEKMJ010000116.1:0-27805 GCA_050008575.1 Bryobacteraceae bacterium
TCCATAACGGCTGGGAAGACGAGCAGCGCCCCTTCGACTCCACGTGCCGGAAGTTCTACCGTTTCCTCGCTCAACCCCAGCGCTGAGCCAGCCAGTTACCCACAGATTCCCCAGACGAGCCATAAAGGATAGGGCCGGCGTTGGTGCGGGCCTAGAAGGCTGGACTGTGGATCTCATAGCATTGCCGCTGCCCCGGCCCGGCGCCGCAGCCCTGCGGGGTTTCGGTGAATATTTGTACGGCGCCGCTGTTGGTGCCGTTGAATCCGCCGAGGCTCGCCCGATTCAACACATAGACCATCCCGCCTTTTCCCGCCGCCACGAGCAGGTTGGGCGCCGCTGTATTCGTGCTGGTGAACAGGAGCGCCCCCGCATCGCCCAGGTCCAGATCGTAATCGTTCAGATAGGCGTAATTGTTGGGTGTAAACGAATCTTCGACCACGCCCGCAGCGTTCAACCGCAAGGCAGATTCTCCCCAGTTGCCGGTGCCGGGACCGCCGTAGCCGCCGTTACCGGTCACCACGTAGACTCCCGTGTCGTCGAGCGCGGGCCCGCGGCTCGACATCCAGATTCCGGCGCCATGACCGCATTGATTGGTGGCGGGTGCGTCGCCGGTGCAGGGCTGTCCGGTTTGCATGGAATTTTGACTACCGTTGAAGATCACGGTCTGGGTGAAAGCGCTGCCGGAATAGCTGTAGCCCATCAGCCAGCCGTGGTAAGGGTTGGGAGCTTCTACGGGGTTCAGCGTGCCAAAGGCTAAGTAGACGATGCGGCTTGTGGTGTCCTCGAGCAGCGCCGGCCGCTGCAAGACCTGGCTGGCCACGAAAGGTATGCAGGGCGGCTGCACGGACCCGCCGGTCCCCGAAGCGCAGGGTGTGGACTGCGAATCGTCGCCCGTGCCCGCTACGGCGCCCTGCACCACGACATTCGCAATCTCGGCGCCTGTCAGCAGATTGATCGCGTGCAACCGGTACACTGGACCGCTGGCTTCGCTGGCGTAAGCGACCACGAAAAGGGTCTTAGAGCTCAAGTCGATGACTGGCGTGCTCAGGACTCCTACCTCGAAGCCGGGCGCAACCGTGACCGGCGTGCCGAGCGAGACCTGCCAAAGCGCGGCTTGGGGCGTATCGGCATCGAAAGCGTAGACCGTGTCGTGCATGGTAGCTACAAACACGACGTTGTGAGTTTGCTTATCGATGGCGAGGCCCTGCACGTAGAGCGGCTGGGCATAGAACCCGGCGTCGACTTTTTGGGTAAAGAGCAAGCCGAAGGTGCTCGCGGAGACGTTGGAGGGGGTGAGGGTGGTTTCGTGGAGATTCGCGCCGGTGCGGGAATTGTTGTATTGGCCCGTCAGCACGTCGCCGGTTTGGGGGTGGGCGGGCTGGGCTAGGATGGCTAGTAGAAGCAACGCTGGGCAAGAGTGGTGCATGTTTACAGGCTCGTTAAGAAGAGCGGGGCTTAAGCCCCGCGCCGGCTAAAGCCCGCCCTCCACCGGCTAAAGCCAGCCCTTCACATGGATGGCGGGAATGTTGGCGTCTCGGACCTGTTTGTTGAATGCGGGCAGGTCGCCGTTCATGAGCTTTTTCAGTTTGTCCAACTCCGCGTTCGATTGCGTGGCGAGGTCTTCGAAGACCTGCTGCTCCTGCCGTGTGGGGGCGGTGTCGCTCTCTTCGACGCCGCTCTTCAGGGCCGCCAGCTTGTTGTTCAGCTTGATAGGGAAGTTGAGGGCGTCCTCGCCGGCCTTTAGCTTTGTCTGGTAAAGTACTTCTTCGATGTCGGACAGCTTCTTGTCGAGAGCCTTGGCGGCGTCGGCCACCTTATCTTCCTTCTGGTAGCGCGCGAGCTGCTTTTTCGCCTCGCGGATGTCGAGCACGGCCTGGTTAACCGCACTCAGCTTGTCGCGGATTTGCAGCGCCAGCGCGAGCTGCGCGGCATAGCCGTCCGGCTGCGTCTTGACGCGCGGATCGGGCCGCACGGCGAATGTCCGCGTCTGGCTCTGGCCGGCCACTGTGAGCTTCGCGGCGTATTTGCCGGGCGCGGCGGTGGGTCCGTCGACGCTGCCCGCCCACATGATCAGACCGGGGAACTTAGTAGCGTCCTCGTAGCGCAGATTCCAAACGAAACGGTTGAGGCCGGCTTCGGCTGGCAGCTTCTCGGAGCCCCTGGGCGGGCCGAAGGCCTCCTCTTCGGGATCGGCCGGGCCTTCGTCCTTCTTCTCGATGTTCGAGAGTTTCTTCACCAGCTTGCCGTCGGCGTCGAGGATTTCGAGGGTTAGTTGTTGTTTGTCGTCGAGTTTTGTGGCGAGGGAGTAATAGATAGCCACGCCACCCGCCGGGTTTTGTCCCACAGGCCGGCTGGACGGGATTGCAAAGCCGCCGCGCACGCCATGTACGGCGTCTTTCGGCTGAAACAGGTGCGCGGGTTCCTTCAGAGCGTCAGGCAACAACTGGTAGAGCAGCGGCACATCGTCCAGAATCCAGAACGACCGCCCTTGCGTGGCCACGACTAACTCCCCCTCACGCTTGTGGAAGGCGAGATCCGTGACTGGAACCACCGGCAGATTGAGCTGGAACGGCTGCCAGTCCGCGCCGCTGTTGAAGGAAATAAACATACCGGTTTCGGCGCCGGCCACCAGCAATCCTTTGTGGTTTGGATCTTCGCGCACCACGCGCGTGAAAGAGCGATCCGGAATACCGTGGTCGATGGCTGTCCATGTCTTGCCGGTATCGCGAGTCACAAACAGGTACGGCCGGTAATCGTCCCACTTATACATAGTCGCGGCGACATAGGCGGTCTGTGCGTCGTGGGGCGAGGCTTCGATGGAATTAATCTGGGCCCACTCGGGCATGTCCTTCGGTGTGACGTTCGTCCAATGCTGGCCGCCATCGCGCGTGACGTGAACCAATCCGTCGTCCGAGCCGGCCCAGATCAAACCGTTCTCGATCGGCGATTCGGCGACGGTGAAGATCGTATCGTAGTATTCGACGCCGCTGTTATCCTTGGTGATCTCGCCGCCCGCGGGGCCCTGCTTGGTGCGGTCGTTGCGCGTGAGGTCGGCGCCGAGCGGCTTCCAGCTTTGCCCCTCGTCGGTGGTCTCAAACAGGATGTTGCCGCCCGCCCACAGCTTGGACGGGTCGTGCAGGGAAAACAGCAGCGGGAAATTCCACTGGAAGCGGTATCGCATGCCCTCTGCGCCATAACCCATGGGATTATCGGGCCAGACGTTGACGCTGCGGGTCTGTTCGGTGGAATGGTCGTAGCGCGTGAGGTAGCCATCGTAGGATCCGGCGTAGACAATCTGCGAATTGCGCGGATCGGGCGCGATCCATCCGCTCTCGCCGCCGCCCACGTCGTACCAGTCGCGCTCGCCTATGCCGCGCCCGTCGCTACGGCTAGAGATGCGCACGGTGGAGTTATCCTGCTGCGCGCCGTAGACGTGATAGGGATAGTCGTTATCGAGCGCCACGCGATAGAACTGCGCGGTGGGCTGATTGTCCTCGCTCGACCAGGTCTTGCCGCCGTCGGTGGAGATGGTGGCGCCGCCGTCGTCGCTCTCGATCATGCGGTCCGGATCGTTGGGCGCGATCCACAGGGCGTGACGGTCGCCGTGCGGGGCGCGAACCATGGAGAACTTATGGCCGCCATCGACCGACTTCCACATCGACGTGTTCAGGACATAGACCGTCTCTATGCTTTTGGGATCGGCGAAGATATGCGAGTAATACCAGGCGCGCTGGCGGAGTGTGTTATCGGAGTTCGTCTTTTGCCACTTCTTGCCGCCATCGTCGCTGCGGTAGACGCCACCTTCGGCGGCTTCCACTATTGCCCATACGCGTTCGGGATTAGCCGGCGAAATCGTTACGCCGATGCGTCCGAGCACGCCTTTGGGCAGGCCCTCGTTGCGGGTGATTTCGGTCCAGGTATCGCCGCCATCGGTGGATTGAAACAGGCCGCTGCCTTTGCCGCCGCTCTCGAAGGTCCAGGGTTTGCGGCGGATCTGCCAGAGCGTGGCATAGATCAGATTGGGATTGGACGGGTCCATGGCGAGGTCGACGGCGCCCGTGTCGGCGTCGCGATAGAGCAGCTTCTGCCAGGTCTTGCCGCCGTCGGTGGAGCGGAAGACGCCGCGCTCTTCGTTGGGGCCGAAGAGGTGGCCGAGCGCGGCGACGAACACGATATCGGGATTGCGCGGATGGATGGCGATGCGGCCGATGTGATAAGTATCGGCGAGTCCCATGTGTTTCCACGTTTTGCCGCTATCGACGGATTTGTAAACGCCGTCGCCGGACGCCGCGTTGCCGCGCACGCAGGCTTCACCCATGCCGGCATAAATGACGTTGGGGTCGGATTCGGAGACGGCTAGGGCGCCGACGGATCCGCTCTTCAGTTGGCCGTCGGAGACGGAGACCCAGGTGGCGCCGGCGTCGGTGGTTTTCCAAAGGCCGCCGCCGGTGGCGCCGAAATAATAGGTGGAGGGGCGGGTGGTGACGCCGGCGACGGCTACGGCGCGCCCGCCGCGGAATGGGCCGATGTTGCGATACTTCAGCTCTTTGAGGGCGGAGAAATCGACTTGGGCGCAGAGGGTGGCGGCGGAGAGGAGAATCAAGGGAGTGCGGCGCATGGTTTTGGTCAATGGTATATCATATCGGGGTCGTTTCATGCGGCGGGGCCTCGTTTTCACGCAAAGACGCAAAGGGAACCGACGGCCGCAAAGAAGAACATAAGTAATCGGCGCACTCCTTTCATGGGGTGTCGTGCAGAAATGTGCAGGATCTTGCGTTGGGCGTGCGTGGCGGGCCGCATGTAAATTCGGACAGACGAACCCAATTTGGTCTTTAGAATCAATAAAACTGTAACCGGAAACGCCGGAGTTTGGCCTGAATTCGGGGCTGGCTCCCGTTTTGCACCGCGTGGAGTGAGATGGCGCGTGTGTCGCACTCCAGTGGCTGGCTCCTGGGAATTTCGCACGGCGCCAATGTGGCGGTTTTGGCTTTGTGTTGGGGTGTAGGGACACATCCGCTGTTCTCAATTCCAGTGGAGCATGGGGCGACAAGCGAACCGGCGTCCAAGGCGTGCAAGTGGTTCAAGAATTGGCGAATTATTCGGGAGGACTTTGGTGACCGGCGGTTTGGGGTGGGGTTACGGGTCGGCGCCGGGTCCGCGGCCGTGATGCAGCGAGCGCCTGATATTGAGAGAATAGTATCGAGGGTGCCATGACGATTCAGATTCCGGATGACCTCGCACGCGGCCTTGAGGGAATGGCCGCCGCGCAGCGGAAGAGCGTTGAGCAGGTGGCGTTGGACAGCCTGCGATCGCTCTTAGACCGGGCGACTTCGCCTGCGGCCGTATTGCAGGCGGTTCGGAAGCTGCCACACCCAAGCGCCGCGGCTGTCGACGATCTTGAGGCGGCGATTGCCGCGGCACGGTTGCCGGTGCTGGATCAGGGCGCCTTCGACGAGTGGCCAACGGAGTGATTTATCTACTCGACACGAATGCGATCAGCGATTTGATGCGGGCCGATGCCGCAAATTGAAAGCTGGATGGCCGGGCTAGATGAGCGAGATCGCGTGGTTACCTGTACGATCGTCCGAGGCGAAATCCTATTCGGGATCGCAAGGCTGCCGAAGGGCAGACGGCGCTCGGAGTTGGAAGAGACCGGCCGCAGGTTCTTGGATGCCGTACAATGCGAGCCGGTTCCGGAACGGGCGGGCGATTATTATGCGGCTGTAAAGTTGGCTCGCCAACAACGCGGCCTCCCGTTGGACGAAACGACCTCTGGGTCGCCGCAACGGCGCTAGCTCTGGGTGCGACGCTAGTCAGCCGGGACAGCGATTTCGGGGCTATTGATGGCTTGGCGGTTTTCGCGCTGGGGTAGCCGTTCGGTACGCCTCCGCAAGTCGGGACGGCCGAGTTGCCGACTGGGCGCGGCAGAGAACTGGCGCTTGACGCGCTGGCTGACGGCTTCGGTAGAATTCGAGTCCAATGCGCGGCGTACCAAACGTGGTGGGGAGTCGTTTCGGTTAGGGACCGGATGCAAGTGAGACGCGGCGGAAGTGCACTCCTGCCTCGTTGAACATCTCCTGCGCGAGAAGATGCTGCTCACGATAGTGTTCACTATCGTACGAATCAACTCGTTCTGCGTGCACAACGACTTCCCTGATTCCAGCCTGGATTATCGCCCGAGCACAGTCTACGCAGGGCACCAATTCCACGTAGATCGTGCAGTCCTCCAACGGTCTTCCGTTCCGACTCGCCTCGTATATGGCATTTCTCTCGGCATGCTCGATCCAAGCGTATTTGGCGGGTGCAATGAGACGCTCTGCATGCTTGGCTATCCCTTTGGGGAGTCTGTTCCAGCCTTCTGAACGCATCTCTCTGTCGGGTCCCACGATAACGCATCCAACCTGGGTTTTGGGGTCCGGGCTCCGCTTGCCAAGTTGGTGACATTTCTCGAAATGATAGCGATCGACATTCGCGTCGACCTGCTTGAAGCGCGGTCGGTACCGCCTGCTCGCCTCCTTGAGCAGTTGATATTCGTCCCAAGTAACTGGGGCGGCCCCGGGCCTTTCGATGACATCGGGGAGCCGGCTGTACTCAAGATCCGCATAGGTGAGCCTGTAGATCTGTATGCGGCCTTTGCTACGGCGAGACGACTCCTCCTCCGTGGGTAAGAAAATTGCCACTTCCTTTCCATATTCATTCGCGACCATCTCAACGGCGGGATCGAAGTCCCTGTCGGCGCTAACGAGTATGGCCGCTTCGAATCTCGATGCTGTGTCGCGTCCCATCGCGGCGGGGAACGGACCGACCGCTGAAACCGTCAGCGCGTCTCGAACAATGCCGATTGCAATGTTCGTATCCGTCTGCTTCTCCACGCGCCGTTTTTGAGGGTCTTTCTGATAGTACCCTTCGACTATAACAACCTTAAAGTTCGTCCCCCACTTCAAGGCGTCGAGCCAAAGTCTTTGGCGGCGAATTTCGCCCGCGTTGTATTGCAGGTCCTCTTTCTGAATTCTCGACGTGTAGTACTTCACAGCGCCCAAGGAGTAACCGTTTGGAAATGCCTTTGCCGCTAGCCGGTGGGCGAGGATTACGAAGTTGCACCACCCCAAACGCAGGGTTTCTTTTTTTGTTGATGAAACCGTAAAAATTGTACCCGTCGATGTAAACATTAACGACAGGGGGCGATGACATTGATATCCTATCTTCCGGTGGACTATGTCTGCTGCGACCGGCGCCCGCTAAGCCGATCGGCGATTTCTGCCGTGAACGGCTCCGGTGTTCGCCAGCGACCGGGATAGTGAGCTGGTATGTATGGAGGGGCGGCTTCCGGTGGATACCAGGAATACAACTCCCAGGCTCGGTACTTAAGTGCATTCTGGATCGCAGGGTGACAGTCTGTCATGCTCATCAACAGGCTCGGGGTCAGAATAAGATTGGCGATGCATGTGTAGCATCGGTCGTCGTAGCAGGACTCGGGCCAGATGTGGCACACAGAATAGTTTCGGTATGCGCGTGCTCCGAGAGGAAGGGCGTTCTTGAGGGCGTAATTCGCGTAGGTATTATCGTCCAGCCGAATGCCCTCGAGAACATCCCCTTTCCGTTCGGCTCCCTTTCCATAGCGGCGAGTGGCTGGATACCACGGCCCAACTCCGCCGTTGGCCTTAAGCATTTCATGAACCTTGGGATTGGCCCAGACTGAGGCTGCTGCCACAAGTGCGGCAAGGTCCATGCTTGTTTCCCGCTCGGCCATTTCCAAGAGCTGGAGGCCGTCTTTAGGGGACAACTCCGGCGGAGCCATGCAGACCATTATAGTTGAAAGCCCGTCCGTCACTTGTCGCAAGACGCGCATCTCCGAGAATTGGCACTCGCAGGCCCGGTCGCGTTTGTTTTGGCGCTTGGCGATAGGGTCGAGCTTCGCTCGCCTGGTCGGCATGAGTGCCGACACGCTACGCCGGGGGCGTGCGCCACGACGCGCTAAGATAATGGACATGGCTGTCGCAGAGAAGCAACACACCACGATCAGCGGGGTGCCGATTGAGCCGCTGTACGGGCCGGAGCAATTGCGGGATTTCGACCCGCTGCGGGAACTGGCTGCGCCCGGCGAGTTTCCCTATACGCGCGGTATCCACGAGAGCATGTATCGCGGACGGCTGTGGACCATGCGGCAGTTCTCCGGATTCGCCACGCCGGAAGAGACCAATCGCCGGTATCACTATCTGCTGCAACAGGGCCAGACGGGCCTGTCGGTGGCCTTCGATTTGCCGACGCTGATGGGTTACGATGCCGACCACGGCCTGGCGGAAGGCGAAGTGGGGAAGTGCGGCGCGTCGATTTCGTCGCTCGAGGATATGGAGATTCTGTTTCGCGGCATTCCGCTGGGGGAGGTGACGGTCTCGATGACCATCAACTCGCCGGCCGCGGTGCTGTGGGCCATGTACCTGGCGGTGGCGGAGCAGCAGGGCGTGGATTGGCAGGCGGTTTCCGGCACGCTGCAGAACGACATTCTGAAAGAGTACATCGCGCAGAAGGAATACATCTTTCCGCCGCGGCCTTCGATGCGGCTGGTCACCGACACCATCGAGTTCGGGGCGCGGCACACGCCGCGGTTCAATCCGATTTCGATCAGCGGCTATCACATTCGCGAAGCCGGGTCTACCGCCGCGCAGGAGCTGGCTTTCACACTGCGGGATGGCATGGAATACGTGGAATGGGCGCTGGAGCGGGGCATGCAGGTGGACGAATTCGCGCCGCGGCTGAGCTTCTTTTTCAACGCGCACAGCGACTTCTTCGAAGAGATCGCCAAGTACCGCGCGGCGCGAAAGCTGTGGGCCTACGCCATGCGCGACCGTTTCGGGGCGAAGGAAGAGCGCAGTTTGAAGCTGCGATTTCATTCGCAGACGGCGGGATGCTCGCTCACGTGGCAGCAGCCGTATAACAACGTGGTGCGCACGGCGATCCAGGCGCTGGCGGCGGTGCTGGGCGGCACGCAGTCGCTGCATACGAATTCGCTGGACGAGGCTTACGCGCTGCCGAGCGAGCAGGCGGTGACCATCGCGCTGCGCACGCAACAGATCCTGGGTTACGAAAGCGGCGTCACGAACACGCCCGATCCACTGGGCGGCAGTTATTTCGTGGAGCGGCTGACGCTGGACATGGAGCAGGCGGCGGGGGATTACTTCCGGCGCATCGATGAAATGGGCGGGATGATTGCCGCCATCGAAAAAGGTTTCCCGCAGAGCGAGATCGCCAATGCCAGCTACCGGTATCAGCGCGAAGTGGAGTCGAAGGAGAAGTTGGTGGTGGGAGTGAATGCATTCCAGTCGGAGGACCAGCCGATCGAGTTGCTGCAGATCGACCAGACGGCGGAGGAGCACCAGGTGAAGAAATTGGCGGCGTTGCGCGCGCGGCGGGATAATGGACGCGTGCAGAAGACGCTGGACGCATTGCGGCGGGCGGCCGAGGGTACGGAAAACACGATGCCGTTTATTTTGGATGCGGTGCGGGCGTATGCGACGTTGGGGGAGATTTGCGACGCGTTTCGCGGCGTGTTTGGGTCGTACCAGGAAACCGCGCACATATAAGAAGACAGGCCAGGAGACCTGTCCTACATACCATGAGTCCACCGATTCAAGTGCCGATTCAAGTGCCGATTCGAGTGCCGATTCGAGTGTTAGTCGCCAAGCCGGGGCTGGACGGCCATGATAGAGGCGCGAAGGTGATCGCGCGGGCGTTGCGGGACGCCGGTATGGAAGTGATTTATACCGGGCTGCGGCAGACTCCCGAGATGATCGTGAATGCGGCGCTGCAGGAAGACGTGCAGGTGATCGGGCTGTCGATCCTCTCGGGCGCGCACAATGCCATCGTGCCGCGGGTGATGGACTTGCTGCGCGAGAAGGACATGCTGGACGTGAAGGTGATCGTGGGAGGGATTGTGCCGGACGAGGACGCAGACGCGCTCAAGCGGCAGGGAGTGGCGGCGGTGTTTCAGCCCGGTGCGTCGCTGGATGCGATTGTGGCTTTCATTCGGCAGTCGGTGCACGCATGAATGCATGGGCTCGTCTGGCTTTCGCCGCAGTTCTGGTTGTGCCGCTGCTCGCGCCTGTCGGTTCCGCCCAAACAGCCACTCTCGCCACGTTGTATAGTTTCAAGGGCCAGGGCGGCGACGGATCGCAGCCGTACGCGCGTTTGACCGTGGGGCCGGACGCGCGGCTCTACGGTACGACGGCTTACGGCGGGACTGCGGGGGCCGGTACGGTGTTCGACTGAAACCTCCGGGGGCGGCGGGCGGAGAGTGGCAGGAGACGGTCCTATACAGCTTCGCAGGCGGGAGGGATGGCGCCAATCCGTACGGCGCGATGATTTTAAGCGATGTTTTCGGAGGCGTTTTCGCAAGCAAGAGCGCGCGGTACGGCACCACGGCAGCGGGAGGGACGGCGAACGCGGGTACGGTATTCGAGTTGGCGCCGCCGGTGGCTGCCGGCGGGCAATGGACCGAGACCGTCTTGCACGAGTTCGGCGCATCCGGCGACGGGAAGTATCCACTAGCGGGATTGGTGTCTGGCGCCAGCGGCGAGTTGTACGGCACGACGTTCCTGGGCGGAACCGGCACGAACTCGAAGTGCTTCAGCGGCGCGTGCGGCACGGTTTTCACACTGGCTCCGCCGGCGGCGGCGGGCGGCACAACATGGACAGAGAGCGTGATTTGGACGTTCGGGTATAGCTACACTTATGCCGACGGCGGCAATCCGGCGGCGGGAGTGTTGATAGGCCCGGGCGGCGACCTCTTTGGCACGACGGTCTATGGCGGGGCTTTGGGCGAGGGGTCGGTTTAACGCGCTGCAACCGCCACGGACAACTGGCGACGATTGGACGCCCACTATCCTATACAGCTCCGGCAGCACACTCGGGGGCGGCGGATGGTTTCCGTATGGCGACTTGGTGTTCGACAAGAGCGGCAACCTGTATGGCACGACGGCCGGCGGCGGTTCGGTGTTCAGGCTGGCGGTGCCGGGTTACTGGATCGCATCCGCCGACGAATTCGAGTTCGCCGATGGTTCCAATCTCTACGGCAATGTGGCGATCGGGGCAAACGGTGAGTTTTTTGGAACGGCCTATGCGGGCGGGTCGCTGAATGCGAAGTGCCCGGAGCTGGGCTGTGGAACCGTATTCGAAGTGACACCGCCGCCGTCTTCGGGCGGACCTTGGAGCGCAACGGTGTGCACTATGGCACCACCACGGGGGGCGGAACTTACGGTTGCGGCACTGTCTTTGCGTTGACACTGTAGCGGCATAATAGAACCTATGAGCGTGGGCCGCATGCTGATCGGGCTGGGCGTATTTCTAGTGGTGCTGGGACTGTTATTAACTTTTGGGAACAAGCTGCCGTTACACCTGGGGCGCCTGCCGGGCGATATCTATGTGCGCGGCAAACACACCAGTTTTTACTTTCCAATTGTTACGTGCCTCCTCCTCAGCGTGGTGCTTTCCCTGGCAATGTGGCTGTTCCGGCGGTGAGCGCGGCCGAGTCTGCGGCAATTGGATTGCAAAGCGACCGGCATGGATTTGAGCAAGACAATCTCTGAACTATACGAGGAACGAACGCGGCTCGATAGGGTGATCGCCTCTCTCGAACAGTTGGGGGCAGATTCGTTTCCGGTGCCCATAACCGCGTCGCGGCGGGGCCGTAAATTCATGAGCCCACAGGAGCGGCATGAAGTATCGGAGCGGATGCGCAGGTACTGGGCGGGGCGCAAGGCAGCGGACCAACCGCAGCATATGCGGACGATGACCGCGGCTTCGGCGGCCTGACCGGTTCACCGGCGTATCTTTTCTCACCGTTCAAGTGCGCCTGGGTACTTTTTACCCTGGATTTTCTACATATCGGGTTTTCTGCTGTTTACTTTGGTTGACGCCTCCTAAGCAAGCAACCAAGGGTTGGGTAGGGTAAGGGCCGGCTACCGTCGGCCCTCCTGGTTAACACTAAGGTTAACATCCGGCCCACGGAAAAGCGCTAGCGGACCCGCCCCATCTGATCCAGCGGCCAATACACAAACACCGCTTTTCCATAGATATTCTGGCGCGGCACGGTACCCCAGGCCCGGCTGTCGTTCGAGGAACTGCGATGGTCACCGAGAACGAAATACTCGTCGGTTCCGATGCGCTGGGGCGGGTGCGACTGGTAGTCGCGGTATTTTTCCGGTACGTAATCCTCGGCCAGCGATTTGCCGTTCACCATCACGACTCCACGATCGATTTCCACCAGGTCGCCGGGCAGCCCGATCACCCGTTTGATGTACGATTTGGTACGATCCATGGGGAACCAGAAAACCACCGTGTCGCCGCGGGCGATGCTGCCGATGCCGAAGCGGTAGGTGAATTTATTGATGAAGATGCGCTCCTGATCGCGCAGGCCGGGCATCATGCTGGTGCCCTCTACTTTCACCGGCTGATAGATGAAAACGATCAATACGATGGCGATCAGGACAGACAACGCCAGATCGCGTATCCAGGATATGGGATTGAAGCTTCCCTTGGACGAAACCGGGGGTTGATTATCTGGCATCCCGCGCGAAGTTTCCTTTTGAGGACATTATAAAACATCTCTCCCTTACGGTCGCGGCTCGGCAAGGGTCGCGGCTCGGCAAGGGTCGGCCTAGGGCAACAGGGGGGCCAATTCCGGTAGCGGCACCGCGCCCTGCTTGAGGGCCGCATCGTGAAAATCGGGCAGACGGAATACGCCGCCTTTGGCCTGCCGGTACTTGTCGCGCACCGCCAGCCAGCCGCGCCATCCGACGAAATAAGCCGGCAACTGCGCCGAAGACAGTTTGGCGCGCTGCAGTTTCGCGGTGGCTTCCTCGGCCTCCTGGAAGGTTTCCTTCTGCATCAAATCGAGCGCCTCCTGGTCGGTCATATTGAGCATATGCAGGCGGATGTCCAGCATGGCGTTGGCAATCACGCGCAGCTCTTCCTTTAGAAACGTAAGCCGCAGTTCCGGCGAGTTATCCAGGAACCCCTCGTCGAGCATGGTTTGCGTGGCGTATTGCGCCCAGCCCTCGATGTAAGGCGTGTTGCCGTAGATCCCGCGCAGCAGGCGGCGCGTGGCGGGCTGGATCGCGTTGGCGTACTCGAATTGCACGTAGTGGCCGGGAATGGCTTCATGCAAGGTCAGCAGTTTCAGTTTGTAGAAGTTGTACTCGCGCAGCTTGGATTCGATGCGCGGGCGCTCCCATTCGATGGGTATGGGGGTGATCCAATAGAACGCGCCGAGCTGCGGCTGGAGCGCGGGCGCGGGGTTGAAGCCGCCGACCGCGTAGATGCCGCGCATGAATTCCGGCGTGGGGATCACCTGCAAGTTGGCGTGCGGGGGCAGTGTGACCAGGCGCTTTTGCGCGACAAACTGGCGGGCTTCGTCCAGATCGAGTTTGGCGTCATCGATGTACGCGGCGCGCGTGGAATGCCGGTCCGCGATGTGGTCGAGCACTTCGGAGATCACCAGATTCTCGCGCGCGGGGCCGGCCAGGTCGGCATGGTCCGGATGGGTTGGAAAGAACTGGGTATGCAGGGGCAGAGCCAGGGCCAGCATGCGGGCGCGCACCTCCTGCAGGCTGCGCGCGGCCGCCTCCAGAACATCGGAGGGGTCGGCGCCGGAAGCCAGCGCATAACGGAATTTGCGCGTATACCGGCTGCGGCCCAGACGCCAATCGTAATCGGCGCGCACGGCCAGGCTGCTTTGCAGGAAATCCTGAAAGGCGTGCAAGGCATCCAGGGCGGAACGGGCGGCGCGGTCGAAATCGGCGCGCTGGCCCGCGGGCACGGCGGCGCGAATGGTTTTATCGACCAGCGCGATGTTGCCTTCGTTCTCCGCGATGGCCACTTGGGTCCAGATAGCGGGGGCGGAAACCAGATTGGTGCGGGCCTGATCGAGCAGCAAGGGGAATTCTTGGAGCCGCGCCACGATGTGCCGGATACGCACGGGCAGCGGCGCGTACTCGAGCGTGAGAGGGGTGAACAGCGCGTTGCCCGCCATTTCGACATAAACAGTGGGGTTGTGCAGGTGGCTCTGGGTTTCGTCGAGGTCGAGCAGGGCTAGCGCCACTTGATCCTGGATGATGTGAAAATCGGCGCGGGATTGGGCGTCGAGCGCATCGGGTTGCACTTCGTTTTGCAGGCGGTCGCGCAGCCGTTGGAAATAGGCGCGATGGTGGTCGAGGGCCGCGGGTCCCATGTCGTCGAGCTGCTCATCCAGATTCTGCCCCTGGTATTGATGCAAGCCCGCGGCGGTCGCCGCGACGGGCGAGAAGGTGAGCGTAGAGTAAACGAACTCGTCGGCCAGCTTCGAAAAATTACGTTCGGGGTTGCCGCATCCGGCGGCGATCAGGGTGAGCACGATGAGGACGATTTTCGCCGGTAAATGGCGCATGGTTTGATCTTACAGGAGTTTGCGGGGGCCGCGGGCGGCTCTCAGACGCCCACTCGCTCAACTTGTCCATTCGCGACGTGCGGGGCTAAAGCCCCGCGCGGGATAAATCCCGCCCCCCAAGGCTTTGGGGTTCTGCCCGTGGTGACGGCCCCCGGCCGTGGGTGCTGGCGCATGGCCTCGTAGGGCGGCGCCATGCGCCCCCAACACAGGCTCTCCAGAGAAACCATCGTGCAAGCCACTGATCTAGCGGGACTAACGTCCCGCTGGGCGAGCTACGCTCGCCTGCGCTGACACGAGTGTCAGCGCGGCAGGCAATGAGTGCCTGCGCCACGTCCCGGCGTCAGTTCTCCGATCTTGGTAACGACCCGCAGGGTCGTTCGCGCTGAAGCCTGTGCTACCAGCGGGGCTAAAGCCCCGCGCGGGATAAATCCCGCCCCCCAATTCTAGCTTTGGCAAATGTAGAAACTCCGCCCCACAACCCTAGGAAGCGGCGATGGCGGCCCAGGCGGCGAGGGCGCCGTTGAAGCTGGTGAAGCCGCCGTAAGTCTCGTAGACCTGCGACGACCATGCATCGCGCGCCTGCGCGGGAATCGACTTTTTCGCCGGCGTCTGCGCCGGAACCAGAGTGTCGGAAATGTTCCGCACGAACACGTAATCGACCTTGGCCTTTTGGGCCGCATAGCCGACCACCGCGTCGTCCATTTCGAGCGCGGCGTAGGGCTGTTCGCCTGGCGCGATGAAATAGTAATCCGTGGTGAGCAGCGGGGTGCCTTTGAAGTTCACCGCTTTGGGCGAGCCAAGGTTGGCGGGGTCGATGGCCGGATTGACAAGATCGCTCAGGCTGAATGACGCAAGCTGCTTGGCGCCCTGATGCTTGCCCCGCTTGGCGGCGTCGAGGGCGCTTTCGAGACCCGCCTGGGTGGCGACTTTGCTCAGCTTATAGAAGAGCCGCTGCGCCTTCGCCATCAGGCTCCAATTCGGAAACCAGCTCGACGTAAACGTTTGGCCATTCAATCCCGACGGTGTGTTGTCCGGCATCTGTAGCTTCAGCGTGCCGCCGTTGGTGATGGCGACGTCACCCAGATGCTGGTTCACGCTGGCGCCGCCGGCGGTGCCGATGGAATAGATCTGCGTGGGTTTGGCGTCGGCGACCACCGCCTTGACCATGTTCTCCAACCCTGCAATCCACGGCGGATGGGCCAGATGCGCATCCGCTTTCATCAGCAGCACGCGGTGGCTCTTGCCGCCGGCGCCCTGGATATCCACAAGCTGGTAGAAGCCCCACAACTTGCCGCCTTCGGCCGGTCCCGACGGCGCCGATTTGCTGTATTGCAGCCATTTGTGAGTGAGTTCGGTGGATTCCGTCTCGCCCTGGATGGAGCCGTGCAAGAACACGTGATCCATGGCGGACCATTCGGCGCTGGTCCAGGTGAACATGACGATGTCCGCGGGCGGCAGAGGCGCCTTAGGCCCCTGATATTTGACGGTCACCGGAACGGGCGCCTGCGCGCCGATGGACGCCCAATTAATCGGCGGCAACGCCGACGGCATGGTTCTGACGGGCGCCTGGATGCGGAAATCCGAAAATCGCGACATGGCTTAGCCTCCCAATCCGATCGATACCGTGCACAAAGTACAGAGCGGGATTGACGCTCCAGCAGTATACTCCGGGTGGCGGAAAGGTGTCAAGAAAAGTGCTTAGCTTATGCACCTCGAGCGGCTATCGTCGATCCAGTGCTTCGCTATGGAAAGTCAGCGGGGCTGAAGCCCCGCGCCGGCTAAAGCCCGCCCTCCACATCCACTGGTCATCGCGGTATAACCGGCAGCACCAATGCGGAAGGATGCTGCGCATCGTGATAAATCCGCTGGGTGGCCTTCACCATGCGCGCGCCGCCGGCGATCGGTTCGCCTGTATTCAAATTGCGGTTGAAGCGCGGAAAGTTGCTGCTGGATACATACAGCCGGATGCGGTGTCCGGCCTTGAACAGGTTGCTGGTGGCCCACAGGTCGAGGGAATATTCGTAGATCCTGCCCGGTTCAATGGGCTCCGCCCGGGCAGTCGAATTGCGATATCGCGCGCGCACGATGCCGTCGGTGAGGAAGCGCGCGTAGCCGGATGGCTCCACGTCCGCCAGCAGGGCGGTGAAGTCGGTATCCACAGCGGAACTCGAGGCGTAGAGAGTGGCCTTCACCCAACCGGTGGCCTCCACGTCCTGGGCTAGCGGTGGCGTGGAAAAGATCAGCACGTCGGGGCGGCCTTCATTGGGGCGCTGATCGGCGGGTCCGGGAGGCATCTGATTATTGCCGCAGCACAGCCGCCCGCCGATGGTCGGGACCGGATTGGCCGGGTCGTATGCGTATGCTTCCGGTTCTTCCGCGCCCGGCGCATCGGCGGCCAGCCCGCCCTGGCGCAGGTAATACTTCGTGTAGCGGGTACGCGCCAGGGGGAACTCGCGCTCGTCGCGCCATGCATTCGCGCCCATGATGAAAATGCGCACGGGCGCGCCGGTGGCGTACTCGTTGCGCACGCCTTTCAGCGCGTAATCGTACCAGCGCAGGATGGTGCCGTCGGTATCGAGCACCGCGTTCTTGCCGAAGGTGACATCGCCGATCTTGCCTTCGGGCGAAGTGTCGGCATGCGCCCAGGGACCCAGCAGCAGGTGTTGATCGGCCCGCGCGGGCGAGGCGCCGCGCATGCCCACGTAGTTCTGAATGGTGCCTTTCAGGAAAATGTCGTGCCAGCCGCCGGCATGCAGCGCCTTCACTTTCATCTCCGCGTAGTGGCCGGAGATCTTCCATGGCCGCCAGTAATCGTCGTCGCGTTCGTGCGCCACCCAATCCGCAAAGTAGGGCGCCAGCGCGGAAACCGGCGGAAGTTCCAGCATGCGGTAGGACTCCACCGGCAGGTGCTCCACCCACGATTTGGGGTCCTCGAGGCCGCCGGCTTTGCGGCGCAAAGTATCGGTCGCCAAACCGCTCGCCCACGAGCTGGCGAACCATTGCATCAGCGCGCCGTTCTGATAGGTCCAGCCATCGTAATATTCGGATGCCGTCACGTACGGCTGAATGGCCACCAGGTGGGGCGGGGAAGCCATGGCGGCGAGCATCTGGGTGGCGCCGACGTAAGAGCCGCCGAACATGCCGACTTTGCCATCGGCATAAGGCAGGCGGGCGGCCCACTCGACCGCGTCGTAGCCGTCCTGGCTTTCATAACGGAATGGATAAAACTCGCCTTGCGAATCGAAGCGTCCGCGGGTGTCCTGGACGATCACTACGTACCCGTGCGCGGCCATGGCGGCCGCCGACTCCGCGGCGCCCGCGCGATTGTACGGCGTGCGCTGCAGCAGGACGGGGAATTTGGCGTCCGCCTCGGGCTGGTAGATATCGGCGACCAGCTTGACGCCGTCCCGCATGGTGGCGGCGACGCCGTGGTGGATGATTACGCGGTAGGGCTGGGCGGCCGCGGACAGCGCAAGAGCGAGGGAGAGAAGGGAGCCGGTTGGCAGGCGCATCGGTATCAATCATAGCTTGAAGTACAGAGGGCGGCCTACGAGGCCGCCGCAGGCCGCGAAAACCAACTGGAGGGCGGGCAATTCTGCCCGCAGCCGGCTGTCAGCCGGCTAAGGCGAGCGAAGCTCGCCTTAGGCCCACAGGCTGAAGCCTGTGCCCACAAGGCCGAAGCCTTTGCCACCGGGCTGAAGCCTTTGCCACCGGGCTGAAGCCTGTGCCACCGGGCTGAAGCCTGTGCCCACAAGGCCGAAGCCTGTGCACCACAGGCTGAAGCCTGTGCCACCAGGCGGCCTACGAGGCCGCCGCAGGCAGAGTGCCTGCCCCACGGGAATTTCTGTGGTAGATTCATGAAGACCCCAATGCACGCGATCATTGAAGCCCGCAAAGTCGAGAAATCCTACGGCGCGGAAGGCGATGGCTTCATTCAAGTCATCGCGCCCATGGATCTGGCGATTTATCCGGGCGAAATCCTGGCCGTGCTAGGGCCGTCGGGCAGCGGCAAATCCACGCTGCTGCGCATTTTAACGGGCTTGGCGCGGCCCTCCGGCGGCGAAGTGATCCATCATGGACATGAAGTGGGCGGGCCTTGCGAGAATGTTTCCATCGTGTTTCAAAGCTTCGCGCTATTTCCGTGGCTGACCGTGCTGGAAAACGTCGCAGCGCCGCTGAAGGCGCGTGGCGTCCCCGCCGCCGAACGCACTCAACGCAGCGTGAAGATCCTGGACACGGTGGGTTTGGACGGTTTCGAAAACGCTTATCCGAAGGAGCTTTCGGGAGGCATGAAGCAGCGTGTAGGCTTTGCGCGCGCGCTGGTGGTAGAGCCCGAAGTGCTTTTCATGGATGAACCCTTCTCGGCGCTGGACGTGCTTACCGCCGAGAACTTGCGCGGCGAGCTGTTGGAGCTTTGGCAAAGCCACAAAATGCCGACGCGCGCCGTCTTCGTAGTGACTCATAATATCGAGGAAGCCGTGCTGCTGGCCGACCGCATCATCGTGCTGGGCAAGAATCCGGCCACCATCCGGACCGACTTTCAAGTGGCGCTGGAACGTCCGCGGGACCGGAAAGACGCGCGCTTCACCAACCTGGTCGATTACATTTACCGCGTGCTGACCCGGCCCGACCTGGCGCCGGCGCTGGGGCCGGTGGCCGCGGTGGCGCCGCGCGCCAAGCCCAAATATCAAATGCTGCCGCATGCGCGGCGCGGCGCGGTGGCCGGCCTGCTGGAGATGTTGGCGAACCACAACGGCCGCGACGATATGTACCGGCTGGCCGCGGCGCTGTCGTTTGAAATCGACGATTTGCTGCCCGTGGTGGACGCCGCCGTGATGCTGGGTTTCGCCAAGCTGGAAGAAGGCGACGTGGAGATCACACCGACGGGCCGCGCATTCGCCGAGGCCGACATCCTGCGCCGCAAAGAGTTGTTCCGTACCGCCGCGCTGGAAAACATCGCGTTGATCCGCGAGATCACGCGCTCGCTCGAAGCTCGCGCGGACCATACGCTGCCGGATGGCGTGTTCGAGGATCTGCTCGACGAACACTTCAGCGAGGAGGAAGCCAAGGCGCAGATCGAAACGGCCATCGGATGGGGGCGCTACGCGGAGTTGTTCGATCACGACTCCGACACGCACCGGTTCTTCCTTCCCGAAGAGGCGCCCGCGGCGGCGCGGCCCGAGGCGGCTGCGCATTGACACTGCGGCCCTTGCTTTCCCGCACCGTGATTGGGGAGCGGACTTGGTCCGTGGTGCTGGACCTGGCGGTCTTCGCCGCGGTGCTGGCGGGCATACAGGGCCTGCTGGTGATGACGCGATACTGGTTTGGGGCGATGACTCCGTCGGCGGAGATTTCGCGATCGCCGCGGGCGTTGCCTCTGTACGCGTTTTATTCGGTGGTGCGCATTGCCATAGCGTATTTGCTGAGCCTGCTGTTCGCCCTGGGCTACGGCTATATCGCGGCGTACAACAAGCGCCTGGAAGGCCTGATGGTGGCCATCCTCGACATCCTGCAATCCATTCCGGTGCTGAGTTTCCTGCCGGGCGTGATGCTGGCCATGGTGGCGTTGTTCCCCACGCGCCAGCTCGGGGTGGAATTCGGCGCGATCCTGCTGATCTTCACCGGCCAGGTGTGGAACATGGCGTTCAGCTTCTACGCCTCGCTGAAGTCTATTCCGCGCGAATTGCGGGAAGCCGCGCGCATCTACGGCTTCGGCAAGTGGCAGCGCTTCGTGGAGCTGGAACTGCCGTATGGCGCGATCGGCCTGGTGTGGAACTCGATGGTGTCGGTGGCGGGCGGCTGGTTCTTTCTGATGGCCTGCGAAATGTTCGTGCTGGGCAAGCGCGATTTCCGGCTGCCGGGGCTGGGCTCGTATCTGCAAACCGCCGCCAGCGCGGGAGACACGTCCGCCATATACTGGGGCCTGGGCACCATGGTCGGCGTAATTTTGCTGATCGATCAATTCGTGTGGCGGCCGGCCATCGCCTGGTCGGACAAATTCAAGTTCGAGCAGGTGGAAAGCAGCGCGCAGCCGCATTCGGCGGTGCTGAATCTGCTGCGCCGGTCGAACCTGCTGGAACGATTTCGCATGGCTGTAATGGCGCCGGTCGCCGAGCGAATCAGTCTGCGCGCGGCGCGCCATGTGGAGACTTTGGAAACGCCCGGGCCGCCGGCGCAATGGAGGATGGTCGCGGGCATGGCGGTGGGGGCGTTGCTGGGCGGCGCGATCCTTTATGCGCTGTTCGAAGCGGCCATGACGCTGAAGACGCTGACGGCGCCGGAGCTGATTTCGACGCTGCAAGGGGCGGCCGCCACGTGGGCGCGGGTGATCGTATCCCTGCTGATTGCGGCTGCCTGGACCATCCCGGCCGGCGTGGCCATCGGGTTCAACCCCAAGCTGGCGAGTATCGCGCAACCGTTCGCGCAACTGGCCGCGTCGGTGCCGGCCACGGCGTTGTTTCCGGTGCTGCTGCTGGCGCTGATCCGCATGGGCGGCGGATTGGGGATAGGCTCGATCCTGCTGATGCTGCTGGGCACGCAATGGTATGTGCTGTTCAATGTGATCGCGGGCGCCATGGCGATTCCCACGGATCTGCGCGAAGTGGCGGATGTGTTTCGCTTCGGGCAGTGGGCGCGCTGGCGCACCGTGATCCTGCCCGGCATCTTTCCCTACCTGGTGACAGGCATGGTGACGGCGTCGGGCGGGGCGTGGAATGCCAGCATCGTAGCCGAATACTTCCACTTCAAGGGGCAGACGCTGCAGACCCTCGGCCTGGGCGCGCAGATCAGCTCCGCGACGGATGCCGGCAATTGGGACCTGCTGCTGCTGTCGACGATCGTGATGGCGGCGCTGGTGGTGGCGGTGAACCGGTCGGTATGGCGGCCGTTGTACCGCCTGGCGCAGACGCGGTACAAGTTGGAGGGGTGAGGCGAGTTGGGGCAGCAACCTGGCGGCCGCCGCCTTTTCAGGCGGCCGAGCCTGCTGACAGCCGGCTGCGGGCAGAATTGCCCGCCCTCCAGTTGGAACCGTTAGCTGGTGCCCAAATACATCACGTGAGCGTAGACGCCCAGCCGGACGTTGTACGCCAGATACCAGCCTACGTGGTCGGGGTCGTCGTAGATCACGATCTGGTCGCTATCCCAGAGCCAGCCCGTGCAAAAGCCGACGTCGAAGTCTGCCACGTTCCAATAGAATCCGCCGAACCAGAAGCGTCCTGGACCGCCGCCCGCCAGCCGCCAGACATGCCCCCGGCCAATGCCGCCGGTGAAACGTCCGTGCTCCCACGGATGATCGAGATGGTAGTGGGCGTCGTCCCTGCCGGTATCGTGTCCCACCCACTGGCCGTTGGTATGCACGTGGGGCGCCTCGGGGTGTCCGGCTTTGTCGGCGGTGGCGTGCTCCGGTGCGGCATGGGGTGCGCCCTTGGCGGGAGCCGGCCCTTTCTTTGGAATGTATCCGCCACCCACCTCAGGCTTGCCGCTCCCGTGTTTTTCCTGCGCGAGAACCGGGAGAGCCAACGTCAGCGATAATGCGCACAACCCGATTAGTATCTTCATTGAAAACCTCCAAAAACATCCTACATCATCGGCAGGCGATTGGCGATGCGCATGGGTGCAAATTGTTACAGTTTTGGCGGCGCGTGCCGATATGCTATTTAGAGATGACGCAATCCCCGTATTCGGCTGAAAGCTCGTGGCACGGGCGGTGGTGGGACCTGCCTCCCTTGATCCTGCATCCGTTCGATCGTGGCCTGGACGCCGCATCGGCCGTCGACAGCATCAAGCTGTCGCTGCATCTGAATGGCCTGGGCGCGCCGGGCGTGGACAAGGAGCCGCTGCTGCGCGCGAGATACGCGGAGTTTCGCATGCTTTGCCTGGTTGGCAAGGATGTGATGCGATGGATCGCGCAGTCTGTGGATTTCGCCGGCCGCGACGAGGCGCTGGCGAATGCCGGCATCCGCGCCCAAAGCTTCGCGGACCTGCTGGTGAACCGCACGCCTCCGGCCGTGGCTGCTCGCTTTGAGAGCTGGGGCGTGCTCGACTATCGCCGCATTGTCTCGCGGGCCATCGGAGTTAATGCCGTGTTCCCAATCCCGCCGGGCTTCAGCGTCATTTCCAGCGAATTCCTGGAAGACTACTACGCTTACGCCGATGCCCTGTTCGCCTGCTACCGGGGCCTGACGCCGTTTACCCCACTCGATCCCGCCTCGTTCGGTTTTGCGCTTTACACCTCGGATGAATACTTGCGCACGCTGGGATGCGGGCTGGAAAACGAACCGGCGTGAGGCGAAGGCGGTGCGCGACCGCGCCAAAACACTTTTGCAAAATTCCGCCGGAAAACTGAAACGTTGGGCCGTCTTAACTCACTACTCAACAGGTGTGAGTCCGTATCGTCTGAGGGGAGGAACGGCAACAATGAAAGTGCATCGAAGGGAAAGTGTGCCTGAAAGGCAGTTGCATGCCGAGGTCCGGCGAATTCTGCGGTTGCTGGAGCGCAGCCGAAGGACGCGCCAGCAAGCTCGCCTGATCGTTGCGCTGGAGACGGGAGAATCCCGCCGGAAAGCGGGAGCCAGGCCCGGGGGCCAGGGACGCTTGGTGCGCTACCGGCCGACTCTCCCGGGTCCGCGCACCCCATAGAATTAGCGCGTGCCTTGTGGGGCGGGCGATTCCGACCGCAGCCGGCTCCGGCCGCCTTAAAGGCGGCCTTCGTTAACGTGTTAACGTCAGCGACTACCGCATAGTCAGTTCATTCCGTTTGGACGAGGTTCCCTGAGATTTGAAGCGACTAATCGAGGGTTTCGAGAGATTTCGGAAGATGAAATCCGATCCCACAAGACCGCGGGACGAAGAGGCAGAACCCGATGCGGTCCGAGGCGTCTGAGCGCCGGCGAGGTAGGGCATGTGTCAGGTCATGTTTGGAATAATGGCGTAGTGCGGGTGTTACCACTCCGCGGCATCCGGTCCGGGCAGCCCCCATTCTACTCGCTGTAGAAGGTCATGTGGCCGCACCCATGTGCCGCGGCCGGCGGGGCGGAATCGGGCAACTTGACCGATAGCTCGCTACCTCTAGTTTTAGCAGCGGCGGGCATTGGCGCCATCGCAGATAATTCGCGTATTAGGCGCGCGTATGCGCGGTTCTTCGACCTGTGGACTTATGGGCTGAGCCCTCCTCCGCAATCCCCGACAGAACCACCGGCGCACGGTCGGGGAACTGGGCCACCAGCGGGGGCCGTTGAGTTAGTGTTCCTGCACGAGTTCACCTTTGAAAACCGGGCGGCGGATTGGGGCGAGGCGGAAGAATAAGATTTCACGCAAAGACGCAAAGATAACCGCAAGGACCGCAAAGGAGAATTTCAGAATTAAGTTATTCTGCAAGCCGGTTGGCGATGCGCGTGATTCCGTCTTTGATCAGAAAGACATTGAAGTTGATGAGCAGACCCAGGCGTTTGTCCGCCATCTTTAGGTAGGTCAGAAGCTGCTTCTTGTGCACAGGCGCGACGTTCTCTACCGCCTTAACCTCGACCATGACGACGTCCTCTACGATAAGGTCCGCGTGGAAAGCAGTATGGATTTCGATCGTCTCGTAGACCGCTGGAACGGCTTGCTGGCAAGCGACGTTCAATCCCCGCTTTTCCATCTCGTAAGCCAAAGCCGCCTCATAAACGGACTCCAGCAAGCCGGGCTCCAGAGTCGGATGCACCCGATAAGCCGCATCGACGATCTCTCTCGCGACCCTATTTTCATGCATTTTGTTTTGCTTTGCGTCCTTTGCGCTTCCCTTTGCGTTTTGCGTGAAATCAGTTCTGCACCCGCGTAAAATAAAGCTCCCCGGCCCGGTCCAGCTCCCCCGCCGTCACTTCCGGCGCCCGCCCCTCATACTGGCTCCGCCACATCAGAATGTCGCAAAGGTCCGCTGGGTAGCAAGCCTTCAGCGCGCCCCCCCGTCGCAAACACAACTCCGCCACATAATCCGCCGTCCCCGCGTCGCAAGACATCCCCCGTTCCCCAAGCACGCGCCCCAGGATCTCCTGGAAGCAGACTGCCGTCACCGGCTCCACGTAGATCTTGTTGTGTATGCGCCGCAGGAACGCCTCGTCGGCCAGCTCCGACGGGTCCAAATTGGTGGCGAACACCACCATCACCTCGAACGGCGTGCACAGCTTCTGTCCATGATGCAAAGTCAGATAGTCCACCCGGCGGTCCAGCGGCACAATCCACCGGTTCAACAGGTCGCGCGGCGAAATCACCTGCCGGCCAAAATCGTCGATCACCAGGATGCCGTTGTTGGCCTTCATCTGCAGCGGCGCGGCATAGATGCCGGAGGTGGCGTCCGACCGCAGCTCCAGCATTTCGGAAACCAGTTCCCCGCCGGCCGCCACCGATGGGCGATGGCACAGCACCCAGCGCGCGTCCAGATCGTCCGGCTGCTCCGCCAATGGACGGTGCAGCACCGGGTCGAACAGCGTAATCACGTAGCCCGATATCTCCAGCGCGTAGGGGATCAGCACGGCATCTTCGTAAACGCGCAGCAGGCGCTCGGCCAGGCTGGTTTTGCCGTTGCCGGTCGGTCCGTAGAGGAACAGCGCCTTCTGCGAGATCAGCGCGGGGCCTAGCTGATCCAACAGGCTTTCCGGCAGGACCAGGTCGCCCAAGGCCAGCCGCAGGCTATCGCGGGAGACGCGCACATGCGCCGCCTGCTGCCGGACCGCGCGATTATACGCCGTCAGCGACACTGGCGCAGGCCCGGCGTACGCGCAGATTGTCGTCCGCTCGGCGGCCAGGGTCTTGCCTGTAGCGGTCAGTCCGAAATAGTAGTCGTTGCCCTGCATGCCCTTCACGTCCAGATAGGCCTGCTGGCGCAACTGGCGGAAGACCGGCTCCAGCACCATATGCGGCAGTTTCAGGCGTTCCCGAAGCGATCCCAAACTGGCCTGGCCCTGCTCGCGCACTGTCCGCATGAAAAGATCCTGCACCAGCGTCGGCGAGATATCCAGGTCGGCCAGGGCTTCCGGCTGCGGCGGCCAGAAGGCGGTCATGGCTGAGTCTCCTCGCGAGGCTTCAATTCCTCGAGGCAGCGTTTGCGGCCAGTGCCCGCCAGCGCCAGCGCGGAAGTGAATTCCACGCCGATCGAATACTTCAACGTCTGGCGCACACAGTGGCGCACCGATGCCGTTCCCAAACTGCCGTAACGCGCGGATTGCAGGGTTATACTAGTGCGCGCCGGAATGGGCGTGTCGATCTCCAACCGGGCGCCTTCGGCGGACAGGTCCAGACACTTGGCGCGCAAGTTTTGCACCCGGCCCCGTGCGTCCTTCCAGGAAATTTGCATCTGCGCTTCGAACGGCAGGCGGGCATGCCTGCGCATCGTGGATCTGGATGGCATATCACTTTGTGGGCGAAGTCCCCGGGGAATCTCAGGAAAAAAAGTGGGGCAGGCTCGCAGCCTGGCTCGCAGCCTGGATAGCGTCGGGATAAACCGGCGTGAAGTAGTGAATGAAAGAGTCATACAGGAGAAGGAATAGCGAACCATCCTGGCCCCAACCATGCGAGGGCGGCGGAAACGACGCAGGCACATGTAGGCTGGGTATCCCTGAAGTTGATGAGCTCCGAAATAGCCAAAATCAGAGGCGCCGACGGTGTCAGGCTAACCGGAAGGCAATACTGCGGCATGCGTAATATCGCTTGTGTGTCGCGGGCACTGCGGAGTCGTAGACCCCAGGCATGCATGGAAACTTCACGCGCGAGAACCAGAGACCCGGTTGCCATTCGTGGCCGCAAGGCGGCGGATCGGTGGGAGAAGGCGATAAGCTATAAGGCCCACAGGCACGGCAATGGGGAGTCGCACAGCGGCATAGTACCAACGAAGGGGTTGAACACAGGCCAGGGAGGGCCGCCGGAGACCGTGGAGGGAAGGCCGTTGACCAAGGAGAACGCGGGAGAGCCAAACCCGTACTGGATGCAAGGCCAGGAAAGCGGGCCCAGCGGGCTGGACCGTGTACGTCAAGCAGCGCAGAAGGACAAGCAGTTGCGGTTCACCGCCCTGCTGCATCACGTCCATATCGATCTGCTCCGCGACAGCTACTACGACCTGCAGAGGCGGGCAGCGGCGGGAGTGGACGGGGTGACGTGGCAAGCATATGGAGACGGACTGGAGGAGCGGCTAGCCGACCTCCACGGGCGTGTTCATCGCGGGGCCTATCGCGCGCAACCGTCGCGGAGAGTCTGGATCGACAAAGCCGATGGGCGGCAACGTCCATTGGGCATCGCGGCGCTGGAGGACAAAATCGTCCAGGCGGCGGTGGTCGAGGTTCTCAACTCGATCTGGGAAGAGGATTTTCTGGGTTTTTCGTACGGGTTCCGGCCGGGGCGCAAGCCGCACGACGCGTTAGACGCGCTCTATGTCGGGATCACCAGCAAGAAGGTGAACTATGTTCTGGACTTGGACATCCGGTCATTTTTCGACAAAGTCGGGCATGATCACATGGAAAAGTTCGTACGGCATCGGATAGGAGATGAACGGCTCGTTCGCCTGATCCAGAAATGGCTGAAGGCGGGCGTGATGGAGGACGGACAGTGGTTCGAGACGAAGGAAGGGACGCCACAGGGGGCGGTGATATCGCCGCTGCTTGCCAATCTCTACCTGCATTACGTGCTCGATCTGTGGGTGCAGGCATGGCGGAAGAAGGTGGCGCACGGCGATGTGATCGTGGTGCGGTACGCGGACGACGCGGTGTTAGGATTCCAGTACCGGGAAGAAGCCGAAAGGTTCCTGGCGGATATGCAGGAACGCGTGCGGAAGTTCGGGCTGGAGTTGCATCCGGAGAAGACGCGCCTGATGGAATTTGGGCGGTATGCCGCTGAACGGCGGGCGAAGCGTGGGGCAGGGAAGCCGGAAACCTTTAACTTTTTGGGTTTCACTCACATTTGTGGGAAGAATCATACGACAGGGTACTTCCTGGTGTTGCGGAAGACGATCGGCAAGCGCATGGCAGCCAAGCTGAAGCAGATTCGGCAACAGCTACGCGCGCGCTTGCATGCGCGGACTACGGACACGACGGAGTGGCTGCAATCGGTGGTTCGCGGATATTTCCGATATCATGCCATACCCTACAACGAGGAGCGACTGAGAACGTTCCGGCACGAAGTGCTGCGCATGTGGTGGTGGCAGCTTCGGCGGCGGAGTCAAAGAACCCGCTGGACCTGGACCAAATTCTGGGAGCGACTCGGGTGCCTACTACCGGAAGTCGAGACTCTGCACCCGTACCCTGACGTTCGCTTTGCGTGGCAACACATCCCAGGTAAGAACCGTGTGCGTTAGGAGCGCTCGCACGGATCTGTGCGGGGGGTGTCGGGCAACCGGCATCCCTACCGCGACCGGCGGCCTCG
>JBEKMJ010000117.1:0-25680 GCA_050008575.1 Bryobacteraceae bacterium
TGAAGGCGGCCGCGGTTTCACCGGGCATCTGCCAGTAGCCCGCCATCACCTGCGGTCCCTTGACGCAGATCTCGCCCTCGGTGCCGGGCGGCAGATCGCGATTCTCGTCATCCTTGATGGCAATTTCGGTGGAGGGCAACGGCAGTCCGATAGAGCCGGCGTATTCAGCATCCAACGGAGTGCAGGAAACGAAGGGCGAGGTTTCGGTTAAACCGTAGCCTTGCAAAATGTGCCGCCCCGTGACTGCGTGCCAGCGTTCGGCAACCGTGCTGTGCACGGCGGCGCCGCCGCCCAGCGCAAATTTCAGCCGGCTGAAGTCGAGGGATTCGAACCCCGGCGTTTTCATCAACCCGTTAAACAGGGTGTTGACCCCGGTGGTAACCGTCCAAGGCGTCTTTTTCAACTCCTTCACGAATCCGGGCATGTCCCGGGGATTCGTGATCAGCAGATTCATACCGCCCAGTTTGATGAACAGCAGACAGTTGGTGGTCAAGGAAAAGACATGGTACATGGGCAGCGCCGTCACCACGATTTCGCGGCCCTCTTCGAGGATGCCGCGAGACCATTCACGCGCCTGCAGCATATTCGCCACCAGGCCTCCGTGCGTCAGCATGGCGCCTTTGGACCTCCCCGTGGTGCCGCCGGTATATTGCAGGAAGGCGATATCGGCGTGCGACGGCGTGGCTTCGTCGAGCGGCGCGCGGGAGCCCCGTTCGAGTGCGGCCCGGAATCCGATGGCGCCCCCGATGTGCCATTCCGGCACCATCTTCTTCATGTGCTTCACGGCGAAGTTCACCAGCAGCCGGCGGTGCGGCCGCAGCAGGTCGCCAACCTGCGTGGTCACCACATGCTGGACGGCGGTGTTCGCCACCACTTTCTCCAACACGTGCGCGAAGTTCTCCAGGATGACGATCGCCTCGGCGCCGGAGTCCCTAAGCTGGTGCTCCAATTCGCGCGCCGTGTATAACGGATTCACGTTCACCACAATCATGCCCGCGCGCAGCGCCCCGAACAGCGCCACGGGATACTGCAGCAGATTCGGCATCATCAGGGCGACGCGCGCTCCCTTCGCCAGGCCCAGGCTTTGCAGCCAGGCGGCGAAGTGGCGGCTCAGCCGGTCGAGTTCGGCATACGTGATGGTGGTGCCGAGATTGCGGAAGGCCGGGAGATCGCGGAACTTTCGGCAACTTTGCGCGAGCAGATCGTTGAGGGAAGTATATTCATCGAGGTCGATTTCTGCCGGAACACCGGCCCGGTAGCTCTTGAGCCAGATCTTCTCCATTCGTTAAACCTCCTCCGGAGCGGGGCAGCCGGCTGGCGGGAGCGCGCTCTCGTGCATGCCATCGCGGGGCGCTCCCCGAGAAATCGTTCAGGGGCGGCGCGTGGATCGCGTCATCCCGCCCATGCGCGGATGCCGCCGTCGCGGATACCACTCTGAATAGATAGTTTAATATCCGATTACTATGAAACGCAAGGGCCAGGCAAATAGCGAGACGCGGGAAGGGACCCTACGGCGCGGCTCGACACCCTGGTCCGAAAACGTCCAGTCCTCCCGCGGGGAGCGGCTATCATGGATTGAATGATTGATTGAAACATGGATTGAAACATGGATTGAAACATGGATGGAAAGCGTGGTGCAGGACATGGAGATCGATTGGCAGGTATGTTCCCGCGCGCGGCTGTCGCGGGATGCCCGTTTTGACGGCAAGTTTTTCATCGGCGTGGTTACCAGCGGGGTTTACTGCCGTTCGATTTGTCCCGCGCCAACCGCCAAGGAGAAGAATGTGCGCTATTATCCGAGCGCGGCCGCGGCGGCGGAGGCGGGTTTTCGTCCCTGTTTGCGTTGCCGTCCGGAATGCTCGCCCGGAACTCCAGCCTGGCTGGGCACGCCCAATACGGTTTCGCGGGCCTTGCGGCTGATCTCGGAAAGTGGCCTGGCGGACGGCGGCGTGGAGGCTCTGGCGGAACACCTGGGAGTGGGCTCGCGCCATCTTCGCCGCCTCTTTCTGCAACACCTGGGAGCCACGCCCAGCGCGGTGGCGCAAACCCGCCGTCTGGACTTCGCGAAGAAGCTCATCGACGAAACGGCTTTGCCCATGAGTGAAGTGGCGCTGTCCTCCGGTTTCGGTTGCGTGCGCCGGTTCAACGCCGCGATCCGGAAGGTGTATCGCCGCACGCCGACGCAAATCCGGCGTCTCTCGCGCCAGACCGGTGTCCCGTTGGAAAATGAGTACTGCTTTCGCCTGCGTTTCCGGCCGCCTTACAACTGGAATAGCATGCTGCGGTTCCTGGCGCCGCGGGCCACGCCCGGCGTGGAAGAGGTTGGGGCCGCCGGCTACCGCCGGTCGATTTCCTTGAATGGCAATCACGGTTGGCTGCAGGTCGCGCTGGACGGGGCCCATGACGGCCTCGCGGCGCGTGTTCAATTCGGCGATCCGCGAGCGCTTTTCCTGATCGTCGAGCGCATACGGGCGATGTTCGATCTGAACGCGGATTGGGCGGCCATCGCGCAAGGTCTGGCGGCCGATCCGGTACTGGCGATGCGCATGGAGGCAAACCCGGGGCTGCGTGTACCGGGCTGTTGGAATGGTTTTGAGCTGGCGATTCGTGCGATTCTCGGCCAGCAGATTACAGTACAGGGCGCTACGGCGCTTGCGGGCCGATTGGCGCGAACGTTTGGGCAGCATCTCCCCGCGGCGGGCGGTCTTACCCATGTCTTCCCGTCAGCCGAGGTTCTGGCCGATGCGAATCTGGCCGGCGTGGGCCTGACTAAGGCTCGCTCCGAGACTATTCGCGCTCTCGCCCGAGCCGTTTCGGATGGCCAGATCCGCTTTGAGGGAGTGGTCGACTCCGCGGATTTATTGGCCCGCATGTGCGAGATTCCCGGCATTGGAAAATGGACGGCACAATATGTGGCGATGCGCGCGCTGGGCGAACCCGATGCGTTCCCATCCGGCGATCTCGGTCTGTTGCGCGCGCTGGATTTGAAGAACCCTGGCGAACTGGAACGGCGCGCCGAAGCCTGGCGGCCCTGGCGGGCGTACGCGTCCATGTACCTGTGGGCGGGCGCCGGCGAAAAGCATGCGGTGGCCGCGAAGCCCGCCGCGCGGCTCGCGATCCCATAAATCGGTTGCGGGTCGGACCCCCAGGCTTCGGGGGGGCGGGATTTATCCCGCGCGCGGCTTTAGCTTAGCCCCGCCCCTCGCAGGTCGACAGGGTTGGCGAGGCCATCCGGACTGGAGTCCGGCCACTTTGGCATCCCAGTCAGGCGGGCTGCGCGCCGCCGGGACCTGGAACGGCTTTTAACCTGGGAATGCGGCTCTCCGCGGACGGCAGCTCCGGGAAATCCGTATAGGGTCCGGCCTGATACCAATAAGCCACGGAGAAGTAATTATCGGCCCGGTGATTCGCATGGCCGTGCTCGATGGTGTACTTCAGATACTTGGTGAACACGATCGGATTGTCGGCGTGCCAGCGGTACAGGCAATACCGGCCGCCCGCGCGCTCCGGTTCGACGATGAAGGGCGCTCCGTTGTAGAGATGCGCGAAGGGCACGCCGTCGAAATCCCATGCGCCGTTGAAATAATCCTCAGTCCCGGTGCCCGTGATCACGGGGTGGTTCTCGTCGTCCACGAAGATCATGTCATCGCCTTCGCCCATCCAGTAATCCTGATTCTGCAGGACACCCAAGGTCACTCCCATCAGGTGTCCGCGCCCGCGTGTTTCGGCAAAGACGTAGTTGTCCTCTCCGTCGAGGTTTTTCAGCTTGTTGGCGTCCCCGTTGGTCCGCCAATCGTTGGTGGTGGGCTTATTCGGCGCAGCTTGCCGGTATTGCGCATGGAAGTAGAGCACCTCGTCGGGAAGCGCGGGCACGATCTGGTAATCGATATTGGAATAGAATGCGTCCACGCGCCGCGCGCTCTCGTTGGTGGCAGTGATGCGCGCCGATCTGCGGAAGGGCATGGCGAAGTAACAGTTCAGGGCTTTAACCGAGGAACAATTCAGGAAGGCCGACTGATAGACGAAGTATTGCCCCAGGTTCAATCCGAAGAAATCGCCCACGGGTACCTCCACGCTGGGCTTGGCCTGGCCGTCCCAGTAGATGCGGATGACGATCTCTTTCAGGTGATTGTCACTCCTGGCGGCAATCGTAAACCAGATATGCGTGATGACGCCGGGGCCTTCGGAGGCGAATAGCTCGCGCGTGGCGCCGGCCTCGATCGGCCAGGCGTCGGCATTGCCGCCGGTGCGGTCGAAACTGGATTGTTTGAGCGAACGGTAATTTTGGGCGCGCGCGTAACGCGGCAGGAAGGGATAATCGCCGGCGGCGTTCGGGCCGGTCTGGGCGCTGGCGGACGATGCCGCGGCCGAGAGTCCCGCCAGTCCGGCAATACGTTGCAGGAATCCGCGGCGCGGCGCTATTTCAGATGACATAGCCGGATTATAGCGTGGCGCGCGCTTCTTAGTGGGGCAGGCTCGCAGCCTGCGGCGGCCTCGCAGGCCGCCTTTGGCTAACGAAAGAAAAGTGACGTATACTTCGTTATGGATTTGCTAACGAAAGGATGGCTCCGCTAGTGCCGGGTAACCGGTCCGCGCGGTTGGGCACGTATATCGTCACTGCGGTGGCCGGTGAAAAGGTGCGCGCGTTTGTGCCTCCGCCGCTGCCGCCAAAACCGCCGGTGCGGTTGGCGGACCTACAGGTCAGACTGGAGCGGGCTAATCAGGCCCTGGGCCGGCTCGACGGGCTGGCATCGGCACTGCCCAACTTCCCCCATCTCGTTTATATGTACGTGCGAAAGGAAGCCGTGCTGTCGTCTCAAATCGAGGGCACCCAATCTTCCTTATCCGACCTTCTGCTGTTTGAGAACGCCGGGGCGCCCGGTGTTCCGCTCCACGATGTGCAGGAGGTCTCCAACTACGTGGCGGCCATTGAACACGGGCAACGGTGGCTGCGCGAGGGGTTCCCTCTGTCGTTGCGGCTGATCCGGGAACTTCTTGAGATATTGCTGGCCAAGGGACGCGGCAGCGACAAGCTACCGGGCGAGTTTCGCCGCAGCCAGAACTGGATTGGCGGCACGCGCCCCGGCAACGCCCATTTCGTTCCGCCACCGCCGGACAAGGTGATGGAGACGATGGGCGCGCTTGAGCTGTTCCTGCACGCCGACAGGCCGGATTTGCCGGTGCTGGTGAAGGCCGGATTGGTTCAAGTGCAGTTCGAATCGATCCACCCGTTCCTCGATGGAAACGGCCGTGCGGGACGCCTCTTGATCGTGTTTCTGCTATGCGCCGCCGGCGCATTGCGGGAGCCGATCTTGTATCTCAGTCTGTATTTCAAGACGCATCGGCGGCGATATTACGAATTGCTCGACCGCGTGCGGACCGAGGGCGATTGGGAAGGCTGGCTGGAGTTTTTCCTGGATGGGGTGAAGGAGACCGCCGATCAGGCTGCCGCCACAGCCCGGAAGATTGTGGACCTCTTCAGCGCGGACGAACGACGCATAGAGGAATTGGGCCGGGCGTCGGCGTCTGTGCGGCGAATTCACGAATTCCTGCAAACGAGCCCAATTTGTTCGATACCGGGCGCCTCGGAAAAGCTCGGAATTTCGGCGCCAACGGTGGCGAAGTCGTTTGCGCATATGCAGCGATTGGGAATGCTCCGGGAGATTACGGGCAAGCAGCGGCGGCGGTTATTTGCGTACGACAGGTATCTGGCGATTCTGAATGCCGGGCCTGTCTGAGGCTGGCGAAGGCTTTTACTCTTTTTCTTCCACGTCGCGGCCTTCGCGTGCGGCGCGTTCGCGTTCTTCCTTGCGCTTGGCGCGTTCGGCGGCGCGCTTGACCAGTTCGGAGCCGACCAGCTCGATCATAGCCACTTCAGCGCCGTCGCCTTTGCGGGGGCCCAGGCGCACGATGCGCGTGTAGCCACCGTTGCGCTGGCCGAAACGGGTGGCCAGCGTGTCGAACAGCTTCTTCACGGAAGCGGGGGTGAAGAGCACCCGCGCGGCCTCGCGGCGGGCGTGCAGCGTGTCTTCCTTGCCCAGCGTGATCATGCGGTCCACCAGCGGCTTGACGGCTTTGGCCTTGGGTACGGTGGTGATCACACGCTCCTGCTCGATCACGTTGGTGACCAGTCCCCGCAGCAGAGACTTGCGGGCGCCTCCGTCCCGTTTCAGTTTATATCCGGCTACTCTATGTCGCATTTCAGTTGAACCCTTCAGGCGGCCTACGAGGCCGCCGCAGGCTGCGAGCCTGCCCCACTATCCGATTTCTTCGTTGCGCAGCTCTTCGTCGTCGAACTCCGGCATACTGCCGGCGGGTTGCGGCGGCGGCGCCACCAGGCGGCCATGCTGATCCACGCGCATGCCCAGCGAGAGACCCATGTTGGCCAGAATTTCCTTGATCTCGTTCAGCGATTTGCGGCCGAAATTCTTGGTGCGCAGCATTTCGGCTTCGGTCTTCTGCACCAGTTCGCCGATGGTTTGAATGTTGGCGTTCTTGAGGCAGTTGTACGAGCGGACGCTGAGCTCCAGTTCTTCGACGGAGCGGTTCAGGATCTCGCCCATCTTGTCCATACCGTGTTCGGAGATATCCTCGGCGGCTTCGGGCAACTCTTCGAAGTTGATGAAGATGGACATGTGGTCCTTGAGCAGCTTGGCGGCAT
The DNA here is from genome assembly GCA_050008575.1 of Bryobacteraceae bacterium. Taxonomy (GTDB): domain Bacteria; phylum Acidobacteriota; class Terriglobia; order Bryobacterales; family Bryobacteraceae; genus Bog-159. Next base: position 6,662 of record JBEKMJ010000117.1, read on the forward strand.
AGCCGATGGCGTCCTGGGGAGAGACCGCGCCATTGGTCCAGACTTCCAGGGTGAGCTTGTCGTAGTCGGTCATCTGGCCGAGGCGGGCGGCTTCGACGGCGAAGTTGACCTTGCGCACGGGCGAATGCACGGAATCGATGGGGATGTAGCCCAGGGCCAGGTCTTCGTCGAAGTTCTTGTCGGCGCTGACGTAGCCGCGGCCGCTCTTCAGACGCATTTCGACGTTGAGCTTGCCGCCTTCGCTGACGGTCGCCAGGTGCAGATTGCGGTCGAGCACTTCGACGTCCTGATCGGTCTGGATCTGGGAGCTCATGACTTCGCCCGCGTGATCCACGGAAATGGTTACGGTCTTGAGGCCCTCGCCCATGATCTTGAAGGGGATCTGTTTGAGGTTGAGGATGATGTCGGTGGCGTCTTCGACCACACCGGGGATGGGGCTGAATTCGTGCTCCACGCCCTCGATGCGGACCGCCGTGATGGCCGCGCCCTCGATGGAACTGAGCAGGATGCGGCGCAAGCTATTGCCGATAGTCGTGCCGAAGCCGCGTTGAAACGGCTGGGCGGTGAACATGCCATACCGCTCCGTGAGGGTTTCGGTATTGGCAACCAATCTTTTGGGTTTCTGAAAGCCCTTGAACATAATCTCCTTTTAGGGCGGGCAAGAGTGCCCGCCGGCAGGCACGCGTGCCTGCGCCACGTTACTTTGAATATAATTCTACGATTAACTGCTCGTTGAGTTGAATCTGGACCAGTTCTTCGCGTTTGGGCAGGCTGGTAATTTTGCCTTTGAGCGCTTCCCGATCCACATCCATCCAAGCCGGTGACGGCGCATGCGCGGTGGCATCGCGAGCCGAAAGGATGGTGGGGTTGTTCTTGCTGGGCTCGCGCACGGCCACTTCGTCGCCGATCTTCACCATGAACGAAGGAATATCCACCTTGCGGCCGTTCACCTGGATGTGACCGTGCCGCACGATCTGGCGGGACTGCGGGCGGCTGGTGCCGAAGCCCATGCGGTAGATCACGCTATCCAGGCGGCGTTCCAGGTTGGACAGCATCACCTCGCCGGTGATGCCTTTGGACAGCGAGGCCTTCTCGAAGTTGTTGCGGAACTGGGTTTCGAGCAGGCCGTAGATGCGGCGGGCCTTCTGTTTTTCGCGCAACTGCAGGCCGTAGCCGACCAGCTTGGCCTTGCGGTCTTTACCATGCTGCCCGGGAACGAAATTGCGCTTTTCGATGGCGCATTTTTCGGTATGGCAGCGCTCGCCTTTCAGGAATAGCTTCATGCCCTCGCGCCGGCAGAGCCGGCATACAGGGCCAATGTATCTTGCCAATTTACTCTCCTTTACCTTCGTTACTCAGGTGCAGTTTACGGTCTTGGCGACCTTCGTCCTGCTTATTTAGGAGGCCGGCTGAAAGCCGGCTGCGGGCAGAATTGCCCGCCCTCCAGTTACACTCTGCGTTTTTTCGGCGGCCGGCATCCGTTGTGCGGAATCGGGGTGACGTCCTTGATCTGGCGGACTTCGATTCCGGCTGTGGATAGCGCGCGGACGGCCGATTCGCGGCCCGAACCGGGACCGCTCACCCGTACTTCCACCGTACGCAACCCGCTTTCGGTCGCTTTATTCGCCGCCGTCATGGCGGCCTGTTGCGCGGCGAAGGGGGTGCCCTTGCGGGATCCGCGGAAGCCCAGCGATCCGGCGCTGGACCATGAAACCACGTTGCCTTCCTGATCCGCGATGGTCACGATGGTGTTGTTGAACGTGGCCTGTATGTGGACAATGCCCGAATGGACAACGCGCTTTTCCTTCTTCTTGAAGCTTTTCTTCTTGGTCGGTTTTGCCGGTGCTTTTGCCATACGCCTCTACTTGTGTCCCGCTATGTTTTCGATGTGGCTTTCTTCTTATTGGCCACGGTGCCGCGCCTTGGACCCTTGCGGGTGCGGGCGTTGGTATGCGTGCGCTGGCCGCGCACTGGCAGGCCGCGCCGATGCCGCAGGCCACGATAGGAGCCCATCTCGATGTGGCGCTTGATGTTCATCGAGATTTCCTTGCGCAGGTCGCCTTCGACGGCGCCTTCTTCTTCCAGGATCTGGCGGACGCGATTGACTTCGTCTTCAGTCAGATCGGCCACTTTTTTATCGAAATCGACGCCCGCCCGGTAGAGCAGCGACCGTGAACGGGCGCGCCCGATGCCATAGATGTAGGTGAGCCCGATTTCCGCCCGCTTTTTGGGCGGCACTTCCACGCCGGCGATACGTGCCATAACTTTACCCCTGCCTCTGTTTATGTTTCGGGTTGGTGCAGATGACCCGGACCACGCCCTCGCGGTGGATGATCTTGCACTTATCGCAAATCTTTTTGACTGATGCGCGCACTTTCATAATGTTCTCGATGGCGGCCTACGAGGCCGCCGCAGGCTTCGAGCCTGCCCCACTTAATCCCACAATCCGGCCCCGCGTAAAATCGTGCGGCGATAGTTCCACTCGCACTTGGTCGCCGGGACGCAGCCGGACGAAATTTCTCTTCACACTGCCCACCGGGTGGGCCAGAACCTGCTGCTTGTTCTCCAGCTCCACGCGGTAAAGCGCGCTGGGCAACTCTTCCAGAACCGTTGCCGTTACTTCATTCATGCAATCGTCACGGCCGTGTCAACACCCAGGGACCGTTTGAGGTCACCGCCACGCAATGCTCGAAATGGGCCGAATACGACCCATCCTTGGTGACCGCCGTCCACTTATCCTTCAAAACCTTGGTATCCGGCTTGCCGGCGTTGACCATCGGCTCGATGGCCAGCACCATGCCTTCCTTCAGCCGCGGATTCTCGTTCTTCCGCTCCACGTAGTTCGGTACTTGCGGCTCCTCATGGAGCTGCGTCCCGATACCGTGGCCCACATATTCCCGCACGATCGAAAACCCATTGGCGAGCACATGCTTTTCAACAGTGCCGCAAACGTCAAACAAGCGGTTGCCCGCCCGGACCTGCTCGATGGCCAGTTCCAGCGATTCCTGGGTCACCCGCATCAGCTTGCGGGTCTGCTCGCCGACTTCCCCGATCGCCACCGTGGTGGCCGAATCCCCAAAGTATCCGTCGAGCTGCACGCCCGTATCGATCGAAACGATATCGCCCTTCTTCAAGATCCGCTTGGCCGACGGCATGCCGTGCACGATCTCGTCATTCACCGAGGTGCACAGCACAAACCGGAAAGTATCGCCGGCGGCCGGCACGTAGTATCCCTTAAAAGCCGGCTTTGCCCCGGCATCCTTCATCATGCGCTCGGCGGCAACTTCCAGATCCAGCGTGCTGACGCCCTCTTGAGCCATCTTCTCCAACTCATGCAGGATCTGCCAGACCAGTAAACCACTGCGCCGCATTTTCTGGAGTTCCGCGGCAGTCTTTCGAATAATCATCCTTCCACAGCCGGACTCTTAATAGTCCGGCAGACCTGAAACAATAGCGCCTCCGGAGTCTGATCGCTGGCATCGATCTCGAAGAGGCGGCGGCCCTTCTCCCGGAAAAACTCGATCAGAGGCCGGCTTTGCGATTCGTACTCCGCCAGCCTTTGGCGAATCACCGACTCCCGGTCGTCGTCGCGAATCACCAGCGCCTGTCCATCCAGGTCGCATACCCCATCCACCCGCGGAGGGTTGGAAACGATGTTGTAAAGGGTACCGCAGCGGGGGCACTGCCGGCGTCCGGTCAACCGGGTAACAATAACATTATAATCGACAATCAGGTGAATCACCAACTCGCGAATCCCCCGCGCATCCAGCCAGCCGATCAGATGCTCGGCCTGTTGCCGGGTGCGCGGATAGCCGTCCAGAATAAATCCGGCCTGGGCATCCGGCTCGGCCAACCGCTCCTCTACAAGCTGGTCGACCACTTCGTCACGGACCAAATTTCCCGATTGCATGCTAGCGGCAACCCGCACGCCCAAGGCGTTGCCGTCTCGGATATGCTCCCGGAGCATATCCCCGGTGGATATGTGCGGCACCTTCAGGCAATTCTTAAGAAGGTTGGCCTGCGTACCTTTTCCCGAACCTGGGGATCCGAATAAAACTACAGCTTGCATCATGGAAAGCTGCTTGCGTCAGAATGTGCTACGGCGCCCGCGAATCCTCCCTGCCCGGGGCGTAAAGCCCTCGTAATGGCGCATGATCAATTGCGCTTCCACCTGGTTAATGGTGTCCATGGCTACGCCCACCACGATCAACAGCGAGGTGCCACCAAAGTAAAAGTTGACGCCCAGACCTTCCAGCAGGAAGCGCGGGGCGTACGCGTCCATGAAATTGCCCAGCAAGGGCAGATGTTGCAGCTTGATGCCCGAAATCATGATGTCCGGAATCAGGCAAAGGATCGCGAGATAGATTCCGCCCACCACCGTGATCTTGGTCAGGATGGCGTTCATGTACTCCGCGGTATTGCGTCCCGGACGGATGCCGGGGATGAATCCACCGTACTTGCGCATGTTGTCGGCGGCTTCATTGGGGTTGAAGATGATCGACACGTAAAAGAAACAGAAGAAAATGATACCCGCCACGAACAGCACGTAGTAGAGCGGCTCGCCGTGCCGGATGGAGGCCAAGGTGTTGCTCAGCCAAGTCATGTTCTTGACGAACGGCACACCCGCCAGGGTTTGGGGGAAAGCCAGAATCGAAGAAGCGAAAATCACCGGAATGACGCCGCCGGCATTCACTTTTAGCGGCATGTGGGTGGACTGGCCGCCCATCACCCGCCGGCCGACCACGCGCTTGGCGTATTGCACCGGGATGCGCCGTTCGCCGCGCTCCACCAGGACGATGAAGGCCACCACCGCCACCATCATGATCAGGATGAGGAGCATCTGCAGAACGCCCCATTCGCGCGTGATGAAGGTATTCCGGTAGATGTTGGAAATGGCGTTGGGCAACCCTACCACGATACCGGCGAAGATGATCAGCGACATGCCGTTGCCGATGCCGCGATCGCTGATCTGCTCGCCCAGCCACATGATAAACGCGGTGCCGGTGGTCAGCGAAATGATGGTCATCAAGACGAATCCCCAGCCCGGGTTGATGACAAAACCGCCGTTAGAGTGCTGCAATCCTTGTGCAATACCGAACGATTGGACGATGGAGAGGGCAATGGTCAGATAGCGGGTCCACTGGGTGATCTTGCGGCGGCCCAACTCGCCTTCTTTTTGGAGCTTTTCGAGCGTGGGCACGACCACCGTGAGAAGCTGCAGGATGATGGAAGCCGTGATGTAGGGCATGATGCCCAGGGCGAAGATGGTGAACCGCCGGATGTTGCCGCCCGCGAACAAGTCGAAGAATCCGAAGATGCCGCCGGCGTTGCGCGTGAGGAAGTCTTCCCACCGGCCCACGTTGATGCCCGGCGTGGGAATGTGGCCGCCCAGGCGGTAGACCGCCAGCATGGCGAGAGTGAACAAGACTCTCTTGCGCAGATCGGGGATGCGAAATACGTTGCCCAACGCTTCGAAAAACTTCATGGTTCCTTCGCCTCTAAACCGCTGGCTGACGCGCGCGGCTCAGTTTGCCAAAACCGCTTGCTTACGCGCGCGGCTCAGTAACTTCGTTACGCGCCCGGCTCGGCAGCGCCGATTACGACCGCTTCGCCGCCGGCCGCTTGGATCTTATCCAACGCGGATTTCGAGAACAGGTGCGCCTCGACCCGCAGTTTGCGTGTCAACTGGCCGGTGCCGAGCACTTTCAACCCCTCGTGGAGCTTCTTGATCACGCCGTGTTCCAGGAGGTGGTCCGGGGTGAACGTGTCCCCCTCCAGCTTCTCCAGTCTATCCAAATTGACGATGGCGTATTGCTTCTTAAAGATATTCGTAAAGCCGCGCTTGGGCAAACGGCGATGCAGCGGCATCTGCCCGCCTTCGAAGCCGCGCTTCTGCCCGAATCCGGTGCCGGCGCGCTGTCCTTTGCTGCCGCGGGTGGCGGTCTTGCCGTGGCCCGAGCCCATGCCGCGCCCGATGCGCTTGCGCACGTGTTTCTGTCCGGCGGGAGGTTTCAATCCGCTAAGATTCATGTCGCTCGACTCCTTATTCCACAATCTTCAGCAGGTGCGGGACTTTGTTCACCATGCCGCGGAAGACGGGCGAATCCTGCCGCACCACGACTTGATTGACCTTGCGAAGCCCCAACCCCAGCACCACGCGCTTATGCTTCTCGGGCGTGCAGATCGGACTGCGATACAGCTTGATCTTAATCATGCCATCCATAAAAATCTCCGGTGGCTGGTGGCTGGTGGCCGGTGGTTGGTGGATTAGTCAAAACCACCAGCCACCAGCCACCAACCACCAGCCACTGCTTTTCAAAGCTTCTCGACTGCCAGGCCGCGCATCTCGGCCACTTCGTTCTTATCGCGCAGTTGCTCGAGCGCCACGATGGTGGCTTTCACCACGTTGTGCGGGTTGTGCGTGCCGATCGATTTCGTCAGCACGTTGGGGATGCCCACCGATGTGATCACGGCGCGCACCGGCCCGCCGGCGATCACGCCGGTGCCTTCCGGAGCCGGCTTCAACAGCACCAGGCCGCTGCCGAAACGGCCCAGCGACTGGTGCGGAATGGTGGTACCCAACATATGGATTCTGCGCAAATTCTTCTTGGCGGCTTCGATACCTTTGCGAATGGCCGAGGGCACTTCCTTGGCCTTGCCCACGCCGAAGCCCACCACTTTGGCGGCCGGATCTCCTATGACCACCAGCGCGGAGAAGCTCAGATTCTTACCGCCCTTGACCACCTTGGTCACGCGATTGATCGATACCACCTGCTCCTTCAAATTGAGCGACTGCGGATCGATGCGTTTTACGATTTTTGCTGCCATCAGAACTCCAGTCCGGCTTCCCGCGCGGCATCCGCCAGGGCTTTCACCCGGCCATGATAGATATAGCCGCCGCGATCGAACACTACCTTCTGAATTCCCTTTTCCTTGGCGCGCTCGGCCACCAGCTTGCCGATGGTCTTGGCCGCCGCCAGATTGCCGCCGTTGGTGCGCTTGCCCTTTTCGATGGTCGAAGCCGAGACCAGCGTGGCGCCCTGGGTATCGTCGATCACCTGCACGTAGATGTTGGCCACGCTGCGGAACACAGCCAGCCGCGGACGTTCGGCGGTGCCGTGTACCTTGTGCCGGATACGCTTATGAATCCGGTGCCGGATTTCGTTCTTTTGCGTTACGTGGATCATTTTGCACTCGCTCCGGTCTTGCCGACCTTCTTGCGCAACTGCTCGCCGGTATAGCGGACGCCCTTGTTCTTGTAGGGATCCGGCTTGCGCAGCGCGCGAATATTCGCCGCCACCTGGCCCACCATCTGCTTGTCGTGTCCGCTCAGCACCAGGTGCGTCTGCTTTTCGATCTTCAAATCCACGCCATCCGGCAGCAGGACTTCGATGGGGTGTGAGTAGCCCAGCGTGAAGGTAGCCACTTTGCCCTTGACGTCGGCGCGATAGCCGATGCCGACGATGTCCAACTCCCTGGTGAATCCGGTGGAAACGCCCTGCACGGCATTGGCGGCCAGAGCGCGGGTCAGCCCATGCAGCGCGCTGTACTTGTCGCCGTCGCGCACCACGTCCAAGCGGCCATCGGCCTGCTTCAGGTGGACGCCACCCGGGATCGGCACCGTCAAAGTGCCTTTGGGACCGGTCACTTCCAGTTGATCGCCGATTTGGATTTGGACCCCTTTCGGCAGGGGAATCGGCTTTTTACCTATTCTTGACATAGCAAAAATCCTTCGGATTTTGTGTCCCCAAGAGTGGGGACACGGCAGGCACGAGTGCCTGCGCCACGGGCTACCATACCCGGCACAGCAACTCTCCGCCGATCTTCTCTTTGTGCGCGTCGCGTCCGGTCATCACGCCGCGCGGCGTGGTGAGGATGTTGATGCCCAAGCCGCCCAGCACTCGCGGAATATCCTGCTGCCCCACATACACGCGGCAGCCCGGCCGCGAAATGCGCTCGATATTCGAAATCACCGGCGCGTTGCCGGTCGAGTATTTCAAATAGATCTTGATGGTCTTCTTGGGGCCTTCTTCGGCGACCTTGAAGTTCTGGATGTAGCCCTCTTCCTTGAGAATGCGGGCGATCTCGGTCTTCAGCTTGGAAGCCGGCACATCCACTTTGGGATGGCGCGCGCTAATGGCGTTGCGCACCCGCGTCAGCATGTCGGCGATAGGGTCACTTGTCATTCTTGCCCTCCAACTCTTCCTTTGGCTCTCACCAGCTCGCCTTCGTGACGCCGGGAATCTCCCCGTTCAACGCCAGTTGGCGGAAGCACAGCCGGCAGATGCCGAACTTGCGCAGAAAGGCGCGCGGCCGTCCGCAGCGCCAGCAGCGGTTGCGGTGTTTGCAGTAATGCAGCCCAGGCGTTTTGGCGCGGCGGGCCTCTTCCATTTTCAGATCTTTGGCTCTCTTGGCGGTGGTGGCCATGGTTCTCTTCCTTCTCTTCCTTACTGCTGCCGGAACGGCATGCCGAGCTGTTTCAGCAAGGCCATCCCCTCGGCATCGGTACGCGCGGAGGTGGTGATGGAGATATTCATCCCCTTGGTCTTCTCCACCTTGGCGTAATCGATTTCCGGAAAAATCAACTGTTCGCGAATGCCCAGCGTGTAATTGCCGCGGCCGTCGAACGACTTGCTGGAGACGCCGCGGAAATCGCGCACGCGCGGCAGCGCCACGTTCACCAGCCGGTCGAAGAACTCATACATGCGGTCGCCGCGCAACGTCACCATGCAGCCGATGGCCATGTTTTCGCGCAGCTTGAACGCGGCGATGGATTTGCGCGCCTTGGTCACCACCGGCTTCTGGCCGGCGATCTGTCCCAGTTCGGTGACCGCGCCATCCATCAACTTGGCGTTCTGCGTAGCTTCGCCCAAGCCGATGTTGACCGAAATCTTGGCCAGCTTCGGCACCGCCATCACGTTCTTATACCCGAACTCCTTAGTGAGCGCGGGGACGACAGTTTTTGTGTAATGCTGCTTGAGTCGTGCTGCCATTTCTTAACCTGACCTATTTCCTGTCCAAATTCTGCCCGCATTTGCGGCAAACGCGCGTCCGCCGCACTTTGCCGCCCGGCAAAGTCTCCATATGGTGCGCGATACGCACCGGCCCGCACTGCGCGCACACGATCTTCACATTCGACACCGCGATGGGGCTTTCCCGCTCGGCAATGCCGCCCTTGATCTGCTTGGCGGGATTCGGACGCGTGTGCCGCTTGACCATGGACACATGTTCCACCAGGATCTTGCCGTTGGCGGGATTTACGTCCAGCACGCGGCCGGTTTTGCCCGCGTCGCGCCCGGCGATCACCTTCACCTGATCGTTCTTCTTCAACAAAATCCGTACCGGCTCTGCCAGTTTCTTTTTTGGCATCTTAAATCACCTCGGGCGCCAGGGATACGATCTTCATGAACCTCTTTTCGCGCAGCTCCCTGGCCACGGGTCCGAACACGCGCGTGCCCACCGGCTCGCCCAACTCGGTAATCAGCACCGCGGCATTGGAATCGAACCGGATATAGGTGCCGTCCTTGCGGCGAGTCTCCTTGCGCATGCGGACGATCACGCAACGCACTACTTTGCCCTTCTTGATCGCGGAATCCGGCGCCGCTTCTTTCACGCTGGCCGTAACCACGTCGCCTAAGCCGGCCCGCAAGCCGAGGTCGCCACCGCGGGGCAAAATGCACGCCAGACGGCGCGCGCCGCTGTTGTCGGCTACCTCCAGAATTGTTCGCATTCCTATCATAGGTCGCGTCTCGCTCCCGTGGCTGGTGGTTAGTGGCTGGTGATTGGTGGGTTAGACAAAACCACCAGCCACCAGCCACCAGCCACCGCCCACTATACCTTTACGTCCAACTCCGCCGGCTGCACGCCCACCTGCGGAGCGCGCCTCACCACTTCGGCCAGCCGCCAGCGCTTGGTGCGGCTTAACGGCCGGCACTCGATAATCTTCACGATGTCGCCCATCTTGGCGCGGCCTTCTTCGTCGTGCGCGTGGAATCTTTTGCGCTTCTTCACGATCCGCTTGTACAACGGATGCGGTACGCGCCGACTGACTTCCACGATGATGGTCTTGGCCGTCTTGGTGGAAACCACCTGGCCCACCTTCTCGTTTTTCAACGGCTTATGCGTCTGTTCGGCCATATTACTTCTTCGCTCCCGCCAGTTCCCGTTCCTTGATGATGGTGTAGATACGGGCGCGGTCTTTCTTCATGGCGCGCGCCTTTTTCAGGCCTTCCATGGTGCCCATCGACATTTGGAAATTCAACCGGAAAAGCTGCTCTTCAATGGTGCGCAACTGATGCTGCAGCTCGATTTCGTCGAGGTCCCGAATCTTTTGCGACTTCATGCTCTACTCCGCCTGCTCCCGCGTTACGAATTTGGTGCGGATAGGCAGCTTGTGCGCCGCCAGCCGCATGGCATCGGCCGCCACGTTCAACGGCACGCCTTCCATCTCAAACAAAATCTTGCCCGGCCGCACCACCGCCACCCACTGCTCCGGCGCGCCCTTGCCTTTTCCCATACGGGTTTCGGCGGGCTTCTTGGTGATGGGCTTATCGGGGAATAAACGAATCCAGACTTTGCCGCCGCGCTTGATGGAGCGGGTCATGGCGATACGGGCGGCTTCGATCTGCCGGTCCGTGATCCAGGCGCAGGTCATGGCCTTCAGGCCATACTCGCCGAAAGCGATGGTCGAGCCGCGCCATGCTTTGCCCGTCATGCGCCCGCGCTGCTGCTTGCGGTATTTGACCTTCTTGGGCATCATCATGGCTTATTTTCTCCTTCGGGAGCGGCATCGGCGGCAGGCGCCGCGGAAGGCGCGTCGGATGCCGGCGCGGAGTCGGCCGCCGGTTCAAGATCCGGACGCACTTCCTGTTTCCAATGCGGCTGGGGCGCCATGAGCGGCGGCAGGATCGGCCCGCCGCTACGCGCAGGATGCGCCATTTCGGGCGGCGGCGCCTGCCGGGCAGGTCCGCTGGGTTCGGCCGCAACCACCGGCGGCGCTTCGTGGTGCCGCGCCGCGGGGGGGCGCCGGTCGCCGCGATCTCCACGGTCCCCGCGATCGCGCCGGTCGCCACGATCTCCACGTTCTCCGCGGTCGCGCCGGGGCTCCGGTTCCGACGAAAGCGACCGCATGCGGTTGCCGGCGTCCAGGATCTCGCCTTTGTAGAGCCAGGCTTTCACGCCGATCACGCCATACGTCGTATGCGCTTCCGTAACGCCATAATCGATATCCGCGCGCAAGGTGTGCAACGGAAGCTGGCCTTGCAGATACCATTCGCTGCGCGCGATTTCGGCGCCGTTCAACCGGCCCGATACGCGCACCTTGATGCCTTTGCAGCCGAAGCGCAGCGCCGAATCCACCGCCTTGCGCATGGCCCGCCGGAACGCCACGCGTTTTTCGAGCTGCAAGGCGATCGATTCCGATACCAGTTGCGCATCCAGCTCGGGCTTGTGGACTTCCTGGATGTCGATGAAGACGTCGCGCTTGGTACGCTTGGCCAAGTCCACTTTCAGCTTCTCGATCTCGGCGCCCTTGCGTCCGATGATGATGCCGGGCCGCGACGTGCGGATGGTGACCCGCAGCTTGTTGCCGGGGCGATCCACTTCGATGGAGCTGACGCCGGCCGACTTCAGACGCTCGCGCAATGTGGCGCGCAGCTCTACATCTTCCTGCAGCAGCTTGGCGTAGTCCTGCTTGGCGAACCAGCGGGAACGCCACGGCTTGTTGAAGCCCAGCCGGAAACCGTAAGGATGTACCTTTTGTCCCATTCAATAGCCTCTGTAAAACCCGTGGCTAGTGGTCGGTGGCTGGTGATTGGCGTTTAGATCAAAACCACCAGCCACCAGCCACCACCCACCAGTCACTCCTTTTCGCCCTTCGCCGACACCTTAATTACGATATGCGACATGCGCTTCTGGACCCGGTACGCGCGGCCCATAGGCGCGGGGCGGACGCGCTTCACGCGTGGCCCTTCGTTCACGTAAGCCGTCGACACGACCAGCCGGTCCACGTCCACGTCTTCAAAACGTTCCTTTGCGTTGGCGATCGCCGAATCCAACACCTTCCCCACCGTGGGCGCGATGCGCTTATTGGTGGAGCGCAGCGTAGTGCGCGCCTGGTCGGCGCTCTGGCCGCGGATCAGATCCACCACCAGCCGCGCCTTCTGCGGCGATACCCTGATATATCTCGCTTCTGCCTTGGCTTCCATGTTTGCTCTCTTCAGCCCGCCTCTTAGGCCGGCTTGGCGGCCTTCTCCGTAGCGGCCTTCACCGAGTGCCCCTTGAAATGCCGGGTGGGGGAAAACTCGCCCAGCTTATGTCCCACCATGTTCTCGGTGACATACACCGGGATGAATTTCTTGCCGTTGTGCACCGCGATGGTGTGGCCCACGAACTCCGGAAGGATGGTCGAGCGCCGCGACCAGGTGCGCACCACGCGCTTCTCGTTCTTCGCCGTGAGCGCCGCGATTTTCACTTCCAGGTGGCCATCCGTAAACGGCCCTTTCTTGACTGAACGCCCCATAGTTATCTCTTCTTACTCTTCCTGGTGACGATCCACTTGTTGGTCCGCTTGTTATTGCGGGTCTTGAAGCCGCGGGTGGGCTGGCCCCAGGGTGTTACGGGGTGCCGTCCGCCGGAAGTCTTGCCTTCGCCGCCGCCGTGCGGATGGTCCACCGGGTTCATGGACACGCCACGATTGTGCGGCATCTTGCCCAGCCAGCGTTTCCGTCCGGCCTTGCCGAGCGAAACGTTTTCGTGGTCCACGTTGCCCACCTGGCCGACCGTGGCCATGCAATCGAGGGGCACGCGGCGGATTTCGCCGGAGGGCAGCTTCAGCAGCGCGATGTCGCCTTCTTTATTGACCAACTGGGCCTGGGTGCCCGCCGACCGCGCCATCTGCGCGCCCTTGCCGGGCTTCAACTCGATGTTGTGTACCACGGTGCCCGCCGGCATATTCTTAAGCGGCAGCGCATTGCCCACCAGAATATCGGCCGCGGGGCCCGACGATACCGTCATGCCTACTTTCAGCCCATCCGGCTGGATGATGTAACGCTTCTCGCCGTCTTTGTAATGCAGCAGCGCCAGGCGCGCCGAACGGTTGGGATCGTATTCGATAGCCGCTACCACTGCCGGGACCCCGTGCTTCTCGCGCTTGAAATCCACCACGCGATAGGCCTGCTTGTGGCCGCCGCCGATGAAACGCGAAGTGACGCGGCCCGTGGAGTTGCGTCCGCCCGTGCGCTTCTTCACTTCCAGCAGCGTCTTCTCGGGATGTTCCTTGGTAATATCCTCGCGCGACACGACGGTTTGGAAGCGGCGCGTGGCGGTTGTGGGTCTGTAGCTTTTAATGGGCATGTCCGCTCCTAAATCTGCGCAAAGTCGGGAACCTTCTCCCCGTCCTTCAGCTTCACGTACGCCTTCTTCCAGTTCGGCTTATATCCCACGAAGCGGCCGCGGCGCCGCAATTTGCCGTCCAGGTTGGAGGTCCGCACGCCGGCAACTTTTACTTTGAACAGCTTCTCGACCGCCTGCTTCACCTGGGTCTTGTTGGCGCCCAGCGCCACCTCGAAGCACAGCGTGGCATGTTCATCCTTGGCGGTCACGCCTTTTTCGGTGACTACCGGACGCCGGATCACTTCATGTATGGTCATTTTGCGAGAGCCTCCGAAAATTTGCGGGCGGCCGCTTCGGAAAGCAGCACGCGGTCGTGGCCCAGCAGGTGAAATGCGTTTACGTTGCGGGTGGGCATGAGCGTCACACCGGGGAGGTTCCGCACGCCCAGGGTAAGGTTGCGATTTTCGCCATTCTCTACCACCAGCACCTTGCGCGTGGCTTCCAGGCGCGTCAGCGCGGCTTTGGCGTCCTTGGTCTTCACGCCGCCCAGGTTGAACTCTTGCACGACCTTCAACTCGCCGTCGCGCAACTTCGCCGATAACGCCGAGCGCAGCGCGCCCAGCAGCATCTTGCGCGGCAGCTTATAACTGTAGTCGCGCGGCTGCGGGCCGTGTACCGTGCCGCCGTGCCGCCAGATCGGCGATCGAACCGAGCCGATGCGCGCGCGTCCGGTGCCTTTCTGTTTCCATAATTTCTTGCCGGAACCCGCCACGTCGCCGCGCACCTTGGTTTTGTGGGTGCCTGCGCGCTGCCCGGCTTGATAGTGCCGCACGGCTTCGTAGAGCAGGTTCTCGTTGACTTCGGTTCCGAAGACTTCGTCGGCCAGCTCCAGCTCGCCGACTTTCTGATTATTCAAGTCCACTACGTCCACTGTCGGCATGGCGTTACCTCTTGGCCCTCCGCACAACCACGTAGCCGCCGTTGGGACCGGGCACCGCGCCTTTCACCATCAGCACGTTGTCCTCGGTATCCACTTCGACGATCTCCAGGTTGCGCACCGTGACCTGCTCCGCGCCCATGTGGCCGGCCATGCGCATGCCCGGAAAAACACGCGACGGGAAACTGGACGACCCGATCGATCCGGGCGCGCGGTGGAACATGGAACCGTGCGACCCTTCGCCGCCCCGGAAGTGATGCCGTTTCACCAGACCCGCGAAACCGCGGCCCTTGCTGACCCCGATCACGTCCACCTTTTCCTTGGGCTTGAACTGATCGACCAGCACTTTGTCGCCGGCCTTGAAATCGTCGTCGCCGGGGCGCAGGTGGAACTCGCGCATGAAGCGCGCGCCCTCCGCGCCGGCCTTTTTCAGGTGCCCGGTCTGCGGCTTATTGATGCGCGCCGGCTTGATAAACTCCATCAGGCCGAGCTGTACCGCATCGTAGCCGTCGGTAGTGGGCGTTTTGCGCTGCACCACCATGCAGGGCCCCGCCTTCAGGAGGGTGACCGGAACCACCTGCCCATCCGGCCGGAACACCTGCGTCATTCCGATTTTTCTGCCAAGGATTCCTGGACTCATGCTCAACTTCCCGTGGCTAGTGGGTGGTGGCTGGTGTTTGGTGGGTTAGACAAAACCACCAGCCACCAGCCACCGACCACCAGCCACTTACTTGTGGTCTTTCCCAAACGCCTTGATCTCCACATCCACACCCGCAGGCAGATCCAGCTTCATCAAGGCATCCACTGTCTGCTGGGTCGGCTCCAGTATGTCGAGCAGCCGCTTGTGCGTGCGGATTTCAAACTGCTCGCGCGACTTCTTGTCCACGTGCGGCGAGCGCAGCACGGTCGTGACGCTGCGCGACGTCGGCAGCGGAATCGGACCGGCTACGCTGGCGCCGGTGCGCTTGGCCGTATCGACGATCTCCGTCGTCGATTGATCCAGCACACGGTGGTCGTACGCCTTCAGGCGAATGCGAATGCGTTCTCTTAGCGCCATTTTTAACCTATTCGAGAATTTCCGTGACGGTTCCGGCGCCCACCGTGCGTCCGCCTTCGCGGATGGCGAACCGCAACCCCTTGTCCATGGCGATGGGCGTGATCAGATCGATTATCAGGTTTACGTGATCGCCCGGCATCACCATCTCGGTGCCCTCCGGCAACTCCGCCACACCGGTCACGTCCGTCGTTCGGAAGTAGAACTGCGGCCGGTATCCCTTGAAAAACGGCGTATGCCGCCCGCCCTCTTCCTTGCTCAACACCACCACGCTGCCCTTGAACCTCTTGTGCGGCGTGATCGACTTCGGCTTCGCCACCACCTGCCCGCGCTCCACGTCGTCCTTTTCAATGCCGCGCAGCAGCAGCCCTACGTTGTCTCCGGCGCGCCCTTCGTCGAGCAACTTCTTGAACATTTCGATCCCGGTGACAACCGTCTGGCGCGTGTCCCGGAAACCCACGATCTCCACCGGTTCACCCACCTTCACGATGCCCCGCTCGATGCGCCCCGTCACGACAGTGCCGCGTCCCTGGATCGAGAAAATGTCCTCGATCGGCATAATGAACGGCTTGTCGATCTCGCGCTGCGGCAGCGGCACGTAGCTATCCACCGCCGCCATCAGATCCGTCACCGTCTTTTCCCACTGCGCTTCGCCGTTCAATGCGCCCAAAGCCGATACCCGCACCACCGGCACCTGGTCGCCGGGGAATTCGTAGGTGGTCAGCAGCTCGCGCATTTCCAGTTCCACCAGGTCCAGCAGTTCGGCGTCGTCCACCATGTCCACTTTGTTGAGCGCCACCACGATGTAGGGCACGCCCACCTGCCGCGCCAGCAGCAAGTGCTCGCGGGTCTGCGGCATCGGTCCGTCGGTGGCCGCGACTACCAAAATGGCGCCATCCATCTGGGCCGCGCCCGTGATCATGTTCTTGATGTAGTCGGCGTGGCCGGGGCAATCCACGTGCGCGTAGTGCCGGTTAGGAGTTTCATATTCGACGTGCGCCACCGCGATGGTGATGCCGCGGGCCTTTTCTTCCGGCGCGTTATCGATGGAGTCGAAACTGCGGAACTTCACCTTGGGGTTGTTCTTCCCCAGCACTTTGGTGATGGCCGCCGTCAGCGTGGTCTTGCCGTGATCGATGTGCCCGATCGTCCCGATGTTGACGTGCGGCTTGCTGCGATCGAATTTTTCCTTTGCCATATGATCTCCAACTATCTAGTCACTTTGCCTTGGATCCGGTTAACAATCTCCTCGGACAACGCCGAGGGCACTTCCTCGTACTTGCCGAAGTGCATGGTAAAACTCCCGCGGCCCTGCGTCCGGGAGCGCAACTCCGTCGCATAGCCGAACATTTCCGAAAGCGGAACCATGCTCTTGATGATCTGCGTGGTCCCCCGCAGTTCCATCCCCTCAATGCGTCCGCGCCGGGAATTCAAATCCCCGATCACATCACCCATGTACTCCTCGGGCACTACCACTTCCACCGCCATGATCGGCTCCAGCAACACCGCCTTGGCTTTCCTGGCAGCTTCCTTGATGGCGATCGATCCCGCGATCTTGAAGGCCATTTCCGAAGAGTCCACGTCGTGATAGCTGCCGTCGTACAGGATGGCCCGCAAATCGGACATCGGATATCCGGCCAGTACGCCGCCTTCCAGCGCTTCGCGCATGCCTGCTTCCACTGGTTTGATGAATTCCTTGGGAATCGATCCGCCGTAAATCTCGTTGACGAACTCGAACCCCGTGCCCTGCGGCAGCGGCTCCACCTTGATCTTGACTACGCCGTACTGGCCGCGGCCGCCGCTCTGTTTCACGTGCCTGCCCTCGGCCTCCGCGGGCTTGCGAATCGTCTCGCGATAAGCCACCTGCGGCTTGCCCACGTTGGCGCCCACGCCGAATTCGCGCATCATGCGGTCTACGATGATTTCCAAATGCAGCTCGCCCATGCCGGACAGAATGGTCTGCCCGGTTTCCGGATCGGTCGCCACGCGGAATGTGGGATCTTCCTGCGCCAGCTTCTGGATCGCCATTCCCAGCTTTTCCTGATCGGCTTTCGTCTTGGGCTCCACCGCAAGCTGAATCACCGGCATTGGAAAATCGATGGATTCCAGCACGATCGGCGAGTCGTCGTCGCAGATGGTGTCGCCGGTCTGCACCGTTTTCAAGCCAACCGCCGCGGCGATATCGCCGGCAAAGATCTCCTGGATATCCTCGCGCTTGTTGGCGTGCATACGCAGCAGACGGCCGATGCGTTCTTTGCGGCCCTTGGCCACGTTGTACACCGATTCGCCGGCCGCCAGCTTGCCCGAATACACCCGGAAAAACGCAAGCTGCCCGACATAGGGATCGGTCATGATCTTGAAAACCAGCGCCGAAAATGGCTCGCTGTCGGAAGCGTGGCGGACCAGTACCTTGGTGGCGTCGCCCACTGCCGTGCCCTCGATCGGCGGAACATCCAGCGGGGACGGCAGGTAGTCGACCACGGCGTCCAGCATCGTCTGCACGCCTTTGTTCTTGAACGCCGAACCGCAGATGACTGGGAAGATTTTCAGCTTGATGGTGGCCGTGCGGATGCCACGCTGGATTTCGGCTTCGGTCAGCGCCTGGCCCTCGACGAATTTCTCGAACAGCGTATCGTCGTGCTCGGCCACCGCCTCGATCATCTTTTCGCGATACTCTTGGGCCTGTTTCAGCAACTCTTCGGGGATCTCGACCTCGTCGTACTCCGCGCCCAGCGTCTCATCGCGCCAGATGCGCGCCTTCATCTCGACCAGGTCGATAATGCCCTTGAACTGATCCTCCGCGCCCACCGGCAACTGGATCGCCACCGGATTGCACTTCAGCCGGCTGACGATGGTTTCCATGGAGTGGAAGAAATCCGCGCCCACCCGGTCCATCTTGTTGATGAAACAAATGCGCGGGACATTGTATTTATCGGCCTGCCGCCACACCGTTTCCGATTGCGGCTGCACGCCGGCCACCGCGTCGAACACGGCCACCGCGCCGTCCAGCACGCGCAGGCTGCGCTCCACTTCGGCCGTGAAGTCGACGTGGCCAGGAGTGTCGATGATGTTGATGGTGAAGTCGCGCCATTGGCAGGCGGTGGCGGCCGAAGTGATGGTGATGCCGCGCTCCTGCTCCTGCTCCATCCAATCCATGATGGCCGTGCCTTCGTGCACTTCGCCGATCTTGTGGGTACGCCCGGTGTAGTAAAGGATGCGTTCCGTGGTGGTGGTCTTACCGGCATCAATATGGGCCATGATGCCGATATTTCTCATCTTATTGATCGGTACGGTACGAGCCATAGAACACCTAAAACTAAACCAGAGCCACTACCACCGGTAGTGCGCGAAGGCTTTATTCGCCTCCGCCATTCGATGCACATCATCCTTTTTCTTAATCGCTCCGCCGCGCAGGTTGGCAGCGTCGTTCAATTCGTTCGCCAGTTTCTCCGGCATGCCCTTCTCGGGCCGCGACCGGGCGTTCTGCAAAATCCACCGGATCGCCAGGCTGGTGCGCCGGTTCTGCGAAACCTCCACCGGAACCTGATAGTTCGCGCCACCCACGCGCCGGGTCTTCACTTCCAGCAGCGGTTTGGCGTTTTCCACCGCTTTCTTGAAAAGCTTTAATGGATCGTCCGCCGTGCGCTCCTTGATCTTGTCCATCGCGCCGTAAAAGATCCCCTGGGAAGTATTCTT
>JBEKMJ010000118.1:0-25415 GCA_050008575.1 Bryobacteraceae bacterium
TCGCGCCCATTCTTCTCCAGAACAAAGACCTGTTCATCGCTATAGAAGCCGGCTTCATCGGAACCTGGGGCGAATGGCACAATTCCACCAACGGAAACGATACGGCGGCCGCCCAGGCTGCAGTGCTCAACGAAGAACTGTCCTACTTCAATGGAGTATTCCCTATCCTGGTGCGATATCCGGGCGATGTGATTACTTACACCGGTACCACGACGCCTCCCGCGGGCATTGGATTGCATGACGATTACTACGATTCAGACTCCAGCGATGGCAGCACTTGGAATTCGTGCAATACGGGCGCCGGCTGGTGTCTGCCCAATTACACTCCGGCGCAGTTGATGTCCTTCGCGGCGGCAGTCTCGACGAATACCATGTTCTCCGGCGAGTTTGGCGCGCTGGATGCCGATATGCAGACCTGCGCCGCCTTGGATGCATATTCGTACACGTATCATCCGCAATCGATTTCTCTTACTCCCAGCCCGGCGACCATCGGAACGGAATTGCAAAATGAGGGTTGCGCGTTATCTTTTTTCAGCCAGGTGGGCACGCGGATCGTGTTGCAGCGGGCGACCATCGGCGGGAATGCGACTGCCGGCGGGCAGTTGTCGGTGTCCCTCACGATGACGAATGCAGGCTACGGGCGAGTGATCCGGGCGCGGCCGGTGACGCTCGTTCTAATTCAGAATGGCCAGACGGTTGCACAGATTCCGGTGCCCCTTGAGAATATGGACCTGCGGACGCTGCAGTCGTTCACCAGCGAGACTTTTCAGTTTGGGTTTACGCTGCCGGCGGCGCTGCGGAGCGGTCCTGTTTCCGTAGCGCTACTGATCCCGGATCCGGCGCCATCGTTAACATCCGACCCGGCCTACGCGCTGCCGCTGAACAGCCTGGACCAGGATGACAACCCGATATTCGATGCCACCACCGGCTACAACTTCATTGCCGGCGGCGCGCCCTACCTGGAACCTGCGTTTGAACTTACATCGGCGGGCGGCATTACGGCGAATCCGAGCGAGGTAATCGATGGAACATACTCGATTGAGGGCTCGTACACAGGCGCCAAGACTTATACGCCCTTTCTGGAAACCGTGCCCTCCATTTTTCCGCTCACTCCGAATCATTCGTACCAGGTGACATTCAGCTACAAGATTCTGACCACCCCGAGTAACGGATTCTCAGTGCTGTT
Source organism: Bryobacteraceae bacterium (assembly GCA_050008575.1). Lineage (GTDB taxonomy): Bacteria > Acidobacteriota > Terriglobia > Bryobacterales > Bryobacteraceae > Bog-159. The sequence continues at coordinate 1,187 of JBEKMJ010000118.1, forward strand.
CTATTCGCCCACGGGTGGGGCGGCGGGGAATTTCCTGCCTTCGGTGACGATTAAAGGGCAAGCGGGCGACGCGGGCACAACGACCTTGACCAATACGTTGGGCCCTTATACCGACTACCAGGCGCGGTGGACCATTCCCGGAACGGGAGGGATTTCGATTGACGATATTCGGATTATCGATACAGCGTCCGGGCAGGTCATCGCGATGGCAAATGCGGAACCGCTGCTGGCTTCGCCTTTGATCCTGCCCTAACCGGTTCCCGACCGTTTGTGGGGCAGGACTCCAGTCCTGCTGGCCGACGTCCACGTCGGCGGGTGTGGGTGCGTTCAGGAGGACCCGCGCACGGTCGAAAACCCACTGCGTTTCTACATTTTGTCCGCCGCAGTGGGGCAGGCTCGCAGCCTGCGCGGGCCTCGCAGGCCCGCTGGTAGCACAGGCTTCAGCCAGGCTTCAGCCTGTGTTCGGCGAGCGAAGCTCGCCCTCGGCGGCGCATGGCGCCGCCCCACTCGGCGGCGCAAGTTCGCCGGAAATGGAAAACGAAGCGGCAATCCTGCCCGCGCCACGAGGATCTATGGCTCGATCTCGAACACCAGGCCGGAGCCGGGAACGCTGTAGCCCGAGACGCCGTAGACGACTCGACCGGGGCCCAGCGTGACGCCGGCGAGCGTACCGCCGCCATCCGTGCCGCCCTGGAAACTGTGCAGTGTGGTGAAGTGGCCGGCGGTATCCAGCTTGAAGACCGTGCCGCAACCGTAGTTGCAGAAACCGCTGACGACTGTGCCACCCCCGTTGGTGGTGCCGTAAAGGTTGCCTTGCGGGTCCAGCGCCAGGGTTCCCCAGGGATCGTCTCCGTCGCCGCCGTTGAAGCTGTAGAGCGTTGTCAGTTGGCCGGATGTATCCAGCTTGAAGATGGTGCCGCAGCCGGAAACGGGCCCATCGTAAGGGCAGACCGGATTCTCGGAAATCCCGCCCACCGACGTCGTCCCATATAGGTTGCCGGCCGCGTCGGCCGCCAGCCCGCCCAGTGGATATCCGCCGTCCGCCGCTCCCGTGAAGCTGTAGAGCACGGTTTCCTGGCCGGTGGCCAAACTCACTTTGTAGATCACGCCCGCTCCGTCCGCGCCTCCGTAGTAAGTCGCGCCGTAGAGATCTCCGTTCAGCAGAACCAGTCCTCCGCAGGGTCCGCCACCGTCCCTGATGTCGAAGGCAAATAGCGTAGTCAGCGTGCCGGACGTTCCTATGTTGAACAGTGTTCCGCCGTTCCGCGGACCTTGCGCATAGGTTGTCCCGTAGATGTTGCCGGCGGCGTCCTGAACCGGCGGCGACTGCGGATCCTGCCCATTGCCGCCCGTGAAGCTCCGGATTTTCTCGGACCCGGATGCGCTTAGCTCGAACACCGTTCCATAGCCATCGGAACCGCCGAAGGATGAGACACCGTAAAGGTTGCCTGCGGCGTCCCCCAACATGCCCGCGTCGGGATAAGAGGCATCGCCCGGAGACCCGGCGAAAGTGTGCACTACGCTTTGCCGGCCGGTCTTCAAATCGAATTGAAAAACGACGCCGTTGCCGGACGATCCTCCATAAATGGTGTTGCCATAAAGGATGCCCTTATGGAGGAGCAGGGGAGCTTGTGGAGTCGCCCCATCGGCGCCGCCCGTAAACGTGTAGAGTACCCGATAGGTTTGGGCTTGGGCGGGCCGCGCGGGAGCTACTGCCAGCGCCAGGGCCGTGCAAGCCAGGGTGCTCGATATCGAATGTAATTGTCTGCGCATGTCTATCCTCCAGTTTAGACTCTGGCGGCCGTCAACTGGATATGCCATTCAAGTATGCGCGTTTGTAAACGCGGATAAAACACTCACACAAATTGGCCCACGGGCGGCGCCTGCACCGTCACCACGCATCAGCCGGCTTTGCTATGATTTACCAGTCATGCGCACACTCATCGCCTTCGCCTTCCTCGCCACCCTTCCAGCCCTGCCCGCCGCGGCCGCCACTTGTGAAAGCCTCGCCGCCGCGGCGTTGCCGGACACCACCATCGCCACTGCCCAGTCCGTCCCGGCGGGCGCGTTCACACCGCCTTACGGCAATGCCATCGACAAGCTTCCCGCTTTCTGCCGCGTGGCCGGCGTCATCCGGCCCACCTCCGATTCCTATATTCGCTTTGAGGTCTGGCTGCCCGCCGCGGACTGGAACGGCAAGTTCCTGGGCGTCGGCAACGGGGGGTTCGCGGGGGCCATCGGGTTCGGCTCGATGGGCGCCAATCTGAAGCGCGGCTATGCCACCGCCGGCACCGATACCGGACACGAAGCCGACGGCGAGGACGCCAGTTGGGCCTACCATCATCCCGAAAGAGTGAACGACTTCGGCTATCGCGCGCTGCACCTGACCACCGCCAACGCCAAGAGCCTGGTGCAGACGTTCTACAGCCAACCCGCGCAGCACGCCTATTTCGATAGCTGCTCCGATGGCGGCCGCGAAGCGCTCATGGAAGCGCAGCGCTTCCCCGCCGATTACGACGGCATCCTGGCCGGCGCGCCCGCCAACTTCTGGACCCACATGCTGGCCGCCGGCGTGGATATCAGCCAGGCCATCTACACGGATCCCGCCGGCTACATTTCCAGCATCAAGTTTCCGGCCATCGCCGCGGCGGTGCTGACGGCGTGCGACGAACTCGACGGCGTGAAGGACGGCATCCTGAACGATCCCACGCGCTGTCACTTCGACCCCGCCACGCTGCTCTGCAAGGATGTGGATACGCGCACCTGCCTGACCGCGCCGCAGGTTGCCTCTCTCAAGAAACTCTATGCCGGCGGCCGCAACTCGCGCGGCGCACCCACCTTTCCCGGCTACGCTCCCGGGGCCGAAGACGGGCGCGGCGGCTGGATTCCCTGGCTCATCGGCAACGGACCCGGCGGCAGCAGCAGTTCGGTATACATGGAGAATTACTTCCGCTACATGGTGTTCGAAGATCCTACCTGGAATCCGCTGACTGCCAAAATCGATACGGCCCTGCAGACCGCCGATGAGAAGACCGCGCGCGCGCTCAACGCCACCGAAACCGATCTGCATGGCTTTCAGGCCAGAGGCGGAAAGCTGATCCTATATCATGGCTGGAACGATCCGGCTATCTCGGCCGCGAATAGTATTAACTATTACAATGGCGTGCTGCACGCGATGGGCGCGCCAAGCGGGGAAAGCTTCGTGCGGCTCTACATGGTTCCCGGCATGCAGCATTGCATCGGCGGTCCGGGTCCCAACTCATTCGGGCAACTCGGCACGACGACCGCCAAAGGCCCCGAACATGGCATTTACGACGCGCTGGAAGGGTGGGTGGAGAAGGGCGCGGCGCCGGGCGCCATCGTGGCCACCAAATACGTGGATGACAACTCCGCCAAAGGTGTGCGCATGACGCGCCCGCTCTGTCCCTACCCGCAAGTTGCGGTTTATAAAGGAGCGGGTGACTCGAACGACTCGGCGAATTTCGACTGTAAGACTGTGCCCTAGCTTCCGCCGCGGACTATTAAAGTTGCTTTATCCGGTTCCACCCGCGCAACGGCATCTGTTACACTCACGTCAGTGGACGCAGGAGACCACTACCATTGGCTACGATTAGTTGTCTGAAACCGTTAAAGCATCTTCTACTGACCGCGACTTTTTCCACCCTGTTCGTGTTGACGGCAAACGCGCAGGACCCTCCCACGCGCGTGGCGGACCTGAACTACGTTGCGGGAAACGTTTCCATGCAGCCGGCCGGCGCCGAGGACTGGTCGTCCGCCGTCATGAACCGGCCCTTCACCACAGGCGATAACCTGTGGGCCGATAGCGACGGGCGCGCCGAGCTGCATTTGAACAATGCGACCCTGCGATTGGGTCCGCTATCGAGCCTTGGTTTTCTGAATCTGGACGACCACATCGCGCAGATCCGCTTCACCCAGGGCGAACTGAGCCTGCGCGTGCGGCATTTGCGCGACGATGAGAGTTTTGAAGTAGACACGCCCAACGCAGCGATCACCATCCTGCGCGAGGGCGAGTATCGTTTCAATGCCGACCCGGATGCCGTGACCACGTGGGTGGTGGTCCGCCGCGGCCAGGCGGAAGTCACTGGGGGAGGGCAGGCATTCACCCTGAACCCGGGCAACGGCGCGCAGCTTTCCGGGACCGATCAGCTCGCTTACGACGTGCAAGTTGCGCCGCAGGTCGACGATTTGGAAGCATGGTGCGAGGACCGCGACGCGCGCGAGGCGCGGGTGACGTCCGCCCGTTATTTGCCGCCGGACGTGATCGGTTACGAAGAACTGGACAGTTACGGCAATTGGCGGGACACGCCGGGCTATGGCGCGGTATGGTATCCGACGGTGGACGCCGGGTGGGCGCCTTACAGCGACGGTCATTGGGCCTGGATTGAGCCGTGGGGCTGGAGCTGGGTGGACAATTCTCCCTGGGGATTTGCGCCGTCTCACTATGGCCGCTGGGCCTATGTGGCGGGTGGTTGGGGCTGGATACCGGGACCGGTGGCCATCGTGGCCGGCGGTTCGCCGCTGGCCGCGGTCTACGCGCCCGCGCTGGTCGCGTTCATCGGCGGCGGCGGTTGGGGCGCTTCGCTTTCCTTCGGCGGTCCGGCCGTGGGCTGGGTGGCGCTGGGACCGGGCGAGGTCTACGCGCCCGCCTATCAAGTGAGTCAGAATTACTTCCGCACGGTGAATGTGTCCAGCACCACGATCGTGAATACAGTGAACATTACTAACGTGTATAACAACGTATACGTGAATAAGAGTGTGAATGTCACTGTAAATCAACGGTTCGCGAATATGACTGCGCCCAATGCGGTCACTGCCATGCCGCAGAACGCATTTGCCAGTGGACGGCCGGTGAAACAGGCAGGGGTGGCGGTTCCCAAGAACCAGGTAGGGCAGATACAAACCGCTACCATGACCGTGGCGCCCACCGTGGCGCCGGTGAAGCAGGCTCTGGCGCCGACGGCGGGCGCGCGTCCAGCGCCGCGGCCGCCCGCGCGCGCCATCAGCGCGCCGGTGGTGGCGAAGGTCGCGCCGCCTCCGCCGCCGGTGTCCTTCGCGGCCAAGCAATCCGCCTTGCAGCAGAATCTCGGACGGCCCGTCAACCTGCCGGCCATTCGCCAGGCTCTACCACCCGCCCGCGCCGCGGTGACAGCGCCGCCCGTGAGGGTTGCGCCACCGGCGCGGCAGGTGGTGCCTACGGTCCGGCCGGCCCAAGCGGCGCAGCCTACACCGGCAAACCGGCCGCCGGCTCAGCCGAATGCTCCCGCGACACCGGCATACCGGCCACCGGCGCAGCCCAACGCTCCTGCGACACCGGCATACCGGCCACCGGCGCAGCCCAACCCGGCTCCGACGCCTACGTACCGGCCGGACGCCGACAAACCGAAAGCTCCGAGCAATCCGCGTCCGGCGCAGCCCAACCCGGCGCCGACCCCGGCATACCGGCCACCGGCACAGCCTAACCCGCCCGCGGCGCAGCCCGCTCCGCCGAGCAACCCGCGTCCGGTGCAACCGCCGCCGCAACAACAGCCGCAAAGGCCGCCGGCGAAAACCACGCAGAAGCCGAAGAAGGACACCGAAAAGCCGAAGGAGTAATGCCGCCAGAGGCCCCGGAGACGCGAATCCGGGGCCTCGCGCTTCCTGAGAGATTATTATTAACTTTAGATGTAATTGATAGCCGGGCGCATGCGGCCTACTATAAGGTCAACGGTCATGCACGAGCTACGAAGCTATCTGGAAATGCTGCTGAATCACCAATGCAAATCCGGCGGCGGCGATTGCCGGGAATGCCACAGCCTGCAGCACATCTATCGGTTCATGCAGACCGAGCTTTTTTCTACCGTGATCTATACGGATACGCCTCTCGATCGCCGCCGGCCCGCGCGGACCCGGCCGCAGCCCGTCAATCGGGCCGCCGCGGGTCCCCTCCGGCCGGACGCTGCCTGAGCGCGATCCGCAGTTCGGTTTCGCGGATGAAGCGGTCCCACATGGAGTCCGGATCGGAATCGAACACCGCCTTGGCGCCGCCCGGGAAAATATACCAGGCTCCCAGATCCAATTCGTGCTCCAATTGCGGCGCGGTCCAGCCGGAGTATCCCAGATAGACGTGCACGGTATCGGCGTCCGCCTCGGAGCCGAATGTCTTTTCCAGGTCCGCCTTGCTCGACACGAGGAAGAGGTCCGCGAGCACACGCTTGGCGTCGCCGGGGGCGCGGCGGGAGCGCACCAGCGCCAGTACATCGGTCCTGCCCACCGGACCCCCTGCATAGACCGGGTCCCGCCGGTCTTTAGCGCCGGCCAACTCGTCCAGCACGCGCGAAACCGGAATCTTCGAGCGGCGATTGAGGATCAGGCCCACCACGCCGTCGTCGTCGTATTGCACCAGCAGAACCACCGTCTTGGCGAAATTGGGATCGGGCAGATCCGGGCTGGCCACCAGCAGCTTCCCGGCGCCCAGGTCGGCCGGCCGCGTGGATTGCGCGTCCGCCAGCGGCACGCTGGCTCGCAGGCAGAACACCGTCGCCGCAATCGGCAGCGATCGCATGCCTTTTATTCTACTCCCGCTATTCTATGCCCAAAGGATGGGATCGCACTGTGCGCAGCGGCAGGCGCGACAATGGTCACAGTTGGCGATTGACGCAGTGGGTGCGTGTTCCGCATACTGACAGCAGCGGAAGCGGATGCGGCACCACGCAAAATCAAATTCCGCGACCGAAAACGAAGAGGATTTCCAATATGCGACGATTGCATGTGTCTGTTTTTTCTTTGATAACTGCCGGGCTCGTGGCTCTGGCTGCCGTATCTCCGGCCACGGCCGCGGACGGGAAACCGCTCGACGTTTCCGCGACAGCCCGCGTGGCTTCCATGCCCAGTCCGACCGGCCCCACCGCGCCCGACACGAGCTATGCCGGCCTGGACGAAACCAATGTCACAGTGGGTCTGGAAACGGCGGGCGTACCTTGTGTCAATTGCGCGCAGGGCGGCGGCACTCCGAACGTCGGCCTGCCCTGGCCCATTTTTGGGGTTCAGAAGGGAGCTTCACTGACCGTTACGACGTTGTTCGAATCGACGTCCTTCACCGGCCCGTGTACCGCCGGTCTGATCGTGAAGCAAGGCAGCAAGGTGGTCGCCACGGGTACTTATTCGATTCAGGGCGGCTGCCTCGCGGGCTATCTGTACTATGTCTACTTCAACATTGCGGCTCCTTCGAGCGCGGGTTTTACGACGTTTATCGGGTCCATATCCGGCGGTGCTAATATGTCCGGCGCCGACACGTTCATCAACGTGCAATAGCCAGGCGGCTGCGAGGCGAGCTTCGCTCGCCCCTGGAGATTGGCCTCGTATGCTGCCGCGCTGACACTCTTGTCAGCGCAGGCGAGCTTCGCTCGCCGAAGAGCGGGCCTGCGAGGCCCGCGCAGGCTGCGAGCCTGCCCCACTGGGTTCAGATGGCTTCCAGCTCTTCTTCGAGCGTCTGCTTCCGCGATAGGTCCGCGTAGTAGCCGCCGGCCACGACCAGTTCCGCGTGGGTGCCCTGTTCCACGATGTGGCCGCGCTCCAGCACCACGATCAGGTCCGCCTGGCGCACGGTCGAGACGCGGTGCGAGATCAGGATCACGGTGCGGCCGCGCATGGCGTTCTCCAGCGCTTGCAGGATGCGCTCCTCGGTCAGCGTATCCACGCTCGAAAGGGCGTCGTCCAGAATCAAGATGCGCGGGTTGCGCAGGACGGCGCGGGCAATTGCGGTGCGCTGCTTCTGGCCGCCGGAAAGCGTGATGCCGCGCTCGCCCACCATGGTCTGGTAACCCTTGGGGAACGATGCGATATCGCCGGCCAGCCCGGCCAGTTCCGCGGCGCGGCGGATCTCGTCTTCGGTGGCGCTCTCCACGCCGAAGGCGATGTTCCCGGCAATGGTCGCGCTGAACAGAAAAGTCTCCTGCGGTACGAAACCGATGTGGCGGCGCAGTGCGGCGGGCGAGAGATCGCGCAGGTCCGTGCCATCCAGCAGCACGCGTCCTTCGGTGGGATCCATCAAGCGCGGCACCAGGCTGGCCAGCGTGCTCTTGCCGGAGCCGGTATGGCCGACCACGGCGACCGTCATGCCCGCTGGGATTGTCAGGCTGACGTTGTCGAGCGCCCGCCCCGAGGGATACGCCACCGACGCGTTACGGAATTCGATTTCGCCGCGCACGCCCGTCAGGCTGACAGGATGGGCCGGCGCGGCGATGGTGGGCCGCTCCTGGAAGATCTGGTTGATGCGCGCCAGCGACGCCCCGCCGCGCTGCATCAGGTTCACCACCCATCCCAGAGCGATCATGGGCCACACCAGAATGCCCATGTAGGTATTGAACATGACGAAGCTGCCGAGCGAAATACGTTTGGCCAGCACCTGCCCGCCGCCATACCACAACACCGCCAGGAAGGTGAGCCCGATGAGCGCCTCCAGCAGCGGTTGGAAGACGCCGGAGATGCGCACCAGCCGGATGTTCTCGGCGATGTAGGCGCGGTTCAATTTCTCGAAGTGGCGCAACTCGGCGTCCTCTTGCACAAAGGCGCGCACCATGCGCACGCCGGCCAGATTCTCCTGCACGCGGCTGCTGATATCGGAAAACATGGCCTGGATGCGCTCAAAGCGCGCATGGATGGCGCGCCCGAAGAAGATCACCGCCAGGCTCACCAGCGGCGCCGGCAGGATGGCCAGCGCCGCCAGCCGCCAATCCACCGTGACCATGATCACGATGGCCAGCAGGAACGTAAGGCTGGTTTCGGTCCAGTACATGATGCCCGGCCCCAGCATCATGCGCACGGCATTCAGGTCGTTGGTGGCGCGCGCCATGATGTCGCCGGTGCGGACGCGCGCGTAATAGTCGGGCGAAAGCTCCACCAAGTGGCGGAACAGGTCGTTGCGCAGGTCGTATTCGATGTCGCGCGAGATCCCGATGATGATCACGCGCATCCAGTATTGGAACAGGCCCTTGACGGCCGCAAGGGCCACCAACAAGGCGGCGTAGCGCAGCAATCTACTCAGGCCGAACGAGTGCGAAAGCGTATCGATGGCGGCGCGGATCACCAGCGGCTGCGTGGCGCCCGCGACATCCTTCAACACCAGGGCGCCCAATCCCAGCGCGAGGCCCGCGCGGTAGCGCCACAAGTAAACGCGGACGGTGCGCAGGGATTCCCACATACGCTACATCCCCAGCGCGTTGGCCACGGTCTTCATCCATTCGACCACGAATGTCTTGCGCCCTTCGCGGTTGTGCCACCATCCGTCCGGGCGGAAATAGCCGCCGGGCGCGGCGACCACGCGCATTTCCAGATCCGGAGCGGCGGCGCGGTAAATGCGGGCGGCGCGCGCGGTATGGTAATCGCTGGTCACCAAAAGAAATCGATGCACGCCGCGGCGCCGCAGATCCGTCAAAATCGCAGCGGCTTCGTCGCGCGTGCTGAGAGCTTCATTGGGCGCGCGGATGAACCAACTTTCCGGGTAGCCGCGCCGCACGGCAAATGGAATCTCAAGGTCGCATTCGTAAGACCCGTAAATCAAGTGTGGCCCGCTGACCAAGGCATTGGGCACGTAGCCCTGCTTGACCAGTTCCGCGGCGCGCACGATGCGATTTCCATAATAATCGCCGGCCAGCACCACCGCGATATCCGCGTGCGCCGGCCCCTCGTCGCGCACCAGGAGACGGCCGAGGGCGGCCATCCACCAGGAATGCGTGGCCACGGCCAGCGCCAGCCCGGCTAGAATACAGACGATGGATTTGAGGAAAAGGGAGGGGCGGCGCGCCACGGACTACTTCTCGTCCGCGGAATTCTTTTGGTCGAGATGACCGACCGTCTTCAACCGTTGATAGAGCCGCTCCACTTCCGCCTCATCCTCCGGCAGCAGCATCCGGTAGCGTGGCGGCGGAATTTGCCTGTGGTCGCCGCCGGGGGCCAGCACCTCACCCCAGAACTGGCGGTAGGGAACGCCGTCGATGAGCGCGTCGCGGGAAAGCCGGCGCAGGTGCCGCAGCAGGCTGTTGCACGAATCCAGGTCGCCGGGGTAGACCAGGACCATGCGCGAATCGTCGAATAGCGTGATGCGCATCAGCAGCGGGGCTCTCCGGGTTACCAGGCGGTCCAGCCGCCGGATATCCATCCAGGGTACGATGCGTTTGCCCACCGCCAAATATCCTTCGTGGATCTCGATGGAGGGTTGGAAGGCCAGCGCCAGCAGCAGCACGGCGCTGAGCAGAAAGAGCGCGGCGGGAATGAAAGCCGGCAGGCGGTCGAGACCCAGCCAAGCGGAAAAGCCGGCCAGTCCGATGGCCACGATTCCAAACGTGAGATAATGCCGCGCGGGGGTGTAGCGAGTCATCTTGAAACCCGTCCACTTCTAGACTACTCCCGTCGCGCACGCCCGTCAATCCATTCGTAAGCGCCGTGTGCCTTGCCAACCGTAGTGAATGCCGCTCCACACGGTCAACACCAGCGTCGGCCAGACGAGAGCCGCCGATAAGACAACCAAAAGCCGCCACCCGAAGGCGTCACGGCCCAGAAAACACACCGCGGTGAGGATCTGAAAAAAAGTGCTGGCTTTGCCCCAGACGCTGGGCGGAAACGAACGTAATTTCGTGGCCAGGAGCGCGATGGCCGAGGCCGCGAGAATTAACAAATCGCGGCCGAAGATCACGCCGACGAACCACCAGGGCACACTGCCGGCGAGGGCCAGCGCCAGGTAAACACCGGACAGCAGTAACTTGTCCGCGATGGGATCGAAGAACGCGCCGGTGGCGGTGGCGGCGCCGAAATGACGCGCCAGGTAGCCGTCGATTACGTCGGTGGCGGCGGCCACGGCGAAGATGCACAGAGCCGCGAAAGCGCGGCGATTCAGGATGGCGTAAACGATCGCGGGGGCCAGCAGCAGGCGGGCCAGGGTGAAAAGGTTGGGCAGTGTCAGCCAAGTGGTCATCGGAGGCGATTCCAGCATTTGATGCCCAGGCATCAATCGACGCTCATGAGACGATGCCTTTATGCGTACGGCCCTCACCCTCGAACCCGAAGTGGCGCAGCAGATCCGGCGGCGTATGGCGCGCAGGAAGAGCACGCTGAAACAGGTCGTCAACGAGGCTCTGCGCGCAAGCCTGTCCGCAACCGAAAAGGAACACGACGTGCGATTTAAGGTGGAGCCGCATGCGTTTCAGTTCAAGCCGGGCATCGGCCCCGGAGCCGATGAGTTCCTGAAGAAAATGTCCAGGTAGTAGACGCGCTCATACCGGATATTAACATTCTCGTCTACGCCTACGATTCCGACGCGCGGGAGCACGCCCGCGCACGCGAGTGGCGGGAACGCCACCCTGACGCAGTCGCGCCCCCGGTGGGGATGCCCTGGGCAACGGTCCGTGCATGGCTGGACGTTCCGCGGGTGCGGATCGTCACGCCCGGCGACCGTCACGCCCAAATCCTGTTTGGTTTGCTGGACCGTCTGGGACGCAATCAACGTGAGTATTACCGAGCCGCGACCGTCAGGGAGCGGTTTCCCCAAAGCTGTTAATTAAGCACCCCTCCTTGATCGAAGCAGCCAACGCGCCTCATGCTATCTTCAAAATCGATGCCTCATCGCCACCCGGTCCGCGTCCGGCGCGTCGACGAATGCGCCACCCTCGACGAGATTTTCCGGCACTGTCTGCCTGCCTTCGGCGGCGCATATCTGCGGCGCATCTACACCATTCTGGACCGCGCCATCGGCGAAGGCTGTCCCCTGACGCTGGCCATCTCCGGCCCGGTCACCGTCTCCGGCCAGCACCTGGCGTGGCTGATCCCACTGCTTGAAACCGGATGGGTGGCTTACATCAGCACGACCGACGCGGTCTGCTATCACGACGGGCATCGCAGCCTGGACGCGCACAAAGACGATCCCATCCACGAAGTGCCAATCCACAGCGACGACGCCGCGCTGCGCGAGGAAGGCACCATCCGCGTCACCGATATGGCCTTCGACGAGGCCGTGCTGCTGGATCAGGACCGCTTCCTGAGCGCGTGCCTGGCGCGTCCCGAATTTCAAAAGAAAATGACCGGCACGGAGCTGCGCTATCGCCTGGGCGCGTATTACGCCGCGCAGGAGCGCCGCAATGGCGTGCCATCCGGCCTGTTGGCCACGTGTAATCGCCTCGCCATCCCGGTATTGGTGGGAGCGCCGGCGGATGGCAGCGTGTTTCTGAATTCGATGAAGCTGTGGGCCATGCGCAACGCCGGGATCGTACCGGAGTACGCATTCGACCTGGACCTGCACGGTGAAGTTTTCGAGGCCTGCGCGTATCACCGCTGGGGATTGTTCGAGAGCGAGGCGCGCGCGCTGGCCACGTTGATTCTGGGCGGCGGCGTGCCGAAGAATTACAGTCTGCAGCCGGAGCCGGCGCTCGGCCAAGTGCTGGGATTGCCGAATGTTCGCGGCTACCGGTTCGACGTGCAGATTGTGACCGCGCCGGTGACGGATGGATCGTTGTCCTCGTGTCCGCCCGCCGAAGCGGTCACTTGGGGCAAGGTGGATAAGGACACCTACCTGCAAACCACCGAAAGCATGCAGGCGGATTACTCGATGGCGATGCCGTTTTTGGTGAAAGCGCTATTGGATAATCACGCCAAGCGGGAGGGCTATCGGTTGTACGAACGGCGCGAGGCCCTATGCGGGAAGCTGCGCGAAGATGTGCGCGCCAACCGCGACTGGCTGTTGCGCAGCGTGGACTACCCGCTGGCGGGTTAGCCCCGCTGGTGGCACGGGCTTCAGCCTGTGAACGGCGAGCTTCGCTCACCTCCGGAGATTGGCCTGTTGGTGGGGCAGGCTCGCAGCCTGCCCCACACGGCGCGCTGAGAGCGTGTGCCGCGCCATGCCCGGCCTTCTCATTGCGCTAAACTAAAGGAACCTTCCCCAATGCGCGATGAAGCTTGCGTCCGCTCTCTCCTACCACTTCGATGACGAGGTCCGCGCGCGCGGAGCCAGCTACTTTCGCTTAGGCGCGGTGCGTATCAAACGCGGCAATGCCACGGGCATCGAAGCCGGCGTCCGCGGCTCGCGCGTCTACGACGTGGAGATCGCCTGGGACGGCCGCCGGCTGACCTTGTTCTGCGACTGCCCCTACTACGAAGACGTCGGCGCATGCAAGCACATCTGGGCCACGATTCTGGCGTCCGACGCGCAGAACTATTTCACCGCCGTCACCCGGCTCAACCCGCGGGACGTCTCTTTCGACGAGATGGACGACGAGGACGACGCCGGCGACGAGCCTCCCTACTACGTGCCGCCCGCCCGCCCAGCGCCTGTTTTCCAGCCGCAACTGCATGTCCCGCCGCCAGCCTGGCAGCAGCGCCTGAATGAAATCGTGCCGGCCGGATCGTTGGCCGGCAATGCCTGGCCCGCCCAGCGTGAACTGCTTTATATCGTCGACGTGGCCGCCAGCTCCGCGCGCGGCTCCTTGATCCTGGAGCTGAAGACGCGCGAACCGAAACTCAAGGGCGGGTGGAAGAAACCCGCGGCCCCGCAGATCAGCCGGGCCGCACTTTCCGCGCTGCCGGACCCCGCGGATCGCCACATCCTGGGGCTGCTCTCGGGAAGCGCGATGAATAACGATTGGATGTCCTACAGCACGTACGAATCGATCGCCGCCGGCTTCCGCTTGCGGCATCCGTTCGCCTCCACGGTGATGCCGGAAATCGCGGGCACGGGACGCTGCCTGCTGCAGTTGAGTCCGGCCGGCCAGGAGTGGCTGCCGCTGGCTTGGGACGGCGGCGAGCCTTGGCGATTCGTTCTCCGCCTGCAGCGCCAGGAAGACCATAAGTGGGCGCTCGCCGGATGGCTGCGCCGCGGCGGCGAAGAGATGGATCTGCTGGACGCGTTCCTGATCGCCGAAGGCTTGGTGTTTACGCGCGAGCGCGTGGCGCTGCTGGAGGATGGCGCGCCCTTCGAATGGATCGCATCGCTCCGCAGATTACGCCATATCGAGGCGCCGGAAGGAGACATCGGCCAGATGCTCGGGGCGTTGCTCGAACATCCGCTGGCCGCGCGCCTGGAGGTCCCCGCGGAACTGCACTTCGAGGAAGTGCGGCCCGTGCCGAAGCCTTGCCTGACGTTCCGCTCCGAAAAGCGCTACGAGTGGTCGCAACAGCATCTGCGCGCCGATCTCTCCTTCGATTACGATGGCCGGCGCGTGTCCGGCGCGCTGAAGGGCCGCGGCATGTACGACGCCGCCAAACGGCGCTTCGTGGCGCGCGATACCCAAGCCGAGGCCGCCGCGAAAGCCTTCGTGCAGCAGCTCGGCTTGGAGGATCTTCCGTCCGGCTATGGAGGCCAGCCGCCCGCGCTGCGCCTGGCTCCGAAGAAACTGCCCGCGGTGGCGCACGCCTGTCTGGCGGCCGGTTGGCACGTGGAAGCCGAAGGCAAGATTTTCCGCCGCCCGGGCGCCATGCACGTGGGCGTGTCTTCGGGCGTCGACTGGTTCGAGCTGCATGGCGAAGTGGATTACGAAGGCGCCTCCGCCAAGCTCCCCGCGCTGCTGGCCGCGTTACGCCGCGGCGAAAACATGGTACGCCTCGACGATGGCACCTACGGGCTGCTGCCGGAAGAGTGGCTGACGCGCTTCGGCCCGATCGCCGGCCTGGGCACGGCCGAAGCCGATCATCTGCGTTTCCGCCGGAATCAGGCGGGGCTGCTGGACGCGCTGCTGGCCACTCAACCCGAAGTCAGTTGCGACGCAACCTTCGCCCGCGTGCGCGACGAGTTGCGCAACTTCGCGGGCATTCGCGCCGGCGAGCAGCCCGCCGGCTTCGTGGGACAGTTGCGCGACTATCAACGGGATGGCGTCGGCTGGATGGATTTTCTGCGCCGTTTCAGTTTCGGCGGCTGCCTGGCCGACGACATGGGGGTGGGCAAGACCGCGCAGGTGCTGGCATTGCTGGAAGCCCGCCGCGCATTGCCCGAAGCCGCCGGACCGTCGCTGGTGGTGGTTCCCAAATCGCTGGTGTTCAATTGGAAGCAGGAGGCGGCCCGCTTCACGCCGCGTTTGCGGGTGCTCGACCACACCGGCCTGGCGCGCGATGTGCATAGCTTCGCCGATTACGACGTGGTTTTGACCACCTACGGGACGCTGCGCCGCGACGCCGCCGAATTCAAGGACATCGAGTTCGATTACGTGGTGCTCGATGAAGCGCAGGCCATCAAGAATCCCGGCACTGAATCGGCCAAGGCCGCCCGTCTGCTGCGCGGACGCAACCGGCTGGCGCTCAGCGGCACTCCCGTGGAAAATCATCTGGGCGAGCTGTGGAGCATCTTCGAATTTCTCAATCCGGGCATGCTGGGCGCCGCCGGCGTGTTCAAGCTGGCCGGAGGCGCGGCCCGCAATCCCAGCGAGGAGACCCGCCGTCTGCTGGCCCACGCGCTGCGTCCGTTCATTCTGCGCCGCACTAAGGACCAGGTGGCGCGCGAGCTGCCGCCCAAATCCGAGCAGACCCTCTTCTGCGAGTTGGAAACCGCGCAGCGCAAGCTCTACAACGAGCTGCGCCTGCATTACCGCCATGCGCTGCTGCAAACGGTCGCGGCGCAGGGCCTCGCGAAATCCAAGATCCAGGTGCTGGAGGCGTTGTTGCGATTGCGCCAGGCGGCCTGCCATCCGGCCCTGATCGACCCCAAGCGCCGCCACGACGCCAGCGCGAAACTCGATGTGCTGATCGATCACCTGGAAGAAGTCGTGGCCGAAGGTCACAAGGCGCTGGTGTTTTCCCAATTCACCAGCCTGCTGTCGCTGGTAAAAGAACGGTTGGACGAATCGGGGCTGGTCTACGAGTACCTGGATGGCGCGACGCGCGACCGGCAACTGCGCGTGGAGCGTTTCCAGAACGATCCGGACTGCCGCCTCTTCCTGATCAGCCTGAAAGCCGGCGGCCTGGGCCTGAACCTGACCGCCGCCGAATATGTTTTTCTGCTGGACCCGTGGTGGAATCCGGCGGTGGAGGCGCAGGCCGTCGACCGCGCGCACCGCATTGGCCAGACGCACCAGGTGTTCGCCTACCGCCTGATTGCGCGGGACACCGTCGAAGAAAAAATCCTGCAACTGCAAAGCAGCAAGCGCGACTTGGCCGCCGCCATCGTCAGCGAGGATAATAGTCTGATCCGCGACTTGAAGCGCGAGGATCTGGAGTTGCTTCTGTCGTAGGTGGGCGGCGCCGTGCGGCGCGCTGGAGTTGTGTGCCTGTTCGGTGGGGCAGGCTGTTTCGTCAAGACTGGAAAACCAAGTGGCATGGCCCGGTCAGGCCGCCCTCCGATTGCCAAGCCGGTAATGCTTTCGCCGGTCCCCGCCGATAAGATGACGTGGAGCAAATACCAACCGTCGTGGCGATTGTGCGGGACGCCGGAACTCTACAGGAGATTCAAACCGCGCTGGAGGCGCAAGGCATCCAGGTGCTGGCAGCCTGCGACGCGCTGGAAGGCTGGGATCTGATCCAGCGTTCGCACGCCGACGCGATCCTGGTGGAAGCCGACATAGCCAGTGGGACCAGCCTGCTGGCGCGTATTGCGGATTGGGATCCGGGCGCGCAGGTCTTGCTGCTGACGGATCGTTACACGGCGGAATCCGCGGTGGAAGGCATCCAGCATGGAGCTTGCGACTGCCTGCGCAAGCCGCTTTCGGCCGAGACGCTGCGGCAGCGGGTGGGCGAGGTGCTGCACGAGGCGCACCTGCGCCGCGAAACGCTGGAACTGGACGAACGCCTCCTGGAAAGCTTCCGTTTCCACGGCATGGTGGGCCGCAGTCCGCAGATGCAGGAGACGTTCGCGCGCATCAAGCGGGTAGCGCCGCATTACCGCATTGCCATGGTCACGGGCGCCACCGGCACGGGAAAAGAACTGGTGGCGCACGCCCTGCACGAGCTGAGCCCGGTGGCGGCCCGGCGGTTTGCGGTCTGCAACTGTTCGGCAATCGTGGAGACGCTGTTTGAAAGCGAACTGTTCGGCCACGTGAAAGGGGCGTTCACCGGCGCCACGCAGGACCGCACCGGACTCTTCGAATACGCACAAGGCGGCACGGTGTTTCTGGACGAAATCGCCGACATGCCCCTGACTACCCAGAGCAAGCTGCTGCGGGTGGTGCAGAATCGGGAGTTGCAGCGGGTGGGATCGCCGGAAGTGCGCAAAGTCGACGTGCGCGTGATCGCGGCTACCAACCGGGACATGCGCTCGCTGGTGGCGCAGAACCTGTTTCGCGAGGACCTGTACTACCGGCTCACCATGGTGGAACTGAAACTACCGGCGTTGGCCGAGCGCAAGGAAGATCTGCCGCTGCTGGAGCGCCATTTCGTGGAAAGGTTCGCGGGCGGTTATGGGAAGCGCATCGGCGGTATCTCGCGGCGGGCACAGGCGGTGCTAGCGCGGCACGGCTGGCCGGGCAATGTGCGCGAGATGGAGAACGTGCTGGGGCACGCTTGCATGATGGCGGATGCGGAATTCATCGACGTCCGGGATCTGCCCGATTACCTCCGCGACGGTACGCAAGGCGCGGAGGCCAATGAACCGGATCTGATGCCCCTTGCGGATCTGGAGCGCCGGTATACGCATCACGTATTGGGGCGCGTAGGAGGGAACAAGCTGCACGCCGCGCAAGTCTTGGGGATCAGCCGTGCCACACTCTACCGGATCCTGCGGGATGCGGCCGGCGAGGACGGCCGGGCGCCCCTCGATTTTCTGGGGCGGACGACGGCTGGCGCCCGGCTGCGGATACAGTAGGCCGTCACGACCCCGCCAACTCGTTCATCCTCTCCACCTGCTTCACCAGGAACCCCATATCCGAAAAAGGATCGCCGCCGAAACGCGCCCAGTAGACCCTCCCCTTCTTATCGATCAAGATGGTCGAGTGCAGCTCGATATCCTCGAAATCGTCATACGAATGGAAGCGCCGCGCGTTGGTATGATCCGGATCCGAGAGCAGCCGCGCGGGCAGATCGCCGAACTGCTTCAGCGCCTCGCCGTTTTTCTCCGAAGCCGCGCTGCTGACGGCCAGCACAACGGTGTTCAACCGGTCCCATTCGTCCTTCTTCTGCCCGATCTCATGCAACTGGCGCATGCAGTGCGGACACTCCGGCCCGAGATAGAACACCAGCAGCACGTTCTTGCCCTTGTACTCCTCGAGCGAGACGGATTTCCCCGCGGCATCGTGGACATCCAAAGCCGGTGCTGCATAGGGCTCCCAGCGGGGCGGCCCGAAATGGTCCAAAGGCACGCGCGCGTAGTTGCGCTGCGGCGCGGGCGACGAGTCGCGCGGCGTGGCCGTGATGCCGGTGGCCTTGGCGCGCTCCAGGATTTTCAGCCCGGCGTCGGCATTCGAAGCCACGAACAGCAGCCGCGCCATGTCGTCTTCGGCTTTGGCCTTCTCGCCCAGCGCGGCGTAGGCGCGGACGAGTCCGGACAACGCAAAGATATCGTTGTGGGTAAGTTCCAGCGCCTTCTCGAACGCCTGCGCCGCCAGCACGGGGCTCTTGGCATCCATGTAAGCTTCGCCCAAGCTGTTGTAGAGCGATTGCGGATAAAACGGCGGGTCGGCATATTGTTTCTGCATGTCGTACTCGCGCCCGGCCGCGTCCGCCAGCAGCCCCAGCCCGACAATGGTATCGCCGGTTTCGCCCCGCGCGATCGCGAACCGGCCCTTCAGCTCCAGCGCTTCGATCGTGTAGGTATCCTCCCAGTCCTTGTTCTTATCCGGATCCTTCTTCAGCGCGGCGTGCGCGTCGATGCTCTTCGCGGCC
Source organism: Bryobacteraceae bacterium (assembly GCA_050008575.1). Taxonomy (GTDB): domain Bacteria; phylum Acidobacteriota; class Terriglobia; order Bryobacterales; family Bryobacteraceae; genus Bog-159. Next base: position 19,970 of record JBEKMJ010000118.1, read on the forward strand.
TTCTCCAGGTCGCCTTTGCCCAGCCAGGCGCGCCCCTCGCAATAGGCCTTGTTCATCTTGTCTTCATACGCGTCGCGCCAGGGGATGGTTTTCGGATTCAGCAGATCGTCCCAGCGTTCATACTTGATCAGCGCGCGCTGCATGGCCGCGATGCCGCGCGAGTGCGTGCTGTATGTGTTTTCCTTGTTATCGACCGGGTCGAGCGGCGCGTCGATGAGCTGGTGCGCGCCGAAGATGGCCGCCTCCGCCATGCCAAGCTGCTCCTGAATGTACGAAAGGTAAGTGCGGTTGTGGGCGTAGTTCCAATTGTTGAACGGGAACGTGAGGCTGGTGCGCATGTACTGCTTCTCGACGCGCGTGGCCGCATCCATGGAAAGCGCCGCCTCGTGCCACATCCCCAGGATGCTGTAGATGTGTCCGGGCATGTGCTGGGCGTGGCCAATGCCCGGCACCAGATCCGTATACGCGCGGCAGCTTGCGAGGGCCTGCTCGGGTTGGTTGTAATCCCAGTTGTGGATGCGGTAGTGGTGCGCGCCGGGATGGTTGGGCTCGCGCGCCAGGATCTCGCGGATCATCAGTTCGGCGCCGTAGCGCGAGTCGCCCATGGTCACCAGGGCCAGCAACGCGCGCGCCTCCATGTCCTCCGGGTACTTTATGCACAGAGTTTCGAGCTTCTTCAGCTCGGCGCGGCGTAGCGTGCGGTAATCGCGATCGCCGCTGTCGTCGCGCACCGGATCGGGCAGCAGGACGGCCTCCTCCGCTTCGATGTACAGCCGCTCGCGCTCGGTGACTTTGTCCTTACGCTTGACGGCTTCGCGCAGGAAATCGGCGGCGCGCGTGTCGTCGGCACCGCGGCCGCTGGTGGCGCGCGCCAGGCCCCAATAGGCCATGGCATTGTCCGGCTCCAGTTTCAAGCACCAGCGGAAGGAGCGTTCGGCTTCGTAATACCAGAAGGAGTGCAGCAGCGCGTTGCCCTGGTTGAACCACTTCTGGACCTCGGGGTTCTTCGTGGTGATGGGGAACGGCGCGACCCCGATGCCTTCCATGACCCAGGGCTTTTGGCGCGGGCCGGTGTCGAAGGCCGAGCCATGCGCGGAGTGTCCCTTGTCGATTTGATCGATCTGGCCATAAGCAAATGCGGCCGCCAACAGCAGTGAGCATGCCGGTTTCATCCACATGGGTGCCAGTATACCGTGGCGCACGCCCCTGGCGCGCCGTGGCGGCACGCTCTCCGCAAACCTTCCCCTGTAGGTTCGCGCCGTCTGCTGGATAACTAGTTGGAATCCAAGTTTTTTAGCGTTTTTGGCGAGGGCTCGGATCCGCTGCCGCCAACGGCTGCGGACCGCCAACCAATGCCAGGGATCGGATGAAAACCGGGGCCACGCTCCTGCGCGGGTATGGGATGACGGCCTTAGCTTGCCGAATCCAATTCCATTTGCGCAAACGTGTCAAGTGGAGCCTGGTTTCTGGCGCCAGAGAGGTTCCCGGAGGGACCGCCGGTGCTCTCTTGCCGACACCAGGCGAGCCAAGCTCGCCTTCACCGGGACCCATCCGCGCCTCATCCGTCAAGTAGAATAGAATCACATGATCAGAACCGCGAATCTGGACAAATTCTACGAAGCGGGCTACGGCCGGACCTACGTCCTGCGGCGTATCGAAGTGGACATCAAGGAAGGCGAGTTTGTGACCATCATGGGTCCCTCGGGCGCCGGCAAATCGACGCTGCTCAGCATCATCGGCATGCTGGACGGCGCTTGGACCGGCGAGTTCTACTTCCTGGACCACGCCGTCCACAAGATGAAGCCCAAGGACCGCGTGGAACTGAACAAGAAGTACATCGGCTTCGTGTTCCAGAGCTACCACTTGATCGACAACCTGACGGTCTACGAAAACCTGGACATTCCCCTGTCGTACCGGAACATCAAATCGTCGGAGCGCGCCAGCCTGGTGTGCGACGCGCTGGACCGGTTCCACATCGTGGGCAAGCGCGACCTGTATCCCAACCAGCTTTCCGGCGGCCAGCAGCAGCTTGTGGCGGTGGCGCGCGCGGTGATCGCCAGCCCGAAGCTGATCCTGGCCGATGAGCCGACCGGCAACCTGCATTCCAGCCAGGGCAAGGAGATCATGGAGTTGTTCAAGAAGCTGAACGACGAAGGTACTACCATCATTCAGGTGACGCACTCGGAGGCTAATGCCGAGTACGGAAACCGGATTATCAATTTGGCGGACGGGTGGGTGGTGAAGCCGGCGGCGGGATAGCGTCAATGCCATTGAAGGTGCGTGAGGTGATTCGGTTGCTTGAGAAGCACTGATGGGTGGCGATGCGATCGCGGGGAAGTCACTGGCACCTCAAAACATCCATTTGAGCGAGACGCTATCCGGTAGTCATCGAGCAGACGGAGACGGTATACTCCGCTTATTCTCCCGATGTTTCCGGATGTGTGGCTGTCGGCGACTCGCCAAACAGTCTCGGCGGGTCCGCGGGACGCGCGCCTCACTATCCTGATTGCGCGGTGTCCCTCACTTCTTCGCCGCGGCCGCAGTCAGCCCATAGATCCGTAACTGTTTGTTGCTGCCCACAAACACCTGTCCGTTTGCCACCACCGGAACCAGATTCGAATTGCCGCCTAAATTCGGCCAGTTGCCCGCCACCCCTCCAAATAAAGGCTTCACTTTGCCTCCACCCGAGTCCGGATCAAACGCAAACAGGGAAATCGGCGACTTGCTCACGTTCTGCGGTCGCGACAGCGCCCAAATAATCGGATTGCTGGCGCCGTTCGACGAAATGGAAGTGAAGAATCCCGGGCTCTGGGTACCGCCTATCGGGGAAGACTCCGCGACGATCTGCAAAGAGGCCGTGGGCGACGTCTGCAACTTCCAGACCACCACCTTCCTTCCGCCGCTGCTCACCACCCGCGCGGCTCCGTCGGAAGGATCCACATAATACGACTGGCCACACCAGCACCCGCCTATCGGGTAACTGCCCAGCACGTTGTTGCTATCCTTGGAGAACCCGCCCAGATCGTCTTCATTCATCAGAAACATGGTTCCCTCCTTGCCGGCCGCCACCGCCAAATGCGGCGTCGATCCCGGCTGATCGGGCAGCACCAGCACGCCGCCGGAGCCGAAATCCACGTCGCCCTCGTCCAGTTGCGCCTCATCGCTTGGGGTAAACAGGTCCAGCAGGGTGGTCAGGTCGGACGACACTTTGACCACGCTCTCCTGGATGTTGGTGATCCCGTCGTAGGTGGTCCCGGAAGGGTCCGAATTTCCGGTCACGAACACGATATTGCCGGCGTCGTCGCTGGCCGGCCCGTACCCCGACATCCAGATCGAGGAAAGGAAGAAACTATCCGGCGAAGTGGCTTGACGGTCCAGCAGTTGGTTCGCCGGGAATGGCGCCAGTGTTCCGGCCGTCCATCCCAACAGCCAGCCCCGCGATACATTCGGCGCATAGTCGCAGAAGCTTCCAAACCCCGCGTAGATGGCGCCGTTGGCGAGCAACAGTCCCGGCCGCTGGCGCTGGTAGTTGGCGTTAAACGTGAACGTGGTTCCATCGGTGAGCGTGTGCGAGGCCTTCACCAGTTGCGGCTTCACCTTGTCGGTCAAGCTCCCCAGATCGAGCGCGTGCAGATGGTAGGCCGGCCCGCTCTTCTCCTGGGTGTATATCATGGCGTACATCGTGTTGCTGGAGAGGTCGATCACCGGCGTCGAAGTGATCCCAACATTCGGTCCGTTATTGTTGCATCCCAAGGGGGAGGACACCGGCGTTCCGAACTTCGGACTCAGCAGTACCGTTCCGCTGTGAACGTCGATGGCATATATCGTGTCGCTACCCGTCTCGACATAGACTACATCGTGCGTGCCCTGATAGCTTCCGGCCGTAATTTGCACGCCTGGCACCACTAGCGGCTGCGCATCCACCTGGTCGTCGAGCGCTACGGTCTTCAGCAAGCCGAAAGACGAACTTCCGACGTTGGCCGGCGTCAAAACCGTCTCGGTCTGGTTCCAGCCGGTGCGATTGTTGTCGTAGTGATAGGTCGTGATGGCGGTCTGGCCCGCCGCCGGCCGCGCGTTCACACTTATTACAACGGCAAGCAGAGCGGCGGCAGGATAATTTCGTCCATGAGTTTTGTGCATGTCTCCGGCAGTGTATCGCGATTTCACGCAACTGGCAAACTACGCCGTCTTTTGGCGGTCAGAACGTCCTCTTGAAACACCCGGCTCACGACTGCGGCGAGGTGAGTGCGCGCAACGACTCCGTATACGGTGCCCGTGCCACGCCCCGCTCGGTAATGATCGCCGTCACATAGCGATTGGGCGTCACATCGAACGCCGGGTTTTCCACCGGCGTGCCTTCGGGCGCGACCGCTGTGCCAAAAAAGTGAGTCACTTCCGCGTCTGGCCGGCGCTCGATAGGAATCAGGTCGCCCGATGCCAACGTCAGGTCGAGCGTCGAAATTGGCGCGGCCACGAAGAACGGCACGCCGTTTTCTTTCGCCAGCACGGCCACCGAGTAAGTGCCGATTTTGTTGGCCACGTCGCCATTGGCGGCGATGCGGTCCGCGCCCACCACCACGCAACCAATACGCCCGGATTTCAGGAAATGTCCCGCCATGTTGTCCGTGATCAGCGTGGCGGGGATGTGATCCTGCTGCAATTCCCACACGGTCAGGCGCGCGCCCTGCAGGAAGGGGCGCGTCTCATCGGCGAAGACATCCACCTTTTTGCCGGCTTCCACCGCCGCGCGGATCACGCCCAGCGCGGTGCCGTAGCCCGCGGTCGCCAGCGCGCCGGCGTTGCAGTGCGTCAGCACGGTCTTGCCATCCGGCACCAGGTCCGCGCCGTGCCGCCCGATGGCTTGATTGATGGCGATATCTTCCAGGCGGATCTGCTGCGCTTCCGCCGTCAGGCGTTCGCGGATCTCGGCCAGCGTCCGGCCGCGCAACGATTGATAGAGCTTCCGCATGCGGTCGATGGCCCAGAACAGGTTGACGGCGGTGGGCCGGGTGCGCGCCAGCGTATCGCAGATCCGTTCCACCTGCGCGTCCAGATCGCCGCTATCGGAATGCGCCACACCCAGCGCCACGCCCATGGCGGCAGCTACACCGATGGCCGGCGCGCCGCGGATCACCATGCCGCGGATGGCTGCGGCCACATCTTCGTAGGTCCGGCAGGTGACGTATTCTTCGTGCAGCGGCAGGCGCGTCTGGTCGATCATCACAACGCCCGCCGGGGTCCACTCGATTGTTTCCACCATGTGGGTTCTGAGAGCCATGTTAACGTGGAGCGGGCGGCTTTTGGTCAGTGGGTCATTTTGGATTTGGAGGGCGGGCAATTCTGCCCGCAGCCGGCTTTCAGCGTGGACGGCCGGGGCCGTCACCAGGGACAGAAACCCAAGGTCTTGGGGGGCGGGATTTATCCCGCGCGGGGCTTTAGCCCCGCA
>JBEKMJ010000119.1:0-25299 GCA_050008575.1 Bryobacteraceae bacterium
CTGCCGACACAGGCGAGCGTAGCTCGCTTGCCCCAAAAGGCCAAAGTCCAGGGGCGAGCTTCGCTCGCCTGTGTCGGCAGGAGTGCCGACACGGCACGCTGAGAGCGTGCGCCACGAGGGCCGATCCAGTGCCGGCTTTTAGGCGGCTGCGGCCAGTCGAGCCCAGAGTACCTGGTAGCCTGTGACTTTGCCGGCGCGCCACCCGCGGAATTAAGCTAAACTTGGAACCGGGAGGGGCGCATCCAATGATCGGTGACAAACACGTTACCTTCGACCCCCCGGACTCGGGCTTAGCGTGATTGCAGAGCGGTACGACAACGAAAGGGAGCATTCGGCTTCGTGCGCACGGCCGACGGAGCCATTATTCCATCAACGCAGCCGGGGCAGCCGGATATATCAATGGGGCGGGTTTATTCGCATGCCCGGCGGCGAACTCGCGCCCTTCACAGGATATTTCGCGGTCAACACAGCTACCGCGTTCGCATGGCACGGTTTCGTGCTGACTCGGTAATCCGGTTATGAAAGTCATTCCAGTAGTTGCGAGTGCGCTGTTTCTAGTGGGAGGCATAGCGCGCGGTGGACAACATGCCGCCGCATTCGCCCCTCTCGATGAATGGAAAACGGCAGCGCAGGCGGGCGACCAAGCGGCGCTCGCCCGGCTTTACAGCGCTAATCCTCCCGCGGTGGCGCAAATAGGCAACAAGAAAGTCGCCAACCTTGACGAAGAGCTGCAATTTTGGGCGGGTCTGAAATCCGCGGGCGTCACTGAGTTCAATCCCAAGGTGTTGGACATCGCGGCACCCCGGGGTCAAACGCGACTCCTCTTGCGCATCCAAGCCGTGAAGCCCGACGGCAAGGGTGGCAGCCAGCCGGTGGTCGCCTCCATGGTGCAACTCTGGGCCCAACAGCCGGACGGCTGGCGCATCATAGCTTCGCGGCGCAGCGGCTTCTCCCCCGAAGCCGTACGGCGGCTGCCGCAGCCGGCCACGCCAAATCCGGACTTGTATCCCGATCCTCGGGAAGCCGAAGCGGAGTTGAAGGCGGCGTTGGCCGTAGCGGCGACAGAACATAAGCGCGTGCTGGTGGTCTTCGGCGCGAACTGGTGTTACGACTGCCACGTGTTGGATACCACCTTCCATTCGAAGGAATTCGCACCGCTGGTGGAAGCGAATTATGTGGTCGTGCACATCAACACCGGCGACGAGGGGAAGGATAACCACGATGTGGCGGCGCGCCTGGGCGTGGCCCTGGACCACGGAATTCCGAGCCTGGGTGTTCTGGCGCCGGACGGAACGGTCGTCGTCGCCCAAAAAGGCGGCGAATTCGAATCCACCGTGAAGATCGGCCCAGAAGACGTCCGCGCGTTTCTTGAAAAATGGAAGCCCGCCGGCAAGTAGGCAGCGCATGTGGGGCGGCGCCATGCGCCGCCGCCGGGCTTTAGCCCTGCCGGGGCGAGCTAGCTCGCCGAAGAGCGGGCCTGCGAGGCCCGCGCAGGCTGCGAGCCTGCCCCACGCCGGCCCGGGCGGCGTCGTCACGGTGGGCCGGCTGCCGATCTGGCCGCCGCGCGCTTCTCCGAATCCGGCGGTGCGCTAACGCCTGAGTGACAGAAACCGCTCCCTGACGGTCGTGGCTCGGTAAACCGTGCGCAATCAACGCGACCATTACCGAGCCGCGACCGTCAGGGAGCGGTTTCCGCAAAGTAGTTTAGCGCTATATCGGATGTAAAGGTGTTAATATCTGATGTAAGGCATCGCCCGAAAGGGGGACCGTTTCGTGAAATCCAAACTGGCCAAGCCGCAGCCGCCCCTGGGCGACCAGGAGTTCGCGGACCAGACCATCGCCGCCTGTGACGACCGCTCCGGCGCGCTGCTCACCATCCTGGAAAAGGTTCAGGAACATAATCCGCACAAGTACCTGCCTCTCGAAATCCTCGAATACATCGCGGAGAAGACCGGCATCCCGCTGGCGCAGGTTTTCAGCGTGGCTACCTTTTATGCCCTGTTCAACCTCGAGCCGCAGGGCGATCACACCATCTGCATCTGCCGCGGCACCGCCTGCCACACGCGCGGCTCGCGCAGCCTGCTGGAGCGTCTGAAGCTGGAACTCGGCGTCCAGGATGCCAACGACGAATCCGGCGCCGATAAAGTCTGCGTCACCACGCCCGACCATAAATTCTCGCTGCGCACGGTCGCCTGTTTCGGACAATGCGCGCTGGCCCCGGTAGTGGAAGTGGATCACGCCATATACGGCCATATGAACGAACAGGCCCTGCATCGCGAGGTGGAAGCCCTGGAGGGCGGAAAGGGAGCGGGTCTGAAGCCCCGCGCGGACTGAAGTCCGCCCCCAAGAGGGAAGCGATATGCGCATACAAGACATCTCTTCATTCAGCGCCGTCAAGGAAGCCGGCCTCGCCAAGCTGCTGCCCAACCGCCCGCGCATCGCCGTGGGCATGGGCACTTGCGGCAACGGCAACGGCGCGGAGGGCGTCTTCCACGCTTTCTCCGAAGCCATCCATCAGCGCGGACGCGACGTGCGCCTGGCCCCCGCCGGCTGCTTCGGCTTCTGCGCGCGGGAGCCGTTGGTGAACGTGTGGCTCCCCGGCCATCCGCTGGTGATCCTGCGCAGCTTCCAGGCCCACGATGTCGATCGCCTGTTGGACGAAATGGCCGCCGGCCGCATTCCCGCGGACCTGGCGCTTTGCAAGATCGAAGAGTGGGACCACCTCACCGCGCAGGTGCGCTACGGCGAGGGATTCCCCGAAATCCCCCTTTGGCGCGATATCCCCTTCTTCAAAAATCAAAAGAAGATCGTGCTGCGCAATTGCGGCCTGATCAATCCCGACGATATCGAAGAGTACATCGCCGTGGGCGGCTACCAGTCCTTATATAAGGTGCTGATCGACGCCATGCCCGAAATGGTCATCGAGCAGATCAAAGCCTCCAAGCTGCGCGGCCGCGGCGGCGCGGGATTCCTCACCGGCCTCAAATGGGAGTTCCTGCGCAAGGCCGAAGCCGAACAGAAGTACATCGTCTGCAATGCGGACGAAGGCGATCCCGGCGCATACATGAACCGCAACGAGATCGAAAGCGATCCACATGCGCTTCTGGAAGGCATGATCGTCGGCGCTTACGTCACCGGCGCCACCGAAGGCATCGTCTACGTGCGCGCCGAATACCCGTTGGCCGTCCATAGGCTGCGCCGCGCCATTACCCAGGCCCGCGTTTACGGCCTGTTGGGCGACAACATCTTGGGCCGCGGCTTCAGCTTCGATATTTCCATGGTGGAAGGCGCGGGCGCATTCGTGTGCGGCGAGGAGACGGCGCTGATCGCATCGCTCGAAGGCTTCGCCGGCCGCCCCCGCCCGCGTCCGCCATTTCCCGCGCGGAAGGGCCTGTGGGGCTGCCCCACCAACATCAACAACGTCGAGACCTGGTACAACATCGCGCCCATCGTGGCCAAAGGGCCCGCCTGGTTCACCGAGACCGGCAGCACCAAGAGCGCCGGCACCAAGGTGTTCTCGCTGGTGGGCAAGATCGCCAACACCGGCCTTGTGGAAATGCCGCTGGGCACGCCGCTGAAGACTTTTATATACGATGTCGGCGAAGGTGGTGTCGACGGCCGCCACATCAAAGCCGTGCAGACCGGCGGCCCTTCCGGCGGATGTATCCCGCGGGAAATGTTCGATACCCCGGTCGATTACGAAACGCTGGCTCAGCTCGGCTCCATCATGGGTTCCGGCGGCATGGTGGTGATGGATGAAGACAACTGCATGGTGGACGTGGCGCGCTACTTCATCGAGTTCACCCACGCCGAATCCTGCGGCAAATGCATCCCCTGCCGCGTCGGCCTGGATAAAGCCCTGCGCATCCTGAACGCCTTCACCAATGGACACGCCAGCCCCGGCGATCTCGACCGGCTCGACGAACTGGGCCGCATGATCCGCGATACTTCCCTCTGCGGCCTGGGCCAGAGCGCGCCCAATCCCGTGCTCACCACCATGCGCCATTTCCGGCACGAATTCGAAGACCACATCCGCGCGCAACGCTGCCGCGCGGGAGTCTGCGAAGATCTGGCGCTCTCCCCTTGCGAAAACAGTTGCCCGCTGCACATGAATATCCCGCGCTTCCTGCAACTGTTCCAGGAGCGTCGTTTGGAAGACGCGTTCCTCTCGGTAGTGATGGACAATCCGCTGCCGGCTTCCACTGGCCGCGTGTGCCAGCACCCCTGCGACAACCGCTGCCGCCGGCATGGCATCGATGCGTCGGTCAACATGCGCGAGGTGCATCGTCATATCGCCGATTCCATCTACGATTCGGACCGCTTCGACTCCCTGGTCGACAAGATCGCCAGCTTTAAACTACAACCGACGGACCGCAAAGTCGCGGTGGTTGGCGCGGGGCCCACCGGCCTCACCGCCGCGTTTTACCTGGCGCTGCTGGGCCACGATGTCACCGTTTATGAGAGCAACCCGCTGCCCGGCGGCATGCTGCGCTACGCGATCCCCGAATACAGGCTACCCAAATCCGCGCTCGACCGCGAAATCGAGCTCATTGAGCGCATGGGAGTGGAGTTCGTCTGCGACACCGTGATCGGCCGCGACATCGGCCTCAACGAGCTCGACAACATGTACAACGCCGTGTTCATCTCCATCGGCACCTGGAAGGAATCCTGGGTCTACCTGCCCGGCACCGAGCTGAAAGGCGTGCTGCCCGCGCTGATCTTCCTGGAAGCGGTGTCGAAGCGCGAACCGGCTTTTTCCGAACGAACCGTGGTGGGGCAGGCGGTTTCGCCTGCCGAGCCCGTCGACGGGCGATTCTTTCACAACTCCTCAGGCAGCGGCCTTGGCCGCAAAGTTGTCGTCATCGGCGGCGGCAACGCCGCCATCGATTCCGCCCGCACCGCGCTGCGCAAGGGCGCCGGCGTCACCGTCATCTATCGCCGCGAGCGCAAAGACATGCCCGCCATCAAGGAGGAGATCGATGCCGCCGAAGCCGAAGGTGTCAAATTCATTTTCCTGGCTACGCCGCACCGCATCGTGGGCGACGAACAGTCCAATGTCAAGGCCATCGAAATAGTCAAAACCCGCCTCGGCGAATTCGATTCCTCCGGCCGCCGCAAGCCCGTTCCCACCGAAGAGATCCGCCGCTACGAATGCGATACCGTGATCCTGGCGGTGGGCGAGTCCGTGGATCCCGATTTCGGCCGCGGTTCCGGCCTCAAGATCAAAGAGGACGGTACCATCGAAGTCGACCGCTACACGCTCGAAACCAGCCGCAATAAGTTCTACGCCGGCGGCGATGCCGTCACCGGCGCTTCCAATGTTTCGAACGCCATGGGTCTCGGCAAGAAGGCCGCGCGCAAAATCGATCGGCGCCTGATGGGCGCCGCCCGCTTCGACCGCATCATGCCCAAGTTCGACTACTCCAAGGCGCCCCCCGCGCAGCCCACGGAATGCCCGCGCCACGAGTTGACCGAATTGCCCGCCGGCGAGCGCGTGCTGAACTTCAACGAGGCCATGCTGGGCTTGACCGCGCAGCAGGCCCTGGACGAAGCCGGCCGCTGCCTGCGTTGCGATATCCGAGAGAACCAGCACGGCCATCGCGCCGCGGACCTGGTGGAGGTTTAGGGTGCCAGAGGAAACGCGGGCAAACCTCCGAGGCAGGCGGCCTACGAGGCCGCCGCAGGCTACGAGCCTGCCCCACAGGGAGGATCATGCCAGATAGAATCGCGATCAAGATCGACGGCGAATACATCGAGGCCAATGCCGGCCAAACCATTCTGGAAGCCGCCCGCGCCAACAAGAAGTACATCCCCACGCTTTGCTATCTGGAAGGATTAAGCGCCGTGGGAGCCTGCCGCTTGTGCATCGTGGAAGTGTCCGGCGTCGGCCGCCTGCTGCCCGCCTGCACCACTCCCGTCGCGGACGGCATGTCCGTAACCACCAACTCCGAGAAATTGACGCGCTATCGCCGCATGGCCATCGAGTTCCTGTTCTCCGAGCGCAATCACTACTGCGCCGTGTGTGTCTCCAACGGCCACTGCGAGCTGCAATCCATGGCGCAGAAGCTGGGCGTTACCTACGTGGAGTATCCGTACAGTTACCCGCGCCTGCCCGTGGATATGTCGCATCGGCGTTTCGTGCTGGACCACAACCGCTGCATCCTATGTACGCGCTGCGTGCGCGTGTGCGACGAAGTGGAGGGCGCGCACGTCTTCGATGTGGCTGCGCGCGGCATTCGCTCCATGATCTGCTGCGATCTCAACCGCCCCTGGGGCCAGGCCCGCAACTGTACAAACTGCGGCAAGTGCGTGCAGGTCTGCCCCACCGGCGCGCTGGCGGAAAAAGGCTGGGCCGTCGAGGAGATGACCAAGCGGGTCGACAATATCACCTGGCTGGCCGTCCGGCGCGGAGGCAACCAATGACCAGGAAAACCAGGCTCGCCACTGTGTGGCTGGATGGCTGCTCCGGCTGCCATATGTCGCTGCTGGATATCGACGAGGCGCTGGTGCCGCTGGGCGGCAAAATCGATTTGGTCTACGGTCCGCTGGTGGACGCGCAGGAGTTCCCCAAAGCCGTGGATGTCACCCTTGTGGAGGGCGCCGTCAGCAGCCAGGACGATCTGGAGAAGGCCCGCCTGATTCGCGCCCGCAGCAAGCTGGTGGTGGCGCTGGGCGATTGCGCCGTCACCAGCAACGTGCCCGCCATGCGCAACAACATACCGGTAAAGAAGCTGTTGGAGGGCATTTATGGAGCCGTGCCCACCGACGGCGTGCCGCCGTTGCTGAAGCACGCCGTGCCCGTGCACGACGCCATCAAAGTGGATCTGCACGTGCCGGGCTGTCCGCCGCCGGCCAAGGCCATAGCGTTCGTACTAGGCGAGCTCCTGGAAGGACGCGTCCCGGACTTGGCCGGAAAGGTCCGATTCGGATGATTTTGTGGGGCAGGCTCGCAGCCTGCGGCGGCCTCGCAGGCCGCCCACGCAAGTTAGAGGCCACCATGAAAACACTTAAAATCGATCCCGTAACCCGCATCGAAGGTCACGCCAGAATCACGATCCAGCTCAACGACGAAGGCCGTGTCACCGATGCGCAGGTCCACGTCACCCAGATCCGCGGCTTCGAGAAATTCACGGAAGGACGGCCCTTCTACGAAATGCCGTCCATCACCGCGCGCATCTGCGGCATCTGCCCGATCAGCCATCTGCTGGCTTCGGTGAAAGCTTGCGACGCCATCATGGCCGTCCGGATTCCCGAGACTGCGGCCCTGCTGCGCGAACTGTTGCATTGCGGCCAATTCGTGCAATCCCACGCGCTCAGCTTTTTCCATCTCTCGGCGCCCGACCTGCTGCTGGGCATGGATTCCGATCCCGCCCGCCGCAACGTGCTGGGCCTCATCGAGCGGCATCCCGAGCGCGCGCGCGATGGCATCGCCCTGCGCAAGTTCGGCCAGCAGGCGATCGAATGGCTGGCGGGCGAGCGCATCCATCCTTCATGGACCGTGCCCGGCGGAGTCAATGCGCCGCTCTCCGCCGAAGTTCGCGACCGCATTCGCGCCGAACTGCCCGCCGCCAAGACCATCGCCCGCCGCACGCTGGCTTTCTTCAAAGGTGTGGTCGATCGGTTCGCCGAAGAGATCGCCAGCTTCGGCAACGCGCCCACACTTTACGCCGGCCTGGTGGATTCGACCGGCGGCTTGCAGCTTTATGACGGCAAGCTGCGCTTCCGCGACGCCGGAGGCAACCTGGTGGCCGACCAGATCCGCCCGCGCCAATACGCGGATTACATCGCCGAGACCACCCTGCCCACCACTTACCTGAAGGCGCCCTATTACAAGCCGCTGGGCTATCCCGATGGCGTCTACCGCGTAGGACCGCTGGCGCGCTTGAATGTCGCGGACCGCTGCGGCACGCCCGAGGCCGACGCCGAGTTTGCCGAGTTCCACCAACGCTACGGACGCGCCGCGCAAAGCGCATTTCATTACCACTATGCGCGCCTGATCGAAGCGCTCTATGCGCTCGAGCGGATGGAGGTACTGCTCGCCGATCCGGCCATACTCGATACGCACGTCCGCGCCCATGCCGGCGTAAATGCCCTCGAAGGCGTGGGCATCGCCGAAGCCCCTCGCGGCATCCTGATCCATCATTATAAGGTGGATGAAAATGGCGCCATCCGGTGGGCCAATTTGATTGTCGCCACGGGCCACAATAATCTGGCCATGAACCGTAGCGTCCGCCAGGTTTGCGAGCGGTTCATCGACGGCAACCGCCTGCAGGAAGGCATGCTCAACCGCGTATCGGCCGTGGTACGCGCGTACGATCCCTGCCTGAGTTGCTCCACGCACGCCGCCGGACTGCCCGATATTCACGTCCGCCTGCTGGCCCCCGACGGCGCGCTGCTCGACGAGTTACGTCAATGAAGGAGCGACACGCATGTGGGGCGGACCTCCCGGTCCGCGCGGGTCCTCCAGGACCCGTCCTTGCGAAGGAGGCCACCGTAGAAGCGGCGGGGCAGGGCGCGGGTCTGGAGACCCGCCGCAGGCGTAGACGGCTGCCCCACAAGACCGGAGTCGTGGTCATCGGCTACGGCAACTCCCTGCGCGGCGACGATGGCGCCGGCCCCTTCGTCGCGAACCACATCCCAGGCGCCATCGCCTGCCACCAACTCACGCCCGAACTAGCCGAGCCCATTAGCAAGGCTGATCGTGTCATCTTCGTCGATGCGCACGCCGGAGTCCCCGCCGGCCAAATCTCGATCCGGCCCGTCGCGCCCTGTCCATCTTCACTGCTTCACCGCTGCGATCCCGCCACCCTGCTGGCCTGGTCGCAACAGCTCTACGGCCGCGCGCCCGAGGCCATCCTGATCGGCATCGGCGCCGGGTCCTTCGACCTGGGCGAAGGCCTCTCGCCGCAAGCCAGGCGCGGGGCACACAAAGCTCTCCGCGCCATCCCCGAACTCTGCCGCGCTTTTCCCACGGGAAGTGGTACAATGCAGTTGTCACGGTGATTTTGGCATCTTCGCATTAGTCCGGTCCGCCGCCCTCGTCCGATCCTGCCCGATTCCAACAACGTAAGTTAACAAAGGAAAAAGAATGAAAAATATTTTCGTAGGCAACCTCAGCTTTGGGGCTACCGAAGCTGCCGTTCGAGCCCTATTTGAAGCGTATGGCGCCGTCGAGCGCGTCAACATCGTCACCGACCGCGATTCCGGCCAGGCCCGAGGATTCGGATTTGTCGAAATGACCAGCAACGCGGAAGCCGATCGCGCCATCGCCGAACTGAACGGCAGGGAACTCGAAGGCAGAGCGCTCAACGTCAATGAAGCCCGTCCGAAGACCGAACGTAGCGGCGGCGGCGGTGGATTTGGCGGCGGCGGCGGCCGCGGCCGTGGCCGGAGTGGCGGCGGCCGTTACTAGATTTTTGCAACTGTGGGGCGGCGCCATGCGCCGCCTTGGCAGGGCCTAACCGTGGGGCGGCGCCATGCGCCGCCTTGGCAGGGCATGGCCCTGCCCCCTACCTAACTGTGGGGCGGCGCCATGCGCCGCCTTGGCAGGGCATGGCCCTACCCTACCTACCCACCCGTGGTGTGCAGCACAAACGTCGCCGTAACCGGCTTGCCCACCGCCGCCGGAGCCTCCGTCCCGACAATCCACACACTCCCCGGCGCCGTAACCACTCCACTATACAGAATGTCGTCCAGGAAGTCGCCCGGCTGAGGACTGGGGCTCGGAACCAGGCTCCAGCTCGTGCCGTCCCAATGCAACACCAGCGTCATCTGATCTCCGTTGCCGCTGGCGGCAAAATACGATCCAAACGCCCAGATATCGTTCGGCGAAACAGCCGTAATACCGTACAGCTTATTCGATTGATACTGGCTGTCCGGCCCCACGTTCGGACTCGGCACCACGCTCCAACTGGTGCCGTCGTAGTGCTCGATCAGCGTCTTGGTGGGTACTTCATACTGGGTCGGCGGCGGCTTCTGGCTGGCCGTCGAGTAACCTACGGCCCACACATCGTTAGGCGCCAGCGCCAATACCCCATGCAGCATGTTCGGACCAGTCCCCACATCCGGCGTCCGGACCAGCGTCCAACTCGTGCCATCGTAATGCTCGGAAAATGTCACAAAGTTCAGGCCTGAGTAGCCCACCGCCCAAATGTCGTTGGCGGCGTCGGCGGAGACACCCTGGAAAAACCCATGGAACGCGCCCGTTGCCGCCGTCCACTGAGTGCCATCCCAATGCTCAAAAAGAGCTTCCAGAGTCTGGTTGGCCGTCAGCAGGTTTCCCACGGCCCAGACGTCGGTGGCGTTGACCGTGGTCATGCCGTAGAGGCTGGGTTCCGCGCCCGCGGCGAACGTGGGGCCCTGGTAGACGCTCCACGCCGTGCCATCCCAATGTTCGATGATCTGGTTCGTAGTGCCCGTGTCGATACCCACGATCCCGGCTGCCCACGCGTCGGTCGGCGAGATGTCCGCCACTCCGTCAAGATAACTGGTGTTGTCGCCATTGATCATCGGCGTCGCGAAAGCTGTCCAGCTTGTGCCGTCGAAATGAATGGCTGTCTGGCCGACTGCCCAGATATCGGAAGGGGACGAGGCTGCCACAGCTTGTAGAGCGTTGTTGGTTGGTCCGTGATGGCCGTTGGGAGTTGGCACAACTTTAAAGATGGATTGCGCCTGCGTCAGTGAAGGTGTCCCGATCGACGTCAGGATCGCCATGCCTATAATGCCCGCGCATGTTGCTTTCATATAAGTCCAGTATGGCACCACCGTCCGGTGGATTCGTGAAGACCTAGTGGAACTGGTAGCTTGCGCGGGCAGCGGGGCCGCAACACGGCCCGCGTCAAAGACAAACGCAAGTCGCTCGACACCTCAAGCGACTTTCAGCCGCGAGCCCAACCTACCGGCTTTAGCCGGTAGCCCGAATGGGCCATGCATGCCCCCGCACGGACCTCCGCCGCACCTCAGCCGGAGTGCGCACCGCACTCACGCTATACTGGAGATCTTCATGACCACCAACGGCTCGGAAGACTCACCGAACGCCATGAGGCGCTCACCCGGACCGTGGAAGTAATCGCTGCCATGCAGCTTGCCAATGACAAACAGATTGCAGGGGTGCTCGCGGCCGGCTAACCCCAAAAACACCCTCCAGCCCCATGATTACAAACCCGTTACACATCCGTAGGTTCGTTTGTCCAAAATCCAAGAACCACCCACCACACCCGCCATCGGCTATACTGGGTGTGGCCGGAAATGAACTTTTCCCTTAGCCGCGACGTAGTTCCCTAACGAGTACCCAACCAACTATGACCGCTCAAATCGCAAATATCCAAGCCGATCGGATTAAAGCGCTCCTGGCCGAAAAAGGCTACGACGTAACCGAGCCCACCCCCGGCGTCCTGCGCGTCGAGGAACTCCAAAGTGGTGTGGCCGTCCAGGCCGTGCTCGTAGGCGACGTCCTGTATCTGTCGCTCACCTGCACCGTCGCTCCCGAATCCGCCATCACCCCGCCCATCATGCGCAGCATGCTCGACGCGCATAACGGCATTTCCACCTCTTACTTCCAGCTCTACGATGCCGGCCAGGGCCAGACCGCCATCACCCTCAACAATTTCTGCAAGCTCGAAGACCTCGGCCCCGAGGACCAGGACGATATCCTCTCCTGCGTGCATTTCCTGCTGGTCGACGTCATGGTGGCCCGCCGCATTCTGAGTGGTTTGGTGTAACCGGAGGCAAAAAGCAAATGGCATTCTTAAACGATATTTTCAATCGCGCCGGTCGCGTCGCCCGCGGTCAGGCTAATGAAGGCATGAGCGCCGTGGAGGACGCCACGTTCGACGCCACCGTCCGGCAAACCGTGGCCGACATGCGCAACGAGCTGAACAAGGCCGTGCAAGCGTCCGCCGTGGCCATGAGCAATTACAACCGGCTGGACTCCGAATATCAGAAATACGTCCGCCAGTCGCAGGATTGGAAAGCCCGCGCGGGGCAAGCGCTGGACGCCAACAACGAAGACCTCGCGCGCAAGGCTCTGGCCAAGAAAGCGGAAAGCGATCAGCAGGTCGCCTCCATGCAAGTCTCCGTGGATCAGGCGCAGAAAGCCAGCGACACGCTCAAGCAGCAGGTGGGTGAGCTAAAACGAAAAATCGATGAGGCCGAACGCACCGCCACCACGCTGGTCGCCCGCAAGAACGCCGCGCAGGCGCAGCGCAAAGTGGCCGAGGCGCTGGCCGGAGTGGGCAACGCCGACAACGCCTTCGCGGCTCTCAACCGCTTCGAAGAAACCGTGTCCAAGGAAGAAGCGACCGCCCAGGCGTTCAACCAACTCGCCTCGGCCGGCAAAGACGACGACCTGGAAAAGCAGTTCGCCGCTTTGGGCAGCCATGGCGTGGACGCCGATCTGGAGGCGTTGAAGCGCGAGCGTCAGTTGAAGCCGCCGACCATCCCGTTGTCGCTGCCCGCGGGTCAGTAGCCGCGCATTATGGGCCCCATCACAGTCACTCTCTTACTCGTCCTAGGAGCGTTGCTCTTCATGGTCTTGAAAAAACTCTTCGAACGCGCGCCCACGCCTGTCGCTCCGGCCGCGCCGAAACAGGATCTCGCCAGCCTGACTGTAGCCGACGCGCGCGTGGGCGACAATATCTCAATCACGGGCGCCGGCGATAACTTCAGCGATGTCGATTTCACGGTGGACCACGGCAATCGCTATGAAGCCGGCGAAAAAAAGTGGTTCGACGTAAGCGGCAAGCACGGCGAGCGCCGCGTCTCGCTCGAAGTGCGCGACGCCGACGACGAACTGGACGTGCGCGGCTTCCTCGACGGCAAGAAGGTCACGCTCGAAGACCTGGGCCTCTCCGAAGACGATCTCGCCCAAATGGATCAGCGCCAGAACACCGCCGACAATTTTGAGTTCGACGGCAAGAGTTGGTATTACCTCCTCAGCAAGGAGGTGGGCGTCTTTCACGACGGCCAGACGCAAGGCGCCGGCTTCTACGGATGGGAGTTCATCGAAGAAACCGGCAACCGGTATCTGGCCATCCGCAAGAAAGAGGGCGAACCGTTCAGCGCCAGTGTAGCCGTCAAATTGAATCCGGCGGACATCGCCCTCTTCCGCCAGTAATTGTGGGGCAGGCTCGCAGCCTGCGCGGGCCTCGTAGGCCCGCTCTTAGCCTGTAGCTGCATAAGGAGTCCATATGAGCCGCCGAGGGCTCGAAGTCTTAGCCGTCATTCTCAGCTTCCTGATTGTCATCGTCCTATTCGCGGGCTTCGACAATCTTCCGCGCAAGCTGCGCGCCGACATCGCCGCCGAAGAGCAACAGCTCCCCAAAGCCCAGACTCAATTCCGATCGACCCAGGACGAAGTCACCGCCGATCTCTCCGCCGACCCCGACCTGTTCCGCGCGCACGACATGAACACGGCCTTCCCGGCGCGCTTCAAGACCGCCGCCGCCGAACTCCAGGGCGCGCAACGCGACGCCGCCGAACTCGACAAACTCCTCAAAGCCAACCGCCGCCAGGATCAACCACAGGCCGACAAACTCCTGAAAGAAGAGCGTGCCCTACGCGCCGCCGCGCTGAATGAAGCCACGGCCGTCCAGACCGAAGCGGCGCACTGGGTGGATATGAAGCGCAATCTGCCCACGGAATTGCAGCAGATGGAAGCCGACCACCAGGCCCTGCAGCACTGGGATTTCGCGTCCATCGCCGCCACTGTCACGCGCGCCGAAACCGACTGGCCGCAAAAAAGATCCGATCTCGATACCCGCCTCACCGCCTTGCGCGCCATTCCCGCCGATGGGGAACAAGCCTGGCAATCGAGCGAAGCCATGCGCCGCAAAGCCGAGGCCAAAGATCTCGCCGGTCTCGATTACGCCGGCCTGCTCGGCTCCGCCGAAAATCTGCACAACGGCGTCGCCGTGCTGCCCGTCCGCACCGCCGAGCTGCAGACGCTTACCGGACAGCTTTACACCTCCTGGGACAAGATCCTGGTGGATCTCCGCGACCGCAAGTCCGGCGGCGTGCGCGATTACGAAGAAGAAGTCCGCACCGTCAAAACGAAGTTCCCGGATGCCACCGGCAAGGATGGCTCCACCACTTCCGATGAAGCCTGGGTCGAGATTCCCAGAGCCACTTACCAGGTTTGCGAAAACAATATCGGCATGTCCATCGGCCACAAGCCGGAGGGCAAGTACGATAACGAAGTGGACGAGGTGCCCCAGCCGCCGGGCTTCGCCTACATGGCGCCGGTCGGGGAGCGCAACCAATACGGCTACTGGGACCACTCGGGCGGTGGCAATTTCTGGGTGTTCTACGGGCAATACGCGCTCATGCGCGATCTGCTCTGGGGACACAGCTACCGGCCCATCCCGTCCTATGAATGGGAATCCTATCGCACCGCAAGCCGCAGCGGCCACAGTTACTACGGCCGCGATGAAGTTGCCGGCGCGGCCAAGTACGGCACCCACGGCACTTTCACCCAGCAGCACTATTCCGACAGCCGCTATATGCGCAGTTCGGGCGGCTACAGCGGCTCAAAGTACGCCAGTGGCAGCGTGCGCAACGGAGAGAGCGGCGCGGGACACGCATTCGGTTCCGGCTCGAAGCCGCCTAGTTCCGGATTCAAACCCAGAAGCGCGCCCAGCTTCCGTCCTAGCTTCCGTCCGCCTTCCGGGGGCCGTTCCTTCGGCCGCCGCCATTAAAGTGGGGCAGGCTCGCAGCCTGCGGCGGCCTCGTAGGCCGCCCTGCCGGACGGTCCGTTGCAATGGGTGCGTTTTCGACCGCGCGGCGGGTCTCAGGGCCCGCCCTGGATTTTGGCCTTTTTGTACCGCCGGTTCTTAAGGCCGCCAGCGGGTTTCCGTACTCGCCTTCCCCCCCAGCCGGGAGTGGGTTCTCGACCATGCGGATCTGTCATAATGCGGTTGAGGAGAGGCGCCGGTATGAGCGGGTACGACATCTACGAATTCTACATCGACGCCTTCACGCCCGCGTCGATCCCGATGTCGCGGCTGGCCGAATACATGGCCGGCTTCGCCCTGCTGTGCGGGCATGAGGAGCACGTCCACTTCGACAAGCTCAAACCCGGCAGCTTGACGGTTGTCTCCCGTATCCAACCTGTCGCGCAGAATAAAGTGCAGCGCCGCCTCGACGAAGTTCGCTTTGGAACCGCGCCCAAGGCGGCGATGGACGCCTTCCGGCAGATCGACGAGAAACTGGTCGCCGACAATGCCGTCGGCCGAATCCTCCGCGGCAAAGCCAAGTTCGTCGAGCTTCCGTGGCGCGAACGGCCTGCGGAATCGAATCCAGGCCCGATTCGGCCAGCCGGACACCCTGGATGGCGAAGTGATTCAGGTCGGTAGCCACGATGAAACAATCGACATTCACATCCTGGCTGGCGACGACATTCACCGTTGCATCACCACCAAAGCGAATCGCGCGTCAATTGGCCCAACACTTTTTCGGCTCGCCCGTGCGCGTCCGTGGTACGGGAACCGGCGGCCTCGCCACGAAGCGCGTTACCGACCTTCCAGTGCCCGTGTCGCAGCCCGGCCTTTTTGAACAGCAGGAGAGTTCCGGCGATCCCGAGGACGACATATTGCGATGACCTGCCTTTCACGCCGCACCTTTACTAAAGCTCTGGCCGCCGCTTCCTGGGTCCTTCGCGCGCAAACCGCGCCCACCCGCGCCCGCATCAAGATCGACACCGAGCGTGTTATCGGCGAAATAGATCCCAAGATCTACGGCAACTTCATCGAACACCTGGGCCGCTGCATCGAAGGCGGCGTCTTCGACGAAGGCTCACCGCTCTCCGATGCGAGCGGCTTCCGCCGCGACGTGCTGGACGCCGCCAAAAAGCTGAATGTCACTATCCTGCGCTGGCCGGGCGGTAATTTCTCGTCGAATTACAACTGGATGGACGGCATCGGCCCGCGCGACCAGCGTCCCCGCCGCCTGGAAATGGCGTGGGGAACCGTCGAAGACAACGGCTTCGGCACGCACGAATTCATGGAGTACGCCGAAAAGCTCGGCACCGAGCCGTACTTCTGCGCTAACCTTGGCACAGGTTCCTGGCAGCAGGCCCAACAGTGGGTGGAATACTGTAACTCATCGGAAGACACGGCCATGACCCGCCTGCGCAAACAAAATGGCCGCGCGCAGCCTTGGAAAGTGACTTACTGGGGCTTGGGCAATGAGATGGACGGCCCCTGGCAAATGGGCCATCGCTCGGCGGACGATTACGGCAAGTTCGCGCTGGAAGCCGCCAAGCTGATGAAGTGGACCGACCCCGGCATCAAACTGATCGCGGCGGGCTCCTCCAATTTCGGCCCAAACGCCGATTGGACCGGATGGAATCGCACCGTGCTGGAACACCTGAAGCATCACGCCGATTACCTGTCCCTGCATATGTACGTCGGCAATCGGGGCAACGATTTCAGCGAATTCGTGGCCAGTTCCGTCGAACTCGACAGCCGTATCAAGACCGCCGAGGGCATCATCGCCGCCGCCCTCTCCAGCGAGCCCGCCGGCCGCCGCATCTACATCGCATGGGACGAGTGGAACGTCTGGTATCGCGCCCGCGGGGAAGGCAAGGAGCACGGCCGCCGCATCCTGGAGGAGCGCTACAACCTGGAAGACGCCCTGGTGGTCGCCACTTTCCTCAACTCGTTCCTGAATCATGCGCACATCGTCAAGATCGCCAACATGGCGCAATTGGTGAACGTCATCGCGCCCATCTTCGCCAATGACAAGGGCATCTTCCTCCAGACGATTTACTATCCGTTGCAGCTCTTCGCCAATAACTGCAAGGGTAAGTCGCTGGAGCTGTTTGTCGATAGCCCCAAGTACGCGAGCAAGCGTTTCGGAGACGTGCCCTACCTGGATACCTCCGCGGCTTATGACCATGGCGCGCTCGCGTTGAATGTAGTGAACCGCCATCCGGACCAGGCCATCGACGCGGATTTCGAAGCGCAGGACAAATCGTTCTCCGGCGCCGTCGAAGCGTGGGAAGTGAATGGCCCCGATATCAAGGCGGAAAACGATTTCGACTCGATGAAAGTTCGCGCCGTCCAGCGCTCCGCTTCCGCGCAAGGGAACCGGTTGGCCTACCGCTTTCCGCCGCATTCGTATACCATGTTGAAGGTGAGGCTCGTGTGAACGCGCGCAACCTGATTCCGCTGTTGGCTGCATCTACGATAATGACTACGAACTGCTCGTCAAACAACGTCGCCAGCCTGGAGTTCGGCAAGACACCTTCCGGCGAAACCGTCGAACTGTACACGCTGAAGAACGCCAAGGGCGTTGAGGCCGCCATCTCGACGTACGGCGGCGTGGTGGTTTCCCTTAAAGTTCCCGACCGCGCAGGCGCCTTGGGCGACATCGTCCTGGGATTCGACGATTTCAAGGGCTACCTGATTCCGCCTCCCTATTTCGGCGCTATCGTGGGGCGCTACGGCAACCGCATCGCGCACGCGCAGTTTACACTGGATGGCGTCGATTATAAGCTGGCGAAGAACGATGGCGACAACACCCTGCACGGCGGTAAGCGTGGTTTCGATAAGGTGCTTTGGAAAGCAAAGCCTGGACCGGGCCAGTCTCTGGAGCTGACCTATCTGAGTAAGGATGGCGAGGAAGGCTATCCCGGCAACTTGTCCGTGACGGTAGTCTACACACTGACCGACGACAACGAGTTGAAGATCGATTACACCGCCACCACCGACAAAGATACCGTGCTGAACCTGACCAACCATTCGTATTTCAACCTGGCAGGGCAGGGAGAAGGCGACATACTGGGACACGAGTTGACCCTGAACGCGGACCGCTACACGCCCGTCGATAAAGGACTCATCCCCACCGGCGAACTGCGCAGCGTCGAGGGGACGCCGTTCGATTTCCGCCAGCCGCACGCGATCGGCGAGCGCATCGGCTCAAATGACGAACAGATGGTGCTGGGCGGCGGCTACGATCACAACTTCGTCCTGAACCGTTCCGGAGACGGGCTGTCTCTGGCCGCGAAAGTGACCGCGGCGAAATCCGGGCGGGTATTGGAAGTGCTGACCACGGAACCGGCCATCCAGTTCTACACCGGCAATTTCCTGGACGGCACAATCCACGGCAAAGGCGGCAAAGTGTATGGACGGCGTTCGGCTTTCTGCCTGGAGACCCAACACTATCCGGATTCGCCAAACCACCCGGCCTTCCCCTCTACCGAACTAAAGCCGGGCCAGACGTATCACACGACCACGGTATTCCGTTTCTCACAGTCCTAGTGGGGCACCGTCGAAGCCCTCTTGTGGGGCGGCCAATCCTGGCCGCAGCCGCCTTTTAGGCGGCCAAGCCGGCTGAAAGCCGGCTGCGGGCAGAATTGCCCGCCCTCCGCCAAGAGTTACTTCTGGCCATAGTAAGCACTCACTCCGTGCTTGCGCAGAAAGTGCTTATCGCGATGCGCCGAATCCAACTCCTTCGGCGCCTCCGCCAGCCTGACACTGTAATAAGCCATCTCCGCGACATACTCCAGAATCACGGCGTTGTGCGCCGCCTCCGCCGCCGATGGCCCCCAGCAAAACGGACCATGCCCGGCGACGAGCACGGCCGGCATCTCCATCGGATCTCCGCCCGCGAAGTGGCGCGCGATCACCTCCCCGGTGTTGGCCTCGTAAGCCGCCTCGATCTCCTTCGGCGACATCGCCCGCGTCACCGGCACCGGGCCGCGAAAGTAGTCCGCGTGCGTGGTGCCCAAGCATGGAATGGCGCGCCGCGCCTGCGCCCACGATGTCGCATAGCGTGAGTGCGTATGCACCACACCGCCGATCGCCGGGAACGAGCGGTACAACACCAGGTGCGTCGCCAGGTCCGACGACGGACGCAGTGTGCCTTCCACAACTCGACCATCGAGATCCGTGATCACCAGATCCTCCGGCCGCATCCCTTCGTAGGGGACGCCGCTGGGCTTGATCGCCACCAGGCCGTCGGCGCGCGAAATCCCGCTGGCGTTCCCGAACGTGTACAGCACTAACCCTCTGCGGACCAGCTCCAAGTTAGCTTCGAGCACTTGTATGCGAAGTTCTTCCAGCATGTTATTCCAAAGCAAGCTCCAACTTAGTAACCGACGCCGGCGCGAAGGTCCGAGTCAACCTGGGGCCGCCCACCTGCAGCGCCTCCCCGCGCGGCTCCACGGCGTGCGGACTATCGAAGCTGTTGTGCGCATGCGCGTCCGCATCCGCCAAGGTGACGGCCTTGCCCGATGCCACACGCGCCCCGCGGAGCCCAATCTCCACCTCGCGCGCCTGATCCAGACTTGGATTCGTCACCGTCAGTGTCAGTGCTTTCCCTCGCAACGACGCCGAGCACGAAAGCCCCGCCAGGCCCTTGTAAATCGGGGGCGCCGACACCAACGTGCGCAGCGACTGCGCTCCCTGATGCGCCCGGTACAAATCGAATACATGATATGTCGGCGTCACGCAGAACTTGTCCTCATGGGCGAAGAACAGCGATTGCAGACAGTTCACAAGCTGTGCCACGGCCGCCATGCCGACTTTATCCGCGTGGCGGTTGAAGGTGTCCAGTGTCATCCCCGCCAGCACCGCATCGCGCATGGTGCTCTGCTGTCCCAGTAGCGCCTCGGCGAAAGGTTCCGTGCCGGGCGCATACCACGCGCCCCACTCATCCACCACCAGCTTCGCATGGTGCCGCTTGTCGAACTCGCCCATCACGGCCCACTGGCTCGTAATGAACGAATCCATCTGGTTGGCCTCGCGCAGGATCTCGTAATACTGTTCGGCTTCGAAGCGCAGCGCATCGCCTTTGCCCGCCGACCAATCCGTGGTACGTCCGCCGCTGGCGTTCCACGCGTAATGATGCATCGACCAGCCCCACATCCGCCCCAGTTCGCCCTTCTGCTCCACCTTCGAGAAGAAGCGCCGCGTCCAATCCAGGTCGTTGCCATTGGGCCCCGACCCGACAAATGCGAGCGGCACGTTGAATCCCGGTACCCAGGCGGTGAATCGCAGGAACTCGGTGGCGTAGTCTTCGGGGGTGAACGAGCCGCCGCAGCCCCAGGCCTCGTTGCCGACGCCCCAATAGCGCACGTTCAGTGCGTCCCGCTCTCCGTCGGCCGCGCGCCGATCCGCCAGCGTGGTGGTGCCCGCGGGCGAGTTGCAATACTCCACCCAGCGGTTGAAATCCAGCGCGCTCGACCCGCGCAGATTGGCGGCGAAATAAGGTTGCGCCCCGGTCACCTTGCAGAAGCGCGTGAACTCGATGGTGCCGAACTGGTTCGGATCGTAGCTCTGCGGGCCTGCGCGGCGCGCGTTCTTAGGCCACTCGCCCGCGCCCGCCCAGAAGTTCGTGCGCTTGGGACGCTTGTCCCGCGGCCCGATCCCGTCGCGCCAATCGTAGCTGTCGGCAAAGCAGCCGCCCGGCCACCGGATCACGGGCGGCGAGATGCGCCGCAGCGCCTCGACCAAGGCCTTCCGCAAGCCACCGATGTTCGGAATTGCCGAATCCTCGCCCACCCAGATGCCGTCGTAAACCACGCCACCCAAGTTCTCCACGAAATGCCCGTAGATTTCCGGCGCAATCGTAGAGATCGGCTCGTCGATCAATACCTCGATCAAGCCCTCGCTGGCGGCGGATCGCAACCCCGTGGCGCACGCTACTCCGGCGGCGGCCGCCGTCAAAAACTCGCGCCTGCTGCTATTCATCATGGCTGTCCTCCTGTGCGAAGAGCGGGGCTAAAGTCCCGCGCCGGCTAAAGCCCGCCCTCCATGCGCACCTGGCCGGCGAGCCGGCGCAACAAGGGCAACTCGTCACCATTGCCGAAGGCGAAGTACAGCTTGCGATACAGCGCGTAGAGCCGCTCGTACGCGGCGCGATCCCGCGGCTCCGGCGCGATGGTGCGATAGCGCGGGCAGAGCGCCTGCTGCGCCGCCTCGATGCTCTCGAACGCGTCCGCCGCCATAAACGCCATGATCGCGGAGCCCAGGCTGGTGATATCCCCTTCGGGCACCAGCACCGGCTTGTTTAGCACGTTGGCGTACACGCGGTTCAGCGTTTCATTCTTCTGTGGGATACCGCCGCCGTTGATCACACGCCGGATCGCGACCCCGTGCTCCGCCATGCGCTCGAAGATTATGCGGGTGTGGAACGCGGTGCCCTCGATGGCCGCGAACAGCTCGTCCTGCGCCGTGTGGGTCAGGTTCCAGCCCAGCGTCACGCCGCCGAGTTCCGCGTTCACCAGCACGGTGCGATCGCCGTTATCCCAGGTGAGGCGCAGCAACCCGGTCTGGCCGCCGCGATAATGCTCCAGGCCTTGTGAAAGCTGCGCGACCGTAGTTCCGGCGCGCCGCGCGATGGCATCGAAAATATCGCCGGTTGCGGACAAGCCGGCCTCGATGCCGAAATATTGCGGATGGATGGAGCCCTTCACCACGCCGCACACGCCGGGGATCAAGTCGACCTGCTTGGCGATGGCCATGATGCACGTGGAAGTGCCCACCACGTTGACCACATCGCCTTCCCGCACGCCCGCGCCGATCGCATCCCAATGCGCATCGAACGCGCCCACCGGTATCGGAATGCCGGCGCGCAGTCCCAACTTTCCGGCCCACTCCGCGGAAAGCCGGCCGGCAATCTGGTCGGAGGTGGCATATGGGCCGTCCAGCTTGGCGCGCACGCCGGCCAAAAGGGGATCCACTTTCACCAGGAACTCCTCGGAAGGCAAGCCGCCCAGTTCCCGGTTCCACATCCATTTGTGACCCATGGCGCAGACGCTGCGCGGCGCCTGGCGGGCATCCGTGATTCCGCACAGCACCGCGGCCACCATATCGCAATGCTCCAGTGCGGTGACCATCCGGGCGCGCGTGTCCGGGTTGTGGCGCAGCCAGTGCAGCAGCTTCGAAAATCCCCACTCCGACGAGTACACGCCGCCGCACCATTGGAGAGCTTCCAGATTTTCGCGGCGGCCGGCGGCGGTGATCTCGGCGGCTTCGCCTTTGGCGCGATGGTCGCACCAGAGGTAATAATCGTCGAGAGGTTCCAGGCCTTCGCCTACGGGAATGACGCTGGATCCGGTGGTGTCCAGTGCGAGGGCGGCGATTTGTCCGCCGTCGACGGCTGCTGCCTCGAGCGCGTGACGCATCGCGGTGACCAGCGCCTGCATGTGGTCCCGATGCGATTGCGTGGCGTAATCCGGGTCGTCTTTTCTGCGGGAGAGGGGATAGTCGCCAGTGGCCGAGCCCAACCGCCCTTTCACGCTATCGAAAATCGATACGCGGACGCTCAGGGTTCCGAAGTCTACTCCGGCTACGATCATGGGTTCAATCCAGAAGCAAAGAGCGGGTTCTGGAGAACCCGCGCAGGACTGGAGTCCTGCCCCACTAGGCGACTACGTCGACGCCCATGCTGCGCGCGGTGCCGCGCACCGAATTCATGGCGGCTTCCACGGTGAAGCAGTTCAGGTCCGGCATCTTGATCTTGGCGATCTCTTCCACCTGCTTCTCGGTGATGACGCCGACCTTGGTTTTGTGCGGCTCCGGCGATCCCTTGGCCAGGTTGACGGCGCGTTTGATGAGAACCGGCACCGGCGGCGTCTTGGTAATGAAGGTGAACGAGCGGTCCGAAAAGATGGTGATCACCACCGGGATGATCAGCCCTTCCTGATCCTTGCTGGATGTCTTGGCGTTGAATGCCTTGCAGAAATCCATGATATTCACGCCTTGCGGGCCAAGGGCCGTGCCTACGGGGGGCGCCGGCGTAGCCTTCCCGGCGGGGATCTGCAATTTTACGGAACCGGTAACTTTCTTTGCCATCTCTAAAATCCTCGCGAATCGTTATTCTATTCTTTTTCTACTCTTTTTCGACTTGGAGGAACTCCAGCTCGACTGGCGTGGCGCGGCCGAAAATCATGACCATCACGCGCAACGTGCCGCGGTCGGTATTCACCTCGTCCACCTTGCCGCGGAAGTTGGCGAACGGACCATCCACAATGCGCACGCCGTCGTTCCTCTCGTAGGTCGTCTTGGGGCGCGGCCGCTCGGTGGAGGAAGCCTGGCGGTACAGGATGGAATTCACTTCGTCGGCGCTGAGCGGAACGGGCTGCGTGCCGCCGCCCACGAATCCCGTGACGCGCGGCGTGGCTTTCACCGCATGCCACAGCTCGTCGTTCATTTCCATTTCCACCAGCACGTAGCCGGGGTAGACCAGCCGCTTGCTGGTGACCTTTTTGCCGCCGCGCAACTCCACCACTTCTTCGGTGGGGATGAGCACCTGGCCGATCTTGTCGGCGAATCCAAACGCCTGCGAGCGGCTGCGCAACGACTCGGCGACTTTCTGTTCAAACCCGGAGTACGTATGAATGATGAACCACTTTTTGGGGGAGGACTCGTCATAGCCTTGAACGGCGGGCACCTCCGCCGGTTCGGCCTCCGGCTCAGGTGCAGCGGCGGATGGTTCGGCCGGCGCGGCCTGCTCCTCAGCCGGTTCTTCCGATGGCTCCTCGGCTAGGTCGGCGGCGGCCGCTTCTTGAAGCTCTTCTTGATGCGCGTAATTCACGTTGTCGTCATCCATATCGGGCTACTTCGACAATGCCTTATACATGCGCGTGACGCTGTCGTTCAGCAGAGCATCGACCACTGCAAAGAAGGCCGCGAAGGCGAAAACCGTGAAGATCACGACCACTGTGGTGCCCTCCACCTGCTTGCGGTTGGGCCATGTGACGCGCTTCATCTCGAGCTTCAACTCGTTGAAATAATCGCGCGTGCGCGTGGGCCAACTGGTCACACTCTCGAGAAAATTGCCGGTGCCTTCCGCCATACTGCCTCGCTTCCCAAATCTACCCGCTGTTAAAAACTGGATTGGCAGGGGCGGAGGGATTCGAACCCCCACTCGCGGTTTTGGAGACCGCTGGTCTGCCGTTAAACCTACGCCCCTAGGCCCTTTCTAATTCTACTTGATTTCCTTGTGCGGCTGGTGCTTGCGGCAATACGGGCAGAACTTCTTCATCTCGAGCCGCTCCGTGGTGGTCTTCTTGTTCTTGGTGCCGGAATAGTTCCGGTTCTTGCATTCCGTGCATTGAAAGGTGATTATCTCGCGTGCCATGTTCTTTGTCCTTCTTTGCTTGCAGCGTTATTCGAGAATCTCGGTCACGGTTCCGGCGCCTACCGTGCGTCCGCCTTCGCGGATGGCGAACCGTAACCCTTTATCCATGGCGATGGGCGTAATCAGATCGATCACCAGGTTTACGTGGTCGCCCGGCATCACCATCTCGGTGCCTTCCGGCAACTCCGCCACCCCCGTCACGTCCGTCGTCCGGAAGTAGAACTGCGGCCGGTATCCTTTGAAAAACGGCGTGTGCCGCCCGCCTTCTTCCTTGCTCAACACCACCACGCTGCCTCTGAACTTCTTGTGCGGCGTGATCGACTTCGGCTTGGCCACCACCTGCCCGCGCTCCACGTCGTCCTTTTCAATGCCGCGCAGCAGCAGCCCCACGTTGTCTCCGGCCCGCCCTTCGTCGAGCAGCTTCTTGAACATTTCGATGCCGGTAACCACCGTCTGGCGCGTGTCCCGGAAGCCCACGATCTCCACCGGCTCGCCCACCTTCACGATGCCCCGTTCGATACGCCCCGTCACCACCGTGCCGCGCCCCTGGATCGAGAAAATGTCCTCAATCGGCATAATGAACGGCTTGTCGATCTCGCGCTGCGGCAACGGCACGTAGCTATCCACCGCCGCCATCAGATCCGTTACCGTCTTTTCCCACTGGGCTTCGCCGTTCAGCGCGCCCAGCGCCGACACCCGCACTACCGGCACTTGGTCGCCCGGGAATTCGTAGGTGGTCAGCAACTCGCGCATTTCCAGTTCCACCAGATCCAGCAACTCGGCGTCGTCCACCATGTCCACTTTGTTCAGCGCCACCACGATGTAGGGCACGCCCACCTGCCGCGCCAGCAGCAAGTGCTCGCGCGTCTGCGGCATAGGTCCGTCGGTGGCCGCGACCACCAGAATGGCGCCATCCATCTGGGCCGCGCCGGTGATCATGTTCTTGATATAGTCGGCGTGGCCGGGGCAATCCACGTGCGCGTAGTGCCGGTTGGGAGTTTCATACTCGACGTGCGCCACCGCGATAGTGATGCCGCGGGCCTTTTCTTCCGGCGCGTTATCGATGGAGTCGAAACTGCGGAACTTCACCTTGGGGTTGTTCTTCCCCAGCACTTTGGTGATGGCCGCGGTCAGCGTGGTCTTGCCGTGATCGATGTGTCCGATGGTGCCGATGTTGACGTGCGGCTTGCTGCGATCGAATTTTTCCTTTGCCAT
>JBEKMJ010000012.1:0-104359 GCA_050008575.1 Bryobacteraceae bacterium
AGCATACTGATCGGCGAAGGCAATGGCACATTTCAGACCCACGCCGACAGCGCGACCGGCCAACAGCCGTATGACGTGGCCATCGCGGATTTCAATGGCGACGGCAAACCGGATCTGGCCTCGGCCAACTTTGCGGCCAACTCGGCTTCGATTCTTTTGAACCAGGGCAGCGGGAAGTTTGCCGCGCATGTCGACTATCCCACCGGGTACGCTCCTGGCGCCCTGGCTATCGCCGACTTTAACGGAGACAAAAAGCAGGATCTGGCGCTGGCGGCCACCGGCTCAAACGCCGTTTCCATATTGATGGGTAACGGGGACGGCACGTTCCAGGCACTGCAGGAATATCCGACCGGCAACCTCGACATCGGTATTGCGGTGGGCGATTTTACCGGCAACGGCGTTGCGGACGTGGTCACGAGCAACTCCGGGTTCGGGGCCAACTCCGTTTCCATTTTGCTCGGGACTGGCTCCGGCGCCTTCAAGCCCTTTGTAAACTACGCGAGCGGATTTTTTCCGCTCTGGACCGCCGCAGCCGATTTCAACGGCGACGGCAAACTGGACTTGGCTGTGGCCGACTACGACAACGTCGAGCTGGGCTTCGCATTTCCATCACAGGTGAGCATTCTTCTGGGCAATGGGGATGGCACCTTCCAATCCCCCATCATCTACGATGTGGGCGAGGGAGCCCAATGGATCGCGGCAGGCGACTTCAATCAGGATGGGAAACAAGACCTGGCGGTGGTCAATGGGTACGGCAATACGGTATCGATTCTGCTGGGCAACGGTGACGGCACGTTTCAGCCCCAAGTGAGCTATGCAGTAGGCGCTGAGCCTTTTTCCGTAGCGGTCGCGGACTTCAACGGCGACGGCACACCGGACCTGGCGGTAAGCAACAGCATTTGCATTTACGAATCTGCCTGCGGCCCCGGCACCGTCTCCATACTTCTGGGCAACGGCGACGGCACGTTTCAGCCCGACGTGGAGTACGTAGCGGCGCTAGAGCCCAGCGGACTCGCGGCGGGGGATTTGAGCGGCCAGGGCGGCGCGGATGTCGCGGTAGCGAATCTCTACTCCAACTCGGTCTCGGTGCTGTTCAATCTGCCGGTGATTTCGGTTTTCCCGAACAGTGTGGCGTTCGGCAAAGAGGCGGTGGGCAAGAAGAGCGCGCCGCACATCGTGACCATCGGCAATCCGAGCGGCACGCCGTTGAGCATCACCAGCGTGAAGATCGCGGGCGCCGATCCGGGAGACTTCGCCGAGACTGACACTTGTCCGATTTCGCCGGCCAAACTGGCGCCTGGGGCCACCTGTGCGATTACGGTCACGTTTACTGCGGCGGCTTCGGGGAAGCGCAGCGGCAAGATCGAGCTGACGGACACCGTGCCGGGGAGTCCGCAGTCCATCACGCTCACGGGCAGCGGCAAATAAAGCAAACATGAGGATCCTATGAAAACGCACGAAACGAATTTGAAACCGGCAGGACGCATCGCCGCCCTTTTACTGGCCTTAGCGCCGGGGTTGCTGTTCGGCCAGGCGCAAACGCCGCCATCTCGGATTGCCCGTTCGGCAAATCACAAACTGGCCAGCGCGGCCGCCCCGCGCGCCGCCAGCCCGTCGGCCTCCGTCGCGGCTGAAAGATACGTATTCGGCAGGACCGATCTGGCGGTGCCCGGCTCGCCCGAAGCAGTGGCTATGGGCGCATTCCAGACCGGCGGCCCAGTGAGTCTGGCGGTGGCCAACGGGGATTCAGTCTCGATCCTGCTTGCCAATCCCGACGGAACCTATCAAAGCGCCGTGAATTACGCGGTAGGCTCGGATCCCGATGGCATCGCTGTCGGGGACTTCAACGGCGACCATAACCTCGACCTGGCAGTGGCCAATTATTACAGCGGCACCGTGTCCCTCCTGCTGGGAAATGGCGACGGCACCTTTCGCGCGTCGGTGGACTACGCCGCCGGGGGAACCTGCTACGCGGTGGTTGCCGCGGATTTCAATGGTGACGGCAAGCTGGACCTGGCGGTCGCGAATGATTACGGGTACACGGTGGCCATCCTGCTGGGCAATGGCGATGGCACTTTTCAGCCGCCCGCGACTTTTGCGACAGGCGACCAGCCATTCGCTCTCGTGGCCGGGGACTTCAACGGAGACGGCAAGATCGATCTGGCGACTGCCAACAACGGGAGCAATACGGTATCCATTCTGCTGGGAAAGGGCGACGGCACTTTTCAGCCGCAGGTGGAATACGTGACGGGCGAGTACCCGTCCGGGATCGTGGCTGGCGATTTCAATGGCGACCACCACGTCGATCTGGCCACCGCAAACTTCTTGAGCAATACGATTTCGGTGTTTCTCGGGAATGGCGATGGCACCTTCCAGCCTCAGGTGCAGTACGGTGCCGGCAACGGACCCGGAGTGATCGCCGCCGGCGACTTTAGGGGTGATGGGGAGATGGATCTGGCGGCGGCTAACCCCCTGGATAACACCGTCTCGGTGCTGCTCGGCAATGGCAACGGAACCTTCAAGCGGCAGGCCGTTTATGGGGTGGGCGCTACTCCGGTCGCGCTGGCGATCGGCGACCTGAACGGGGATGGCAAACTCGACTTGGCCACGGCCAACGGCGGTACCAACACGGTCTCCCTCCTGGCGGGAGAGGGCAACGGGACTTTTCAGACCCATACCGATTACGCGACTGGCGTATCGCCCTACTACGTGGCCATTGCGGATTTCAATGCCGACCAGAACCTGGATCTCGCCGTGACCAACTGGGGGGCCAACACGGTCTCGATTCTGTTGGGCGAGGGCGGTGGAAAGTTCGGCGCGCACGTCGATTACGCCACGGGATACGCCCCGGATGGAGTGGTCAGCGGCGACTTCAATGGCGATGGCAAGCCGGATTTGGCGGTGACCGACAATGGGTCAAATGCGGTTTCGGTCCTGCTGGGCAACGGCGATGGAACTTTCCAGCCGCAAAAGGAATACGCTACAGGCGACTATGACATTGGCATCGCCGCGGGCGACTTCAACGGCAGCGGCCACCTGGACCTGGTCACCGCCAACGAGGATGCCGGCACCATCTCCGTGCTTCTGGGAAACGGTAACGGCACCTTCCTGCCGCATGTGGACTATACCGCGGGACCGGCGCCGTGGGCTGTGGCAACAGCCGACTTCAATGGCGACGGCATACTCGACCTGGCCGTCACCGAAGCCGACACTGTGGGGAGCGTGAGCATATTTCTCGGCAAGGGCGACGGCACGTTTCAACCGGCGGTGCTCTACAGCGTGGCAGAGCCGGAAGGGGTGGTCGCCGGAGATTTCAATCACGATGGCCATCAAGACCTGGCGATCGCGAATACCGACAACAATACGGTGTCGATTCTGCTGGGTAATGGCGATGGCACCTTCCAGGCTCCGGTGGTTTACGCGGTCGGCTCGACTCCGGAGGCTATCACCACGGCGGATTTCAATGCCGACGGTAATTTGGATGTGGCGGTGACTACTGAGAATTGCCAGGTCTTTAGCAAAGACTGCCCTCCGGGTACCGTGTCCATTCTCTTGGGAAATGGGGACGGCACCTTCCAGCCGCAACTGAGCTACCTGGTTGGATCGTGGCCGGATGGTATTGCCGCAGGGGCGCTGAGCGGCAGCGGGAGCGCCGGCTTGGCGACGGCCAACAGCATTGCCAACACCGTGTCCGTGCTGCTGAATCTGCCGGTGATCTCGGTGTTTCCGAACAGCGTCGCGTTTGCCAAAGAGGCGGTGGGGAAGAAGAGCGCGCCTAAGACTATCACGATCGGCAACCCCAGCGGCACGCCAATCGGCATCACCAGCGTCGCGGTCGCGGGTACGGATCCGGGGGATTTCGCCGAGACCAACACATGTCCGGTCTCGCCGGCCACACTGGCTCCAGGCGCGACCTGCTCGATTACGGTCACGTTCACTCCCGCGGCTTCGGGGAAACGCAGCGGCAAGATCGAGCTCACGGACACGGTGCCGGGGAGTCCGCAGTCCATCACGCTCACGGGCAGCGGCACATAGAAGACCACGATCGAACCCTGGAGGGACAACCATGAAGAAGACGATGAAGAAGATTGCGCTGGTTTCGGCGGCGGCACTCGGGTTGCCGGTCGCCCGGGCAGCCGACCCACCCGAACTTAAAGAGGGTCTCTGGTCGATTCGTACCCAGTTGACCGATAGTCCCGGAAACAAGAAGGACGATACGACAACGACGCTCTGCCGAAATCACGCCTATGACAAATCCGTGATCGCCCTGGCGAAAGGCGCCGTGAAGGACTGCAAGTACGACGAACGCCTTCAGGGCGGCAAGTACTCCACCGGCATGCATTGTGTGGTTGCAGGTACTGTGATCGAAACCAACGCAACGGCCACCTATGAGGGCGACACTGCGGCGCACGGCGAGGACCACACCACTTACAGTCCGTCTCTTGGCGGCGTGAGTGAGAGCATCAGGATCGTGGATCAGAAGTATATAGGCAGTTGCCCGGCGGGCGCGCAGCCTGGGGACCTCACGACCACGGCCGGTAAAGTGGTCCACTTAGGGAGCCATTGAGGAACGCTTCGGCGAAGTAAACAGTAACAGTCGGGAAAGGGAGCGCCATCAAACGATAACCTCGACGCATTTCGCATTATCTTTCTCATTCGCGGGGCTGTTACTAAGCGCCGCGCCATGCCTCGCACAGGGCAGGCCGCCGGTATACAGGCGCGTCCCTCGTTCGGGATTGCGCGTGGCTCAGGCGGCCACTCAAGCGGCCGGAGCCGTGCCGGCAACCTCGAGCGGCTTTTCGACTTCCGACGGTTGAACCGAAAAGTGTATTCATCCGGATATGGAATGAGCGGCCTGTCCCTCGGGCACCTCTGTTTCTTGGAAAAGGTCCTACGGCCAGGTTCAGGCTGGCCCCGGTCCGGCTACGGTTGATTGCGCTTCTCGACCAAGAATGGACCTGCCTGGAGCCGGGCCGAAGCAGCTTTGCGGGCAATGAGGCCAAAACCCTTGGCCTTGGCCTCCTGTGCGAGGGCTGCCAAGTCCCTTCGGCCGGCAGCCGGATGCCCGGCCTTCATCTCCGCCTCGCCCAATACGAGGCTGGCCTCGAGTTCGGTGCCGCTGTACCCATACTTTTTCGCGGCGTCCAGGACCAGCCGCAGATCCTTCACGGCACGCGGGGCTTCACCTGTCTCGACGCGCACGCGGGCGCTGTCGATGGCTACGGCCAGTCGCAGCTCACGATCTTCGATCGTGCTGGCCATCCCGACGCTCCTCTCCACCTCCTTCTGAGCTTCTAACAACTTTCCTTCCGCCAGGAGACATCGCGCGAGGATCGCATGTGCGAAGGCTTCTTCGTCGCCATCGTTTTCCGTCCTGAACTCTTTCGCGCACTCCCGCGCTCCCTCGGCGCCTTGGGCGGCGTTTCCTTCCTCCAGAGAAACCTGCGCGAGGTAGAGGCGGCTTTCAGCCGCTGTACCCTTATCTCCCATTGCCGTGCGTATCGCCAGCGCTTCTTCCAGCGTCTTCCGCGACTGCGCGAGGTCCGCCTGTGACAGAAGCACGTCTCCCAGGCCGTGAAGCGCATAAGCCAATTCTCTCCTGTCGTCGATCTGACGGCTGATAACCACCGACTCTTCGTCCAGCACTCTCGCCTTCGCCAAACGGCCTTGTCTGGCCCATAAATGAGCGAGGTTATACAGTGTCCGAGCTTCGCTGCTTTGGTCGCTAACGGCGCGAGCGATCTTCAGGGACTCCTCCAAACTTCTCCGCGCCCCAAGCAAATCGCCTCGGTCCGCGAGTATTGACCCAATGTTGTTCAGGAAAATAGCCACGGCGTTCTTGTCGCCGATCTCACGCTCGATCGACAGTCCGTTTCGGAAGGTCTGTATCGCTCCCGCGAGGTCTCCCTGGCGGTAAAGTAAGATTGCAAGGTTGGCTAGCGCATTTGTGGCGCCACGCAGGTCACCGGTGTCACGGCTTGCCGCCAGCGCCGCGTCGTACGCCCGTTTGGCTCCTGCCGGGTCGCCTTGATGCAGAAGTATGTTTCCCAAATCGTTCAGCGCCGCTGCCGCGCCTCGCCGGTCGCCGGCCCCGGCATAGATTGTTTTGGCCTTCTCGTTCAATTCGATGGCCTGCTTCGAGTCCCCGAGGTCATCGGCTGCGCCCGCCTGCTCGCGTAAGGCCGCGGCCACCTGGAGGCGTGCGCCTCGCGCTTCAGCCTGCGCCGCGGCCGACGCTGCCAAGCTCCGCTCACGTCTAAAATCGCCCAGCGACTTTGCCGCCCGCGCCTCGGCCAGGTCGATTCTGGGGTCGTCGCGTAACGGAGGTGGCGAACGCCGCAGCGCTTCAATCGTTTTGAGTGCTTCCTTCGTTTTCCCTCCAAACGTCTGAGCCTCCGCCAGACGCAACCCATACTCGACATTGTCAGGGAAAGCCGCGAAGAGTCTTTGGTATATCTCGCCCATCCGTGGCCACGCCTTCGTCATCTCGCGGTAGCGCCCTTCGATTGATAGCCTTTCCTCACTCGACAGGCCGGCTGAAAGGTCGAAAGCCTCGCTGGCTTCGTCGATCGCCTTCTGGTCATAGCCCAGGGCCGACCAGGCCTCCGCGAGCGCGGCGTGGCCCAGTGCATAGCCGGGATCGGCCGTGATTGTCTTTTGCAATAAGTCTCGCGCCGCCGGCGCGTCAAAGGTTCGAAGCTTGGCCAGCCCTTCGGCGTACAATCGAGCGGCCTCGGGGTTAGACGGCAGTGCAGCCCTGACTTCTTCGGCTTGTGCCGGAGTGACCGCCTGCAGACCGAGCTTCTCGCGCATGCGCGCCCCGGTTTGAGACACCAGATCGAAGATCTTAGCGCGCGCGCCCGTCCCGGACTCGGTGGCAACCACTTCTCCGTTACGGGCATCCTGAAGCCTCACCTCGAGGCGAACCCGTCCGCTGCGTGGCCCCCCTAAAACGGCGTACGCGCCTAGTAGCACCAAGTCGGCGCCCAGGTTGCGGCGAATCTTAGCCAGCGTATCCAAGGCGTAAACATCGGCCTCGGGGATCGAAAGATCGCTCTTCATCCGGTCAACGCTTTCTCCCGAGACCATTCTGATCCGATCGCCGGCAGCCAATTCCGAGGTCATCCATCGCGATAGAGCCGTTGACAGCCATGCCTCCGCGGGAGCCTGAGAGAGGTTTCGAAAGCTGAACACGGCCACCGACCGGCGTGGCTTGATTGTTTGCGCCGTCGAGGGAGCCGGGCCTGCCGGCTGGGGGGGCGCGGCGCGCTGAAATCTGCCGCGGACACTATAAGCGCCTATCAAGGCCAATACACTTGCCAGGGCACACACGGTAAGAATCTGTTGGCGCCGCCGTCTGCGCGTTCCTGGAGTTACGGTCCCCCCTGGCAGAGCCTTGAGCACGTCTGCCGCATTCTGAAAGCGGTCCCCAGGGTCGCGTTCCAGACAGCGCAGAATGGCGGCTTCCCAGTGGCGATCCAGATGCGGAAGCAACTCGCGTGGCCGCCGTGGCTCCTCCGTCAATCTCCGCAGCCCGATTCGGGTCGGTTCGCCGTCCTCGAAGGCCCGCACCCCGGTCACCATTCGATACACCACCAGGCCCAGTGAATAGATGTCGGAAGCCGGGGTTAGCTCATCGCCCAGGAGTTGCTCCGGCGACATGTAAGCAGGGGTGCCGGCTACGCTTTCCGGAGCGACGATGCTAATCCCCGCGACCGATTGCAGGGCCAAGCCAAAATCGGTGACCACGGCGCGAACCGATCCGGGCGCGCGCGCGGGCACCAGCATAATGTTTTCGGGTTTCAGGTCGCGGTGGAGTATCCCCGCGGCATGGGCGGCGTCCAGGGCATGCGCCACCTGCACTACAATCTCCCGAACCTCGTTCACATCCATACGATGGGTTCGGCGCAAGCGTTCCGCTAAACTCTCACCGGATAGAAGCTCCATCGCAATGAAGAGAAAGGCTCCATTGGCAGTTGGGTGGCGAAATAGGTCGTAGATTCGGCAGACATTGGGATGGGTCACCTGTTTTGCCAATTGGACCTCGTTCTTGAATTGTTCGAGGAAGGGCGGACGAATGAAATCCGGCCGGATCGATTTGACGGCGACGCGGCTACTTAGTTCGAGGTCTTCGGCCTCGTAAACCTCTCCCATGCCGCCGCGCGCGATAAAGCGGACGACTCTAAATCGGTCCGCGAGAATTCCGCCGACAGGAAAGCTCGGCGCAGGCGGTTCATCCGATTGTGTGAGAGGGCTAACCAGCGCGGGGCTGCTGAGCAGGCTGCCTATCTCCTGGTAGTTCGCCAGGAGCCGTCCTGCTTCTTCACGGACATCGGCATCCTCACAGGACTGTTTCAAAAATGACGGTCTGGCTTCAGGTGCGAACTCCAGGGCGGCATCAAACAGACTTTTGACGCTTTCCCACTGGCGCGGTGTCAATCCCATGGCCGTCTTTCAAATCAGCGTAAGGCCAGGCTCTGGCTATGTTCCAATCGCGGTCCACGGTTTTCGTCGAATACGCTCAGCACCTCTATACCTTGATAACCGAACCGCCTCGTTTCACTCTGCGATGTTGCCGGGCGTGGTCCACCAAGACGCGTCTCATCATCCGAGCGGCCACCTGAAAAAACTGTCCGGTTCGACCAGCCTCTCGCAAGAGCGAGAGCGACTCATCACGCTTGCCCCGACGCGCCAACCTGCAAGCGACGTTGTATGCGGACACTGCCGTGTCCGGATTTTCCGGCCCTAAGACACGACGTTCGACATCCAGTTCTCGCCAACGACCCGCCCCAGTATCTCATGCCGTTCGGCCGGCGCGTAGCCGCGCCGCAAACTCGCGATACGAACCCTTCACTATGTCGTCCAGCAGCCCGTACGCGGCCTGCGGACGCCAGCCCAATTCACGGCGAGCCTTCGCGCTTGACGAGCGGTTCTCGTAGTCGACGAAATCCGTCAGAAACTCGCCCCAAAGCGCTTGCACCTCGGTTCGCGGCAAGGCCCGCGCCGGAACTTCCACAGCCTCTCCCACTGCCTGGGCTAGCTCTTCTGTCGAAATGTCCGTCTCGCCCGTGCAGTTATACAGTGCGCCGGCTGGAGCGGCTTGTGCCGCCAGCAAATAAAAACGGGCAACGTCGTCCACATCGACGTCGCTGGTGCGTTTGCGCGGCCCGTCCACCCATGCCGACACACCGTGCCTTACGGCTTGCTGCATCAATGCCGGTACGAAAAAACTTCCGCCGCGGCCGTACACATAAGGCGGCAGACGGACGGCGACTGTGTGCGCGCCCTGCGCAGCCATCTGCAACACCGCCCGCTCCGCGTGAATGCGTTTGCCGAGAACGAAGTCTTCGTTAATCGCGGAATCTTCGTTCGTCTCTCCGCCGTCCGGTGCGGGCGCCACGACTGCCGTACCGGAGGTGGTCACAACCGGTTTTCTTCCGGCGCCTTCCACCAGCGCCGCTACGGCTTTCACTTCTATGTCGATCACTACCGAATAATCGAGACTGAAATCGTGCGTATAGGCCAAGTGCAGTACCGCGTCCGCCCGCATCGCGGCCGCTGCAAGCACGGCGGCGGATCCGAGATCGCCAAACACCGGTGTGGCCCCGAGACGCTCGACTTTTCGAGCCGAATCTTCATTTCGCGCCAGCCCTTCGACCCTGTGCCCGGCCTTCACGGCGTGCTCGACTACAACTTGACCGATGTAGCCCCCCGCCCCGGTAACAAATAATTTCATGTTCTTAGGATAGCGACGAAGCCGTTTGCGGGCAACTCAGGTTGCCAGGCGCGCCATGCCAAGAACGGCACGGGCGCTTCGGCAGCATTCGTGCCGGTCGCCGCCACGCCGCATTCCGCCCGCGTATCTCTTGCCGCTCCTGGATTCGTCTTAGTTCGGATTCCCGCGGGTCTGGCGAATCTGAACCGGCGAACCCCTTGGCCATTTCGCCCGAGGACGGAGGTTGTGGTAACCTAACTGCCCAGAACGAAATAGTAAATTCCGTTCCGCGGCTGGATTCGTTCGTAACAGTGCTCGTGACCAGCCAGCACCAGGTTCCCCGTGGGAAACGAAGATCGGTTCCGCTAGCTTCCGCAGGTCCATCGGAGTACAGCGGATGGTGAAAATAGCAGATCTTCCAGAGCGCATTCGACTCCGTAAGCGTCTTCTCGATCCGCGCCAAGTGATCGGGGTCCATGTAATTACTATCGAGCACGAAAAATTCCGCGTTTCCGCGCTTGAAGTTATAGTATCGACCCGACGGGACCGTGTTATACACGCTTTCGAATGACGGTCCCATAAATGCTTACAAGATCTCCCGCGCCACCGGGGAGCTGACGGCTATTACGGGCGATTTTTTCTTGGGGGGCACAAACCTGGCCGCCGGGTTCGTTGACCTCACCGGCCGTTACCCATACACGGCGAATGGCGATGCGGAGAACGTGCTGGCATACCGGATGAGCCCGTCGGAGGAATTACACCGATTTCCGGCAGCCCTTTCCCCAACGAGCGGCGGCAATGAGTGGATCGCCGTCGACCCAACTGATCGGTTTGTCTTCGTCACCAACTCTTACGGAGCCAACAAAATGGACGCGTTCTCGATCACCTCTTCGATCGGGGATCTGGTCACGGTTCCTGGGTCGCGATATGCCACGGCGATGCAACCGAATGCAGTCGTTTGCAACGCGAGCGGACAATTCGTGTATGTCGCCGAAGGAACCGGAAGTACCGGCGGCATCGTGACGGCTTTTAGCGTCAATCTCAAGACGGGAAGTCTGACGCCGATCGCTGGTGCAACCTACCCGGTGGGTGGTTCCCAGTCCGGATCGTCACGGTGAGATGACACCGCCATTCCGGATGAGCTTTTGCTCAAGCGCTAAGGCGCGCTGCCGAGCACCAAGCGCAATCAGAGCCCGCTTTCGGAACGTCGGCGCAGACCGCCAGCGCTGGCGGCGCCAAAGCGGGCTCATGGGTACTAGCGCTCCTCGAGGTGCCTCAGCCGCGCGTCCAGCACTTCCTCGACGCGATGCAGTTCGGCTAGCCAGAGAGCGCGCATGTCGTCGAAGCGACGGTCCATCCCCTCGAACCGCTGGTTGATGCCCTCGAAGCGCTCGCTAACACCCTCAAACTTGGCGTTCATGTAGGCCAGGAGCAGGCCGATCAGTGCGGCGTTGGCCAAGATGGGCACGCCAATTGCGAGATAAAGCTGCGCGTTGGTCATCGGGGAACGTCGCTCATGCAGTGGCCCTGAGAGCATGCATGCTCCACCTCAGCCTCCAGGCTCATCATAACACTCGAAACTGTCCCGGTTGCCGGAAACCAGCAGCTCGCATCGCAGCCCGTTGAAAGCTGATAGCTTGTTTAGCATGGTCGAACAGCTCCGCCCGGGCGTATCCGCCAAGAACGCCCGGGTCTGCCTCTTCGATTTCGACGGCACCATCTCGCTCATCCGCTCCGGCTGGATGGATGTGATGGTCCCCATGATGGTCGAAATCCTGCTCGATCTGCGCACGGGCGAATCGGAAGCCGAATTGCGCGCCGTGGTCGAAGACTTCATCTGGCGGCTTACGGGCAAGCAGACCATCTACCAGACGATCGCCTTCGCCGATGAAATCGCGAAGCGCGGCGGCACGCCCCGCGACCCGCTCGCGTACAAACAGATGTATCTGGAGCGCCTGCACGCGGGCATCCGCCATCGCCTGGAAGAACTGCGCCGCCGCGATGTTTCCCCCGACAAGTATCTGGTGCCCGGCGCGCGCGCGGTGATCGAGGCCTTGCACGAGCGCGGCTTGCGCCTCTATCTCGCCAGCGGCACCGACCAGCCGTACATGAGGGAAGAAGCCGCGCTGCTGGATGTCGCGCCCTACTTCGAAGGCCGCGTCTATGGCGCGCTG
The DNA here is from genome assembly GCA_050008575.1 of Bryobacteraceae bacterium. Classification (GTDB taxonomy): domain Bacteria; phylum Acidobacteriota; class Terriglobia; order Bryobacterales; family Bryobacteraceae; genus Bog-159. The sequence goes on from JBEKMJ010000012.1 coordinate 11,890, forward strand.
GACGACTACCGCAGCTTCTCCAAGAAGATCCTGATCGAGCGCCTGATCGCCGCGTCCGAATTCGCCGGCGCGGAATTCCTGGGCTTCGGCGATGGCTACGTGGAGATCGAGAACATCAAGGAGGTGGGCGGCGTCGCGGTGGGCGTAGCTTCCGCCGAGCCCGAGTGCCGCATCGTGGACGAATGGAAGCGCCAACGCCTGGCGGGTGTGGGCGCCGACTTCATCATCCCCAACTTTTTGTGCCGCGACGAACTGCTCGCCGCGCTATTTCCCAATGGCCAGTAAATACCAAATCTTCGATCGCTCCCGCCTGCTGGTGAAGCCGCTCGCCGCGCGGGTCAGCGACCTCACGGCCGCGCACTGGCTGGCCCTCGATGAAATCGCCGCGCCGTTCGAGCACCCCAACTTGCGCGAGGTCGCAGCCCGTATCGCCGCCGCCCGCACGCGCGGCGCGGCCCGCATCCTGATGATGGGCGCACACGTCCTGCGTGCGGGCGTGAACCGCCATATCATCGACCTGATCGAGCGCGGCTTTCTGGATCACATCGCCATGAACGGCGCGGGCGTCATCCACGATTACGAATTGGCGCGCGTCGGCGCGACCACGGAGAGCGTGGCACGCTACATCCGCACCGGCGAATTCGGCCTGTGGCGCGAGACCGGCGAGTTGAACGACTGGGTGCGCGAAGCCGCGGACGCCGGCGTGGGCCTGGGCGAAAACGCCGGCCGGCGCATTGCGGAAAGCGATTACCCGCACCGCGATCTGAGCGTGCTGGCAGCCGCCTGGCGCGCGAACGTGCCGGCCACGGTACACGTGGGCATCGGCTACGACATTCTGCACGAGCATCCCAACTGCGACGGCGCGGCCTTCGGCGTGGCCAGTTACCGCGACTTCCTGATCTTCGCGCGCACCATCGAGCGCCTGGAAAGCGGCGTGCTGCTGAGCTTCGGCTCGGCGATCATGGCGCCCGAAGTCTACCTGAAAGCGCTGGCCATGGCGCGCAACGTGGCGCACCAGGAAGGCCGCGCCATCCGCGATTTCGCCACCGCCGTCTTCGATCTCGCGCCGATTGAAGGCGACATTCACCACGAGCTTCCCAAGACCGATCCGGGCTACTACTTCCGCCCGCATAAAACCCTGCTGGTGCGCACGGTGGCCGACGGGGGCGCGAGCTTTTACTTCCGCGGCGATCATCGCGCCACATTTCCCGCGCTGCGCCGCGCCATTCTGGAACAACCATGACTACCTCTGAAATCCTCGCCGAATTTCCCAAGCTTTCCGCATTGGTGGTGGGCGATATCTGCCTCGATCGCTGGTGCACTTACGCGCCCGAAGCGGCGGAGCCCTCGCGTGAAACCGGCATCCCGCGTATCGGCGTGGTGCGCACGGAGGTAACGCCGGGCGCGGGCGGCACGGTCGCCAGCAATCTTGCCGCGCTGGGCACAGGGCGCGTGGCCGTAATGGGCGCCATCGGCCAGGATGGCTTCGGCTTGGAGCTATCGCATGCGCTGGCCGTCCGCGGCATTTCGTTGGATCTGTGTGTCCGCACAGCCGCCATGCAAACGTTTACTTACACCAAGGTGATCAACGCGCGCACCGGTGTGGAAGACCAGCCCCGCCTCGATTTCATCAACGACCAGCCGTTGCCCGCCGACGTCGAGCGCCAGATCCTCGACAGCCTCCAACTGGCCGTCGAAACATTCGACGTGATCCTGATTGCCGATCAGGCCGAGACCAGCCAGGGCGGCGTGATCACCCCGGCGGTGCGCGGCCTGCTGGGCGAACTTGCGCCACAGTATCCCGAGCGCATCTTTTTCGCCGACTCGCGCGCGCGCATCCACCTGTTCCGCAACGTGATCCTGAAACCGAACCGGCAGGAGGCCGAGAGCGCTTGCCGCGAACTGTTCGGACGGGTAGATTTCCCCGCTCTGCTGCAGCACACACAAGCGCCGCTAATGTTCGTGACGCTGGGTCCGGAAGGCGCGATTATCGTGGGTCGGGACTCCAGTCCTGCGTGGATTCTCCAGAATCCGCTCCCCAACCCCGTGGATATTTGCGGCGCCGGCGACAGCTTTTCCGCCGGCGCATCGCTGGCCCTGCGCGTGACCGGCTCTCCCGCCGCAGCCGCCCGCTTCGGCAACCTGGTGGCGTCCATCACGATCATGAAGAAAGGAACCGGCGCGGCCTCGCCCGAGGAGGTTTTGGAAGCCCATGCCCGAGAAGAGAACCCTGGCGATTGACGTCGGCGGCACGAAGTTCTCGATCGCGGCGTTCGATGGCGAGCGCATGGTGCGCCGCGAATCCCGCCGCACGGATGCCGAAGGCGGCCGCGACTGGATGCTCGGTCAGATTTCGGCGATCGCGCGCGCCTGGCAGAGCGAGACGCCGGCGGACCGCTGCGGCATCGGTTTCGGCGGCCCGGTAGTCTTCCAAGAGCAACGCATTGCGCTGTCCACGCACGTCGGCGGATGGCGCGATTTCCACCTCACCGACTGGGTGCGCGACCTGCTGGGCGTGCCGGCCATCATGGATAACGACGCCAACGCCGGCGCGCTGGGCGAAGCCCGCTTCGGCGCCGGACGCGGCTACTCGCCCCTGTTCTACATGACACTTTCCACCGGCATCGGCGGCGGCATCTATCACGACGGCCGGATCTGGCGCGGCGCCGATTCCTATGGCGGCGAGATCGGCCACCTGACCATCCGGCCCGACGGTCCGCCGTGCCTCTGCGGCTGGCACGGCTGTTTCGAACGCATGTGCTGCGGTTTGTGGCTCGAGCGCGACTACGGGAAGACCGCCGAGGAACTGATGCGCGATCCGGCTTTCGTGAGCCGCTACGTGGTGGATCTGGCGCTGGGGCTGAAGACCTCGATCATGCTGCTGAATCCCGCGCGTATCGTGATTGGCGGCGGCATAGCGAAAGCCGGCGACCGGTTGTTCGATCCCCTACGCGCCGAATTGCGCCGCCAAATTACGGACTGGAGCGGCGCGCGCATCGACGTGGCGCCCGCGGCGCTGGGCGACGATAGCGTGCTGTATGGCGCGCTGGCGTTGGCGGAAGACCAGGGGATGGCTGAGGGCTGACTACACGGCGCGCCTCGATGGCCGCGATTAGCCGCTCAATGGCGCGTACCGCATCGGACACCGATATTCCTCGTATCGCAGGCGCCGTTCCCATGGCCGGGCATCTGCGTTGATTGTGGGGCGGCGCCATGCGCCGCCGCGGGGCTTTAGCCCCGCGCAGGCTGCTAGCCTGTCGTCGACGCCCCGCGGCCCACCAAAGACGATGAAATCGAACTGGAGGGCGGCCAATCCTGGCCGCAGCCGCCTTTTTAGCGGCAGAGCCGGCTGAAAGCCGGCTGCGGGCAATATTGCCCGCCCTCCAGTATTGCCACAGCCCTCACCGCACGAACGGCAAATAAGCCGGCACACTGCGCCGATACGCCTCAAACTCCTCGCCAAACCGCGCCCTAAGCAACCCTTCCTCCGCGTGAATGCGAATCTCGGTCCCTGCGATGTACAACACAACGCTCAGCACCAACATCGGCCAACGCGCGAAAAGCAGCCCGGTCGCCAGCATCATGAGAAACAACGAGGCATACACCGGGTGCCGCACAATCGCGTAGGGCCCCGTGCGGATCAGTTCATGGTCCGCATACAATCCCGCCAGAATGCGGAGCTGCTTGCCCAGATGCCGCACGGCCAGCCAGCCAAACACCGCGCCGACGGGCGCCAGCACCATCGACGGAACGATGCGCGCCGCACCGGGCAACGACGTATTCGGCAACCATAACCAGGCGAAAAATATACCGGCCGATTCGAGCGCCAGTCCCCAATCGCCCCAGTGCGCCATCACTTCCGATTGCCGCTTCGGCCCGGTGAACCGCTTGCGCATGAAGGGATACAGCCACAGCATCCACATGGCCACCAGTTCGAGCGCCGCAATCCCGAACAGCATCATCGCGCCCCTTCCCCGCTCAGCTTGATGGTGCGGCCGGTTCGCGCGGACTCACGCGCCGCCACCAGGATTTCGGTGACGATCATATTGTTCTCGAGCGACGACAGCCCGGCCGGCTTCCGCTTCCCGCGCACAATGGCCGCCAGATACGACAACGAGTCGTGTTCGTCAGGCGGCAGAGCTTCGAGCGGGCGCGCTTCCTCCTGCCCGCCCGGCAATCGCACACGCAGCGCATCGCCGCCCGTCGCGATGGCGTACCCGCGCTCCCCGTAGACCTCGAAATCCTTGCGTCCGAACGGCCAGTTCCACGAGGCTTGAATGATGCCCTGCGCCTTGGGATACTCCACCAGCACCGACGCTTCATCGTCCACGCGCGCGTAGATCTGCGGCTTGATGGTTTGGGTGATGGCCGTCACCGCCACGGGACGCTGGTTGTCCATCATCCAGGTCATCAGGTTGGCGCCATAGCAGCCGAAATCGAACAACGCGCCCGCGCCGTTCTTCGCCGGATCGGTGAGCCAGCCCAGAAACTCCGGCCCCACGTGGATCTCTTTGGGACCTTCGTGGCCATCCATCGCCACCATCTTGCGAATGTCGCCGGCGGCGTGCCGCTCCTTGACGATGCGCCACATCTCGGCGTGGCTGGCATACCAGGTGGTCTCGTAATTCACGATCACGTGTATGCCGCCTTGGTGCGCCGCGCGCTGAATGGCTCGCGCGTCTGCTATGCTCACGGCCAGCGGCTTCTCCATCATGGCGTGGATGTGGCGCCGCGCGCAGGCCTCTACCACGCTGGCATGGTCGAATGTGCTGGTGAACAAGGCCACTGCCTCCGGCTTCACACGATCCAGCATGGCGGCCAGGTCCGTGAAGAAAACGGATTGCGCCAAGCCGTAGCGCTGCGCGTATTCCCGTTGCAGCGCGGTGTCGGCGTCGAAGATGCCAACGATTTCCACGTCCTTGCGCAGGCTCGCCGCGCGCAGAAAACCGTCCACGTGACCGTGCACCAGTCCCGCGATCGAGAGCCGCAAGGGCGGCTCGCCGGCCGCCAGCAGGGGCAGAAGGCCGCCGGCCAAGGTCAACTTCAAAAGGGTATGCATGCTGTAGAGCATGATAACCCGCGCCAAATCGTCATGGCATTGGGCGCCGTAACACATAAAGGAGATTGCCTGCAAAACTCCGCCGCCGGAGTTCGCCCGAGGCATAGTCGATGACGAAGCGGTTCTCGATGCTGAGACCAGCGGCCCGGGACAGCGCGGTGAACTCGGCGTGGGTGAAGACATGTCCGGTTGTGGCGCAGCGCTGGCCCTCGATATCCCATACAACCCTGACATCGCCATGGCTGCCGGCCGGCGACACACGGTCCCGGAGGCAACGTATGGCCGTAGCCAGGATGCCGTAATGACGAGCGTTATAGCGATGATTCACGTCGATGAAAATCTTGCCCGGCGGGGACACCAGGCGGGCGAACTGGCGCAGCACGTCAATCCGGGCGGCGGCGGGGAAGATATGTCCCAGGACATTCCACAGACAGGTGACGATATCGAAGCTGCCCTGACGGCAGTGCAGATCTTCGGCGCGCATGGCCCAGATGGCGCACTGCGCCGGGCAACGGCTGCGCATGCTTTCGCTGGGCTCCAGCAGATTGAGATCCGGCAAGCCGGCGGCCGCGGCAATACGCGCGGCGCGCGCGCCATCCCCGGCGCCCACATCCAGCAGGGAGCGGCTGCCGGGCGGGGTTTCGGCCACGACCAAGCGTTCGACGGCTTCGAGATATGCTCTGCGCTGGTTCGCCAGGCGCGCGTACACGGGCGCGATTCGATCATAGGCGGCGACCGGGTCCAGTAAGGGGGCGGCTGCCCGCGCGGGCGGATTCATTGGAACCACCCGTATCACGCTTTGGGACCGGATTGAGAGGCGAACTTCACGCGCTAAGAGCGGGCCTGAAGCCCAGCTTAGTTTTCCCGTGGTCGGGCATGTGAGTAGTGGGTCAATTTGGATTTGGAGGGCGGCCAATCCTGGCCGCAGCCGCCTTTAAGGCGGCCAGAGCCGGCTCTTGGTGGCCCGATACCGTCACCAAAGGCCTGCGCGCCCAGGACATCGCCATGCGCAAACGCATTCCCATACCCACCGCGGCAACGAACGCCGTACACTAGTGAGGGGGACACTATGGCTGGCACGACCAAGCGCATCAAGCCAATAGGACCGTCGCGCGCGTCCGACTCCGTGCCGCGCACGCGTGTCACAGTGCGGCGCGTCGCACGTAGCCAGATGCGGCAGGCGCTGGAGCTCCTTGGCCTCTGCGCGGACGGAGAACCCTTGCCGTCAGGACGGTTCGCACTGATCGAACTGGGGCGCAAAAAAGGGGAGGAGGGAGTCCGCAGGATCTTTGAGACTCCCGCCAGCGAGGACCTTTCCGTCCGGCAGGAACTGCGCGGCGCGGCGCGGAGGGCCGAGATCATTGCCCACGCAACTGAAGCTCTCGATGGACAGGTGAATGCGATGCACTGGTTGCAGGAGCCAAATCGTAGTTTGGGCGGGCGATCCCCGTTGGCCGTGCTCACGGAAGACACACCAGAAGCCGCCGAGATCGTGGACGAGTTGCTATACGGTATCGAATACGGGATGTATGCGTAGTGCGGGTCTGGCGCATTTCAAAGCGGCAATACGCGCCGGCCGCCTTCTCCGGCGATGGCGGTCTGCGGGCGGCGATGCGCTGGAATCACAAAGGCCACCGGATCGTGTATACGTCCCAGTCGCTCTCGCTGGCGACTCTTGAACTGTGGGTGCACACTCCGCCCATTGAGCCGTTGACGACTTACGTTTCCGTAGCCGCCTGGATTCCGGATGACCAGCAGATCGCCGTCTTTGACCAAGAGTCCCTCCCGCCGGATTGGGAGGAAGATCCGGCGCCTGCGAGCCTGCGGGACCTGGGCACGAATTGGCTGGTCTCCAAGGCTTCAGCCGTCGCCAGAGTGCCCTCTGCAATAGTTCCCACGGAATACAACTATCTACTGAACCCCGAGCATCCGGATTTCGGGCTCATCACCATGGAGGAACCGATCCCGTTTGTGTTCGACCGGCGCATGTGGAAACCGCGCAGGCTTTAGTGACTACAGTTGGACGTCTTCAAACGTGCAAAGGAGGTGCTCAGCGTGCAACTGGAAACCGCAAATAGCATGGAGGAGTTTACGAAGAAGATTTCGGATCTCAGGGAACGGTGGTTTGCCGACGAGCCTCTGCTCCCATGGTGCAGAGGACAAGAACGGGCTGAGTGGCCGCTCGTCCCGAAGCTTTACCGGGGCGAACCGGACGACCACCAGCTCGAATATGAAATCCGGGAAGAATTTGCCACGCGCGCACCTGCCCTATCGGATTACACCAAACCGAGCGAGAATCCCGAACTCAACAATTGGGAGTCGTATTTTGTCATGCACCACTACGGAGCGCCAACCCGCCTTCTCGACTGGACAGAGTCCTCCCTGATTGCCCTTTACTTCGAGCGGTCAGGTCGAACCCCGGTAATTTTCACGCTGCGGTCTGGGTGCTCGATGCCTGGTGGCTCAATCGTGCTGTCATCAAAAGAGACGAAGTTATTCCGCCCGCTGATCCTGGCACACTCCCGGCGGACAGGAAGTCCGTCACCGCGTGGTTGCCTGCGCGGTTTAAACGAGCCAGACTACCCGTTCTTCCGGTGGCCGTTCTTCCGACGCATACGATACGCAGGATCAGCGCACAGCGATCATGTTTCACAATTCACGGCAGCGAGAACGACGGTTTCTGGAAGGTGAGTAACAAGAGCAAGCGGCCACGGCTTGTCAAGATCGCGATCCCAAGCTGGGAGCTCCAGCAAATCCGTCGCACCCTTGAATCCTGCGGTATCGACGAGACAGCCATTTTCCCTGACCTGGAAGCCCTGGGACGGGCTGTGGCGATCAATTGGAGGAGCGAGACGCCGGGCCTGCCGCATGATGGCGTGTGCACCCGGCTGGGAAAATCTAGGGCCCACGGCGTCAGAGTGTTTGCGATCAGAAAGATAAGAAGGGGTACCAAGGTGTTCGGCAGCGATGATGCCGGCATGGTCTGGATCGACAAGCATAAAACGGAACGTCTGCCGAATAGAATCAAGAAGCTGTACGCAGATTTCGCGGTTCTAAAGAACGGCAGATATGGATGCCCCATCAGTTTCAATCAGTTGACCCCATCATGGTACGAACGAGTCGCGGACGAACCCCAACGTCCGGCGCGATGAAACCTGTAATTTCTTTGCCACGAGACATCGAGGCTGGCGAGGAACTGTTAGCGAATTACCCACAATACAGCGATAACGGGGGCCGGCAGGCACCAAGTCGAGAATTGTCCGCGCTTAGATACCTTGCGCATAAGGCGATTTGCGCACCATACACTCGCCCAACCGGAATTCCGGGCATCCCTCCCTTCCGTCCCATTCGCGCTACGATCACATAACGTGAGCACAATCCCCGAACCTGCATCCCCCGCGCACAAAGCCGCCCGCATGGCCCACATGCGCCACCTCGTCGAACAACTCAAGAAACTCGAAGACCGCCTCCGCGCCGGCGGCGGCCCCGCCAAGATCGACCGCCAGCATCGCGCCGGCAAGATGGCCGCGCGCGAGCGCATCGCCGCGCTGATCGACCCCGGCACCCCCTTCCTCGAAATCGGACTCCTGTTGGCCTATGACCAGTACGATGGCGAAGCCCCCTGCCTCGGCTCCGTCACCGGCATCGGCAAGATCGAAGACCGCTACGCCGTCATTATCGCGGGCGACGCCACCGTCAAGGCCGGCTCCTGGTGGCCCGAAACCGTCACTAAAGGCCTGCGGGCGCAGGAAATCGCCATGCGCAACCGCGTCCCCATCGTCTATCTGGTGGACTCCGCGGGCGTCAACCTGCCGTACCAGGACCGTATTTTTCCCGGCCAGTATGGCGGCGGGCGAATTTTCTATTATAATTCTCTTATGCGGCGCAAGCTCCGTGTGCCGCAGATTGCCGCGGTGATGGGTGCTTGCATCGCCGGCGGCGCTTATCTTCCCGCGCTCAGCGATTACATCATCATGGTCGAAGGCACGAGCTTCATGGGCCTCGGAGGTCCGAATCTCGTCAAAGGCGCCACCGGCCAGGTGGTCGATTCCGAATCCATCGGCGGCGCGCGCATGCACACCACCGTTAGCGGCGTGGCGCATTATATGGCCAAAGACGATGCCGAATGCCTGGCCCGCATTCGGCAACGCTTCCGCGAATTGCCCGCCCCAGGTGGGGCAGGCGGTTCCGCCTGCCAACCGCCCGCGCGTCCCATCGACGATATCTACGGCGTCCTCCCCGAGAACCACCGCCTGCCTTACGACATCGAGGAAGTCATCTTCCGCATTTTCGATGCGGGCGACTACACCGAATTCCAGCCCGACTACGCGCCCGAGATGCTGTGCGCCAACGCGCGCCTGTCCGGCCACCCGGTGGCCATCATCGCCAACCGCCGCGGCTTCCTGCGCTCCGAAGGACGCCCGCGCATCGGCGGCATCGTGTACACCGAATCCGCGCGCAAAGTGGCGTATTTCGTGGAACTCAACGAGCGCCTCGGCTACCCTCTTATATACCTGCAGGACGTTTCCGGCTTCATGGTCGGTCCCGAAGCCGAGCGCGAAGGCATCGTCCGCGCCGGCGCAGACATGGTGGAAGCCATGTCCTGCACCTCGGTGCCGAAGCTCATCCTGACCCTGAACCACGCCAGCGGCGCGGGCTATTACGCCATGGCCGGCCAAGGCTTCGAGCCGAATTTTACATTCAGTTGGCCCACCGCGCGCATCGGAGTGATGGAAGGCGATTCCGCCGTGCAAGCGCTTTTCTCCGTGGAACTCGAAAAACTGAAAGCCGCCGGCGAGCCCCTGCCTAAGCAACTGCAAGCCGCCATCGACAAGACGAAAGCCGACTACGAAAGCTGGCTGGACGCCCGCTACGCCGCCGCGCGCGGCCACTGCGACGCGGTCATCGACCCATTAGAAACGCGCCAAATCCTAACGATGGCGCTGGAAGTAACACTCCACCGCCCCCGAGCTACTCCGCTAATCCTGGAGACTCTATGAAAAAGAACCGGAAATGGAACCACGGATGGACACCGATAAACACAGATAAGAGGAGGGGCCTTCATCTGTGTTTATCTGTGTCCATCTGTGGTTCCAAGTGTCTTTTATGATTCGCATCGCTAACGGTCAAGGCTTCTGGGGCGATTGGCTCGAAGCCCCCGTCCGTCTGGTGGACGGTGGGCCGATCGACTATCTCACTCTCGACTACCTGGCCGAAGTCACCATGTCCATCCTGCAGAAGCAGCGCCAGCAGGACCCCGAGCTTGGCTACGCCCGCGATTTTCCGCCGCTCATCGGACGCATCGCCCACAAGCTCCGCGACCGTCACATCAAAGTCATAGCCAACGCCGGCGGCGTCAACCCGGTAGCCTGCGCGCGGGCGGTGCTCAAGGCCGCGCCCGGTCTCAAAATCGCGGTCGTGCTAGGCGACGACGTGCTCCCCCGCATCGACGAGTTCCTCGCCAAAGGCTACGAGATGCGCAATATTGACACCGGCGAGCCCATCTCCACTATTCGCGAACACATCCTGAGCGCCAACGCCTACATCGGCGCATTCCCGCTTGCCGAAGCGTTGGCTACCGGCGCGGACGTGGTGATCTCCGGACGCTGCGCCGATGCCGCGCTGGTGCTGGCCCCCATGATCCACCGCTTCGGCTGGGGCCCGGACGACTACGACAAGCTCGCCGCCGGCATCGTCGCCGGACACATCATCGAGTGCGGCGCGCAATGCTCCGGCGGCAACTGCCAGGTGGATTGGCAAAACATTCCGGACTTGGCCAACATCGGCTACCCGATTGTAGAAGCCGAACCGGACGGATCGTTCGCCGTGACCAAACATCCCGGCACTGGCGGACGCATCGATGCGCACGGCGTGAAAGAGCAGCTTCTCTACGAAATCGGCGACCCCAGGCAATATATGACGCCGGATTGCGTGGCCGACTTCACCACCATCCAGCTTGCCGATACCGGCCCCGATCGCGTGCGCGGGCACGGCGTGCGCGGCGGCCCGCGGCCGGCCATGCTGAAGGCTTCCATCAGTTATCACGCTGGCTGGAAGGCGTCCGGCACGCTGGTCTACAGTTGGCCCGATGCACTGGCGAAGGCGCGCGTGGCCGACCGCATCACGCGCCAGCGCCTCGATCAACTTGGGCTTCGCTTCGACGAAATCCATACGGAATACTTTGGCGTGAATGCGTGCCACGGTCCTGCCGCCCACCCTGTCGCCGATCCCACGGAGGTGCAGGTGCGCATCGGCGTACGCGGCCGCGACAAGCGCGCCGTGGATCGCTTCACGCGCGAGATGATTCCGCTGGTGCTTACCGGTCCGCCGGGCGGCACCGGATACGGCGAAGGCCGGCCCGAAGTCCGCCAGATCGTAGCCTACTGGCCGGCATTGATTCCGCGCGAAGAGATCCAAACGCGCGTGGAGGTGGTCGCATGATAGATATGTGGGGCAGGCTCGAAGCCTGCGGCGGCCTCGCAGGCCGCCCTCTTCTCAGCGAGGCAACCCAATGAAACTCCCCCTCTCCCGCATCGCCCACACCCGTTCCGGAGACAAGGGCGATATTGCCAACATCGGGGTGATTGCGTGGCTGCCGCAATACTATCCGATCCTGTTGCGCGAGGTGACCCCGGAGCGCGTCAAAGCCTTCTTCGGCGAGATGGTCGAGGGAAGGGTGGACCGTTTCGAACTGCCCAGCCTCTACGCGTTGAACCTGATGCTGCATCACGGCCTGGGCGGCGGCGGGACCGTTTCGCTGCGCACCGACGCGCAGGGCAAAACCCTGGGTGCGGCGCTACTGGCTTTGGAGATCGAAGTCTATGAGCGAGAGCTTACCGATTAACCCCGTGGCGCAGGCACTCGTGCCTGTCTCCATGGGCCGCGGGGGCCCACCAAATGCGCATGAAAGCCGAGTTGTGGGGCAGGCTCGCAGCCTGCGGCGGCCTCGCAGGCCGCCCGGCCGGATTCTCAGTCGCCTACCGGAGGCTTTCGATGCTGCCGCGCTGGCACACTTGCCAGCGCAGCGAGCAAGGCTCGCTAGCGGTACGCTGGCTTCCCAATCCGCCCAAAACCGAGGAGATCGCCCGCAATGAGCGAAAGCCTGCAGATTACCCGCGAGGGCCGCGTTCTGCATCTCGCGCTGAGCCGTCCGGAGCGGCGGAACGCGCTGAATATGGATCTATGCAGCGCGCTCGGCGCGGCGCTGGAGGAGGCGGAAGGCGATGCGGGTGTGGGCGCGGTCCTGCTCAGCGGAAATGGCAAATCGTTCTGCGCCGGCATGGATCTGCACGAAGTGCTGTCCACCACCGCCGGCGACGTCAACGAAGTCCACGAGCGCATCTTTACGGCCGGAATCCGCATGACCAAGCCGCTGATCGCCGCGGTGCATGGAGCGGCGCTGGCCGGCGGCACAGGATTGGCTGCGAATTGCCATATCGTAGTGGCGGCGGACGACGCCACCTTCGGGCTGACCGAAATCCGAATCGGGCTTTGGCCGTTCGTGATTTTCAGGACGGTAGTGGCGGCGCTGGGTCAGCGGCGGGCAACCGAGCTCGCGCTCTCCGGCCGCATTTTCGGTGCGAACGAGGCGCGCGAGTATGGGCTGGTGCACCATGTGGTGGACCCATCTGTCTTAATGCAGCGCGCGCAAGAAATCGCAGCCGCAATCGCCGAGTCCAGCCCTACCGCCATCCGCGCCGGCCTGGCGTTCGTCCGCGACGCGCGCGGCAAAAGCTGGGAAGAAGCCGGCGATCTGGCCCGCCAAATGCGCAACGAAGTTTTTCGCAGCGCGGATTTCCAGGAAGGCATTCGAGCATTTCAGGAGAAACGCCCCCCGCGCTGGCCTGTGGGGCAGGACTCCAGTCCTGCGGCCGATCCTGCATAAAGATGCACGTCGGCCCGGCGGGTCCTGGAGGACCCGCGCAGACCTAGAGGTCTGCCCCACGAGGAAATGCGACACTAGATATTGGGGCAGTTTTTCAGGGGACCCTTTTTGCAGCGTAGAATGTGCTTTACTTTTTTCGCCAACGAGTTTAGTATGGTTACGATCCCCCGAGCAAGACGAGGTAAACGTTTTTGCTGAAACTAAAGCGCGTCGAACTCCAAGGCTTCAAATCCTTCTGTGACCGCACGGAACTCCGCTTCAATGGCGGCGGCATCGCTGCCGTGGTAGGCCCCAACGGCTGTGGCAAATCGAACCTGAGCGATGCCATCAGTTGGGTGCTCGGCGAACAATCGGCGAAAAGCCTGCGCGGCGCCCGCATGGAAGACGTAATCTTCGCCGGCACGCGCGACCGCAAGCCTCTGGGCCTGGCCGCCGTCACCATGACGCTGGTCGATCCCATGCTTTACCAGGAAGCCCACGATGCCGCCGCGTCCGTGGCCGGAACGAACAGCCACGGACCCATCCCGATCACCGCCCATCAGGGCAAGAACGGCGAGATCACCATCACCCGCCGCCTGTTCCGGTCCGGCGAAAGCGAATACCTCATCAACGGCCACGCCGCCCGCCTGCGCGACATCCAGGACATCTTCATGGGCACCGGCCTCGGCCCCGAAAGCTACGCCATCATCGAGCAGGGCCGTATCGGCCAGATCCTCAGCTCCAAGCCGCAGGACCGCCGCTCGGTGATCGAAGAGGCCGCCGGCATCACCAAGTACAAGACCCGCAAACGGCTCGCGGAAGCCAAGCTGGAGAGCGCCAAGCAGAATCTGGCGCGCGTCTTCGACATCCTGGAAGAGGTCACCCGCCAGGTGAATTCGCTCAAGCGGCAGGCCGCCAAGGCCAGGCGCTACGGCGAGCTCAAGACCGAGATGGATGCCCGCTTGCGCGTGGCGCTCTCGGGCAAGTTCCGCATGCTGGAGCGGGAAGCCGCCAAAGCCGCTCTCGACCTGAACTTGGCTTCCGCCGATCTGCGCGGCCTTTCCGAGCAGGTGGCCGCCAAAGAACTGGCGCACACCGAACTGCAAGGCCAGTCCTATAGAACCGAGCAGCATCTCACCGAACAGCGCCGCGAGTTGGCCGAGTGCAAAGTGGAAACCGAACGCGCCCGCGGCAAGCTGGAATCGCAGGTGAAAGAGAGCGGCGCCATCGAGCAGCGCATCGTGCAGGCCGAGCGCGAATCGCAGGAATTAGAACTCCGGCTGGGCCGCATCGGCGCAGATCTGGACGCACACCAGCAGCAGGTTGCGGCGCTCGACCGGCAAATCGGGGAATCGCGCGAGCGCATGCTGGAGAAGAATCGCTTGCGCGAGGAACTGCAAGCTACCGTTCGCGAACGCGAGCAGGCGATCGAGCAAAGCCGCACCGCAGTGCTGCGCCTGCTGGGCGAAGTATCCACGCTGCGCAACCAACTCGCGCAGATGAACGAATACCTGGCCGGAATCGAGCGTGAAACGGCGCGCGTCGAGAAAGAGGAGCAGTCCTCCGCCGCCGAGCTGGAGCGTCTGGGCACGGCCCGCCATGCGCTTTCCGAAACCATGGCGCAGCGCCAGCTTGAGTTGGAATCGGTTGCGGGCGAGCGCCATCGCACCGAGGAAGATCTGAACGTGCGGCGCCGGGATGCCGTCGAGGCGCGCGGCAGCATCGACCAACTGCGCACGGAATGCTCGAAGTTGAAGGCGCGCAAGGAATCGCTCGAAGAAGTGCTGGCGCATCGCAGCTACACCACCGAATCGGTGAAGCGGCTCTTCGCCGCGCTCGAAAAGGGCAAGGCGCAGGACCTGCGGCCACAAGGCGTGCTGGCCGATTTCGTGGAAGTCGATCCGCAGTTCGAAAAGCCCGCCGAAGAATTCCTGCACGACGAGCTGGAATATGTGGTGGTCGAAAACTGGGCGCAAGCCGACCGCGGTCTGGACTTCCTGCGCGCGGAACTCGATGGCCGCGCCACCTTCCTAGTACATCCGGAGAAGAACGGCAACGGTCATGGGCACCTGCCGGAGCCGGCGATCGGGCCGGAGACCGGGATTCTGTCGCGGCTCAGCGATTCGCTGCGCCTGACCAACGGCCTCACCGACCGCGCCGCCACGCTGCTGCCGCGGGTTTCGTTGTGCTTTCTGGCCGAGGACCGTGCGTCGGCCCAACGGCTGGCCACCAGCTATCCTCATCTGTACTTTCTGACTACCGACGGCCTCTGCTATCACGGCCACACCGTGACCGGCGGCAAGAAGACGGCCAGCGGTCCGCTGGCCATGAAGCGCGAAGCGCGCGAGCTGGCAGTTGTGCTCTCGGGCAAGCAAAAAGCGCTCGACGAGCAAGTCGCCCGCCTGGAGGATCTCGACCGCGAGATCGCCATCCTGGCAGCCGAATTGGAGCGCTTGCGCGGCGTGCAGCAAGCCCGCGAGAAAGACCGCGTGGCGCTGGAACACGAAATGCGCAAGCTGGCCGACGATACCAATCGCGCCAACTCGCGGCTTTCCGTGGCGCGGCTGGAACTCGACCGCCTGAAGCGCGATGCCGAACGGTCTCAGGAGCAGCGCGCGCGCAATCAGCAGGCCGTGGCGGAGAAGGAAGAGTTGCGCGAGCAGCGCGAACAGCAGTTGGAAGATCAACGTCAATTCCTGGAGAAGCTGGAGATCGAAGCGGCGGCACTGGGTGAGGACCATTCGGCGTTGCGCGCGGAATTAGCCGGCCTGGAAGAGCGGCATCGCGCCGAGCGGGCGGCCATGGGCCGTCTGGAAGCGCAGCACAAAGAAGGTACTGCGCGGCTGTCGCAGATCGCGTCGGAAATCGAGCGCCTGGGCGTGCACCGCGCGGGCCTGCTGGCCGACAATATCGAGTTGGATCGCAAGCTGGCGTTGCTCACTGAGCAAGCTCTGCAAACCGAAGCTGTGGTGAACCAACTTGCCGCCGAAGAAGCCCGCATGCGCGAGACCCTGGCCGCCACCGAAGACGAGTTGAAGCAACTGCGCGTGAAGGTGGAAGAGGCGCACACGAACCGCTCGCAAATCGAAGTGGATCTGGTGAGGCGTCAGGCCGAGCTGAAGTATCTCGACGAGACCAGCCGCAAGGAACTGAATTGCGCCGTAGAGGAATTGGCAGCCGGCGACGAAACTGTGCCCGACGTCGAAGCTATCGCCGAGTCCGAACGTCTCTACGATGAAGTGCGGGCGCGCATCGAGGCGCTGGGACCGGTGAACGCGCAGGCCATGGAAGAATTCCAGGAAGCCTCGCAGCGCCAGGAGTTCCTGAGCGTGCAGCGTCAGGATTTGCTGGATTCCATCCGCGATACGGAGAAGGCCATCGCGGACATCGACATCGTCTCGCGCCAGAAATTTGCGGAAGCCTTCGAGCGCATCAACGAAAATTTCCGCGAAGCGTTCCAGACGCTGTTCGGCGGCGGCATCGGCGAGATGCGTCTGACCGACGAAACCAACCTGGCCGATTCCGGCATCGACATCGTGGCGTCGCCTCCGGGCAAGAAGCTGCAAAACGTGCTGTTGCTGTCCGGCGGCGAGAAGGCGCTCGCGGCGGTGGCCCTGCTGATGGCCATCTTCCGCTATCAGCCCAGCCCCTTCTGCATCCTGGACGAAGTCGACGCGCCGCTCGACGAAGCCAACATCGAAAGGCTCACGCGGCTGCTGCGCGAAATGTCCACCGGAACCCAGTTCATCGTCATCACGCATTCCAAGAAGACCATGGAGGCGGCATCGGCCATGTACGGCGTGACCATGCAGGAGCCGGGCGTCTCGAAGCTGGTGTCGGTGAAGTTCCAGCACGCCGCGGCCTAAGTAGGGCGGCGCCATGCGCCGCCGGGAGATCGATCGGTGCCAATGACTCCATTCATGGAAAAATTCCCCGAGCTGGGAAGGCGTGAAACCAGGTCCCTCCTGGTAACGCCTGGGAACGATCTCCCGGCCGGGGAGTATGGGTACATCGAGTTTTATTGCGACGAGCCCGGCTGTGACTGCCGGCGGGTAACCATCTGTGTGATGCGGCCGGACACAGGGTGGAGCAAGATCTGGGCCACCATCAGCTACGGCTGGGAGAGTCCGGATTTCTACCAGAAATGGAGCGCCGCCAGCGATCCCATTGAGATGCAGGGGCCGTGCCTCGATTCCCTCAACGCACAAACCGCGTGTTCGTCCGTCCTCCTGGACCTGTTTCGAATCGTTCTTCAGTCGCCGGATTACGTCGAGCGGCTCAAACGGCATTACCGGATGTTTCGGGATTCGTTAGAGCTAGAGCAACGGGATGGGCGGCCGCGCAGCCCCAAAACCAATCGGCCCGAAAATAAGCGGAGGCGGCTCCGCGACCCGAGGCGTCGCCGCCAGTATGCTCGCTGAACCAGTGCGGCTCGAGCAATTGCTCGTCCCCACCGGGCTACCGAGGCCGCTTCACGACGGCGTTCCGGCTCGCTGATCACTTCACGCGGAAGGACACGTTACTCGTAAGCGTGCCGTCCGGTGTGACCACTTGGACCTTGCCAGTCTTCGCGCCCGCCGGCACGGTGGCCGAGATTTGCGACGACGAAACGACCGTAAAGGCGGCCGGTGTGCCATCGAAGGTGACGCTCGTCGCATCCGTCAGACTCGTCCCGAAGGATTTTGATCGTCTTTCCCGCTTTGTCGAAGGTGGGCAGGGTCGTTATGAATGGGCCGAGACCCACGTTGAGGCGGAAGACTGTGCCCATGTCGCGGGCCCCGCCACCGGCAGTCGTCCTATACAAGTTGCCGTCCGTGTCCTGGATCAGCGCGCCTTGCGGGTAGGCACCATCGGGTCCGCTGAAGCTGTGGAGGACGGTTATCAAGGATCCCTTCGTACTGATCTTGAATACAGTGCCGTCCCCGCAAAGACCGCCCCCAACGGCTACCCCATAGAGGTTCCCGTTGGTGGCTTGGACTACGCCGCCGATGGGCCAACTGCCGTCGGTCGAGTTGAGGAAACTGTGCAAGATTGTCACAGTGTCGGTTGGGTCGGTTCCGCCGTCGGCAGTTGTCCCATAGAAGTTACCGTCTGTGCCCTGGATCAGTGTGCCGTATGGCGTGGCACCGTCGGAGTCGGGCCTGTTCGAACGAAGCTATGCCCCGCTGACCTGCGGTCTTCTGGCGCCCTTCTCACCCGACAAAAAGCTCGCTGCCAAAAAACGATCGCAGCCGACCGCCTCTATGCGTGCGTCACTCACGATCTCGGCGAACTCTTACGGGCGGTAGGGCTAAAGGTCGCCGCCTGATCCGGCATAACGGGCTAATGGCCGTACTAGCGGCCATTACCGTGTCCGGCCTGGCAGCCGCGGAACCGCACCAAAGTCTGTATCAGCGGCTCGGCGGCATGCCCGCTATCCGCGCGGTCGTGAACGATCTGGTAAGCCGGATTCTGGCGGACGAGCGCGTCAACAAGTGGTTTGCGCACGCCGCTTCCGATCCCGCGAATACCGCGGCGTACAAACAAAAGCTCGCCGATTTCCTGTGCCAGGGCACGGGCGGACCCTGCCGTTACACGGGCGCCGATATGGTAACGGCGCACAAAGGACGGGGCGTCACCAACGATGCATTCAACGCCGTGGTGGAGGACCTGGTAGCCACGCTCGATCAGCTCAAGGTGCCCGAGAAGGAGCAAGCCGATTTGCTCGGAATTCTCACATTTCTACCCAGGCTTGACAAGCGTCGCGTCGCCGGTTGCTTACCGCCGCCGTTTCCGCCTACAATAAGCGGCAGCCATGGAACAACACGTAAAGATACTCGGCGTCCTCCACATTGTTTTCGGCTCCCTGGGATTATTGCTCGCACTGGGCCTATTAGTGCTTTTCGGCGGCATCGCGGGGCTGATCGGCGCGTCCGACTATTCGGGCGACGCGCACATTTCAATCCCCATATTGGGCGGTATCGGCGCCTTTGTGTTCTTCGTCCTACTGGTGCTTTCCCTCCCCGGCCTGATCGCCGGAATCGGACTGCTGCAATTCCGCTCATGGGCGCGCATCTTGACGATCGTGATCTCCGTGCTGGATCTGATCCACGTGCCCGTCGGGACCGCGCTGGGCATCTATGGGCTTTGGGTGCTGCTCTCGCAAGGCTCGGAGCGCCTCTTCCGGACCACCTGACGGCAACTTGAGTTGACAGCGCAACCTCGCGCGTGCGACACTGGCATAGTTTAACTATGTCAGAGCAAACCAGACGCGACGAGATCCCGCCCGGCACCCTTTACATGCTCATCCTAAAGATGCTGGCCCGCCACGGCCAGCTTCACGGATACGAGATCGCCAATGCGATTCAGGAAGTCTCCGGCGATGTGCTGCAGGTGGAAGAGGGTTCACTCTATCCGGCCCTGCAGCGCATGCTGCTGAAGGGCTGGGTAACGGCGGAATGGGGTGTGACGGCGGGCAACCGGCGCGCGCGCTATTACCGCCTCACACCGGTGGGCCGCAAGCGGCTTCTGGACGAGGTCGACCAATACCAGCGGGTAAACGTGGCAATTCACAAGATCCTGCAGACAGTCTGAGGCGACGGCGCGACGGCCAGCAGGGCGACGACGATAAGAGCGGCGATATGACGCATGCGGTATTCCTTTTTGTCTTTCAAAATCCTGACGACAATCCGTGAAGCCGCGGAGCCAAACTACTCCGAACTTGTGCCGGCCGGCCGGAGCGACGGACGCGCCCCCGGCTGGGACTTCGACGTGCAGTTCTGGCAAGCGCTCGGCCCAGGCCGAATCCTGGAGGCAGGCTGGGATCTGGTCGTTACGGTGGCTCCGGCCAAAGGCATCCATCAAGATCGGCTCCGATCACAGAGATCTGTTGAGCATTTTCAACGCGGCGGGCGTGCGATACCCGATCGTAGGCGGATACGCCGTGGCGATCCACACGGAGCCGCGCTACATGAAAGCAAATCGGCCGAAACCTCCGCTGCCTCGCCGTGTTTGAAGAAGGGTTAACGGCATAGCCGCGAACCATCCCGATAGTGACGCGCGCGGCGGAACAGGAGTGGAGAAATGCGCTTTTCGGCCAGTCTATTGTTTGGCCTCGCGATCTGCAGTGCGCAGCCGGTTTTAGCGCAGCACATTGCCATCGTCACCTACCCGGTCAGTGGCGGCGCTTACGGAATCGCCCCCGGCTCGGACGGCGCCCTCTGGTTCACCGAGCCTTACAACAACCACATCGGCCGCATCACCACCGCCGGAATCGTCACTCACTTCCAGGTGCCGACGCCGGAGAGCTTTGTCCAGGGCATCACGGCCGGTCCTGACGGCGCGCTGTGGTTCACCGAATATGTAGCCCGCAAAATCGGGCGCATTACCACCGGCGGAACGATTACGGAGTTTTCGATCGCGACTCCCGAAGCCGACCCGTTGGATATTGCGGCCGGATCCGACGGCGCGCTGTGGTTTACTCAGAACTGCCTTTACACTGTGGTCGGATGCAACGTCGCATATATCGGTAGAATCACGACCGACGGCGCAATCACGGAGTATAACGCGTCCGCCGCTTTCCAGCCTTGGGGCATCGCCGCCGGGCCGGATGGCGCCCTGTGGTTTGCCGACCTGTTTGGCCGTTCGATCGGCCGCATCGCCACAGGCGGCGCCATGACGCTATATCCCGTGAACAACTACAATACCGACGGCATCACGATGGGACCGGACGGCGCACTGTGGTTCACCCAGCTCGATGGGAACACGATCGGTCGCATCACCACCGCGGGAGCCATTACCACTTACCCGCTGCCTGGCGCCCAAAACGGTTGTCCGGCGGGGATCACTACCGGACCCGACGGAGCGCTGTGGTTTGTGGAACAATGTGCCAACAAATTAGGACGCATCACCACTTCCGGGGATATCAGCATCTTTCCATTGCCCACCCCGAAAGGCGACCCGGTCGGGATCACCCTGGGGCCGGATGGCTCCCTGTGGTACACGGCGAACCGGGCTGACCAGGTGGGACAAGTCGTTTTCGTGAACGCGGCATTGTCCGCCGCTCCTGAACAAGGCTACTACCACTCGCTTCTGACGTTCACGGGCAGCGGGTTCGCCCCCGGTGAGACCGTGCAAATCTACAGCAAGGGCGTGGGCTCCGACATCCTGGCGTCTGCCCAGGCGGACTCAAACGGCAACGTCAACACGACTGCCCACGCGCCGCAGTCTCCGTACGGCCCCCGCGCATTTCTGGCCAAGGGCGCGGCCAGCGGGAGCCTTGCGGCCGCCAGTTTCTCGATGCAGCCGGGCATGGCTATCCAGCCCGGCTCCGGCGCTGCCGGCAGCAGCCTGACCGCGACCGCCTATGGATTCGGCACCGAGGAGTCTGTGCAGTTTTACTGGGACAAGCCGAACGTTTTTCTGGGCTCCGCGAAGGCGGATATCAATGGAACGCTTGCGGGCGGCGCCGCGCCTTCGCTCACCGTGCCCGCCGGAGCGCAGCCCGGGGTCAATCACCTTTACGCCTTGGGCCAATTGTACGGGGAAAAGGCTACTGTGTCCTTCACTGTGCGTTGACCAGACTCCGGCCGGCCCCGTGGAGCGGCGTCCCGCCAGTCGCGCACCGAATTCCGTGAGCCGGGTTGCTTTTAGCGCGGGAATCGTCTATCCTCTAAGCCAACCGCACTCAATGAGTTCGGAGAAACGGAGATTGAACAATGAGACGATATACGATGCTGGTGCTGCTTGCTTCTGTGCTCGCGTGGAGCGCATCCGCGCAGGACGCCACTACCCCAATCACGATTCTGAACCCGCAATTCAATGTGGACACGCTGGGGTGTTCGCCGGGGTCCAATTGCAATTCCTTTCCCATCACCGGCTGGATCGTCGGTCCCGCGACCGGTCTTTTGAAGGCGTCCGCCGTGCAATATCCAGGCACGCCCGCGGACGGAATCTATGTCGCATACATCGGCGGCCCGAGTGTCACGGGATCTATTTTCCAAACCCTGGGAGTCACTGTTGGGGCGAATGTTACATACACCCTTACAGTGAGGGTGGGGGCGCGCGCGGATGAAGTTTTCACCGGTTACTATGCGGCGCTAGGGGCTGGAAACGCGACGCTGGCTTCCGGCGACGCCGCGATTCCCTTGGGCGGCAAGTTCGTAAACGATGTGATCGTATACGATTCCGGCTCTAGCCCCGCTCAATTGGGCCAACCTTTACAGATTTTGATAAAGAGCGTGGGCACTGGTCAAGTTAATATCTCCAATGTCACTCTGACCGCGAAGTAACACTTCGGTAGTTGGTCTTGGAGGGCGGGCAATTCTGCCCGCAGCCGGCTCTGTAGTTTGGCCGTTTCAGTTGGGAGCCCTCGTGGCGCACGCACTCTTGCGTGCCGTGTCGGCACTCCTGCCGACACAGGCGAGCTTCGCTTGCCTTGGCCGGCTTTCAGCCGGCTCTGGCCGCCTGAAAGGCGGCTGCGGCCAAGATTGGCCGCCCTCCAAGACCTTGCCGGAAGGCCTGTCCTGCTACCCGCCGATGTGCCGGAACAGCCAGAACAAAAAGCCCGCCAGCAAAATCGATGCGGGCAGCGTCAGCACCCAAGCCATCGCCAGGTTGCGAACCGTTCCCCATTGCAGCCCGGAATGGTTAGCGGCCATGGTCCCGGCCACGCCGGAGGAAAGCACGTGTGTGGTGCTTACCGGCATGCCGAACCAGTCCGCCGCGCCGATGGTGACCATCGCCGTAATCTCGGCCGCCGCGCCTTGCGCATAAGTCAGGTGGTCTTTCCCGATCTTAGACCCCACCGTCACCACGATGCGCTTCCAGCCCACCATGGTGCCCAGCCCCAGCGCCATGGCCACCGCCACTTTCACCCAAAGCGGGATGAACTTGGTGGCGTTGTCGATGTGCTTCTTGTAATTGCCGAGCACCGCTGCGTCGGCTGCCGAGAATTCCGGCTTTCCCGACCTCTGGATCAGCCGGAAAGCCTCGCTCACCACGTACAGATCGTTGCGAAAGTTCGGCGTGCGGTCGGCCGGCACGTGCTTCAGCTCCTTGTAAAGGGCCATCTGGTTGCCGACGTCGTTGATCAGTGTACGCAGCGCCAGCATGGTGTTGGGATTGAACTCGCGCGTGCGGATGTATGCGGTCACATCGTCGCGCGCATCGCCAATCACCGCGTTGGGTGAAACGTAGTGCGACAGCACGCCGGCCGCCTGATTGGAAACCATCACAAATTCCTGCGACTGCCGCGCCGTCACGGCGTGGTTCAAGGCGTACGCCGTGGGCACCGTGCCAATCAGGATCAGCATGATCAGCCCCATGCCTTTCTGGCCGTCGTTCGAGCCGTGCGCGAAGCTCACGCCTGTGCAAGTCAGCACCAGCAGCGCGCGAATCCACAGCGGCGGCGGCGCGTCCCCTTCGGGCGCCTGGTACAGCCGTTTATCCGGGATCGCAAATTTCATTAGCAGCAGAAGTAGCCCGGCGCACACAAAACCCACGATGGGCGAAACCAGGAGCGTCTTGCCGATATTCGCCGCCTGTCCCCAATCCACGCCGCTGGTGCCGGTCTTGACGGCCATGAGCTGGTTGGCGATGCCCACGCCGATAATCGAGCCGATCAGCGTGTGCGAACTGGAATTGGGCAGTCCAAAGTACCAGGTGCCCAGATTCCAGATGATCGCCGCCACCAGCAGCGCGAACACCATGGCGAAACCGGCCCCGCTGCCAACCTGCAGAATCAACTCCACCGGCAGCAGCGAGATGATCCCGAAGGCCACCAAACCGCTGGACAGCACCACTCCCAAGAAGTTGAAGAATCCCGACCAGACCACTGCCACGTGCGGCTCGAGGGAATGCGTATAGATCACCGTAGCCACGGCGTTGGCCGTGTCGTGAAAGCCGTTCACGAACTCGAATCCCAGCGCGGTCAGCAGCGCCACGCCCAAGAGCAGATATGCGAATGCGCTGGCCGTGCGCACTCCCGAAATATCCGAAAGCAGATTGATGGCGGCGTATGCCACGCCGGACACCAGGATCACGGCAAAAACCAGCATGCCTAATTTGCTGGGAGACTTCTCAAGCTTCGCATGTACGGTCGCGGTTGGCGCGGGAGCCGCAGTTGCCATAGTACACTCCTTGGTGTGAACTTCGCAGCATACTACACGGCGGGTGCGCGGCGGATTACAAGAACGTTACAGTTAGGTTAAGGGCTTGGACCATGCCGCGACATTACCGAGCCGCAGCGTTACCGAGCCCCGGCGTTACCGAGCCCCGGCGTTACCGAGCCGCGACGTTACCGAGCCGCGACCGTCAGGGAGCGATTTCAGTTCACCCAGGGGCCGCGGCCGGAATTGTGCTTGCGCATGTACACCTGGAACTTCTTCTTGGCGCGCTGCATCTTGTAGTTGCGGTACCAGCGGCGCACCTCGTAGGTATCCACCTTCGGGAAACGCACTTTCAGATAGAGCAGGCCGAAGATCATTCCGCCCAGGTGCGCAATGTTGCTGACGCCGCTGTTGGCGCTCAGAGATCCCAACAGCGCAATGGCGCCCACAATCATCACAAAAAACTTGGCCTGGATCGGGAATATGAACAGGAAAAGGATGACGGCTTCCGGGTAAAGGACGCCGAAAGCCAGCAGGACTCCGTAGATGGCGCCGGATGCGCCGATGGTGCTGGTGTTCCAGTTGCCCAAGATCGCATTCACAGTGACGTCGCACAAGCCCGCGCCGATTCCGCACAGAAAATAATACTTCAGAAACCGCCGCGTGCCCCAGTCTCTCTCTAGCGTGGCGCCAAACATCCACAACGCCAGCATGTTGAAGAGCAGGTGCTCGATACCGCCGTGGAGGAAAAGGTAGGTCGCCAGTTGCCAGATGGCGAAATGGAAGACCACCGCCCGCGGGACCAGCGCGAAGAGGTTGAAAATTTCGCCGAAACCGGCCTGGTGCGCCAGATAAACGAGCACGAAGACGGCGGTATTGCTAATGAGCAGCCATTTTACGCCACTCGGGAAATTGCTGGACGAAAAGAAGGAGTTTAATCTGTACCGGGTGCTGTGCCGCATCGAGGGCCTTAAGCTTTTAGGATAACAGGACGCGCGCGTCCCGCCAACTTGTGGGCAGACCCCCGGACCTGCG
Source organism: Bryobacteraceae bacterium (assembly GCA_050008575.1). Taxonomy (GTDB): domain Bacteria; phylum Acidobacteriota; class Terriglobia; order Bryobacterales; family Bryobacteraceae; genus Bog-159. The sequence goes on from JBEKMJ010000012.1 coordinate 36,935, forward strand.
CCGGTCCCCCAGGACCCGCTCTTCGCCGCGCTTCCCGCATCTTAGCCCGGCCCCTGCGTAAAATAGAGGGAATGGCTCAAAGTTCCGAAGAGTTTTACAGAATTCAAAAGCTGCCCCCCTACGTGTTTGCCGTGATCAACGAAATGCGGGCGCGGGCGCGCGCCGCGCAGCAGGATGTGATCGACCTGGGGATGGGCAATCCCGACGGCGCCACGCCGCGCGTCGTGGTCAGCAAGATGGTGGAAGCCGCCCGCAATGCGCGCAACCACCGCTACTCGGCCTCGCGCGGCATCCCCCGCCTGCGCGAGGAAATCACACGGCGCTACCGCACCAACTACGGCGTCGAGCTCGATCCCGATACCGAAGCCATCGTCACCATCGGCGCCAAAGACGCCCTGGCGCATCTGCTCTTCGCTGTAGTGGGGCCGGGCGATGCGGTGGTCTCGCCGAATCCCGCATACCCCATTCATCAGTACGGCGTCATCATGGCGGAAGGCCATGCCTGCCTGCTCCCCATGCCCAGCCCGGCGGAATTTCTGAACCGCCTGGAGGACCTCTACCGCACCTCCACGCGCAAACCCAAGCTGCTGCTGATCTCGTTTCCGCATAACCCCACCACTACGTGCGTGGATCTGGATTTCTTTCGCGAGATCGTGGCCCTGGCCAGCCGCCACGGCACGCTGGTGGTTCACGATTTCGCGTATGCCGACCTGGGCTTCGATGGCTACAAGCCGCCCAGCATCCTGCAGGTGGAGGGCGCCAAGGAAGTGGCGGTCGAGATCTTCTCCATGTCGAAGAGCTATAACATGGCGGGCTGGCGCGTGGGCTATTGCTTGGGCAATTCGCGCATGATCGGCGCGTTGGCGCGCATCAAGAGCTATCTGGATTACGGCGTGTTCCAGCCCATCCAGATCGCCTCCATCATCGCCTTGCGCGAGTGCGAGGAGGAGACCCGTAAGATTTGCGCCGTCTACCAGAAGCGCCGCGATGTGCTGGTGAGCGGTCTCGAACGCGCCGGTTGGCCGGTGGAGAAGCCGCGCGGGTCCATGTTCGTGTGGGCGCCGCTGCCCGATCGCTATCGCGCGGATGGCTCGCTGGAATTCGCGAAGCTACTGATGGAGAAAGCGCTGGTGGCCGTCTCGCCGGGGATCGGCTTCGGCCCCCTGGGCGAGGGTTACGTGCGCTTCGCGCTGGTGGAAAATGAGCACCGCATCCGGCAGGCCACCCGGTCCATCGGCAAGTTCTTGAAGTAGTAGGGCAGCGCCATGCGCTGCCTGGAATTTCTACATTTGCTGGAGCTAGAATTGGAGGGCGGGCTTTAGCCGGCGCGGGGCTTCAGCCCCGCTGGTAGCACAGGCTTCAGCCTGTGTAGCACAGGCTTCAGCCTGTGTTTGCGCTGACAGGAGTGTCAGCGCGGCAGGCAGGGGCGCCTGCGCCACGAGCGGTCCACCGAAAAATTGCCAAAGCCCGCCGGCCGATGGCGTCGCGCGTTTCCCGCGCCAAGGCGGCATTACGGGCGGACCTGAAAAGCGACGTTGCTCGTCAGCATGCCGCTGGGGATGGTCACAGTCACCTTCCCAGTGGTGGCGCCGGCAGGTACGGTAGTGACGATTTCGGAAGCGGACAAGGAGGTCACTGCGGCTGGAACGCCATTGAAGGCGACGCTGGCCGGGCCGGTCAGATCCGTTCCCAGGATGTGGACGGTGGCGCCCACCGTGCCAGCGGCGGGCAGCGTTTTAACGAACGGGCCGAGGCCCACCGAAAAGCGGAATATGACGCCGTCTCCGGTCGTTCCGCCGTCGTACGATGTCCCATAGAAGTTACCGTCTGTGGCCTGCAGCAGGCCCGCGTAGGAAGGTCCGTTGGTTGAATCGAAGTTGAACAAAGTAGTGAACTCGCCGGCTGGAGTCATGCGGTAGATGAAACCGCAGTTCCCCACGCACTCGCTGGAAGTCCCGCCATGGATGGTGGTGCCATAAAGGTTGCCGTCGGTGGCTACCACCAGCGCCGCGGGGCCGTCCAGCGCGTCGAAGCTGTACAGGCCGGTCAGCGCGCCGCTGGCAGTGAATTTGAAGATCGTCCCAAAGCCATAGGTCCCGCCCATCGATGTGGTCCCGTAGAAGTCCCCATTGGCGGTCTCCACCAGCCCGGCGTCGGGGCCGTACCCGCTCGCGCATCGGCAGAAGCTATACAGCGTGGTCAGCGTGCCCGCCGGGGTGATTTTGAAGATCGTGCCAATCCCTTCGGCCCCGCCACCGAACGTGGTCCCGTAATAATCCCCGTCGGCGCCTTGTACAAGCACGCCGGCCGCCAGGTCGCCATCTGCCCCGTCGAAGTTGAGCACTGTGGAGAACTTGCCGGCTGGGGTGACCTTGAAAATCGTGCCGCAGCCAACCGTGCAGGCCGAAGCCGGGCCGCCCTGATCGGTGAATCCATAAAAATTACCGTTGGAGGCTTCCAGCAGCCCTTCGGGCAGCAGGCCGTCCGTGCCGTCGAAAATGTGCAACGGGGTCAGCTTGCCGCGGGGAGTGATGCTGAAGACGGTGCCACAGCCGAACCCGCCGCAGCCCTTGCTGCCGCCTTCGTTGGTGGTGCTATAGAAATTTCCGTTCGGCGCTTGCACCAGCGCGGTATCGGGATAGGCGCCGTCCGCCACCGCGAAGCTGTGCAGGGTGGCGATCTGGCCCGCCGCGCTGAACGCGAAGACGGTGCCATAAAATCCGGCCCCGCCCTCCGAGGTTGTTCCGTACAATTTCCCGTCGAGGCCCTGGACCAGCCTGGAAAGCGGAGACGAGCCATCGGTATAGTCGAAGTTCGCCAGAACGGTCAAGGTCTGAGCCGATGAGGCGGTCGCCGCCACGCAGAGCAGGCAGACGATGAGGGCGCGTTGCATACCGTTCGTTCTCCTGGGGATAGATTCTAGCATGGCGGCGGCGCACGCCAGGCGAGCGACTCGCATTATGCGAGACTCGCCGGCTCCCAGGCCGCCAGACCAACCCGCGGGACACCTGGCGCAGCCTTAGTGCGGTCCCGCAATATACCAAGGATTCCCCGTACTCAGTACCGCCGTCCCGTTCGCCGTCGTGCCCGTCGAACCGGTATAGTAATATACCGTAGCCGCGCCCGTCGCCGTGTCTTGAAAGATGACGTCCGGATGTCCATCCTGATTGAAGTCGGCGATGGCTACCACTTTTGTGGTCATCGGTCCCGTCAGATTCAACGCGGATTCCAGCACCGACCCCTGCGACCCCGGCGTGTCGCCGCCCAGATACCAGATCTGCACCGTGCCGCTGACCGGGTCTTGCCATAACACGTCCGGGGATCCATCGCTATTGAAGTCACCCGTCCCCACGATGCGCCACGGGTTACTCTTGGTCAGATCCGCCGCTCCCAATAGCGTGGTCCCCTGCGGTCCGCCCAGATACCAGATCTGCGCCCATCCCGATACGGGGTCCTGCCAGAGTAGATCCGGATGGCCATCCCTGTTGAAATCGGCCACGGAGACTACCTTCCACGGGTTGTTTGTGGTGATATCCGCCGCGCTAATCAGGGTGACTCCTCCGGCGCCTCCCAGGTACCAGACCTGTACCGCGCCGCTCACCGGATCCTGCCACACCACGTCCGCGGCCCCGTCACTATTGAAATCTCCGACGCCCACAATATTCCACGGATTCGCCTGCGTCAGGTCGGCCGCCCCGAGCAATGAGGCGCCTTCGGATCCCCCCAGATACCATACCTGGGCCCATCCCACCTCGGGTTCTTCCCAAATCACGTCCGGGTGTCCATCCCGATTGAAATCGTTGCCGTTGGCCATACCCAGCAGGATGCTCACGTTGCCATCGACGTTGTTAACCACCGCCAGATCGGCCCTGCCGTCCCCATTGAAGTCCGCTGTGGCCGCCGCGTAGGGGAAGTTCCCAACGGAGAAGCCCCGCGGTGTTTGGAACGTGCCGTCACCGTTGCCCAGCAGCAATTCCACGCCAGTGTTGCCATCGGCGACGGCAGCCAGATCCGTTTTGCCGTCGCCGTTGAAGTCTCCGGCGGCGAGGTAAAATGCGAAGAAGCTTTCGGCGGAATTGACCGCGGGCTGAAACGTCCCGTCGCCATTGCCCAGCAGAACGCCGATGGTGGTGGGCTCGATATCGTTAGTGACGGCCAAATCCAGGTGGCCGTCCCCATTGAAATCGCCGGTTGTCACCGACAAAGCGCTGGCAACCGCGTAACTCACCGCCGCCTGAAACGTTCCATCGCCGTTACCCAGCAGCACACTTACACTGTTAGTTGTAACCACGGCCAGGTCCGCCACGCCGTCGCCGTTGAAATCCCCCACCGCCAGGGGCTGCAGCCCCTCCGATACCGCTATGTTGAAGTTCAGCGCCGCCTGGAAGCTCCCATCTCCATTGCCCAACGCTACAAATATGCCGGGATTGCTCCAGTACGGTATCGCCAGGTCTAGTCTGCCGTCTCCGTTGAAATCTCCCGTCCCCAGGAAAGCCAGCCGCGTGCCGGTCGAGTAACTTACCCCAGTCCGAAACGTCCCGTCTCCATTGCCCAGCAGTATGCTGACGGAGCCATCGTAGTTAGCCACCGCCAGATCCGAAAAGCCATCGCCGTTGAAGTCGGCGGCCGCCACAAACTGCGGATCGGTGCCCGTGCCGTAGTTCACCGCCGCCTTGAACGTGCCGTCGCCGTTGCCCAGCAGCACGCTCACGCTGTTGCTGCCGGAGTTAGCCACCGCCAGGTCGGTCTTGCCATCCCCATTGAAATCCCCGGCTGCAACGGATACCGGATTGGTCCCAGTGGCGTAGCTCCCGGCCGGCGCAAAGCCGTCTCCGGAGACCGTACTCACCACTTGGCTGACCGCACCCGAGTTGCTCGGCTGCCATACCCCAGGCTCGCCCAGATACCCCGCGCGCAGGGAGCGCGGCCCGGCGCCGATCTCGTTAGTAACAATCTGCGCCTGGCCGGAACCGTCCAGCGGCGCAACGCCGAGCACCGTCGCCCCATCCAGGAATTCCACCTGGCCGCTGACCCCGGACGGAGTCACTTCCGCCGTGATGGTAACCGGCTGGCCATACTGCGAGGGATTCGGCGTTGCAGACATCGTAGTGGCTGTCGGCGTGCCCAGTGCGGAGCCCGGACCGGCGCCGATCAGCACGCTTACATTGCTGCTGAAATCGCTCACCAATGCCAGGTCGGCCACACCATCGCCGTTGAAGTCTCCTACCACGACGGTATCCGGACCGGAACCCGCGGCATAGTTCACCGCCGTCTGGAACGTGCCATTGCCGTTTCCAAGCAGCACGCTCACATTGTCGCTCTGGCTATTGGCAACCGCCAGATCGGTTTTGCCGTCCCCATTGAAGTCCCCCACGGCTACCGAAACCGGATCGGCGCCCGCGGCGAATGGCGCCGCCGATTGGAAGGTCCCGTCGCCATTGCCCACCAGTACGTACACATAGCCGGACCCGGTGGCGGCCATATCGGGCTTGCCATCCCCGTTGAAATCGCCTACCGCGATCGACGATGGAAAGGAACCGCCCACCGCATAGGACGCCCCTACCCGGAAGCTGCCGTCGCCGTTGCCCAGCAGCACGCTCACTCCGGTGCTTTGGCCCACCAGCAGGTCCGGGTCGCCATCCCCGTTCACATCGCTGACCGCGACGAACGACGGAAGCGATCCCCCCAGGTAGCTGGTAGCCGTCTGGAAAGTGCCGTCGCCATTGCCCAGCAGTACGCTCACATTGCCGGCGTTACCCACCCCCGAGCCGACATTGGCCACCGCCAGGTCCGCTTTGCCATCCCCGTTGAAATCGGCTATAGCAATAGATGAAGGCCCATAACCGCCCGCGGGAAATACCGTTGCCGGCTGGAAAGTGCCGTCGCCATTGCCCAGCAGCACGCTCACCGTGCCTAACTGGGGGCCTGCCGCGAAGTTGCCGTAATTGGCCACCGCCAGGTCCGCTTTCCCGTCCCCATTAAAATCGCCCACTACGACGGAAGACGGATATGCGCCTACGCTATAGTTCACCGGCGCCTGGAAGCTACCCTGGCCGGTACCGAGCATCACGCTGACACTGCCGCTCGAGTTCCAATGCAGCATCGCGAGATCCGCTTTGCCGTCGCCATTGAAATCTCCCACCGCCACGGATTCCATTTCCCAATCGACGCCCACCGCGTAGTTCATTTGAGTTCTGAATCCAGTGCCGGGAACCGCGGTTACAGTGTAGTTGGATGCCGCGGAACGGCTGGCCTGGTATCCGGCGCTGCCTCCGTAGATCGCCTGGAAAGCATGCTCTCCCGGCGTCAGCGTGATCGTGGACACGCTCGCGAACCCGCTGGAGTTGAGCGTACCCACTCCCACCAACACGCCGCGATCCACAAACGACACTGTGCCTGGCGCCGCGGCCGGGACTACTTGCGCCGCCATGGTGACGGTCTGCCCAAATCGCGGCTCTGCCGGCACGATGCTCGTCAACGTGGTGGTGGTCGCGGTCTGCGCCCGCAACAACCCGCAAGCGAGCAGGAACCCGCTCGCTAGAACAACCCGCACGCATGTCGTTTTCATGGCATTCACATTAGCCTAGATTATACAGGAACGTCCACCGCAATCCGAGTTACGGAAATAAAACTCGCCGCTGTTAACACTCGGACCTCGTCGCAGCATCCTTTGTCCTGAGAGGTGGCGAAGATGATTGGTAACCGCAGGCAGTTTCTCGGATTGGCAGCTTTGGCGCTCTCGGCCAAAAGGGCGCGGTCCGATGAGCCGTTCGACTCCCTGCCGCCCGGCGTCTGGCGGAACGCGCGCCAAAACGGGTTAGTCATGATCCGGCGGCCGGAGCCCGGTGAGTTGTCATGGCGGACGGAGATCGCCCGGAAACACGAGCCGGGCCGGCCCTTGATCGTGAGCGGACGCGTTCTTGCTCCGGATGGCAACACCCCCGCCGTGTCTGTCACGGTCTACGCCTACAACACTGACGCCGCAGGCTACTACGGCGAAAACCGCGCGGAGTACCCGCCGCGCCTCTATGGCTGGATGAAGACCGGCGCGGATGGCCGGTTTGAGCTGCGCACCATCCTGCCTGGTTCGTATCCCGGAATGCGCGTGCCGGCGCACATTCACTTTTCACTGTGGGGCGCGGGGTATCCTTTACAGTGGGTGGATGAGCTGCGATTCGCAGGCGACCGTTACATTACTCCCGCCATGCTGAGGGAGGCCGCCGCGGACGGCACGTTCCGATCGATTCAGCCCTTGGCGCGCGGAGCAGATGGCGCCCTGCATTGCGGCTATCGCATCAGGCTCCAGTCGAAGAGCAACTTCAGGTAACCGCCTGTGGGGCAGGATGGCATCCTGCGCGCCGATTGCCAATCGGCGCAAACTGGCGGGGTAGGCAAAGCGGTAAGAAGGAGCGCACCATAGCGAACGAGAGCGGCGAGCTACGGCACATCGTCGACGCTGCGCGCGCTGGCGACGATGGCGCTTTCGGCGAATTGCACCGGCGATTCTTCCGCATGGTGCATGCCGTCCTCTTGTCGCACGTCCCTGCGGGCGATGTAGACGATCTCGCCCAGGAAGTTTTTCTGCAAGCGTGGCGCCAGCTTCATGCACTGCGCGACCCATTGGCTTTCGGCGGATGGTTGCGGCAAATCGCTCTGCACCGATCAGCCGATCATCTGCGGCGCGCACACTACACCGAGCAGTTGGACTGGCGCCTGGCGTGCGCGCCGAACGATCGAGAGGCATGGTTCCTGTTGGCGGAGGTTCGCCGTCTACCGGAGGCCTATCGGGAAACCCTGGTGATGCGCTTTGTGGAAGGACTGACCGGACCCGAAATCGCCGAATTGACCGGTCTCACGCCCGGCTCGGTGCGCGTGAATCTGCACCGCGGCGTGGAACTCCTGCGCGCCCGTTTGAAAGGAGGCCTGTGAATCGATATTTGTGGGACAAGACCGGAGATCCCGATCCCGAGTTGCAGCAGTGGGAACAGTTGCTCGGCCGCTTCGCCGGCAGCGGGGCGGATCTCCATCTTGCTGCCGCCCGCGTGCGTCCTCCGAGAGCCGCCCCCTGGCATTATTTGCTGGCCGCCGCCGCATGCCTGCTGCTCGCAGTGGGCCTTGGCCTGCATTTCGCATGGCAGCCCGGCCCCGACTGGAAAGTGGTCGCATTGTCAGGCGCTCCGCTAATCGATCGCCGGCCCATGGCGTCGCACGGAAGGATCGGCGTCGGCGGACTCCTGGAGACGGACGGGCGTTCGCGCGCGAAACTTCGGTTGGGTCTGATGGGGGCCATCGAAATCGAGCCGAATACCAGGGTGCGGCTCATTGCGACCGGCGCGGGCCGGCACCGTATCGCGCTCCAAAGCGGAACCATCGCGGCGCGGCTGTGGGCGCCGCCCGCGACGCTCTCCGTGGATACGCCGTCGGCAACCGCGATCGATCTGGGCTGTGCCTTCACGGTGCATGTCGACGAACACGGCGCGGGATTATTGCGCGTCACATCGGGATGGGTAGAGTTCCAACTCGACGACCGTCAGGCCATCGTACCGGCGGGCGCGGCGGCGCTGACTCGGCCGGGCGTGGGTCCGGGAACGCCATTTTTCGAAGATTCGAGCAGCGCTTTCCGGTCGGCGCTGGAGCGCCTGGATTTCGGCGATAGCGGGTACGGCGACGCCGGTGCGCTGGCAGCGGTACTTTCCGAATCCCGCCCCAAAGATGTCTTGACCCTTCTAAGCCTGTTTCGCCGGCTGCCGCCCGCCGCGCGGGGCATGCTGTTCGATCGCGCCGCCCAGCTTGTCCCGCCCCCTGCCGGACTCACCCGTCAGGATGCCATCGATGGTACGAATATCCACGGAATGGATGCGTGGTGGAAGAAACTCGGGCTGGGCAATGCCAAAAACTGGCTAATCAACTGGCGCGACATCCTTCGTTAGTGGGGCAGACCTCCAGGTCTGCGCGGGTCCTCCAGGACCCGCCCTCGTAGCGCAGGCACGCATGCCTGCCGCGCTGACACGCCTATCGGCGCAGGCGAGCTTCGCTCGCCGAAATGTAGAAACTCCAGCAGGCGAGCTTCGCTCCCCGCGGAGCGGGCCTGCGAGGCCCGCGCAGGCTGCGAGCCTGCCCCACTAGCGAAAATGTACAAACTCCGGAGCCGAGCTTCGCCCGCCCTTGCGGGCCATCCCGGACCCGTCACATCGCCGGCTGAAGCCCGCGCTACCGCACTTTCTCCCACCGCCCATTCCCCGCCGACCGCAGCACCGCATCCGTGACATAATCCGTAGCCAACCCATCGCGAAACGACGGCCCCGGAATCTGCCCGTCCCCCAGGCCCGCCAAGAAATCGGCCACCTGATGGACAAATGTGTGCTCGTAGCCGATCTGCAATCCCGGCACCCACCAGTTCTTCATATAAGGGTGGTCGCCATCGGTGACGTGAATCGACCGCCAGCCGCGCAGCCGGCCTTCGCCGCCATGATCGAAGTATTCCAGCCGATGCAAATCGTGCAAGTCCCAGAAAATCGAAGCGCGCTCGCCGTTGATCTCAAGCGTGTAAAGCGCCTTGTGCCCGCGCGCGTACCGCGTGGCTTCAAACGTGGCCAGCGACCCGTTTTCGAAGCGCGCCAGAAACGCGCTGGCGTCGTCGATGCCCACCTTCTCCACGCGGCCCGTGAGCGCGTGCGGCCGCTCCTTGACGAACGTCTCGGTCATGGCGGTGACCTGGTCGATCCCGCCGTTCAGCCACATCGCCGTGTCGATGCAATGCGCCAGCAAGTCGCCGGTCACGCCGCTGCCGGCTACGTTCACGTCCAGGCGCCACAATCCCGCGCCGCCCTGCGGCAGATCGGCCGAGATGGTCCAATCCTGCAGAAACTTCGCGCGGTAATGGAAGATCTTGCCCAGACGCCCTTCGTCGATCAACTGCTTGGCCAGCGTCACGGCCGGCACGCGCCGGTAGTTGTACCAAACCATGTTGGGCACGCCGGCCTTCTCCACCGCTTCCACCATGCGCGCGGATTCCGCGGCGTTGCGGCCCAGAGGCTTCTCGCAGAGCACCATCTTCCCCGCCCCGGCCGCGGCGATGGCGATTTCCGCGTGCGTATCGTTGGGGCTGGCGATATCGATCAGATCGATATCCGGCCGCTCTACCAGCGCCCGCCAATCGGTCTCGGCCGTACCATAGCCCCACTGTTCGGCAAACGCGGCCACCTTGCCGGCGTCCCGCGCGCACACCGCCTGCAACACTGGGCGGTACGGCACATCGAAAAACTGGTTCACTCTCAAGAAAGCGTTGGAATGCGTACGGCCCATGAAGCCGTAACCGACCAGACCGACCCGCAGCGGCTTCTTAGTCATGGCCGTTCCCGCTGGGCTCCTGCCAGCCGTGGGCATCGCGCACCGCGAGCATCGCCGCCAGGATGTCGTTCCAGGTGCTCTGCTCCATCATCACCGCGTTGGGAAACATGCATCCATCCCAGCAGATATGGCGCATCGATTGGGTCAACTGCCCCCGTTCGTCGCGCAGCCAATGGCCGGCGTCGCGCACGATGTCGAGTTTGCCGTTCGGGTCGTACGGCAGGCAATGGTGGCCGGTCTTGTCGTGCGATGCCGATCCATGCACGGTCGCATCGTTTTGCGCCACATGGAAATCGACGGTCCACGGGCGCAACGCCCCGGTCAGTTGGCGCAGGGCCTCCTGGAAACGGCTGGTCTGCTCCCACTCGAAATCCGCCGGCAGGATGCGGTCTTCCGGCGCGTTGTAACCCAGTGTGAAGAGCAGCGTATGCGCCATATCGGCCTGGAATCCCAGCGTGCCGGGCTGGTCCACCAGCTCCAGAAGCTGCAGCATGCGCCGCCAGCTATGCATACCGCCCCAGCAGATCTCGCCTTCGGCCGCCAGGCGTTGGCCGAAGCCGTCGGCCACTTCGCAAGCCTCGCGGAACGTCTGCGCGATCAGGCGGGTGTTGCCGTCCGGATCTTTGGCCCATTCCGCAGGGCTGGCCGCCGAATCGATGCGCACAATTCCGTTCGGCCGCACGCCTAAGCCGTGCAGCTTGCGTGCGATGGCGCTGGCCTTGCGCACTTGCACAACGAAATGCTGCCGCTCTTCCTCATTGCCCATGGCCGAGCCGCCGCCGGTCAGCGGCCAGACGGGCGCCACCACAGACCCCACCACCAGGCCCAGCGCGCGCACTTGCTCGGCCAGCCGCGCCAGATCGTCATCGCTCGCGTCGATCGAGACGTGCGGGTCGAACAGAAAGAGGTCCACCCCATCGAAACGCGCGCCGTCCACTTCCGCGGCCGCGGTGAGGCGCAACATGGTGTCCAGGCCGATGGGCGGCTCGGAATCCTGGCCTTTGCCCACCAAGCCCGGCCACATGGCGTTGTGGATACGGGGGAAGTTGTGGCGCGAACTTGGCACATTCATGATGCGCCATATTAGCACGCGCGGATCGGCCGCTCGCGATCCCGGCGCCCCGGGTTGAAACTCCGCACGGTTCGCGCCAGGCGCGCGGCGTCCACGCGCTCGCCCGGCTCCATGCGCAGCCAACTCCCGGCCACTTCGAGGATGGCGCCGACCCAACAGCGCGCCAGGATGCCGCGATCTTGGACCCCGGCCCGAGGCGCCGCGGATGCCAGTGCCGCCGCCACCGAGCGCACATGGCTCTCAAGTACGGCGCGGTGCGCTTCCTCCAGGCGGCCGCCCCGCTCTCTTGCGTGGTTGCCTGGTTTAGCGCCGCGGCTATCCGCTATAGCCGAACGCGCCCCGAAACTTACGCGCTCGCCAGCAGTTCGTCCCAGGTCACTTCGCGCTTCGTCTCGTATGCCAGGCGGCCGAGCAGGCTCGTGAATGTAGCGTCCGCCGCGCCGGCGGCCATGCTGTAAGGCTTGCGCTCGACGATGCCGGTGAAGAACGATTCCACCGCGTCGATGGTGATCTCGCGCTTCGATTCGCCTTTCTCAATCAGGCTGCGGTCGCGCAGGTCGTCCGCGTTCTGCAAAGGCGAATTCACCACCGGCCCGTGCCAGCGGTAATACGTGCGCGCCGTCTCGAGCATGCCCTCCGGGCCGAAGAAGCGCTCCTTCACGTCGCGATATCCGGTGGTGTGCTTGACGCTCAGCAGCCAGCCTTCGATACCGCCGGGATAGGTGTAAACGATATCGTGATGGTCGGAATTCCAATCGCGGTACTTTGTAGCGCACCCCGCCGCGCCCCACGGCTTTCAACGGATGCGCGGCGGCAAACCAGTTCAGCACATCGACGCCGTGGCAATCCTGCGACACGATGCAGCCGCCGGAGTAGTCCATCCAGTAATTCCAGAGGCGCAGTTTGGCGTCCTCGGGCGGATAGGGCGACTGGAAGCCGGTGATGGGCCGGTCGCCCAGAATCCAGTAGCTCATCATTTGGGTGAGTGGCCCGATCTTGCCCGTGCGCAGAATTTTTCCCGCCGCCGGGTATTCGGGACTGTAGCGCTGCTGGAAGCCGCACTAATCGTCTTCGACGGGTCGGCCTTCGCGGCGGCGCGCAGCATGCGCTTGACGCCGGCCACATCGGCGCCCGCCGGCTTCTCGCAATAAATATGCTTGCGGGCGCGCGCGCCGGCGGCGCCCGGAATATCGGTCATGGCCTTGTCGATGCGGTCCGGGAAGAGGTCGCAGACGGCCGTCAGCCGCGCACGCGGATCGCGCGCCATGTGGCCCCACGTACCGGCCGCGCCCGCGAGAGCTTGCCGCCTGGTCAGTTGTGCCACGAGTCCTCCTTCATCCCGATGGGAAGACTCACTGTATGTCCGCGCGGCGCGGAACTCAATCCCGTCCGATGGCCAGCACGAAGTAATGCGCGGGCGCGGTTCCGGCGTTGTGCCAGCCGTGTTCTTCGTTGGATGCCACGTACGCCACCGACCCAGGCCCGAGCTTGGCGCTGCGCCCGGCGATGGTCGCTTCCACGATGCCCTCGCGGATGAGGATCGTCTCTTCATGGACATGACGATGCGGCGGATGCGGCGCGCCACCGGGCGGCAACTCCGTCTCATGCAGCTCGATGCGCACGCCGTGCGTTTCGCCATCGAATACGGGGCGGGTTTGGTTTCCCCCGCTGGCGTGCACGGGGAGCTGGTCGAAGCTGTAAGTCTTGGAGCGCAAGAGCGCTCTGCGCTCCCGCCCGGGTCCCTGCGAGAAGCGGAAGCAGCACGCTTAGTTCTCTACGGGAGTATTCCATGGGCGCTTCTCCGTCCGGCCTTCAAAAAGGGTGCCGCAGCGCACGGGGCCGGGTGGGGACCAGGACACGGATGACCTCGTTGGCGCTGTCCGCGATGTACACTTTGCCCGCTCCCGCGGCCATGCCCATGGGCCCACTCAACTCCGCGCTGGTGGCTGCGCCGCCGTCACCCGAGTAACCGCTGGTCCCATTTCCGGCGATCGTGGCGATCACACCGTTCGACACTTTGCGGATTACATTGATGGGGCCGCTTTCCGCGATATACACGTTGCCCACCGAGTCTACAGCCACCCCGGAGGGAGCAAATAGCCCAGCACTGGCTGCCGGGCCGTTGTCGCCGAAGTAGCCGTTGGTTCCATTTCCGGCGAAGGTGGCGATTACCCCGTTCGAGACCTCGAAGATCGCGTTCATATCGATGCCGGCGTCCGCGATGTATACATTGCCGGATGCGTCCACGGCCACGGCTACGGGCAAGTTCAACTCCGCGCTGGTCGCCGGACCGTTGGGGAGCGAGTATCCGCGTGCTCCATTTCCGGCAAAAGTCGTGATGATGCCGTTCGAGACTTTGCGGACCACGCTGCAACCGGCGTCCGCGATATAGACATTGCCGGCCGCGTCCGCTGCCACACCCACCGGAGCGCACAACTGTGCGTTGGCGGCCGGGCCATTGTCGCCGGAGTAGCCGTATATCCCATTTCCGGCAATGGTGGAGATCACGCCGCCCGAGATTTTGCGGATCGCGCTATTATGGGTGTCCGCGATGTATATGTTGCCGGATGCGTCCACGGCCACGCCACTGGGTTGGTTCAAGGCCGCACTGGTGGCCGGGCCGTTGTCGCCGGAGTAGCCGAATGTCCCGTTGCCGGCAACGGTGACGATCACGCCGCCCGAAACCTTGCGGATCGCATTGTCAAAGGCATCCACTATATACACATTGCCGGATGCATCCACGGCCGCGCCACGGGGCTGATATAACGCGGCGCCGGTGGCCGGGCCGTTGTCACCGAAACTCACGCTGGCGCCCCCGGCGAGCGTAGCGATCGCGCCGTTCGAAACCTTGCGGATGCGCGCGTTGCCGGAGTCCGCGATGTACACGTTGCCCAAGGCGTCCACAGCCACGCCAGTGGGCCCATTCAACTCCGCGCCGGCGGGCGGACCGTTGTCGCCCGAGTAACCTTTTGTTCCATCGCCGGCAAAGGTGGTGACGACGCCCTTCGAGACCTTGCGGATCGCGTTGTTATCCATGTCCGCGATGTACACATTGCCGGATGCGTCCACGGCCACGCTCGCCGGATAGTCGAACGTCGCGCTGGTAGCCGGGCCGTTGTCGCCCGTGTAACCGGTTGCTCCATATACTCCCGCAAAGGTGGTGATCACGCCTTTCGAGACCTTGCGGACCACACCGCCGGCCACGATGTATACATTGCCCGATACATCCGCGGCCACGTTAAAGGGCAGCCCCAACACCGCGTTGACGGCCGGACCGTTGTCGCCGGAGAAAAGCGCTGGGTTCGTCCCGTTTCCGGCAAAAGTGGAGATCGCGCCGTTCGAGACTTTGCGGACCACATAGTTTTCGCTGTCCGCGATGTATACGTTGCCGGGTGCGTCGACAGCCACGCCAAAGGGCTGGTTCAACCGTGCGCTGGTGGCCGGGCCGCCGTCGCCCAAATAACCCGGGAATCCATTTCCGGCGATCGTGGTGATGACGCCGTTCGAAACCTTGCGGATCCGGTTGTTTTGAGTGTCCGCGATGTACACGTTACCGGCCGCATCCGCGGCCACGCCCATCACCACGTTTAACTCCGCGCTGGTGGCCGGGCCGTTGTCGCCGGAGTAACCGGCCGTTCCATTTCCGGCGAACCGGGTCAGTTCCCCGGTCGCGGCATCCACCCGGAAAACCACGTTCCATACGTCGGCCGCGAAATAAGCGTTGCCCGCGCCATCGACGGCCACGCCCGAGCCACTCTGCGTCAGGCGCACGGACGTGGCGGGCACGTTATTCAGCAGCGCGCCCCCGGCGAAAGTATGTATGGTGTAATCTTGCCCTGGCGCCGCGGAGCACAGCGCCAGCGTTAGAAAGAACTGAGTTAGTAACCGCATAATAAGACCTCGATTCGGTAGCCCAAGATGGACGCCGCCGGCAAAATGGCGGGTCGAACGTCTGCGAACTCCGCGTCAGCAGGGGCAGTGCCGTTTGGGCTAGATGCGGGATCCTTGGTTTGTATTATAACTCACTTCCGGTGATTCCGATATGGACTCGCGGGAATGGACTTAGCCCGCGGATTGGCTGATCGCGTCCAGGTGCTTAGCCAAATCTTCTTCGACGCGCGACTTACCACCGATGCTGTCGCCGTAGAAGACGACTCGATAGCTCGCGATATCGAACGGGAGATTACCACCGCGTTGTGCCAATAGGATGGTGGGTTTCCCGAGCGCCTGTGCGTACCCCAGTTCATAGAAGACGTTAGGATTCGCCGGTGTAATCTCGGCGATTACGATCTCGGATTGGCTGATCTCGCGTTGCATGTCCTGAAAGATCACGCCCGGGCCCGACTTCTCGTCGATCCTCACCACTTCGTAGAGCTTCTCCGCTTGTGGCTTGATGACCTCGCGATAGAAGGTGTCGAACGGCTCCCGATATTCCATCGCGACGAATGCGCGAGGCCGGCCAGCGGCGGCGGCAAAATTCGAGAATCGCACGGAGTGGCTTCCCGCAGCGGTCAGCCCGGTCTGTTTTCCCTCAAGAGGTCGCGGAACAAGGATTTCCAGCACCCTGACGCCGTCCACGCTAACGCGTAGTTCCTGCCCTCTGAGCGACACCTCCAAAGTGTACTTCCGACCGGCTTCCAGCGCGTCGCGCGGACCTGCAAATTTAAGCGGACGCCAGCCAAAGCCGCTCACGGACTCGCCGACGCAGTAGGCAGCTTGACTGGCGCCAAGCTGAACCTGCAAATAATACCGCTCCGGGGAGCGGTAACCCAAGACCATGCCGCCCGCAAAGATACCGGACGAGATGTCTTCGAACTCCACATCCACGCTGCAGGCGCCGCTGCGAAGCTCCCTGTTGTTGACCAGGATGCCCACTGGGAATTCCTGCCCATGAGCGGCAAATCGCTCGTCTCCGCCCTGGTATGCGATCTCTTCGTCGCCGACCGACCAGTGCCCCAGAATCGGAGCCCATCGAATCGAGGGCGAACCCCCGTTCGAAACTGGCGAATTGCCGTTTGGCTTCACGCGGCGTCCTCGGTTGCTATTCTACCTTAGTTCCAATAATTGCGATCCAGGCTGCGATACTGTACCGCTTCGGCGACATGTTTGGCGGATATAGTCTTCGATTCGCCCAGGTCGGCGATGGTCCGCGCCAGCTTCAGAATCCGGTCGTGCGCGCGCGCCGAGAGTCCCGTGCGCCGCACCGCCATTTCGAGCGTACGCTCGCCGGCTTCGTCCAGCATGCACAGCTTGCGGATATGGCGTGTCGGCATCTGCGCGTTGTAGAAGCCGCGGGCGCGCTGGATGGCGCGGGTGCGCCCCACTACCGCGCGAATCTCCGTGGATGACTCGCTGGCATCGTTGGCGCGCATCTCTTTGTAAGGCAAGGCGGGGACTTCCAGGTGGATATCGATGCGGTCGAGCAGCGGCCCGCTGATCTTGCCCAGATAGCGCTGGATTATGCCCGGCGTGCAGCGGCACTCGCGCGGCGTCGTCATAGAAACCGCATTGGCGCCCGTGCAGATAGCAACTGAACGGAGTATCAAACTGGAGTGCCCGGCATTTGGATCACCTCAGGGTTACGTCCAGCCTGTCGCCGGTTTCCGTGTCTAGTCGCGACGCGCCGGCCGGGCCCCTAACTGATCGAGCGCTGTTCGAACTTCCTGTTCAAGGGCTCGAAACGCGGAGAGCCCGCGCAATGCGCCGTAGTCCGCGATGAGTTCCGCCACACGACGCACCCGCTGTTTGACGGGGAAGTCGCGGAGCCGACGTCCGCGCAATTGAGAGGCATCGCGGAGGGCTTGGTGAAGCGCAGCCTTCGGGTACGCCTCTTCTTCGAGACGGCGTAATTGAGGAAGATTCAAGACAGCCCGGCCTCGAGGCTGCCCCGCCGCCGCTCTGATTGCGTGTTCGTCGATGAGGAGCCAAGTCTCAGTCATCCTCACCGGCACCACACAGACCGACGCCACGTCGATTTCCGCTTCGACGAGTCCGCGAGTGATCTCTTCCTTGCGGGAGTCGTGCCCAACCCGGTCGGCATCGCGGTGAACAAACAATAGGTCGCAGGGATACAGGTCGACGGCCGTTCGGATCTTGTCGGGAAGCGTTTGCGGGGGCTCTCGCAGGCGCCCGATATCAGCCCATTGAGGCTCGACCGTTTCGGCGCCGCGCTCTCCGAGCACGAAGGACAGGATCGGTAGCAACGCCTGATCGGACGATCCCTCCGAAAGCAGAGTGTATTGGATATTCACTCAGGAAGCGGCTCCCAGGCCAGGCAGCATGAGTTGCAGATCCTTCCGGTCGATCACTCTTCCCCGAGACCGGGAATCCGACTGGCGAGGTTGAAAAGGGTTCAGGTAGGATAGTAGCTCCCCACGAGACGCCACCGGCGCCTGACCCTTCGTGACCCGCCACGTACCGGGGAGCGCCCTCAAAACGAGCGCCTTGTATCGCTCTTTGTCCCGGCCATATTCCCGGCGCTGCGCGATCAATAAATCCTCGTCGCGAACCTGCCCAACCACTCCGGGTGAGTGGGTGTTCACGATTACCTGGCGCAGCGGGTTTTCATCTCCAATCGGTTCATTGGGATCCACCGCGATCGCATCCAGCAACTCCAGCATCGCGGGGATCCGCTCCGGGTGAATTCCGTTCTCTGGCTCCTCCAGACACAACAGGCCCGTGAATTCCGGGTCCTGCTCCAACACCGACAATGCCAAGAAACGCAGTGTCCCATCGGAAAGAGATCTGGCCGGGTGGGGGGTCCCATTTCCCCGGACGTGGACCGTGAGCAGCTCGCGTCTCTCGTCGCGATCGACCCAGACGTCTTGCACATCGCCGATCAGGTCGGAGAGCCGGTTGGCCACCCGGGCGTACACCGATTTTGCCGCATCCCCTTGACCTGGCTCGACTCTGGCGAGCCTGTAGAGCGTCGCCGCCAAGTTCGAGCCATCAGTGCCAAGGTGCCCATAGGTCGAAAACTCGTCAGTGCGCCGCAGGGACGACGGCTCGAGCTGAAACCGTCGCCACGACTGCATCTCGCGCCTTGCCAGCACTGCCGTTGGACTCTCCGCGGAGTTGGCTGTGGAGAGCACTGTCCTGGGCAGGTTCTCGGCTGGGACGTTTCTTGGAACTCCGGCATTGCCATCCTGGTGAATTCGGATCACCCGCCTGCCTCCGACCTCGTCCGTCGAAAGCAAAGGTGCAACCCTCCGCCCACGTAGCACGGAGTCGCGCCACGGCTTCTTAGATTCGAAGAGCAGGTGTTGATTCCAGTCTCTCAAGCGGATGTGGTTCAGCTTCTCGTTCCGGATCTCCAGGGGACCCGGAGAACTTGCTCCGGGAGAATGGTCGCGATATCCGATCAGGAGGTCGTAGCGCAGAAAGGTGACTCCGGCCTTGACCGGCTGACGGAGGTCGTCAGTTCCTTCGAAAGGAATGATCATTTCAGCCTCAAAGCTCATCTCCGGGGAGTATTGATCGCCGACCCGATGGAACAAGCTGTGAACGTCCGTTGTCTTCCTTCCCTCATCGCGAATCGACATTGCTGCGTCAATAAGAGTGTTGTCCGCGAGCGCACTTAGGAAACCGATGGAATCGAGCAGATTCGACTTTCCAACCCCGTTTGCGCCCGCAATGCACGTAAATGGCCCGAATCGGATGTCGATATCGACAAGGTTCTTGAAGCCGGATATTTTCAATCTGGTTAACATGAGCGGCCTTTCCGTTGCACTCTCTACGATACAGCGAAACGCGAGCGCGCGGGTTTTGGGGGCGAACCGGGGCAGCGACCAAATACCACGTTCCTGGGAACCTTCAGTTCCAATAATTGCGATCCAGGCTGCGATACTGTACCGCTTCGGCGACATGTTTGGCGGATATAGTCTTCGATTCGCCGAGGTCGGCGATGGTCCGCGCCAGCTTCAGAATCCGGTCGTGCGCGCGCGCCGAGAGTCCCATGCGGCGCACCGCCATTTCGAGCGTGCGCTCGCCGGCTTCGTCCAGCACGCACAGCTTGCGAATGTGGCGCGTGGGCATCTGCGCGTTGTAGAAGCCGCGGGCGCGCTGGATGGCGCGGGTGCGCTCCACTACCGCGCGAATCTCCGTGGATGACTCGCTGGCATCGTTGGTGCGCATCTCTTTATAAGGCAAGGCGGGGACTTCCAGGTGGATATCGATGCGGTCGAGCAGCGGCCCGCTGATCTTGCCCAGATAGCGCTGGATCATGCCGGGCGTACAGCGGCACTCGCGCGTGGCGTCGCCATAGAAGCCGCATTGACACGGATTCATGGCCGCCACCAACATGAAATTGGCCGGGAAGCAAAGCGTCATATTCGACCGGGCGATAGTCACCGATCCGTCTTCGAGCGGCTGCCGCAGGATCTCCAGCACATCGCGCGGAAATTCCGGGAATTCGTCGAGAAACAGCAGCCCATTGTGCGCCAGGCTGACTTCGCCCGGACGCGCCATGCCGCTGCCGCCGCCGATCAGTCCCGCATCGGAGATGGTATGGTGCGGCGTGCGGAACGGCCGTTCGCGCAGCAGGCCCGCGCCGCTGGCGAGCAGTCCGGCAACGCTATGTACTTTCGTGGTCTCGATGGATTCGGCAAACGTCAGCGGCGGCAAAATGCCAGCCAGCCGCTTGGCCAGCATGGTCTTGCCGGAGCCGGGCGGTCCGATCATCAACACGTTGTGCCCGCCCGCCGCCGCCACTTCGAGTGCGCGCTTGGCGCTGGCCTGTCCGCGCACATCGCGAAAATCCGGCGCGCCGGATTCGGGCCCGGACGCCTGAAAGGTGGGGGCCGTCGCCGGAAACGCGTCCGGCTGCTCGATCAGCATCACCACCTCGGCCAGATGCCGCACGCCAAACACGCGCACGCCTTCCACCACCGCCGCCTCGGCCGCATTCTCCAGCGGCAGCACCAGGTTGGCGATGCCCTGCGCGCGCGCGCACACGGCCACCGACAGGGCGCCGCGCACGGGCCTTATCCCGCCATCGAGCGATAACTCGCCGAGCAGGATGTGATCGTCGAGCGCCGGGATCCTGCCCATCGCGCCCAGTATCCCCATGGCCATCGGCAGGTCGAAGCCGGCGCCTTCCTTGCGCACATTGGCTGGCGCGAGATTGATGGTGACAGCCTTGTTCGGATAGCCGAAGCCGGAATTGATGAGCGCCGATTTGATGCGCTCCCGGCTTTCGCGCACAGCGGTATCCGGCATGCCGACCATGACGAAGTCGCGCGCGCTGCCGGTCGAGTACATATCGACTTCGATGTCGATCAAATGCGCGTCGATGCCGTAAACGGCGGCGCTGCGGGTTTTGAATAATGCCATGGGGTGAGACCCTCCGGATACGCGCTCGAACCGGGTTATACTGGAAATGGTTTTCGCACCGCCGGCCGGAGTGGCGGAACTGGCTGAGGCACGGGAATCAAAAACCAAAATGAAGGATAACTGAGGGCTAGCGACTTACCCTCTCTACACCTTACGTGCTCCCGTGCGACGCCAGGATAAGGCCCGTTCACTCCAGAACCACTGCAGTGGATGTGCGGTGGCAATGTTCCGCAGGCCCAGGGCGTGTCCTTCCAGTGCGGCCAATTCGATCACCCCGATGCACCACGTTTTAGCGCTCAAGGTCACGATCGGCGGCGTGGTTCGATTCCATAACAGCTGAGTGCATGCCGGCAGGTATTCCTCTCAAGGAGAGTTTCTTAGCAGGTTGCGGAAAAAAGGCCCACCAGACCGCTCCCTCTACGGTCGCGGCTCGGTAAGTTGCTGCAAGCACGTGCACACAATTCTGAGCCGCGCGCGCGTTAGCAAGCGGTCCTTGAGATTCTTCCCCAGCCTGTGATTTGTGCTGTTCCTCCCGCCAAGACCGAGGCTGAAGCGGAAAGGAATCCTCTGCGTAATCTGAAATGCCCTGATACAATTCGTCGATGATGAGGATTCTAGTAGCATTGCTCGTGAGCTTGCCGGCATTTGGACTGGCGCAGGACATTGCGATTGCCGGGTACCAGGTGCCCGTGGGTGGCGCCTCGGAGGCCATTACGTTAGGACCCGATGGGGCCATGTGGTTTACCGACGTCACCGGTTATATCGGGCGTATCACCGAAGCCGGCGTGATCACGCTGTACCCCGTGCCGGGCGGGTTCAATCAATTCTACGGCATTGCGACGGGCCCGGACGGCGCCGTATGGTTCACCGGGGCGTCCGGCTATGTCGGCCGAATCACCACGGCGGGAGCCGTCACGGAATACTCTGTTCCTAACAGCGATGCCTATCCGTATGGCATCACGGCGGGGCCGGATGGCGCGTTGTGGTTCACCGAGCTCTATGCCAATCAAATCGGGCGAATTACAACGTCCGGGGCGATCACCGAGTATCCCGTGCCCAATCCCGGCGGCGGGATCGCCGTTGGGCCGGACGGCGCGCTCTGGTTCACTACCACCTATGCGATCGGGCGGATAACCACTACTGGATCGACTACGGAGTACCCGGTATCCACGGCCCCAACAAGCATCGCCAGCGGACCAGATGGAGCACTATGGTTCACTGCCTACGGTTCGATCGGTCGCATAACCACCGGCGGAGCCGTCTCAGAGTATCCTTTGTATCCTTACGAGCCGGCGTTTGGAATCGTGGCAATAGCGGGCGATGCCTTGTGGTTTGCCGACAACGGCGATTATATCGGGCGCATCACTACCGACGGAGTAATTACGCACTACTCACCGGCTGGTTTCGAACTTACCTATGGCGGCATAGCCGCAGGCCCGCATGGCGGCGTTTGGTTCACTGGCCGGGGATCGACGGTTGAGGGTTGCAGGATCGGACAAGTAATTTACAGGGCTGCGAACCTGGCCGTATCCCCGCCCACGGGCGCCTTCCGCTCCCAACTCAGCTTCACGGCTAGCGGGTTTTGGGCCTACGAGAACGTTCGGATCTACAGCGACGGTTTCGGCTCACCGGTAATCGCCAGCGCCACGGCGGATGCCAGCGGCTCGTTCACTGTTACGGCGCGCGCGCCTGCATCGCCTTTTGGCCCCCGCATCTTCCTCAGCCTCGGAGAAGGCAGCGGAAAAGTGGGCGCAGCGAATTTCTCGATGATGCCGCGGCTGGTCCTGACTCCCAGCTCGGGGCCACCGGGCACTTCCGTGACGGCGCAGGGATACGGGGGCGACACGGGTGAGTCTGTCGAAATCTATTGGAACAACCCGCGAACCTACCTCGGCGCCGCGACCGCAGATACGAACGGCGCCTTCGCCGGAACTGCTGCACTCCCGTTCACCGTGCCCGCGGCCTCGCCCCTGGGCCCTGATGGGGTGTTTGCTCAGGTTGGGGGAACCCTGGCCACGGGTTACTTTAGGGTGGAGTGATCCAACAATCACCCTCGTCCCGGCGTTGTTGCCTGGAGCAGGACCGGTATGAGCGGCTGCTGGAGGAACTGACTGCCAGTCTCAAGACTCTGCTCGTGTGCGGCTATCACACGGGCGCCCGCAAGAACGAGTTGCGCCGCATCCGCTGGGACCAGCGAAGAAGCGCAAACAGGAACGGGCGGCGAAGCGAAGGCGGGTGAAATAGGTGAGGCGCACGGGATTAACAAACCCGCGCGAAACGGCGGTAATCAAGCGGAGAACCGCTACAGTGCGCCTGGAGCAATTTTAGGGTAAACTCGAAGGAGGCATAGACTTGCCGGAGTGGCGGAACTGGCAGACGCGGCCCTTACGCGACGTACCTCTATGTAGGCGCCCCAGCCAATTTGGTCCAAAGCAATCCCTTCTTCATCAACGTCGCTCAGTAAGGGAACACGAGCCACGCCAAGGCGCGTTTTTCACATAGTTTTTGGCCGCCCCGTAGTATAACTCTTATAAACTTCGCCGGCCTGGCGGAGTTGGAGGCCCAGAAACTCATCAGGGCGGGTACGCCGCTTTGCCGGGCGCGCCCAAACGAGTAACGCCTACCGGTTCCTCTGGCACACTGCTGGAGGAGGGGGGGTGAAGAAAGCTGCACCGGAGGGGGTGAGCGCTGAGCGATACCGCGCAACACCACCGTACGCGCACGCTGCAAGGCGCCTTCAAGCCGCTAAGACAGGCGTCACTGAATTGTCACATTGACTGTGTTGGCGACTAGCCCGTCGGCGGTAATCACGATGTTCACGCTTCCTTGACCCGCCAACGCCTGCGGCAGCGGGCCTATGTTCACCTGATCCTCCCCGACGAACTGCGACGCGGCCGCCCCCAGTACTGGCACGCTCAAGCCGCCTACCGTCGCGGTGAAGTTCTTGGCGTTGCGGAAGCCCGTGCCGTAAATCTCGAGATAAACCTGTTCCGTGGATGGTCCGAGACTGACCGGCAATGCAACCACGTTCCCGGATACCAACAAGTAAACCGGCTGCAGCGGTTGCTGCGCTCCGGAAACCACAGGCAGAACCCAGGCCGCCACCAGCCCCGAGCCGTTTAACGCGAAGATCCCCGGCGAAACGGTGCCGATTGAGATCGTTGTGTACTGCACAGTCCCATTCTGATTCTGGATCGTCACCGTCGCGGTTCCCGCGGCGGTGCCTGCCGGAATCTCGAAATTGATCTGCCCCGGCGAGACGAAGTACAGGGGAGCCGGACGCGTTACGCCGGCTGAGTCTGTGACCGTCAATGAGTTGCCATCAAGCGATGTCGGCAGCGGCAGAGTCAGCGCCACGGCTGTTCCGGTGGCCAAATCCACGCCATATACGGACATGATGGACTCCGGCGCGAAGGCTTCGACTTGTCCAGCCGGGGCTAGTGTGACCACCGGGCTGGTTTGCGCAATCTTGGCGATCAAGCCGTCGCCGTAAGCGCCTGAGCCTCCGTGGTACGAAGGCTGGACCACGCCTGGCGTCGTTGGGAGTGAAGCGCCAATCATGTTGCCCGCCACATAAATGTTCCCCATCGCGTCCACCGCCAGGCCCGATAGAGATGAACCGCCGTTAACGCCAACGCCGGCAGCTCCCACCAGCGAAGAAAACAACAAGGTGGCGCCCGTGGGGTCGAGTTTCGAGACGAATCCCCCGGAGACCAGGCCAGGTTGTATCGCATCGACTCCCTGGAAAAACTCGCTGCTGTAACCCGTCACGTATACATTCCCTTGAGCATCGAGTTGAATGGCTCCGAAGTAGTCGGCGACTTCAACAAACGTGGACCAGACCAAACCGGTTCCCTTGGGATTCAGCTTGGTCACGAATACACAATTGTTTCCTACACAGACGCCCTGATAGGCACCCGGCGTTAAGGGAAACGTTGTTGAGTTTGTGTAGCCGCCGATATAAGCGTTGCCCTGGCTGTCGGCAACCACGCCGCCCGGGAGGTCGCCAAAGCTGAGCCCCGTCGCTTCCAAATAGGTAAGGTAGGTGAGACTGGCCGCGCTTGCGCCTACCGGTCCGAACTTGGCGGCAAAGCCTACAAGTGGTATGGCATTGCTCGTCCCAAGTTCCGGCTGGAACGCGCCTGGAGTTGTAGGCAGGCTTGGCGAGCCCGTAACCCCAACCACATAGAAGTTTCCGCTGGGGTCCACCGTCACACCAAAGGCCTCCGAGGTGCTCTCCGCCGCGCCATTCGGATCGCCGAGGAGCGTCGAGTACAGAAGTGTCGACAAGGTCGGGTCGAAAACGGATACAAAGCCGTTGCCATTCGTCGAAACGGTGCCCGCCGGAATGACGGCCCCCGGTGTAGTTGGGAAGCATTCGTAAGAGGCCGAGTCGGGTGGGATGCAATTGTAGACGGTGTAACCTACGACGTAGGCGCGGCCCTGGGAATCCGTTGCGATGCCGAATCCAGCGGTTTGGTAGTCCCCGCCCAAAAAGGTCGAGTTTGTGAGCTGACCGGAGGCGCTGAACTTGGCCACGAAGGCGTTGTCTTGGCCACTACTCACGGCCTTGTTGTTCACCTCCGTCGGCGCCAGCAACGTCTGGAAAGCGCCTGCCGTGATCGGAAAATCGGGGGAATTCGTGGTGCCCACGACGTATAACGCATTGTCGTGGCTATCCCATACGACCGAGTTCCCCGAGGTGTAAACGGATCCTCCCAGATAAGTGGAGTACAGAAACGCGGTGCCGGAGGGGTTCAGTGCACTCACAAAGGCCGTCCACATATTGCTTTTGCTGGTGGCTTGATATGCATTGGCGACGGGAAAATCCGCCGACATGGTAAATCCGGTGACATAGACATCGCCGGCAGAGTCAATCGCCAGGGCCTGTGCCGGGCTGCCGGTCTGGTTCACTACCTGGCTGCCCCCGATTTGGTCCGGCCCGGAACCGCCCAAATACGTCAGATAACTAAACACCGGATCGATCACCAGCGTCTGGCTGTGGTCGTACTTGCCGAGCCGGAAGCGGACTTTTCCGCCGGAGATGGTGTACCCGGCTTCGACAGTTGTCTTGCCGCCGTCGATAATCTGATATGCGACCGGCTTCCGCAGCGCCAGATCGCCGTCAGCCAGTCTTAGTAAAACATTGCCCGCGATGTCCAGACTCGGGGTCGCGCCGGTCAGCCCCAGCGAAATTTGCTTGGTGTCCGCACCCGCGGCGACCACGAAATCGTACTCCAATTTCCGTTGGTTGCCGTAGAAAACGGCGTCAATGCCCGGATAGATACCCCGGTACTTCACTTTGCCATAAGCACCGATGCCGCTACGCCACTTCTTGGGATCGTTGCCGATGTAATAGTTGGCCGCGCCCGGAAGTAAATCCACGCCGGAAACTTGCGCCTTGCGGCC
The DNA here is from genome assembly GCA_050008575.1 of Bryobacteraceae bacterium. Lineage (GTDB taxonomy): Bacteria > Acidobacteriota > Terriglobia > Bryobacterales > Bryobacteraceae > Bog-159. Next base: position 63,096 of record JBEKMJ010000012.1, read on the forward strand.
GCCCAGCAGTTCCATGCGGAAAACCGACGGCGGAGCTTTGACGCCAGCTACAGTCCGCAGCGAGAAAACAACTTCGTTCGATGTAAGAAACAACGAATAGCCGTCGCCGCGGGATAGAAACTTTACCTGGCTGTCCGTTTGGCCCTGATTGGCCTCGAAGCTCAAGGGCACGGCCAGGAGGGCTGTCTTAGCCGGTTTCACGTTGGCCGGGTTTTCCGGTGAATCCCCGAATATGTGCCCGGCCGTTAAGTTCCAAAGAACGATGGACATCAGGATGATTCCGGCCGTGCGCGCCGTGGAGCCGGCGTGGGCTGACAAAGTTCGGTCGCTCGTCATCTGCTTTTCCTCCGTCAGGCCCGCGGAGGAATGCACGGGTGCGCCATTCCGAGGGTAGGACCAACTTGTTGGATGCTGCCTTTGCACGTTTCGTTTCGGATCCGGGCCGGTATTCTGAAAAACCGTTTAGTGGCGGCCTTCATACGGATCGAAGAATTCGAGGCCGGCACTGGGCTTTGTCCGCCCGCTCGGCGCACGATCCGCAAGCGAGGATGTGCTCCTCCAGCGCGGCCAGTGCGCTTTCGTCCTCGATGGCTGGCACGGGATTGAGAGACCCGCGCGGAACTGCAGAGGCGAAGCGGAGAACCACTACAAGAACCACTACCGTGCGCCTGTAGCAATTTTAGGGTAAACTCAAAGGAGTCAGGACCTTGCCGGAGTGGCGGAACTGGCAGACGCACGGGACTCAAAATCCCGCATCCTTCACTGGGTATGAGGGTTCGACCCCCTCCTCCGGCACCACCATATGGGATCTTTATGGACATCGGCTGCCATCGTCGTGCCGGTCTTCGGCGCGGCATATGCGGCGAGCCTGTGGGCGGGCCGAGTCCTACGATGCCAGATGTCCAACTTTGCGCGGGGAATCTTTACTCTCGTTGGCGGTATCGTCCTTCTGCTCGGGCTAACGGCGATGCCTGCTGAGCACATGCGGCGTATTTGGAGGTGAGTGCGATTTATAGTACAGTCCAAGAACCGGCAAGGAGGTCGCACTTAGCCGGATGACGCTGGACGAAATCCGTTCTCATTACCGCGACAAGATCATTGCCGCCGCCGGGAAACGTGGCGCGCGCAACGTCCGCATTTTTGGCTCAGTCGCCCGCGGCGAACAGCGCCAGGACTCGGACGTCGATTTCCTGGTCGATTTCGAACCGGGCCGCTCACTACTGGATCTTACGGGCCTTTGGCTCGACCTGGAGGACGTACTTGGATGCAAGGTAGACGTCGTTTCCAGCCGTGGGCTTAAACCCCGCTTGGCATCTGAAGTGACAGGCGACGCGGTCTCCTTATGAGGGCGGGACGGTCTCCGCTTCCTCGACGCCGTAGAACAGATCGAAATGATCTCCAAACTCTCCGGACACGGCCGCGAAGCATTCTTCAGCGACATATTGATACAGAGCGCAATCTTGCACCGTTTGGCTCTACTCGGGGAGGCGTGCCGTGGCGTGTCGGACGAGCTTCGAGAAGCGCACTCTTAGATTCCCTGGCCACAAATCATCGCATTCCGTAACGTTGTAATTCATGAGTACTTCGGCGTCGACCTCGAACTCGTTTGGACCATTGTCGCTGAACACGTTCCGGCCTGGGCGCACAAAACAGAGCGATCGTTGACGTCATAGACTCGCCGCCGGCGTGATCGTGCGCAGACTTATCCCCGCGCCGCTCATTGGGTATGTGCGCCACCTTCGGCGCCAGTCCTACTCATACCGCAGCGCATCCAGCGGCGCGATCCGCATCGCGCGCACCGCCGGCGCCAATCCAGCCGCCACTCCCACCATCGCAATCAACACGGTCGCGCCGGCCAGCGTCCAAGGATCGTGCGCCCGCACCCCATAAAATTGCGACTCCGCAAGCCTCGCCAGCAAGTAACTGGCAGGCGCCCCCACCGCTACGCCTATACCGATCAGCCAGCCCACTTCGCGCAACACGAACAGCAGCAGGCTTTCCGGAGCCGCCCCCAGCACCAGCCGGATGCCGAACTCGCGCGTGCGCCGCGCCACCGAGTACGAAATGGCGCCATACAGCCCCACCGCCGCCAGAATCGCCGCCAACGCGCCGAATGCCATGGCCAAGGTCGCCATCAGCCGGTCCCTATAAATAGAATCGTCGATCGTGAGTTTCATCGAAGTCAAACGCTCGATCGGAAGATTGCGATCCAATTGCCGCACGCTGGCGCGTATCGCGGTCGTCAAACCAGCTTCGTCGCTCTGGGTCCGCACGAAGAATGCGGATTGCAGCGTAAACTGGTCTCCGCCCTGCTCAAACGGCACATACAACACCCGCGGCGGCTGCTCCCGCACATCGTTGATCCGGGAATCCCGCACCACCCCGACGATCTCGGCATCCGCATCGTTGTTGCCTATATGTATGTGGCGCCCTATGGGGTTCGCGCCCTCATACAGAAAGCGCGCGAATGCCTCGCTGACGATCGCCACGCTCGCCGACTTAGGCGTGTCGTTGGCATTGAAATCCCGCCCCGCCCGCAAGGGAATCCCAAGCGCGGCGAAATAACCCGGACTGACTGAGTTCTCATTGCAACTGACAAACTCCTGGCTGGCATTGCGAGACCCTGGGGCTTTGACGCCGCCGCCCCATCCCCAGCCACCCAGCGGAATCAGGTAAGCACTGGCCGACGCCCGCGCGCCGGGGAGCGCGCCCAGCTTCTGCCGCAGATCGCGGAAGAGGGCGAGTCTGCGCTCGAAGGTGTAGCCACTCAGGCTGGGGTCGATCGTGAACGTAATCAGGTGGTCCGTCCGGAATCCCGGATCGCTATGAACCAGGTTCAACAGGCTCCGCGTAAACAGGCCCGCGCCGGTCAGCAGCAACAAAGAGAGGCAAATCTGAGCCACCATCAGGCCTTGCCGCGTTCTCGACTGAGAGCCGCTGGCGCTCATGCCGCCGGATTGCTCCTTCAACGCCGGCGCAACGCCAGTCCGCATAGCCTGCAGAGCCGGGGCGAGTCCGAACAGCAATCCGGCGAGCAAGGCCAGCGCCACGCTGTAGCCGAGCATGCGCGCGTCCAGTTGCGGCGCCAGCCAGCCGCCCGCGGCGTCCTCCGGCATCAGGCCCAACAGCCCTTGCGTGAGATTCTGCGACAGGAACAGTCCCACGATTCCGCCCCCCAGCGCCAGGATGCCGCTCTCCACCATCAGTTGCCTGAGGAGTTGCCAGCGGGTCGCGCCCACCGCCAGCCGGATGGCAATCTCCCGTTGCCGGGCAGTGGCCCGCGCGATCAGCAGGTTGGCGACATTGGCGCAGGCGATCAACAGCACCAGACCCACCATCACCTCAAGCACCGCCAGCGGCGTCTGCCACTGCATGCGCAATTGATTCAGCCCCTGCGCCGCGGGCTGCAGGTTTATGGGTCTGGCAAGAATCTTCTTGCGGTCGTCCTCTTTGATGTCCGTCAACTGCGGCACTTCATCCCGCAGCACGGAGCGGAACAGCGGCAGCAGCATGACGTGTGCCCGCTCCGGACCGACATTCGGCTTCAGCCGCCCCACGATGTTGAGCGAATAGAAATCCACTCGATCGTTTCCGTTCATGCCGGGGGCGATCGTTCCCATCATCGACATGGGCGCAAAGAGGTCCGGATCGCGCCCCGTGAGCAGTCCCCGGAAACCTCGCGGCGCGACGCCCGCAACCAACACCGGCTGGCCGTTCATCAGCATCCGGCTGTTCACGACCAGCGGATCCGCCCCCAGATGGCCGGTCCAATAATCGTAGCTCAGCACGATGACCGGGCTCTGTCCCGGCGCGTCATCGGAGGGAAGCAGCAGGCGGCCCATGGCGGGGTGCACGCCGAGCACTTCGAAGAGATTTCCTGTGACGGCCTCCACGGTGGTGCGCGCCGCCTCACGGCCCGAGGTGAGCGTGGCCGGGTAGCTAACCCGCGCCACCAGCCCGCTGAACACCTCGTTGTGGTCGCGCAGGGCCTTGTACATGGGGTAGGAGAATACGCTCAGGTTGTTGTCGCGGCGGGTGGTTCCGTAGTTGTTGTCGTCGGATTCCAGCGAATACAAGGAACCCGGATCTTTCACCGGAACCGCGCGCAGCACCACCTGGTAGAGCAGCGAGAAGATGGCCGTGTTCGCGCCGATCCCCAGAGCCAGGGACAAAACCGCGAGCACCGTGAAGCCGGGCGAGCGCCGCAGCGTTCTCAAAGCGAACCGCAGATCGTTCCACATAGTAGGATGGTCCGCTCCGCAGCACGCCATTTGCCAAACCGGCCCCACCCCAGCCTGTCCGAATTCAGAGTAGTGGGTCAGTTTGGGTTTGGAGGGCGGGCACTTCTGCCCGCAGCCGGCTTTCAGCCGGCTCTGGCCGCCTAAAAGGCGGCTGCGGCCAAGATTGGCCGCCCTCCAAGTCCAGACTGACCCGCTGTCCGAATTCAGAGGAAAGTGTCCGTTTGCGGGACGGAATGGACTGCGTCACGACGCGCCCTCCGCCAACCGCTGGATATATTCCGGTTTGCCCTTTCGGCAAGCCAGATAGTTCGGACCTCGAAAATCTTCGTCCGCGACCGAGTATGGCCGGAAGTCGACGCCACGCGGGTAAATCTTGCCGACGGCATATCCCCGCGATTCGAAATATCCATAGAAGTCGCGCAACAAAAAATGCGTAAAGATGTTATCGCCCCCATATTCGAACTGGATCAGGTCAATAGCATCGCGGCGGATGGTTTCCTCGAAACCGCGAAGCACCTTGTCTTCCATCCCTTCTACGTCGATCTTCAGGAAATCGATATGGCCGATCGATTTCTGGGAGACATAGCTATCCCCCGAAACAGCATGTCCCGTGATCGTATGCCGCCGCAGGTCTCCACCGTGGGGGTACGCAATGGCGGAGGTTAGCTGCGATTGATCCCCAAAGCAGTGCAATTGCAAATCTTCGATTCGATCGGACAGGCCGCTATTTACCAGATGCACGCCGCTCAACCCGTTTATGGTCCCGGTGAGAGCGGTGAATGTTTGCGGGTGGATTTCGAACGCATGCACCGTCGCCTCCGGATAATACCTCTTCACCGCGGAGGTCCATGCTCCAATATTCGCGCCGGCATCGACGAAGCACGATAGCGGCCATCCGTCCAGAACCCAAAGGACCCGGTACTCGCCGTTCGTCTCCATGTCATAGTCCAGGTTGTGGTAGCCGTCCACCAACGACCGGCAAACCGCCACGCCTTTTCTCAGGGGAGCGGATGTCCGGTGCCGTGCGAGATATCGCCTGACAGATCGCTCGGCCCCGCGTCCAGCACGCTCAAGAATGCTCATGGCGCCAGCTCCATTTGTAGTTTCTCCTTCAACCGTGCGTAATGCGAAGATTCCGGGTCCTGCCGTCCGATTCGAAGACAATCGCTAGTCCGAGGGAAGCGCCGCGGAAGGCGCCAGCCGGGGGCGACTCGCTAATCGTTGAATATATTCCGGTTTGGCCTTTCGACAAGCCAGGTAATTCGGACCTTGGAAGTTTTCGTCGGAGACCGCGTAGGGCCGGAAGTCGACGCCACCAGGGAAGATCTTTCCGACGGCATATCCTCGCGATTCCAAGTGCACGTAGAAATCGTGCAAGAGAAAATGGGTGAACACGCTACGAATACCGTATTCGAACTGAATCACGTCGATGGCCTCGCGGCGGATGGTCTCCTCGAAACCCCGAAGCACCTTTTCCTCCATGCCTTCTACGTCGATTTTAAGGAAGTCGACACGGCCGATGGATTCCCGGGAGACGTAGCTATCCCCGGAAACGGCGTGCCCTGCGATCGTGTGTCGCGGGAGGTCTTCGAAGTAAGGCTGCATGAAGGCGGAAGTCAGTTCCGACTGATTCCCGAAGCAGTGCAATTGCACATCTTCGATTCGATCCGACAGACCGCTGTTTACGATGTTCACGCCGGTCAACCCATTTATGTGCCCGGAGAGAGCCGCGAATGTTTGCGGATGGATCTCGAAGGAGTGGACTGTCGCTTGCGGAAAGTACCTTTTGACTGCAACGGTCCACTTTCCGATATTCGCGCCGGCGTCGATGAAGCACGACAGGGGCCATCGGTCAAGCGCCGAGAGGACCCAGTACTCCCCGTTCGTCTCCATGTCGTAGTCTACGTTGTTATAGCCGTCAACCAGCGACCGGCAGATAGCCACGCCCTTTCTCAAGGGCACAGACGTCCGGTGCCGCGCGAGGTATCGTTTGACGGAGCGCCCCGCCTGGCGGCGGGCACGCTCAAGAACGCTCATGGCATCGACTCCATTTGTGGTTTTCTCTTTGAGTGCAGGCCGGCGGGCGCCCCCCGGCACTGCCTGCGCGGCGCCTCTCGGATTCAAACACTCTGCATTGCGTCGAAGCGGACAGCGGCCTGATCCAGACTGGGATTAACGTAGCCAAGTAACCGGTAACTCATCCGGTACGCTTTTGAAAAGTCCAGCAGCGCCCTGAATTCATGAGGCAGCGCATTGAACTCATCGAAGACGACCACCGCCCCGTCAAGCAGGGGCGCAAGCTGGGTCAGAACGAAGAGCGTCGATGAGTATAAGTCGGCATCGCAATGCACGATCAGTCTACGATTATCGCCAACGGTGCTCAGGAACCTCCCCAGTGTCTCCTGGAATAGTCCCGCCATAAACGATACACGGTTATCGCGTATATCGGGCACACGGCCGCCGACATCGAACGTTCCGGCTTTATATGTCAGCCAGGCCTCCGGCAAGCCTACAAACGTGTCAAACCCCACAAAGCTGGAGCGCGGGTCCCGAATACGTTCTGAAAAGAAACGTATCGAATAGCCTTCGTATACGCCGAATTCAAGGTACAAAACCGGAGCCTCCACGTGGTGGGTTATTACGTGCTCCCAAAGGTCTTCACGGCGTACAAACGCTGGAACCGTGGGAAGCTGGTGAGCGCTTTGCCAAGCGCGAAAGGCAGGAATCAGAGCTGCTTTGGTGTAGCGCTCGCTATCCGGAAGAAGCCCGATAATGTCGCGAATCCACTTTTTGTTCACGGATGTGCCAGACCCCCTGCAATTTGGAGTTGAACCTAGTAAGCCCCGTTCGAAAAGAGTACCGCGTGGGCTGTACGGCTCAGAATGTAAATGTCGAGCCAGATGGACCAGTTCTTGATGTAGTAAGTATCGAGCTGCGTCTGGACGTCCAGATCGCCGTTGGACCGGGCTGAGATCTGCCACAATCCGGTCAGGCCCGGCGTGACCTGCATGCGGAACTTGCGGAATTCGGCGCCAAAACGCTGGTTGTGATAAATGGGGAACGGCCGCGGACCCACCAGGCTCATCTCGCCTACCAGGACATTCCAGAGCTGGGGCAACTCATCCAGGCTGGTCTTGCGCAGAAAGTGACCGATCGCGGGGAGTATGCGCGGGTCGCGTTTCAGCTTGCAGAAGCGATCCCACTCGCGGGCGGCCTCCGGGTTCTCGGCCAAGTGCCGGTCGAGCATCTGCTCCGCCCCGTGGTACATGGTCCGCAGCTTAAGAATTCGTATGGGCCCGCCGCCTTTGCCTTGGCGCTCCTGTGCGTAGAATGCGGAGCCGGCGCTTACCCGCTTGATACACAGAGCGGCGACGGCCAGAAGCGGGGCGGACACCAGCAGCGCCAACGCCGCAACCACTATATCCAAACCCCGCTTGATGAAACGGTTGAGCGGATGCAGCAAATTGCAGCGGATGTGGAGGGCCAGCACGCCGCCGAGGTCGCGCGGTTCGGTCCACAGGGAGGCCACGCCGAAGAGGTCGGGGACGATCAGGATGCTGGGGAAAATGCTCGACCAGCACTGCAGATTGGCAACCAGTTTCTCCCGCGGGATGCCCGGCATGACGACGATCGCGCAACGCGTGCGGTACCGTTCCGCGAAATACGCGGCATCCTGCAGAGATCCGGTCACCGGCACGCCCAGGCAATCGCCGTGCATGGCGGGATCGTCGTCCAGACAGACTACCGGCCGGTATCCCAACACCTGGTTGTCCTTGAGATTCCGGATGACAACATGCGCCGTGCGGCCCGCCCCGAGGATCATGGAGGGCACTCCCCACCATGTCCGGGAACGGAAGAGGCGGCCGGTTATCCCCCGTCCCAGGGGGACCAGAGCCAGGGAGAGTGCCCACGAAAGCAGGAATCCACCGCGGGAGTCCGCCCACCAGTCCTTCACCAGAAACATGGAGGCGGTGAGCAAGAGGTACACCAGCGTCACACTATGCGCGATGCGCCGCATGTGCTCTACGGCGGTCATGCCGATGCCGGGATACAATCCGGAGAATCCCAGCGCCGCGGCCGTAAGTCCGACCGCCAGGAAAGCGCTGGGGTGGTATGGCGAAACGATCGGGTTAATGAGAGACCAGACCCAAAATCCGGCCAGCACGGAGCACGAGAGAGTGACGATATCCATCAGGGCCAGGCTGGCGCCCATAAGCATGGCGGGGCTGGCGGCTCGATGCCGGCGTTCGAGAATAACGGTAGTGGCGGCGGTACTCATCGGAGTGCTCGCAGGAATTCGAAAAGCCGGGGTTCAGGCCCGCGGCGCGGACCCGCCCGGGTGTCTCTCCAGCCCCAGAAGTTGCAGGGCAAAGAGCGCGACGAATCGCGGGTTGTGTTTGAGGTACCGTTTCCAGAGGCGCCGCGGTTCCGTGACCAGCCGGAAGAGCCATTCCATGCCGATGCGCATCATCCACCGCGGCGCCTGCGGCTTGGTTCCGGCCAGGAAGTCGAAGGCCGCGCCGACTCCAATCATGACGGCCTGCACGCGGCCCTTGTGGGCGGCCATCCAATAGTCCTGTTTGGGCGTGTTCAGGCCGATGAAGAGGATGCGCACGCCGGAGCTGTTGATGGCGGAGACCACGCCTTCATCTTCCGCCGGCGTGAGAGGGCGAAAAGGCGGAGAGAAGGCGTAAGCGACCTCAATATTCGGGAAGCGCTTGACGACGACCCGGCGCAGGCGCTCGACTACATCCGGCGCGCCTCCATAAAACCCGACCCGCAGGCCGGACGCGGCGGCCTTTTCGAGGAGAATCGGCGTCAGATCCGGGCCGTAGACGCGGGTGGCGGCCTTGCGGCCGAGCAGCCGCAGGGCCCAGACCACGGGCATTCCGTCCGGGGTGACCAGGTCGGCCTGGTTCATCGCGTCGCGGAAGACGGCGGAGTCATAGGCCTCCATCACGTTGTTGACACAGGCCACGCAGACATAACGTGAGAGATGTTGCCGGCCCCACCCGGAGATCAAATCGGATGCGTGGGCGTAATTCGTCAGGTCGACCTTCATCCGCAGGATGTAAGCGCTATCGGGGCTGGTCATCAGTGGGGCAGGCTCGCAGCCCCGCTCTTTCGGCGGGGAGAATTGCCCGCAATAGCACGCTCATAAATGCTCACGAGCAAACCGTAGTTGCGCTCAGCCGTATATTTTTCCAGGTATTCCAGCCGGGCTTCCATACGCATGCGCGCTACTGCCGGCTGGTTCTGAGTAACCCAGATCATCGCCCGGGCCAGATCGGCGGGATCGCCCGGCTCGCAGTGCAAACCGGTTCGCCCATTCTCGACCATTTCCTCCAACGCCCCGATCCGGGATGCGATGACCGGGCTCCCGACTGAGTAAGCTTCCGCGGCCGCGCGTCCGAAAGTCTCATAACAGATCGAGGGCACCACCACGCACTTGGCGGCCGCCATCTGCGAGAGCACTTCGCAGTGACCCAGCCTGCCGAAGAAACGAACGCGTGGATTGCGTGCGGCGGCCGCGCGGACCTCGGCTTCCAAAGGCCCCTCGCCGATGATATTTACCCGCACCTCCGGGCCGGTCCGTTCCATTGCCGCGAGCAGGACCAAGATCCCTTTCTCGCGGGACAGCCTTCCGGCGAACACGAACTCCTGCCCGCCCACCCCGGTTTCACCTGGGTCCTCGACGAAATTCGGCTTCACCACGATCTTCGATCCGGAGAAACCATTCTCGACGAACTTACGCTTGGCGAACTCAGACAGCACCACGAAGACCGTGACGCAGCGTTGCCACGTCCGCAGCAGACGGTGGACGGAGATCATCAGCGCCACGGCTCCCGTCTGCAGTGCGCTTCCGCGATAGCAGCGATGCACGACACCCGGCCATGCCACCATGTGGCTGGTACAGTCCTCGCAAACTCTGCCGTCGCGGAGGAAGTTGGCACCCGGGCAAAGCAGGCGGTAATTGTGCAGCGTTTGTATCACCGGAACCCCCATGCGATGAGCTGCATAGTGCACGGATGGCGAGGCCAGCGGAAAGAAATTGTGAACGTCGAGAACATCCGGCTTCCACGCGGCTAACTCCCTTGCGACGCGATCGTACGTTGTTTGCGACCATGACGCGTGGCAGCCGATCTGGAACAAATTGCTCCGGCCGATGCTGTCGTTCGCGAATACCACTTGCCGGATCTCGTGCCCATTGGCGCTAAGCAGCCTGTCCTCGGCTTCGCGCGACTCGTCTTCCCCGCCGCGAAACAAGTACTTGTTGTGCACTGTCAGGATGCGCATCTCAGCGGCACAGGCGACACGAACCCTGAGGGATCGACCGAGCGGGCCATCGCGAACCCCAACGCGAACCAGAATGGAATGGCCAACACCGGCCCCTCCAGCAGCACACCAAAGCTCGCGTTACCCCAACTTGCCACCAGCATAATGAGCCAGAAAAGGAGTTCGTCTTTTCGGTCCCCCCGGTACCGATGGCCGCGAAAACCGTTCTTCCACAGACGGACGAAAAGTACCGCGGGACCAAGCACCAGGATCAGCACCCAGACCGCCGAGCCGACAATCCCCATACGCACGAAGACGGTCATGTTGAAGTTATGCGGAGAGCGCACGGGCCACTTCGTTTGATCGTCGCCGAGCAGGTAGGGATTGTAGACGCCCAGGCTTTGCCCGAATCCAAGCCCGAATAGGGGATTTTGTGCCATTACGGTCTCCGCCAGGCGCTGCCACCACAGCACGCGCCACCAGGAGGTTCCGCTCCTCTGGTCCAAAGAGATCTCGCCAAACCGGTCGGCGTGCGTGATCCGGGCGAGGGCCTCCTCTGAAATGGTTGCATAGGCGCTCAAGGCCAGCACGGCAATTACGATTACCGCGGGCAATCTCGTTTGCAGCTTGGCCAAGCGGCCTCGGCCGAAACATAGCGCCACGGTGGCCAGAAGGGCCAGACCGATTCCCACCTTGAAACCCCGGCCTTCGGTGGCAGACACTGCGGCGAGTCCGGCGAACGCCGTCACCTGGAGCGCGACCCTCAGCCAGCGAAACGGACTGCGGACCAGGTTGGCTATGACCAGGAACGCGCCCAGAGCCACATTCTCAGCCAACTCGCTGCCGGAGTTGGAAAAGAGCGGATACTCGCGGCCGGCCATCATCGGACCCAGTTGTGAGAGCCTGTCTCCCGAAAGGAAATTAGCCAGTCCCCAAATAAGCGCAAGAGCCCAAAAGCGGCCCAAAAGCGACCAAACGCGCTGCGCCAGGTTGGGACGCTTCCCGATGGCGAGTCCCACGAAAAACAATGCCGCGTAGTACCAGGTGGCCGCGTCGCGTAGCACGTCCAGCACGGGCCACCGGTAAAAGGACAGTACCGTGATGACAGTTCCAAGACCGATGTACAGAGCCACGGTGACGGATAACCCGGTAATGCCCCGCTTCCCAGCCATACGAAGCGACCGCGAGCTGAGCACCCAGATCGTGGCCGCGAACAGCACCGCCTCACCCCAATAAAACGGTGGGTAACCAAAATAGGTAGGGCCCTTGCCAATAATCAGCACTGCGGCAAGGTAAACAAGCAGCGGCCACAGCAGCCATGGCATCGCCACCCTGGGCAAGACTCCCGGCCTGGCGCGTAACGAGCCAGCCCCCGCCGGAAACAGGCGCTGGCGCTCGATTTCGCGGCGCTGCGGCGCGCTTTGCGTCATTTGTGTTTGAGGTAGCATTTGCATTAGCCCCGGACACTGTCCGGGAAACTGTTGCGCGCGCTGTCTTCACGGCACGCCGCAGTGGGCATTTGCCCTCGCCTTAGATGGGCGCCATCGCCTCCATGGCGCACTCCGAGCGAATCGAAAGCTTCACGGCGCCGGCCGATATCCCAAAGGTTCGCCTGTATGCAGAACTCGTACGCCGCCAGGAGTCCTGCGAGGATCAGGCCACGGTTGCCGTCGCGAAAGCCTTGCCGCAGGATGCAGCGGCCCAGGAAACAACGCACCGGGCGCCACAGAAGAGCGCACCGCGAGAACCTCTGGCCCACCAGATACCTTTCCTTTGCGTCTGTCAGCGCGTATTTCCACAGATTCCTCAGCGCATACTCTTGCACCTCGCCGTACTCGAAGTGGAGAGTCGCATACTCTTCTTTCTCCGGCAGAAACAACGTGCGCCCGGACACGCCGATGGCCGTGTGGGGGCGGGGCGGCGACACACCATCCCACGACGACTTGCGAAAGAAGGTCAGATACCCGCGAAACCAACCTCCATGTCTCGCCCAGGCGCCGAAAACGATGTTCTTCCGCGCGTAGCGCACCGCATCGCAATTGCCGGAATGCGCAATTTCCTTAAGCTTCCGCGCCAGCGTGGGAACCATGCGCTCATCTGCGTCCAGCCGCAAGAGCCAGTCACCCGAAGCCGCATGGAAGCCCATCACGTCAAGTGTGTCCATACACCGATCGCCCCGCTTGGCGGGAATTACCCGCGCGCCAAGCTGCGCCGCCACAGCGGCGGTATCGTCGGTGCTTTCATCGTCCACGACAATGATCTCAGTGGCGAAACCGTCGAGCGATTGTATGCATGCCTCAATCTGGCCGGATTCGTTTCTCACCTTGATCACGGCGGAAATCTTCGCCGCGGCTGGCTGCTCGTGCCGCTGGGACTGACCTGAGACGATAGGTTTCATGATGACTGGCCCTTGACGTCAGGCGTGTGGCTGCAATTTCTTTTCCACCCGCCAAAGGTTGCGGCGGACGTTAACCCGTATAGTCCAAAGACCGCCCCGCCGGACGTGGTCGATTGGCGCGGAGAGCGCCGCGCGATACGAAACAAGGTAGTCCGCCAGTTCTCGCGCCGGCACGCACCTTTGCCACGGTGCGATGGGAACATTCAAGGCAGCCCCCCGGGCTCTGGCAATCGACAGAAGCTCTCCCTCAAGCTGGCTCGCAACCATGCCTTTAGAGTGCGCGCCCGAGTCGAAAAAACTCCTGGCTGCGGACCCGATTTTCTGCCTGAGCGCCGGCGAGGAGTTCAGCACGGACAGGAAATGCAGGACGGCATCGGGAGTATTGGCGAGAAATCCAGTCTCTCCGTGCCGCACAAGCTCGCCTTGCGCATTATTCTCACGGCTGCCGGGCGTCTCATTCGCAATGATCGGCACACCGCAACACATCGCCTCGGCAATCGCCATTCCAAAGCTTTCCCCCGCCGTACTCATGTGCAGCAGCACATCCAGGCAAGCATAAGTGCCGGCGAGTTCTCCGCGATCGTTGGTACACGGCAGGTTGATGAAACGCGGGCCTACCGCGGCGCGCATCCGGCGCTCGATCCGGTCCGGAAACATCCTGGCGACGAAATAGAAATTCGGCATTCTCCGGAGCACCCGCGGCAGGATGGCGGGAACCATGTAATCCAGCTTCTTGGGCGCGGGGCGGCAAAGGTCGCCGGCCACGAACGCATCCTCGGGTATCCCCAAGGACTTCCGCATAGACCGTCCGCGCGCGGCAATGTCCTCTATGCTGTGCTGGAAGTCCACACACGGGTAAAGCACCTGGTTACGTTCCAGGTACGGATCGAGCGCGGGACGTCCGCTGGCCGTCCAGTGCCGAAACAGATTGTGTTTTGAGAGCTCGAAGGATTTGTCCAGGTGCTGCCGCGCGATCTCCCCGTCATCCGCGTACCCGAAAATATTTCGCTCCACCATAGCCACTGCCCCGCTCCGGCGCAAGCCGGGCAGCACCTCATTCCAAACATCGGTCTGCTCTCCATCCCGGTGAGCCACAACGGCAAACGGCGCGATATCCTTGAGCCTGGAACTAAGAGTCCGCAGCCCGTCGCCTGTCACATACGCTTCGATGCCGTCCCGTGCCAGCGCGGACGCGTAGGCTTGCTGGCCGTCAAAACCCGCCATGATCCGCCGCACTCCGGGCGTGGTCGCCGCCCGGATGTCGTTTGCCATAATCGCGCAGGTACCACCCATGCACAGGTGCTCGGTCAGATGCAGTATCGAAAATTCGCTCATCTTCGTCTTGTTGTGGGGCAGGCTCGTAGCCTGCGCGGGCCTCGCAGGCCCGCAGGCTTGCAGTCGTTCACACGGCGCGCTCCGCCAGTTCCAACTCCGCGTCCATCGCCTCCCAATGGGACGTATTGGTCGTTTTCAATCGCCGCCCGAACCACACCGCGGTCATACACAGGGTCGCTTCCGAAGCCAGCCGGGCCAAGGCGGCTCCCTCGACTTTCCAGAGGAATGTGAGAAGGCAGATGATTGGCAGGCCGAGCGACGCGGCAGCCACCCGGGACAGCGTACCTTGTTCCGGCCGGCGGCCCGCATAGAAAATAGCGCCGTAGCCGGATGAAGCTGCCATCATGACCACAGTTGCACTCCAGACCCAGAGCACCGCCCCGCCACTGGCGTACGCGCGACCCAGAAGAGACGGGATGATGCGGCCGCAGAATATCGCGACAGGTACTATGGCGAGGGTCACCGTCAGAATCAAGGTTCGCGTGATCTTGTTGAGGTAGGACTGCGTCGCGGCGAGACCCTCCACCGTGAACCTCCTCGCGGCAAAGGGCCCCACGATGTTGGACCACCCCATGATGACCACCATAAAGGGCGCGACAATCAGCCGCGGCGCCTCCAATTGCGCGACCGCGGCCGGTCCGGCCAGAGCTCCCAGCACGAAATACACGGTCTGCTGGTAGGCCAGGGCGCACAAGGAAGACAGCAGATTCCAGCGCCCGAATCGCCAATTCATAAGGAGTGGCTCTCTCCGCAGCAAACTGCGCAACGTGATGCAGCGCCGCACCTGGAACACTCCCACGAACATTGCCATGGCGCCGGCGCCGGCCTGACATAGGAAGACGTCCGAGGCCGAGAACTTTGAATGCCCTCCGTGCCCTCTTAGCCATACCGCGAATCCGAGGGCCATAAGTTGTGCGGCGCAGAAAACCCCGTCGTTAATCAGAAAGCGCACCAGACGAAACCGCACCAGGAGAATCCGCCGGCAGAATTCCTGCGTCTGTACAAAAACAAGAGTCACGGCCAGCACTCCGAGGATCGATGGCAACGGTGAACCAGGCGACATTTTCTTTGCAACGAAGGAAGCTCCCACCGCGGTAGCGGCCGCCCCCATGCAAACTACCAATTGAAGTGGGATCAGAGGGCTCACGTAGCGGGCAAAGCGGCCCTCGTCTTCCATTGAGCCGAGCACCGCCATGGGTCCCGTGACTAGGCCGTACTGCAGCTCGCGCAGCATCAGCAGAACGGCAACGCCAAGAACGTACAAACCGAACTGGGCCGGGGCGCAGAGCCGCGCCACCACCACGGAAGTGGCAAAACTGGTGCCGCTCAAAATAGCTTGGTCGGCAATTACCAGCACGTATCGAAAAGGGAAGCTTTTCCGTACGGCGCGCTCCACTCGTTCCGCCACCGCGATCCGCATACTCGAGCGCTGTGTTACTTGGTCGCCAGAACAAATGGATGGAGATCCCCATTTGAGGAGACCGGAAAGATTCGGAATTCGATCCTACCGAAGCCCAAGCCAGCCAGAAAAGCGTACAAAACCTTGGGCGGATACGGCGTGTCCCTCATGGTCTTCAATAAGAGACGCCTCTTCACCCGGGCGCGGAGTTTCCCTAAGCGCTTCCACATCGTCCAACTCGCGCTATACACCCGCCCTATGGCACGATGCTCGGCCGGAAACTGGTAAAGCGGCAGATGCACGAATATCGTGCCACCGTGGTCCAGCACCCGGTAGAATTCTTGAAAGTAGGCTAAGCCAGCCTCCACGCTGTCCAGATGTTGCAGCACGTGAGTTGAAAAAATGGATTTCACGGAGCGATCGGGGCGCGGGAGCGCCACGCCCTCTACCACCAGGAAGCTCGTGTTCAATGCCTGAGCGTGCTTCCGGGCATAACTAATCATGTCCTCGGAGACATCCACGGCGCAAACGCTCGCGAAGCAACGTGCCAACTGCCGTGTAATCCGGCCCGGCCCGCACCCGATTTCCAGGCAACTCTCCGTGCTCACGCCATACTGCCGCCACTGCTGGAAAAAGTCGCGCCAGTCCGACTCCCCAAGAGCGTAGAACTCTTCATCCGTCCAAGGAGCCGCCCCCTCCTTTCGCTTGTTTCGCCACGTAGCCGCTGCCCAAAGCGGGTCGTCCCGTCCCCACTGCTTCCATTCCAGGTTGGATTCCATGGCGAACTCCTTTAGTAGCATCAGCTTTCAGCTATCAGCTTTCAGCTATCAGCTTTCGGGTGTCAGTTTTCAGGTAGCTGCTTTAGGAGCAGCTTTCAGGTCAGGTATGAGCTTTCAACTCGCCCCGAATCTTCCTGCTGCCGCGAGGAGAGGGCAGTTAGAGCTGAAAGCTGAAAGCTGATAGCTTCCTCACCCATTTTCAGCCGGCTTGTAATACCTATAATACTTCCCGTAATACCCGTAGTACCGGTAACTGTCGCTCATGTTACTAGTCACTGAGTTCAGCACCAGCCCCACCACATTGGCGCGCACTCGTTGCAGCGTGCCGAGCGCCGACCCCACCGTCTTTCGATTCGTTTCGCCGGCCCTGGCGACCATCACCACGCCGTCCACCGCGGCCGCCATCTGCAACGGCTCGGGAAAGCCCAGTATGGGCGGCGAGTCCACGATGATCAGGTCGTACTCGTTGCCCGCGTCTTCCAGAATCTCCGGCAGCCGCCGCCCGATCAGGTCGGCCGCCCGCCGGCTGGAAAAGCCCGTCGGCAGGATATCCAGATCGTCGAGATCCGGCAGCTTCACCAGCTTCTCGCGCCACTGCATGCCGTTCTGCAGAACCGCGGCCAAACCCGTCTCCGGATTGATCCCCAGCTTGGAGTGCACCCCCGGACGGCGCAGGTCGCAGTCGATCAGCAGGGTCTTGTGCTTCTGTTGCGCATGCGCGATCGCCAGGTGCACGGCCGTGGTCGTCTTGCCTTCGGCCGGTGTGGCGCTGGTGATCATCAACGACCTCAGGCGGCGGTCGAACGACCCCAGCAGAATCGAGTTGCGCAGCGTGCGCACGGCTTCTTCGAAACCGGTGACGGTACGGTCCGGCGCCGCCACCGCGCCCCCCTCCGCGCGAACCACGGCCGTCGATCTCGCCTCGCCCGATATCGCGGAAACCATGCTGCGGCGCCAGGTCTTCACCATCGGCAGGCTGCCCAGCACCTCGGTCTGGAAAAGCGTGTGCACCTGCTCGGGGTCGCGCAGCGAACTGTCCAGCAAGTCGGTCAGCACCGCGAATCCCACGGCCAACAGCGTGGAAAACAGGAACGCCAGAAACACGTTCAGCCTCATGTTCGGGAATACCGGACGGATGGCGGCCCGCGCCGGATCGGCGATCCGGATGGAGCTGTTCTGGAATCCCGCGTTGATGCCGGCCTCCTTGATCTTCCGCACCAGTTCTTCATAAAGCGACTTGTCGGCGTCGGCTTCCCGCTTCAGGGACTGGTATTCGAAACTGCGCGAGTTCAACCGGTCGAACTCCGCCTTGGTCTCGGCCACGGCTTTCTGCAGCATGCTCTCCCTGTTCATGGATTCGTGGTACTCCACTTCCACCCGCTGTGCCGCGTTCTTGCGGCTTTGCTGCAACTGCCGCTCGATCTCCTCCACCTGCACCGCGGCCTTGCGGTACTCGGGATGGTTGGCGCCGTAGTGCGTCTGCGTGTCGGCGAACTTCTGGCGGGCTTCGTCCAGCTTGGCTGAGAGCGCTTTCAGATTCTCCCCCTGGGTCGAGACCTGCGCCGCTTCCAGCGTGCCGGTTTGCACCGATTTCCACGCGGATTCCTTGCGCACCCGGTCCGTCTGCGCATTGGTGTACTCGGTGTTGAGCTGCAGCAGCCGCGCCGACAGGATGCTGGTCTTCTCTTCCGGGTTGATGACGTTCAACTCGCGCTCGAACTGCGCCAGCGCCGCCGACGACCGCTCCATCTTGGCTTTCAGCTCCTCGAGCTGCTTTTCCATGAAGTCCGCCAACGACGCCGACGATTTGAAGCGGATGCTATAGGTGTGCTCCACGTAAGAGTGCGCCACCGCGTTCGCCACGTCCGCCGCCAAACGCGGCTGCGACGAACGATAGCTGATCAGCAACAGGTAAGTGTTGGGCGGCCGTGTCACTTTGAGTTTCTTCAGCAGGATGGGGGCGTCCTCTTCGGCCTCGGACGACTTCTCGGGCGTCACGTCGGATGCATCCTTTTCAAGATCCAGCAGATGAAACTGCAGCGCCACGGGCCGCAGCACCGAATCCGACTGGATCAGCTTCACCTGCGTCGCCAGAAACTGATCGGCGTCGTTCAGGGGCGCGCGCCCCGCGTCCTGGCCAATGATCGCCGACGGCATCTGGCGGTCGATATCCACGGTGACCGTGGATTCGTAAATCGGCGTCAGCCGCGCGGAAACGATCAAAGTAGCGGTCACGCACGCGAACACGAAGGCCAGAATCTTCCAGCGATGGCGGCGCAGGATCCAAAGATAATGCGCCAGGGGAACGGCGGCTTGCTCCGGCGGCTCCACGTCGTAGCCGTAATAGCTTGGTTGCAAGGCTTGGTTGGGCGCCGGCAGAGCTCTCGGTTCGGTCATCGGATTGGCCATTTTGAGTAACGTCTCCTCAGCGGACCCCGGCATAAATCAGCGCCGTGCCGGCGCCCGCGCCGATCATCAGCACCTTTTCCAGGGCGCCCACCGTCATGCGGCGGCTCTTGTTATCCGGCACGTAAAGAATATCGTTGGCCAGCAGCGCGGCGTCCGGCGCCTTGCGCTCCATAATCTTGTTTAGCGGGATCTCTATTTCATTCTTGCTGCCGTTGGCTTCCCGCCGGTAGATGTAGGCTTCCTTGGAGGCGTAGGGCATGAGGCCCTCGGACAATGCCAGCATCTTTAAAACGGTCGATTCCACGCCATCCTGCACCGCGAAGGCGCCCGGCTTCTTGACGTTGCCGATCACGTAAACCCTGCCCACTTCGGGCACGCGAATCTCCTCGCCGCCGATCAAGGATACGTTCAGTGCGGGATCCGCCGCATCGATCAGCCCTTTCACCAAAATCCGCTGCACCAAGGAGGTGACCGAGCCGTCCGGGCCGGACTGCGCCCGGCTCACCAGGATTTCGGAACCCGCCTCCGGCGACAGACCGCCGGCCCTGGTAATCGCTTCCAGTAAGGTCACCGGCCCGGACGCCTGGAACGTAAGCGGCTGCTTTACGGCGCCCGCCACGGAGATCGGACGGCTATTGTACTCGGCGATCGTTATGGTGACGAAAGGGTCCACGATCAGTTGCTCGGCCACCAGCGCGGACGCAATCGCCGTCTCCAGTTCGCCTGGCATCAATCCCTCGGCCTTGATGCGCCGCTTAAGCATGGGCAGCCGCATGAAGCCGTCGGCCCCCACCCGCACCGTGCGCGTCAACTCCGGCACGTCGTACACCGAAACCGCCACCAGGTCGTTGGCGCCGATCCGCTGCGCCGGCAAATTGGCGTTGGGATCCGCCGCCGGGCGCACTTGCGCCGCGGCCGCGGGTAGTATCGCCAAGAGCAGGTAGGATAGACCTCCCGGTCTGTGCCTAAGTCTTAATCTCTGCATGAAATACTCCTTGAAGCAAGTGATTCAGTTGCAATTGCATCGCTGTGATCTGCTGTTCGAGAGAAGCGAAGCGGCGGGCCATGGAGCCCCCCAAACCATCCGAATTCACGCGTTCCAGTACCTCGCAGCGGGTAAAATCCGAAAGGTTGCGCGCACCCGCCCGCTGGCAAGCTTCCTGAAGTGAGCGGTACTCATCCTGGCTGAGCCGGAATACCACCACCCGGTTTCGAGGCTTACTAGTCATCGTTGTGGCGCGCGCACTCGTGCGTGCCGTGCCGAGACTCATCTCGACACATGGTCTGGGCTTTAGCCCCGGCTCGCGGCTTTGGCCTCGCCCGTAAGATACAGACGCGCCATGCTGGCGTGCTCCGCGCCGGCCACCGCGCGGATCATGTCGCGGTCGATTTCCACCGCCACCGCGCGGCGCAACAACTCCACCGAAACCACCACGCGTAGCGCATCTTTCTCGCGGATCAGAACGCCTTCCAGACCGGCCAGCGATCCCCACTCGATGCGCGCCTTCTGTCCTATCTGTACGTACGGCCACGGATGCGCCGGCAAGCCCGACGCCTGAATGGCCCTGATGCGCGAGATTTCGTCGTCGTCTACCGGTGTGGGGCTACCCGGAAAGCCCACCACGGAAGTCACTCCGGGAGTGTTCAGCACCGGCATCCGGCTGGCGTAAACGAAGCGGCAGAATACATAACCGGGGAACAGCGGCAAATCCACGGACTGCACGCGATCCGTCCATTGGCGCCGCGTCCGGTACAGCGGCACGAACGACTCCAGACCCTTGCCGCGCAAGTTTTCGGCGACTACCTTTTCGTGCCGCGGCTTGGCGGTCAAAGCGAACCATGCCTGTGACTTAGTCATAAAATAGAGCTATCGCTATCTCAGTCCCATTCCGGACTAATCCAAAAACAACTGATTTTTTGCAGCATACAAATGGTAAACATCCGGGCTATTTCCTCTCCAAGATTTTTTGAGCAAAATTATTTCGGCCTGTGACCCTGGAGTTTCTTGCGCTTCGTGGCGCAGGCACTCGTGCCTGCCGCGACCGCACTCCTGCGGTCGCCGGCGCGCGGAGCTCGCCTGGCGTGCGTAGCTCGCCTTGCGTGGGTAGCTCGCTCTCGGGCGGGTCTGGAGACCCGCCGCAGGCGTAGACGCCCGCCCCACCAATGGCCAATCTCCAGGGGCGCGGGGCTAAAGCCCCGCGCAAGCCGAGCTTCGCTCGCCAACTGCTCGCCGTAGGCGAGCCCAGCCCACCTACCCTGCCCATTTACCTGCTGGTGCTTGGCTGGCTGCTGCCCTGCCCCGGCAGATCGTGCTCGGCCGCCAAGCCTCCCAGCGTACCGGCCGCCACAACTCCCCCAACAATGGCCACCACGGCGCCGGTCGAAAGTCCTGCCGCCGCGGCTCCCGCGGCGCCGGCCCCGGCCGCTCCCGCGGCTCCCGCCCCCGCCGCCCGTCCGCCCTTGGTCAGCCGCTTGACACTCGTCACATCGATGAGCTGCGAAGCCCCCGCCACCGTCGGCGGTGCGGGATCCACCGTCCCGGTGATCTCCACCAGATTCCCGACCTCCGCCTCCAAACCGGTGCCCTGGAGTTGCATCGTGACATTTGTAGTCCGGTCGATCACGATGAACTTGCCGTCCTTCAGAGCCAGGATGCCCGAAACCTTGGTTACCGTGGCCCCGCTCTCTTGCGGCTCGAACGCCATTTCGCGGCCGCTGTCGAGCCTGGCGATCAGGACCCCGCCGCTGTTGCTCACCCGCACGCTGCCGTCGCGCGCGGCGACTACCACGCGCTGCGGCCCCGCCAACTGCACGCGCGCCGTGACGCCCGGTTTGTCCGCCTCAATTTGCAGACTGGCGGCCTCGATCCGGTAATTCGTGGACTCCACCTGGCCGATCCCCTTCTCTAAAACCAGCCGCGATGCATATACGCGCGCCCGCGACTGCGCCGCTAGCCGCAGATTCACGCCGTTGTTGAGTTGCAGTTGCGACGACGAAACGTTCGTTTCAATCAAAGTGCCGTCGAGCAGCGTAGCGCTGCCCCGCACACTCGATTGGTCTAAATGAAAGCTGCCGTTGGCCACCACCAGGCCGATGGCCGAACTGGCGGCGAAACTCGCCGGTACAGCCCAAAGCGACAAGAGGCCGAGCGAAGCCCGGCGGGCAAAGCTGAACATGCGAAAGATCTCCTTTTCGATGAGGTGCCTCCAGCGCCCGAAAATTCTTACTTAATTTACGCGCCCCGTGCGAAAAAGGACATTTCCATTTGCTGCCGGCCGCCCGCCACCTGTAGTAGCATCAGGAGTGGTCGATATCCACAGCCATATTTTGTCTGGGCTCGACGATGGCGCCCGAACCCTCGAAGATTCCGTCGCCATGCTGCGTCTGGCCGCAGATTCCGGCACCACCGACATCGTGGCCACCCCCCACGCCAATACCGAGTTCACCTTCGACCCCGACCTGATCGGCCTCAAAATCGCCGAACTGCAAGAGGCCGCCGGCCCCCTCCCGCGGATCCACCGCGGCTGCGATTTCCATCTCACCCTCGAAAATATTCAGGACGCCCTGGCTGACCCCGGCAAGTACGCCATCAATCACCTCAGTTATCTCCTGGTCGAATTCTCCGACCTGCTTATCCCCCGCACCACCCAGGAAATCTTCAGCCGCCTCCTGGGCGCCGGCCTCACGCCCATCGTCACTCATCCCGAACGCAACGCTCTTTTGCACACCCGCCTCGATCAGTTGCAGTCCTGGGTCGAAAACGGCGCCCTCGTGCAAGTTACCGCGGGATCTTTGCTGGGCCGCTTCGGACGCGCCGCTAAATCCGTGGCCACCGACCTGATGAACCGCAACCTGGTGCACTTCATCGCCAGCGACGCCCACGATACCCGGTACCGCACGCCCGTCCTCGGCGACGCCTATGAATACGTCGAGAAGACCTGGAACCCCAGCCTGGCCAAATTGCTCTTCACCACCGCGCCCCAGGCCGTCATCGCCGGCGAAGAGATTATGCTGCTCGATCCCGAACCCGCCCCCCGCAAGCGAAAATGGTACCGGCTCGGCTTTTAAAATGCCCTAGTGGGGCAGGCTCGCAGCAAGCTCGCAGCGTGCGCGGGCCTCGCAGGCCCGCTCTTCGGCGAGCGCCAATCTGCGCTATTTTAATAAGGCGAGGACAGCTTAACGATGATGGCAGCGGACCACCGTGGAATGGGTCTGGAAGGCAAGAACGTAGTCGTGCTGGGCGTGGCCGACGAATCCAGCTTGGCGTGGGCGATCGCCAAGCGCTTTGCCGAGCACGGCGCCCACGTTTTTATCGGCTATCAGCAAAAGTTCTTCAGCCGCGTGCGGCTCCTGCTTTTGCAAAACCCCGGCGTGCAGGGCGATCGTTGCGACGTCACCAACGACGCCGAGCTCACCAGTTTCTTCGCCCGATTCCAAACCAATCCGATTGAAGTGCTGGTGCATGCCATCGCCTTCGCGCCTAACGAATTGTTTACCGAGCCGGCGTCGCATTGCAGCGCCGAAGCTTTTTGCCAGAGCCTCACCATCTCCGCGCACTCGCTGTGCAAAACCGTACGCTTCGCCAAGCCGAACCTGAAGGAATGGGGCAGCGTGATCACCCTCACCTACCAGGCGTCGGAACGCGCCGAGGCTTCCTATGGCCTCATGGGTGTCTCCAAGTCCGCGCTCGAAAGCGCCGTACGCTACCTGGCCCTCGAGCTCGGCACGCAAAAAATCCGCGTCAACGCCCTTTCCCCCGGACCCATCGAGACCGTGGCCGCCACCGGCATCATGGGCGCGTTCCTGCGTAACCCGGAAGCCCTGGAGCGCCAGCGCGCACGCGCATTCCAGGAGGCCATCCACATGGCTCAAGCCGAAAACCACCCCGATCCCTTGGCCGTCGCCAGCGCCGCCTGGAAGCATTTTCAGGCGCTCGCCGCCAAGCGCTGCGCCATCGAGGAGACCGTGTCCAAGGAAGACGTCGCCGATTCCGCCCTGTTCCTGGGCAGCGACTACTCCCGCAAAATCACCGGCCAGATCATTCACATCGATTGCGGCCTTTCCACGGCCAACGCTCTCTGACGCGCGCCATCCAAATCGTGCCCTTCCGGCTGCGCCATCTGCCGCGCATCCTGCGCATCGAACGCGCCAGCTTCGCCGCCGACGCCTGGCCGCGAAAATATTTCCTGGAGCTTTACCACGATTGCCGGGACTTCTTCGTAGTCGCCAAAGTGGGCGGGCGTATCGCGGGCTACGCCGTGGCCTGCTCCGAAAAGCGCGACGCGGAGATCGCCTCCCTCGCCGTCCATCCGGATTATCGCCGGCGCGGCGTGGCCCATGCCCTCCTGCGCCACACCCTGCGCGCGCTCGCCGCGGCCGGCGTCCGCCGTGTGGAGTTGATGGTGCGCACCGGCAATACCGCGGGCGCCCAACTGTACCGTGGCCTGGGCTTCCGGCGCGTCCGCCTGGTGCCCCGCTACTACGAGGACGGTGGCGATGGCTTCCTGATGGCCAGGGCGATACAATAAAAACCGATGGCCGACAAAGATCATTTCGAGATGCTGATGCGCGACGTGAACGTCTGGAACACCTGGCGCGAAAAGAATCCCAAGGAAAAGCCGGACCTGTCTTTTGCCGTGATGCGCGGCGCGGATCTGATGCTGGCCAATCTCTCCGGCGCGCTGCTCTCCGAAGCCGACCTGGTGCTCGCCAACCTGCGCGGCGCGGATCTGCGCCACGCCGACCTGCGCGGCGCCAACCTGGTGGCCGCCCGCCTGATGGGTGCGGACCTGGCCCACGCCAATATCTGCGGCGCCGATCTTTCCACCGCCGAGGATCTCACCACCGAGCAACTCCGCCACACCCACGGCGATGCCCATACCAAGCTGCCGGAAGACTTGCACGCGCCGGAGAATTGGCCGAAAAAAGGCCGCGTCGCCGCGCGCTAACCTAACGTGTGGGGCGGGTGTCCACGCCTGCACAGGACGTCCACGTCCCGCCAATTCCTGCTATGTTAGGACCGGTCTCTAACCTTACGAATGGACAAATTATGAGAACTATCGCTATTCCTTTATTTCTTTTCTCCCTGGCTTTCCTCGCACCGCGCGCCTCGGCCGTCACGGCCACTTATACCAACAGCACCCAAAACGTCACTTTGACGGGCCTGGGTGGCAGCGGCGGCGTGGGGCAGAGCAGCGTCGCATGGGGCGCCTGCGCGTACGATGGCGCCAAAACCAACTGCACCGTCTCGGCTCCCTACACAGGCGTCGGCGGCGGTGGAACCATCTCGATCGTGTTCAGTTATTCAGGCAACGGGCCGTCTCCTTTCACCGCCAACTCGATCAGCCCAGGCAGCAACCTGATCACGTTCGGCCTCCTGCCCGGCAATTCCGGCAGTATTGTGGTGAGCCTGCAAGAGAGCACCGGCGCGAATGTCACCTTTCTGTCCGACAATTTCGTCTTTTATTACTCCAATGCCACATGCACCGGAATCGCCGCCTCGGCGTGCTCCGTCGGACAAGTCGGGCTTACGCCGAATGCCACCATTACGGGAACCGTTTACGGCACATTCGATGCCACACCCGTGATTCTCGCCGTCATCAGCGCCAGCAGTTATGGAGGGTTCGCCGCGCTGGCGCCGTCCACCTGGATGGAGATCTACGGCACGAATCTCGCCAACGTCGTCTCCCAGACTTGGGGCAGCGCGGATTTCAACGGTAACGCGGCGCCCACCGCTCTGGGCGGCACCACCGTCACCGTCGGCGCCCAGCCGGCATTTGTCGATTACGTCACCCCTTTACAAGTGGATGCCCAGGTGCCATCCAATATCGGCACAGGATCCCAGCCGGTGGTGGTGAACACGCCGGGCGGGACCAGCGAGCCCTTTACGCTGCCGGTTAATACCACCGAGCCAGGCCTGCTCGCACCGGCTGTCTTCAAGCTGCCGGCGGGGCAATACGTCGCCGCGCTGTTTCCGGATTTTTCGACTTATGTTCTTCCTCCGGGCGCGGTCAGCGGCGTCACGTCGGCGCGCGCCAAGCCGGGGGACACCATTATATTTCTCGGCATAGGCTTTGGGACGGTAACGCCCGATATTCCCGCGGGACAGCTTGTGACGCAGTCCAACCAAATCAATGCACCCTTCCAAATTTCGTTTGCGGGGACCCCGGCGACTGTAGCCTACTCCGGATTGGCCGGAGGGTACTTGGGACTGTATCAATTCAACGTGGTGGTGCCGAATATCGCAGCCAGCGACGCGGTGCCGCTGACTTTCTCCCTGAATGGGACGGCCGGTACGCAAGAGTTGATCATCGCCATATCCAACTGACGGAGTGGGGCAGGCTCGTAGCCTGCGCGGGCCTCGCAGGCCCGCTCTTCGGCCAGCGAAGCTCCCCCAAACTCGGCCCTGCTCGCAGTTACCCCCGCAGCCGCGCGCGCAACCAATCCGCCAGTTGCGCCAGCGGCACGGTACTCTGCTCCCCGCTACCCATCTCCTTCACCGCCGCCGCGCCGTCGCGTAGCTCATTCGGAGCCAGAAACACCGTGAACCGCGCCCCCCGCCGGTCCGCATAGCTAAAGAACTTCCCCGGTTTGCCGGCCGCGAACGACAGATCCGTCTGGATGCCCGCCGCCACCAGTTCGGCGCCCACCCGCGCGGCGTCCCGGCTCAGCGCCGCATCGAACATCCCGACACACACTTCCACCTTCGCCTTGCCCGGCCCCAGCCCCTTCAATTCGGTCAGAATCTCGGCGATCACCACGTCGCCAAAGCCCATCCCCACCGCCGGACGCGCCGTGCCCGTCATGTCGCCAAACAGATTGTCGTAGCGGCCCCCGCCGAAGATCGCGCGGAAGCGGCGCTCGGCGTCGAAGCCCTCGAAGACCGCGCCCGTATAATACGACAGCCCGCGCACCACGCCGGAATCGAAGTGTAAATATTCGCCGAACCCCATGTCGCCCGCCAGGTCCAGCAGACGGCGCACATTCTCCGCCGCCGGACTGGCGGCCAACGGCCCCGCTGTCAGGCTCTCCACCGCTTCACCGGCGAGTTGCCCCATCACGTCGTCGGCCGTCGCGGCGGCCAGCCCTTTTTCAACCAGCATTTCCTTCAGCGTCTCGACCGGTACCTTGCCCTTCTTATCGAGCACCATGAAAACATCCACATGTTGCTCCGGCGGCACGCCCAGTTCGCCCAGCAGATACGCCACCACCTGGCGATTATTGATGTGAATGCGCACCTCGCCCGGCCCCAGACGCAGCGCCCTCAGGGCGTTCGTCACGCACGCCAGAATCCACGCTTCCGCCTGCACCGACGGCTCCCCCACAATATCCAGATTCCACTGGAAGTGCTCCCGCTTGCGCCCCCGCGTCATGCGCTCGTACCGGAAGCATTGCCCAATGGTCCACCACTTCACGGGAAACACGATCTGCTGCTGCCGCGCGCCGATCATGCGCACCAGCGATGGCGTCACCTCCGGACGCAACGCAAGCTGCCGGTTGGATTTGTCCTCGAAGTGATAGATCTGTTGCGCCACCTCCTCGCCCGCCTTGCGCGCCAGCAACTCGAAGGATTCCACCACCGGCGGCTCGAACCGTTGGAAGCCGTGCAGAGTGGACGCATCCGTCCAGGCGGCGAAGATGCGGTCGCGCAGGTCCAGGTCTTCGGGATAGAAGTCGCGCATGCCGCGCGGCGGCTCAAATTGCATAAGTCTCAGTGTACCCTCGTGACGCAGGCACTTATGCCTGCCGCGCTGACACTCTTGTCAGCGCAGGCGAGCGAAGCTGGCCTCCACAGGCTAAAGCCTATGCCACCAAGCCCTGCAAAAAGCCAGCCAGCGCTTCGAGGCAGGCGGCCTACGAGGCCGCCGCAGGCTGCGAGCCTGCCCCACAAAAAGACCAATGTCCAGAGGCGAGCTTCGCTCGCCTGTGTCGGCAGGAGTGCCGACACGGCACGCTGAGAGCGTGCGCCACGAGGGCCGATCCATCGCAAATAGCCAATCTCCAGAAGGCGAGCTTCGCTCGCCCGTGCGCACGCACTCATGCGTGCCGTATTCACTTGAAGCCGGGAACTTAGCGCCGCCTATTGAAACGCCAACTGCCCCATATTCGTAGTCTGCCCATCCACGGTAACAGTCACCACCAATTGCCCCCGCCCCGCAAGCGCCGCCGGCAACGAGACATTCACCTGGTCCAGCCCCGCAAACTGGCCCTGCGCCCCAGCATATTGAACCGGGGCATCCACGTTTCCGATCTTCACGTCCACGCCCGCTAGCGAACTCGCGTGCCGCATACCCGTTCCATACAGGATCAGATACGTAGGGTCCGCGCCGGTGCTCACCGCAATCGGCGCGAGCGAACACTGGCCCGCCGAACTGCACTGAAAAGTGTTGGAATAAGTGGACCCGTTCACCGCCTGCGCCGCCACCGGCCCGAAACCCGCGGAGTTGACCGCGTATAAGCCCGGCGCCACCGCCGCGACAATGGCAGTCCCGCTAAAACTCGTCGTCGCGCCGCCGGCTGTCCCGCTCACCGTAATGGTGGCCACTCCACTGGCCGTTCCGCTAGGAATCAGGCAGTTCACCTGGTTTGGCGAGACGAAGAACAGCGGCGCCGCCCGCGCGGTTCCGGCGCTGTCCTGCACGTTCACCGTCACGCCGCCCAGCGATACCGGCAACGGCAAAGACGCCGCCACTTGCGTAGTCGACGCCAGCCCCGCGCCATACAACGATGCGATCGCATCCGGCGCCAGCGCATACGTTCCGTATGCCGAATTTGTGGCGGCCAGCGCGCCCGCCGGGTGAGTCAGCGCCTGCAGCGCCGGCGGATAAGCCGAACCCGCTGGATTCAGTATCGCCCCCGGCCGCGGTTGCTGCGTGAAATCGAATGCATCCGTCATATCGCTGGCGGTGTTGTCCCGTGCCGTCATCGGAATCACTCCGAAGCGCTCTTCCACCACCCGCAGCCACGATTCGAACGAGTAGCTCCTGTGGTCCACGTAACCTTGCCGCGAATACGGGCTGATCACCAGGCCCGGCACGCGAATCCCCAGCCCGTATTGATCCACGCTCGGCGGCGGCACGTGATCGTAAAACCCGCCCCAATCGTCCCACGCAATGAAGATCGCCGTGGTGTTCCACTGCGGCGAATTCATCACCGCGTTCACCAGGCCCGTGACGTAATTCATGCCGTCCGTGATACTGCCCGGCGGATGTTCGCTCTGCACGCTATTGGGAATCACCCAGCTCACTTGCGGCAGAGTGCCATTCTGCGCGTCGGTGTAGAACTGGGTGGCGTTGGTCAGCCGCGCGAATTGCGTGGCATTGTTCTTCACCAGCGGGAAGGCCGGCAGCGGGTTCCAATAGGTGTAAGTGGTTTCGTCCACGTTGGCGTCGCCATCGTTCAGGTCCGCCGCCCCCGCCGCCCCGCCTCTGTTCACGTAATACCGCCAGTCGATTTTGCCGCTGCCCAGCAGTTCCGTGATTTCGGGAAATCCGTACGAAGGCGGGAACCCTTGCCCTTTGCTGCCTACGTATCCGCCGCTCTGCGCCGCCAGCATATAAAGGTGCGCCGGCAAGCTGTAGGAAACCACGGATTCGAACAGCCGGTCCTGCAGCACATAAAGGTTGGCATAGCTCCAGTAGTTGGGTATTTCGCGATAGTCGTGCCAGCCCATGGCGTCGCCCAGGGAACCCGCCAGGAATCCATCCATCAGCCCGTTGTCGATGCACGTCAGCGCATCGTAGTACATGTGGCCGCCACCCTGGTTGACAGCCGCTGTGTTGTGGTATAGCGGCACACACGCGCCTCCGGAGGGGTTGGGCAGGCAGACCCCCGGCGGCATCCCCTCCGCCCCCGGATACGTGCCGAAATAGTGGTCGAAGCTGCGGTTTTCCTGCATGATGAAGACGAATTGCTGAATCTTCTCCAGGCCTGGAGGAGCGGTTGGAGGCGGGGCCGGCTGTGTCCGAACCGCCCGCGGCATCAGCACCGCGGCCACCACCACCGGCGCCAGTGCACAGCCGGCGCGCAGCCAAATCTTCAGACGCATCTTCTACAACTCCCGATGAGAGCCTCAGTATGGCGTGTTCCGGCACCGGGCGCAATGGTGCTCTGTAAATGTTTGTAAGCTTCAGCCCAGACCGAGGCTGATCTTGACGGCTTGATCCACCTTCGACATCGTGACAGCGGCACTTGCCCCCGTGTTTCCCAAACCGCGCCTCGTCAACGCAACGAACCTGATGGCACAACGCCACACAACGCCACGCTGGTCCTTCGGCAAACCGCTTTCTCCGTTTGGAATACTACGCCACGTGACACAAACGTGACACAAATGTGACAATTCCAGGCCGAATCTATGCACTGGTCGCGTTACCGTTATTGTAGAGGAGGCCGCTGATTGAAACGGCAACCTCGCCTACAAGGCAACTCGAGGTTAAGGACGGAGTAAAGGAGCAAAACGGATGATTTCTCCACGAACACGACCCAAAACGATCTTCGAAACTCTCGCCGTTGCGCTCTTGACCGCCAGCATGGCCGCGGCACAAACTCCTGCAACCTCCGCCGGCCCCAACGGCGCGCCGGCGGTGTCCGAGCTGGAATGGATCAAGCCGTCACTAATTGGCCTGCCTCCAGCGCGAACCTCTGCATCGATGGTCTATGACCCCGCAATGGGGGCAACATTGCTTTATGGCGGCAATACCTACAACACCCTATACGGAGACACCTGGGCGTTCTCCAAAGGCAAAGGATGGGCGCAACTCACACCAGCCGTTTCACCACCGCCCTTACAAGGCGCGTCGCTGGCCTACGACGCGGCCACGGAAACCGTTGTGCTTTTCGGCGGCAGCCTTATTCACATCGGCCAGAGCGGCGGCGGCAGTAGCTCGAACGAAACGTGGACGTGGGACGGGGTGACCTGGACTCAGCGATTTCCTCCGGTCTCGCCTCCGGCCCGTGGCTGGAATGCTACGAACGGAATGGTCTTCGATTCCCGGCGCGGCAAGGTGCTGCTGTTTGGCGGATACACAGAGCAGTTTGTCATCATGGATGACACCTGGGAATGGGATGGAAAGAGCAAAACGTGGACGCAGCAGTTCCCCGCTCACAGTCCGTCTCCGCGAACGGCGACGCTGGCCTACGATGAGACGTCGAAACAGGTCTTTCTTTTCGGGGGCTGGACCAACGGGATCGCCTACGGCGATACCTGGACCTACAATGGTGTGGATTGGGTGCAACAGCAGCCGGTGACGTCGCCGCAACCGCGAGCGGACAATGGTCTGGCTTTCGATCCGATCCTCAAGAGGGTGGTGCTCTTCGGAGGTTTGGCCGGTGCTTGCGAAGACTGCGGGCAAGGCCGGTTGAATGACACTTGGCTATGGGACGGACTGAACTGGAGCCAGGTGCAGACTTTGTTAAGTCCCCAACCCAGTTCGGGCACTTCCTTTACTTACGATGGAACCACAAAAGGGATGCTGCTATTCGGTGGCTGGATAAGTGACTTCAGTTTCACGAATAGTACCCGGCTTTTCGAGCTTTTCTGAAAACGCTGGCGGGAGGGGCTTTGAGCGGTTGTCGGAGCGTTTGCGCGGGAAGCGGTTCCGATAAGTGGTGTTAACTGGCCAATCGGTGCCAGCTTTGACCCTAGGTTCTAAGTGGCGTCGGCGGCCCGCCGATTGAGCCTTTGTAGCACCAAGAACGACCTATTGCAAGTTAGGCGCCGCATGGCCGCTGGTGTGGCGTCCCGCGAAGAAGTATGAGCAATCTCAGGCGAAAAAAGAATGAAGCTCTAACGACCCGGTCCGAAGCCATCGTACCTCGAAACATTGGCCGGTATAGTGGGTGACATCGGGGTGTTTTGAACGGCGTATACGATGGGCGAAGGCCAGAAGCCAGAGATCTTCCGGAAACGGAGCGGCATCGATGAAACAAGTCTTTACGGCGTTTGTGGGCGAACCGAAACAGGGGAAGCGAGCGTGCCCTGTTTTTATGCTGTGTGCACTGACGACGGCTTCCTTATCGGCCCAGACTTTCACTACCCTGTTCAGCTTTGATGGCGGGGACGGTACGGTACCCTACGCGGCGCTGTTCCAGGGCACCGACGGGAACTTCTACGGGACGACGGCTAGCGGCGGGGCCAACAACGCCGGCACTGTCTTCAAAATGTCCCCGAGCGGCGCCCACATGACGCTCTACAGCTTCTGCTCGCAAAGCGGGTGCGTGGACGGTCAAGTCCCCAAAGCGGCCGTCGTCCAGGGCACCGGCGGGAACTTCTACGGGACGACGTCCCGAGGCGGAGACATCGACGAAGGCACGCTCTTTAAAATCACTCCGGCTGGCACGCTGACGATGCTACACAGCTTTTGCGCCCAAGTCTTCTACCCGTGCCCGGACGGCACCAAACCCCAAGCGGGGCTCGTCCAGGCCGCCAACGGGGACTTCTACGGGACAGCGGTTTTCGGCGGGGCCGTCGACACAAATTTTGGTACGGTCTTCCAAATCACGCCGACTGGTACGCTGACGACGCTGTTCATGTTCGATATCACGGACGGCGCTGAGCCCCACGCGGGGCTCGTCCAGGCCACCAATGGGTACTTCTACGGGACAACGTTTACGGGCGGGGCCAACGGAGACTTTGGCACGGTCTTCCAGATCACCCCAAGCGGCGCGCTGACGACGCTATACAGCTTTTGCGCCCAAAGCGGGTGCACGGACGGCGAACTCCCCTACGCGGGGCTGGTTCAGGGCACCGACGGCAACTTCTATGGGACGACGTATCAGGGCGGAGCCAGCAACTCCGGTACAGTCTTCAAAATCACCCCGGCTGGCACGCCGACCACGCTTTATAGCTTCTGTTCGCAGAGCGGGTGCACGGATGGCAAACTCCCATACGCGGGACTGGTTTTCGCCACTGACGGCAAGTTGTATGGGACGACGTATCAGGGCGGAGCCAACAATTCCGGTACGGTCTTCCAAATCGCCCCGACTGGCGCGTTCACCACGCTTTATAGCTTCTGCTCGCAAAGCGGGTGCACGGATGGCCGACTCCCCTACGCGGGGCTGGTTCAGGGCACCGACGGCAAACTCTATGGAACGACGAAGCAGGGCGGGACCCACTGTGCCCCCGAGGGCGGCTGTGGCACGATCTTCAGCCTGTCTGTCGGTCTGGGTCCATTCGTGAAAACATTGCCCCAATCCGGACAGGTGGGAAAGGTCATTGAGAATCTGGGGACCGACCTGACCGGTGCGACCGGCGTCACTTTCAACGGTACGCCGGCCACCTTCACCGTCGATGCGCGAACCGAAATCACAGCCACAGTACCAACCGGGGCCACCACAGGAGGGATCCAGGTGACGACACCCGACGGCACGCTTCGAAGCGCCGGTCCATTCGTGGTGCAGCCGTAATCGAGCCGGCTCCTCAAAACACTAGCTCGGAATACCGTACCCTGCGCCGACCCGCCGCCAGTATATGCCGTGCCATAAAGCACCCCATTCCTTTCGATCAGCCATCCTTGCGGCTGCCCCCCATCGGCGCCCGTGAAGTTCTGATTAGGGACGCTGGGCACAAGAGCCCGCTGAAGCGCCGCAGGTCACGCGTCTCAAAAAAAAGCCCGCCGGACTTTTCCCCAATTTTTCCAATCACCTGCCCGCCCCGCCGCAGGGCCGGCACCTCGAAGTCCAGCGACCCTCATGCTAATATTTAGCCGAGAGAACCGGCGGTTCGCTGTCCAAAACCAGGCTGAATCTGGCGAAACCCGCTTGGAATTCCACTAATGACGATCCCCCACGCCAACCACTGTTGAAAACAGCGGCGCCGCCCCGCCGTGCGGAAATTGGTTTCGTTGTTTTTGCAAGCATAAGTAAACAAGTAACTTATTGGCTTCGTTCCGGCTAAAATGAACAATCGCCACCGGGTTCCTCAATTTTCCCGCCAACCCCGGATCGCGGCGATGCGACACAACCGCCAACCACTAACCGCCAGCCACCGCTCCCCCGCCGCACAAATGCCATAATGAAACCGGAGGTCGCTTTTGGCAAGCCCCACGTTGTCGCTCGAACAAGAGAAAAACCCCTGGCTGGCCGCTGAAGCCCGCTTTGACGAGGCCGCCACCCGCCTCAATTTGGACGACGGCCTGCGCAAAGTCCTGCGCACCTCCGCCAAGGAAATCACCGTCCACATTCCCATCCAACTCGACGATGGCCGTCTGGAAGTTTTCACAGGCTACCGCGTCCAGCATTCCATCGCCCGCGGCCCCGGCAAAGGCGGCATCCGCTTCGGTCCCGATGTCACCCTCGACGAAGTGCGCGCGCTGGCCTCCTGGATGACCTGGAAGTGCGCGGTCGTCAACATCCCCTTCGGCGGCGCGAAAGGCGGCGTCATCTGCGATCCCAATCTGCTCTCCCTCAGCGAGCTGGAACGGCTCACCCGCCGCTACACTTCCGAGATCATGGAATTCCTCGGCCCCGAGCGTGACGTGCCCGCGCCCGACGTCAACACCAACGAAAGAACCATGGCTTGGATCATGGACACTTACTCCATGCACGCCCGCCACACGGTCACCGCCGTAGTCACCGGCAAACCCATGGCATTGGGCGGCTCGCGCGGACGCCCGGAAGCCACCGGCCGCGGCTGTCTCATCGTTTCGCTCGAAGCCCTCAAGCGTTTCAAGAAGCCGCGCACCGCCACCACCGTGGTCATTCAGGGATTCGGCAACGTCGGCGGCATGGCCGCCAAGTTGATGTCCCGCGAAGGTTTCAAAATCATCTGCATTATTGAATACGATGGCGCGGTCTACAACCCCAACGGCCTGGACACGCGCGCTCTCTTCGACCATCGCGCCGAAACCGGCTCTATCCGCGACTTCGCCGGCGGCGAAAATATCGACCCCGCCGAGGCCATGTTCCTGGAATGCGACATCCTGCTGCCCGCCGCCCACGAAAACGTGATCACCTCGCAAAATGCCGACAAGCTGCGTTGCCGGATTCTGTGCGAAGGCGCCAACGGACCCACTACTTCGGTGGCCGACGAGATCCTGGCCGACAAGAAAATCTTCGTCATTCCCGACATTCTGGCCAATGCGGGCGGCGTCACCGTGTCGTATTTTGAATGGGTGCAGGACCGCCAGGGCTTCTTCTGGAACGAGAAACTGGTGAATGAACGTCTGCAGGAAATCATGGTAGACAGCTTCCTCTCGGTCGTCGACTTCGCCGAAAAACACGGCGTCAACAACCGCACCGCCGCCTACATGCTGGCCCTCGACCGCGTGGCCGAAGCCATCAAGCTGCGAGGGATATACGCTTAGTGGGGCACCGCCGCAAACCTGGCTGGAGGGCGGGCAATTCTGCCCGCAGCCGCCTTTCAGGCGGCCGGAGCCGGCTAATAGCCCGCTGCCCCGTTTCTTACAACCCGGCGAGAATGGTGCGACGATGATAGCGCGCTTCGCGTACGCATACGCCTTTGTTCTGTCAACGCTTGAAATGCTGTTCTTTTCCTTAACATTGCCGCTGCACCTGGGTCTGTTCATGGGTGCGCGAGAACCTTGTATCAGATACGGTGCAATACTGTTTCGCGCCTCGGTTATTGTTTGCGTACTCGCGGCCGCCTTTATAAAGGATCCGCCCGGCTGGATGACCCAAGTCAAGAACGCTCCGATGTGGAGGTCGGCCCTGTCACTGGGAGTGTATGCACTTTTGATTCTTCTCCTTCAGATAGTTTTGGTGGGCGATCAATCCTTCTCCGACAACGCATTCATAATATCGGGCTTTCCCCTTGGCCTTGGTGCTATTACCATTTGCATTCTTGACCCTGTTTTATGGAAAGGCTATCTTGACAAACCGCAACTCATGCGACGAGCGGGTGCCTCCCTAATCATTGGAGCATTCGGTGTCCTCTCGCTTTTGGCCTACCGCGCTGGCTATTGGCCACCCCGTCGGGAGGGCTACTAAGCGCCGGCCTGGAATGGACCTTTGTCGAAACTGAAGCGATAGCAGCACCCCAAATGACCACCGACCCCTCCACCCCGCTGATGCGGCAGTACAACGCCATCAAACAGCAGGTGCCGCACGCCCTCCTCTTCTTCCGCCTGGGCGATTTCTACGAGCTTTTCTTCGAAGACGCCGTCCTCGCCGCGCGCGAACTCGAGATCACCCTCACCTCTCGCAACAAGGAAAAAGGCGCGCCCATCCCCATGTGCGGCGTCCCCTACCACTCCGCCGAAGGCTACATCGCGCGCCTTATCCAGAAGGGCCATCGCGTCGCCATCTGCGACCAGATGGAAGATCCCGCCCTGGCCAAAAAGCTGGTCAAGCGCGAAATCACGCGTGTCGTCACCCCCGGCACCGCCACCGATTCGCTCGCCCTCCGCTCCCACGAAAACAACTTCCTCGCCGCCGTCTCGCGCCTCGGCAACCGCGCTGGCGTGGCCCACGTGGATGTCTCCACAGGCGAATTTCGCGTCACCGAAATGGACGCCGCCGATGTCCCCGCCGCCATCGAACAGCTTGGCGCGCGCGAGGTCCTCTACCCCGCCGAACTGCCCCTATTCGCCGCCGAAGATCAGGGTCCCCGCTATCTCCGCACGGACCTGGAAGACTGGATCTTCACCTTCGATTACGCCGACCGCACCCTGCGCGATCACTTCCGCCTGCTCTCGCTCGATGGCTGCGGCCTCGCCAACCGTCCCGCGGCCGTATGTGCGGCGGGCGCCATCCTGCATTACCTGCGTGAAACCCAGCGCGCCGCCCTCGAACACCTCGACCGCCCCACCTTCTACGACCGCGCCGAAAGCATGCTGCTCGATGCCGTCACCGTCCGCAATCTCGAACTGGTCGAGCCGCTGTTCGCCGGCGAGCGCACCGACGCGACATTGCTCCACGTCCTCGACCAAACCGAGACCGGCATGGGTGGCCGCCTGCTGCGCCAGCGCCTGCTGCGTCCCTCGCTCGACCGCGCCGAAATCGAAGGCCGCCTGGATGCCGCCGCCGAACTGCTACAGCAAACCATCCTGCGCGCCGAATTGCGCAAGCAACTCGGCGGCATTCTGGATATCGAGCGCCTGCTCGCCAAAATCACCATGGGCGTCGCCAATCCCCGCGACGTACTGGCTCTCGGCCGTTCGCTCGAAAAGATTCCCGCCCTGAAAGCCACATTTGAGACTCAGCGCGCCGCCCGTCTGCGCGACCTCCACGACCGGCTCGATGAAGTCGCCGAAGCGCGCGATCGTATCTTGCAAGCCATCGCCGACGAGCCGCCCATCAACTTAGCCGACGGCGGCACCGTCCGCGCCGGCTTTCACCCCGATCTCGACGAACTTCGCGACCTCAGCCGCAATGGCCGCCAGGTCATCGCCCAAATCGAAGCCCGCGAACGGGCGCGCACCGGCATCCAATCGCTCAAGGTTCGCTTCAATAATGTCTTCGGCTACTACATCGAAATCTCCAAAGCCAACCAGCACCTGGCCCCCGCCGATTACGAACGCAAACAAACCCTGGTCAACGCCGAGCGGTTCACCACGCCCGAGCTAAAGGACTACGAACGCAAGGTCCTGGACGCCGAAGATAAAATCCTAACGCTCGAAAAGGAACTGTTCGCCGAGTTGCGCAAGTTCGCCGCCGCGCACGCGCAGCGCATTCGCTCGACCGCCGCGGCCGTCGCCGAAATCGACGTCACCGCCGCCCTCGCCCAAGTGGCCGCCGAGAACCGCTACACGCGCCCGACGTTTTCCGAAAGCGGCGAGATGCGCATTATGGCCGGCCGCCATCCCGTGATCGAGCGCCTCGAACAACAGGACGCCGGCCGCTTCATCCCTAACGACCTCTACCTCAACTCCGACACCGACCTGATCGCCATCATCACCGGACCCAACATGGGCGGCAAGTCCACCTACTTGCGGCAAGCCGCGCTGATCGCCATCCTGGCGCAAATGGGTTCGTTCGTCCCGGCCGACGCGGCCATTTTGCCGCTCACCGACCGTATCTTCACCCGCATCGGCGCGTCCGACAATCTGGCGCGCGGCCGCTCCACCTTCATGGTCGAGATGACCGAGACCGCCGTCATCCTGAACACCGCCACGCCGCGCAGCTTTATCGTACTCGACGAGATCGGCCGCGGCACCGCCACATACGATGGACTGGCGCTGGCCTGGGCCGTGGTCGAACACATCCACGCCCGCACGCGCGCCCGGACGCTCTTCGCCACGCACTATCACGAGCTCACCGAACTCGCCGAGCAGCTTGACGGCATCCGCAACCTGAGCGTCTCCGTGAAGGAAGCCGGCGACCGCATCATCTTTCTGCGCAAGGTCGAGCCCGGCAAAGCCGACCGCAGCTACGGCATCGAAGTCGCGCGCTTGGCCGGATTGCCGCTGCGCGTCATCGAACGCGCCAACGAAGTGCTGCGGCTGCACGAACGCACCGAACACGTAGTCACCGAAGAGCTTTCCGCTGCTTCAGATGCCCCCACGCAGCCCGTACAGATCCAGCTCTTCGAACCCCTGAACTACACCATCGCCGAGCGCATCCGTAATCTGAACATCGATGAGCTGCGTCCCGTCGAAGCCTTGCGGCTGCTTTCGGAATTGCAGGATGAACTGAGGCGCCAGTGCGTGTAGCCGGTGTCATGAGCGGTACGTCGCTCGATGGCATCGATGTGGCCATCGTTAATATAAGCGGCCGCCAGGTCGACACCATCGGCTTTCAATCCACGCCCTATTCCCACGCGGTGCGGCGCGCGATCCTGGCCGTCTCAAATACCACCACAACCACGCGCGAAATATCGACGCTCAATTTCCGGCTCGGCGAACTCTACGCCCGCGCCGTCCAGCGCGCCTGTCGCCGCTACGGCCCCGTAGAACTGATTGGCTGCCATGGCCAAACCATTTACCATGAGGGCGGCGTCAGCACCATGCAGATCGGCGAAGCGGCGGTGATCGCCGAGCGTACCGGAGTCCCGGTCGTCTCCGATTTCCGCCCGCGCGATATCGCCGCCGGGGGTCAGGGCGCGCCACTCGTCCCCTTCGTCGACTGCCTATTATTCGGCCGCGCCCGCCGTACCCGCATCGCCCTCAACATCGGTGGCATCGCCAACGTCACCGTGATCCCCTCAGGCATCGCCTTCGACACCGGCCCCGGCAACATGGCGATCGACGCGCTTGTCCGCGACTACACCAACGGCCGCCAAACCTTCGACCGCGGAGGCCGCATCGCCGCGCAAGGCAATCTGAATCGCCCGCTGCTCGACGACCTCCTGGCCGACCCGTACTATCGCCGCGAGCCGCCCAAAAGCGCCGGCCGCGAACAATACGGCGCGGAGTTTGTCGCGCGCCTCAAACAGACCGTCCTGCCGCTCCCCGACCTGATCTCGACCGCCACAGTCCTCACCGCCGCGACAATAGCCATGGCCTCCGCCCCCTTCCGGCCTACCGAACTGATCGTATCGGGAGGCGGCGCCCACAACCCGCAAATCCTGTCGCACCTGGCCGCCTTCTTGCCGGGAGTAGCTCTATCCACCTCGGCCGGCTACGGCATCGATCCGGATGCCAAGGAAGCCATCGCCTTCGCCATCCTCGCCTGCCAAACCTGGCG
Organism: Bryobacteraceae bacterium; assembly: GCA_050008575.1. Taxonomy (GTDB): domain Bacteria; phylum Acidobacteriota; class Terriglobia; order Bryobacterales; family Bryobacteraceae; genus Bog-159. The sequence goes on from JBEKMJ010000012.1 coordinate 102,513, forward strand.
CCGCAAGCCATCCAACTTACCCGCGGCTACCGGCGCGCGGCGCCCCGTCATCCTAGGCAAGATCAACCTTTCCTAATATGTTGGAGGGCGGGCAATTCTGCCCGCAGCCGGCTTTCAGCCGGCTTTTCAGTGCATTCCCCCTTGACAAATCTGCCAAGCCGGCTCACACTTGTTGACGACTGGGCAATTCCGCTGCACTCATCAGATCATCTGAACTAAGTCAGGCAATCTGAAAACTTCTCTCCCTCTTAGCCAAACACAACCGAGGAGTACCCGGACACGCGCAAAGGAGATGGAGATGTTCGCCCTGCTCCCAAGCGCGCGGCCACCGCGCCGCGAGTGTTGCCTATATCGTTGACCGGGTGCGGGCCATGTCGACGAGGGGCCCCGAGCAGGACGGCAATGCCCTCCATCGGCGGATGGAACGCGGGGGCGTGCCGGCCAAGATGACCAGGGCGGCGCGCGGGACTCCGGCCTCTGCCGGTCAGCATCACGGTCAAAATCATGAACGGTTGCTGGCCGAATGACAGATTCACGGAGCAACCGGAGCGGAACGCAATAAGTAGGCGCAAGCATATGCCGAGAAAGAAAACACGCAAAAGCTTCCTGCAAACAGTGGCGCAAGTACCATTAATCCTGTTATTGTCCGTCAGCGCTAGGATGGTGCTGGCGCAGGGAGCCGCTGCTCAGGTTATAAGTCCGGAAAACTCCCAGTCGGGCGTAACGCCGACGCCGGGAGAATCTTATAGTCGGAGAGTTGCGGAATTCGAGGGGGCGCAGCAGAAACTTCTGCAAGGCGCAGAAACCATTGTTTTTTCGCAGGATAGGGGCACGGCTGATGTTATAAGGTCTTACCCTTTCCTGAGTAGATCGATGAAGGATATAAACGGCGTGGCAAATTCGACCCTCGCGCGCATTGCGTCGAGTGCGGGCAAAGGAACAGGGGTAAACATTCTGTTTGTCTACAAACGCGGGCCTCTTTTGCCGGATCCTTGGTGTGGCGCCGACGGTTGCAGTCTGGATGTTTATGTGGATGACGGCACAGGATACAAAAAAGCGCTAGGCGCTCCTTACACGGGTTCCGGCGTACACGTTTTAAGAGCAGACGGGCAGGTGGCACTGTTCATTGAGATAACCCGAACTTCATACCGCACGGGAGGACAGCGCGAATTGGTTCTGAAGGGCAATTCATTCGAAGAGAAAACGCGGCCATTCCCGCCGGATTGCTGCGGCAGGCGGGTATCCGGCCCCTCTCCGTCGGCCCACGATGACCCCACGAGCGCGAAGCTCGCTGTCGGCGCCCAGAGAACCTTCGGCCTGAATCTGCTTCGCGGCATCGTCGATCACAGCCCGGGGAAGAACGTCTTCATTTCGCCTCTGAGCGTCTTTCTGGCGCTCCAGATGGCCGAGAATGGATCGGCCGGCGCCACGCGCACGGCGATGATGAAGGCGCTGGCTCTTCCCGACCTCGAGGCCGGGGTATTGAACGCCTCCGCCGCGGCATTGCAACATCTTCTGAAATCGCCCGACGCCGGAGCCCTGAGCATCGCCAACGCGCTGTGGGCCGACCGGCATTTTACGCTGGCGCCTGGTTTCGTGGAGCTGTGCGAATCCGTGTTCGGCGCCCGGGCCGCGGCCCTCAATTTCTCCGATCTCAAAGCGGCGGCCGAAATTAACGATTGGGTCAAGACGCATACGAACGGAAAAATAGACCGTATCGTCACGCGGGGGGATGTCGCAAATTCGGCTGTGATCCTCACCAACGCCGTCTATTTCGCCGCCAACTGGCGCAGCCCGTTCCCAATTCCCCTGACGACTGATGAAACTTTTCATAAGACCGGCGGCGC
>JBEKMJ010000120.1:0-25290 GCA_050008575.1 Bryobacteraceae bacterium
CGGCTGTGCAGATAGAAGACATCGCCCGGATACGCTTCGCGGCCGGGCGGGCGGCGCAGCAGCAGCGAGATCTCGCGATAAGCCGCGGCGTGTTTGGAAAGGTCGTCGTAGATGCACAGCGCGTGGCGCTTGGTATCGCGGAAATACTCGCCAATGGCGCAACCGGCGTAGGGCGCGATGTATTGCATGGGCGCCGGATCGGAGGCGGAAGCCAGCACCACGATGGTGTATTCCATGGCGCCGGCATCGGAGAGCGTCTTCACGACCTGCGCCACAGTGGAGCGCTTCTGGCCGATGGCGACGTAGATGCAGATGACGTCGCCGCCCTTCTGATTAATGATGGTGTCGAGGGCGATGGCGGTTTTGCCGGTCTGGCGGTCGCCGATGATCAATTCGCGTTGGCCGCGGCCGATGGGGATCATGGCGTCGATGGCTTTGATGCCGGTCTGCAGCGGTTCCTTCACGGGCCGCCGGTCGACCACGCCGGGCGCCAGCCGCTCGATGGCGTTGAACTGCGTGGTGTGGATGGGTCCCTTGTCGTCGATGGGCTTACCCAGGGCGTTGACCACGCGCCCGATCATGGCCTCGCCTACAGGCACGGACATGATGCGGCCGGTGCGCCGCACCTCGTCGCCTTCCTTGATTTCGTGAGCTTCGCCCAACAGCACGGCACCCACCTGGTCTTCTTCCAGGTTCATCGCGATGCCGGCCACGCCGTGGGGGAACTCGATCAATTCTCCGGCCATTACTTTTTCCAGGCCGTGTATACGGGCGATACCATCGCCCACCGAGATCACCGATCCGGTTTCGGAGACGTCGATCGCCCCCTCGTAGTTTTCGATCTCCTGACGGAGGAGAGTTGTAATTTCGTCCGCTCGAATCTGAGCCATTCAATCCTCTAACTTGGAACTTGGAACCACAGATGGACACAGATAAACACAGATAAAAACCAAACCAGAGGAACCGCCGATACACGCCGATTCACGCCGATGATCTCGGTTCTTATCGGCGTACATCCGCGTGCATCGGCGGTTCCATTCGGTTTGGTTTTATCTGTGTGCATCCGTGTTTATCCGTGGTTGCTTTGTCTGTTACTCCGCGGCCAGGCGCTTGCCCAGCGCCTGCAGTTGGCCCCTTACGGAGCCGTCGTACACGGTGGAACCGATGCGGGCCACCAACCCGCCGAGCAGGGCGCCATCCACGGCGAAGCGCATGCGTACCTTCTTTCCGGTGAGGCGCTCGAGTTCATGAGATACGGTATCGCGCTGCGGCTGTTCCAGTTCGCGGGCAGAGCTGATTTCGGCGCGGGTGAAGCCCAGGCGCTCGTCCGACAGCAGGTCGAAGGCTTCCAGAACTTCCGAGAGCATCGCCATGCGGCGATGATCGGTGAGCACGAACAGGAAATTGCGCGCTATGCGCGAGACACCCAGCTTCGCGCCGATGGCCCCGACTACGGCGCGCTTGCGGGCGGGCGGCACGGAGGGCGATGCGAGGGCGGTGCGCAGCTCCGCCGATCCGGCCAGCACTTCCTCGAAACCGCGCAGCTCGCCGAGCAACTTCTGCGGGGCCACATCTGACTTGGGACCCGTAGCCACATCCACCAGGGCGCTGGCGTATCGGGAGGCGAGTGCGGAGTGTGTCATATTTCTAATTGTTCTGAGCGCCGGCGGCGTGCGACATGGTGGCCACGAAAGTCCGGACCAGGCGGTCCTGTGTTTCCGGCGTCAGGCGCGCGGCGATCTTCCGTTCGGCCAGTTCGAGCGCGAGATCCGCCGAATAGCGGCGAAGTTCCAGCGTAGCCGATTTGGAAGCCGCGGCGATCTCTTCGGCGATGTGCGATTGGATCTTGGCCATTTCGGCGGCGGCTTCGCGCCGGACGCGCTGGGCGTCGGCTTCGGCTTCCTGTTGCGCGCCGCTACGCAACGCTTCGATTTCGGTCGCCAGATTGGCGAGGCGGCGATCCACTTCGGCGACTTTGGCGTCGGAGGCGGCGCGCGCGGCTTCGGCGTCGGCCATGCCTTTGCGAATTTCGAGCGACCGTTGCGCGAAATAGGGGCCGGCGTTTTTCTTGATCACGTATCCCAAACCGCCGGCCAGCAGGATGAAGTTGGCCCATCCCCAAAAAACGTTGGGGCCGGTTTCGGTAACGCCCGTCGATTCCTTAACCTTTTCCGCCTCCGTTTCGCGCTCCTGAGCGGGGGCCGGCTGCTTCACCAGCAGCAACAAAGCCAGCGCTGCGATGCTGCAACATGCCAGGCGCTTCATGCCGCCACACCTCGATTGAGGATCGTGTCGGCGATCTGGCTGGCCAGCGCATCGCTCTGGGCGGCGAGGTCGGTTTTGGCTTGCGCGATTTCGCCTGCGAGCTGCGCTTTGGCGTCGCGCACGGCGGCCTCGGCCTGCTCGCGGGCGGCGTGCACCTGGGCGGCCTGCTCTTCCTGCAGGCGGCGATGCAACTGTTCCTGGGACTGGTAGACTTCGGAGCGCGCGGCGCGCAGGGCGGCTTCGTACTCGGCGGTCTTGGCGGCGGCGCGTTCGAGGCTCTCGGCGGCGCGCAGACGGGCGCCTTCGGTGGCTTCATAGCGGGCCTTGAGCACCTTGCCGAGGGGCTTGAAGAACATGTACTTCAGATAGAAGTGGAGGAAGACGACGAGCAGAAAAGTAGGGATCGCCCGCAGCAAAATCCCACTCAAGGCGTGCAAGGTAGCTTCCATTTTGGATTGACTGAGAAAGGCCTGAAAGATGCAGCTTTAAGAGAGATAGCTTAGCACAAGCCAGCGTTTCACGCAAAGGCGCAAAGGCGCCGCGAAGGCCGCCAGGAAAACGCACTCGTTCTACAATGGAGGCATGTCCGATACGCTGACAATCGCCGGCCGCTCCTTCCAGTCCCGCCTGATCGTGGGCACCGGAAAATACCGCAGTTTCCAGGAGATGGCGCGCTGCCACGCGGCCACCGGCGCCGATATGGTGACCGTGGCCGTGCGCCGCGTGAACCTGACCGACCGCTCCAAGGAATCGCTGCTCGACTACATCGACCGGTCGAAGATCTTCATCCTGCCGAATACCGCTGGTTGCTACACCGCGGACGACGCCATCCGCACCGCTCGGCTGGCGCGCGAGGTGGGCCTTTCCAACTGGATCAAGCTGGAGGTGATCGGCGACGAAAAGACGCTATTCCCGGATAACGCAGGGCTGCTGGAAGCCACGCGCGTGCTGGTGAAGGAAGGCTTCGTAGTGCTGCCTTACACGAATGACGACGTGGTAAACGCGCGCAAACTGGTCGATGCGGGCGCCGCCGCCGTGATGCCGTTGGCCGCGCCGATCGGCTCCGGCATGGGAGTGCAGAACAGCGCCAACCTTCGGATCATGCGGGAGATGGTCACCACGGTGCCGCTGATCGTGGACGCCGGCGTGGGCACCGCATCGGACGCCGCCATCGCCATGGAACTGGGCGCGGATGGCGTGCTGATGAATACCGCGATCGCCGCGGCGGAGGATGCCGCCGGTATGGCGCGGGCGATGAAGCTGGGGGTGGAGGCGGGGCGGTTGGCGTATCTGGCGGGGCGGATGCCGAAGAAGCTGTATGCGAGCGCCAGCAGTCCGCTGGCGGGCGTGGTGGGGCAGTCGGCTTAAGAACGATTATTCGTATCTGAGCGCGACCGTGGGATCCACGCGCATGGCGCGGCGCGCCGGGATGTAGGACGCTGCCAGGGCGACCAAAATCAACAGGCAGGCTACGGCGATAAACGTGAGCGGGTCATACGCGCTCACGCCGAAAAGCAGCTTGTCCATGAGCCGGGTCAGCGCGAGAGAAGCGACGACGCCCACCGCGACCCCAATGAGTGCCATCTTCGCGCCGTGGCCCAGAATCAACCGCAGCACGTCACTCCGTTGTGCGCCGAGCGCCATGCGAATGCCGATCTCATGGGTGCGCTGCCCGGCCAGATACGAAAGCACGCCATAGATGCCGACGCACGAGAGAGTGAGTGCGAGCGCCGCGAAGATGCCCAGCAGAACCATCGAGAATCGCCGCGCGGCCAGGGAATCGGAAATTATTTTATCCATGGTCTCGGCCTCTAGCCCAATATCATCTGTGAGGAATCAATTCGTCGGTCGGGTGCTCTTGAGCAGGCAGAGAGCTGGCGTGGCCGGTCAGGGGATCTTCTTGTGGCGCAAGATCTGAATTCCGCCCCAGTATCCCTCCAGCGACAGGTTAGTCCCGGGAGGGTAGGTCGTCGGTCCATAGGACTCAAGTGCATACCAAGTGTGCGGAGCAGCCGCGGTCTTCAACCAAGGAACGAATCTATCGTGAATTGACCCGTTCGGCCTTGGAGCGCCCTTTGAACTGTCGAAAAAGCAAATCAGAACGGTCATGTAAAGCTTTGGGCCCTCGGCGACAACCAGATCGAATGGGTGAGGCGAACTTTTGCCTGAGCATTCTATCGCATCGAATAATGCCATGGCTTCAGCTCGCTCGCCTGCATTGGGTGAGATAACCACAGCATACGTTTCCACTGGGTTTGGTTCTGGTTCAACCTCCTTTTGGGATGGCCGTCGTGTCGAGATGTTGCCGAAGCTGTCCAGAATACCTCCGGAGCCGACCAAGCCGGTCGCAAGCATCTCGATTGTGACGGGGAAATCCGCCGCCTGGCATTTGCCAGCGAAAGACTCGCCGCAGGAGGCCGTGAACCACGCGGCGAATTGTTTCATCACCCGTTCAGTTTCGTCTTGTTCCGTCTCCATCGGCAGCCGTGCCGCGATGCAATGACCCACCACAGGTGCGCCCATGTGTGCGATCTCATAGGGCACCTGAAACGGAAAAGGAGATTTCGACTCTTTCAGAGCTTGATATAGTCGCTTAGCGGTAGTTGCGTCCTCATAGCGTTGGAACACTGAGTAGACAATTTTCTTTGCTTTCTTCGTCTGCCCGTCGCCAGTCGGCCGGATCTCTTTCTTCGGCTCCAGTGGTACACCTTCGCCGCGGCCGAAGAGCTTCTTGACGAAGCTCATGCTTCACCCTCCCCAAACGATGGCGTCACAGCGCTTCTCCGATTTGCGTCCTCAATCCAATTGTCCAGGTGGGCCTTTGCGTTCATGTGATGGCCGCGCCAGCTATTGACAATTATAGACGCCATGATGGGGCTCGGAAAAACCATTTCAGAACAGCCTGTGCTTATGCACATCGCTGTTCTGAAAATTGCCGCTTTCATAGCGAAAATCGGCGGGAATCACGCCCACCACGGTATAGCCCACGCCGTTCAGGGTCAGCGTTTTCCCGAGCGCGTCGGACGCAGAGCCGAATTTCCGTTTCCAGAATCCGCCGCCGATGAGCGCGACCGGTTGTGCGCCCACCCGGTCCTCTTCGGCGCGAAGCAGGCGGCCCGCCACGGGGTTCACGCCGAGCACGGAGAAGAAATTCGCGGAGACCATCTCCGCTTTCACGCGTTCGGCATCGCCCATGCCCGTCAGGTTGTAATTTTCCCCGCGAAAGGCCGCCAGGGAGGAGAAAGAGCGCTGGTTGCGCACCCAGTCGAGAAAATTAGGATAGGAGATGGAAGAGGGGGAAAACTCTTTAGTCCTGGCATAGATGGCCACCAGGCGATCCGGTTGACGGTAAGGAAGCGGATTGAGGAGCACGCCATTCACCACGGAAAACAGCGCGGTATTCGCGCCGATGCCGAGCGCGAGGGTGAGAATCACAATCGCGGCAAAACCCGGTGCTTTGGCGACCATGCGGATGCCGTAGCGAATATCCTGCAGTAGGGTCTCCATAATATTCTCCGGGAGGCGCTTTTCACATGGAGCCGCGCGATGCGTGCTGTGCGCGGCCCCGCGGCCCCACGGATTTGATACGCGGTTACGATGGGTAATGTTCCTTGGCTGGAGGCCGTAGGCTGTCGCCTGGCAAACTTGGCGCGCGCTGGCGGCCTGGGAGGCCGCCGGCAGGCCACGGGCCTGCGCCACGACCCGCGTTCCAATCGGCGTCCGCCGCCGGGGGGATGAAGGTCATAGCCCGCTCGGTCACGGCGCAGATGGTGAGGCTCGGGTTGACGCCTAGATTGGCCGCCAGCACGGAGCCGTCGCAGATGTACATATTCTTGTAGCCGAAGACACGGTTGCGATGGTCCACGACGCCATCGGCGGACGAGGCGGCCATGGGACAGCCGCCCAGAATGTGCGCGGTGCCGGGAACGTTGAAGAGGATCTCGGTGACCATGCTCATGGGCGTGCCGCCGATCAATTGGGCGGCCTTGCGCGCAAACTCGTTGGCTTGCGGGATGAAGGTAGGGATCTTCCGGCCCTGACTCACCAGGATCTTCTTGAACGGGTAGAACCAGCGGCGGCGGAGGCGCATGTCGATGTGGCGGTCGAGGGTCTGCATGCACAGGAAGATGATCGACTCGCGGGCCCAGCCGAAGGGATGCAGCGCGCGGGCCGTGCGGATGGGATGGCGCAGGAGCGCACTGAAAAGCGTGCGGAGCCATGAGAAGATGCGGGTGTGGCCGGGCCGTCCGCCGGTGAGCATGGTGGCCAGCGGACCCATGGCGTCGGAACCCGCGGGATAGCGCACCACCTCGATGTGCGTGTAATCGTCGAGGTAGATGCCCGAGCCGATGGCGATGCCTTTGGAGAAATCCTCGGGGCTGCCGGGGACGCGCACGCCGATCAACGATTCGGCGTTGGTGCGCACGCGGTTGCCGAGCTGATCGCTGAGAGCGGGCAGGGAGCCTTTCAGTTTGAGGCGGAAGAGCAGGTCCATGCTGCCCAGCGCCGAAGCGGCAAACACGACAGCGCGGCAGGTGAAGCGGCGGGGATGCTTCCGGAGCAGGGAAATCGAATTCACGGTATGCACTTCGTATCCCGCACTGCCGTCCGCGGCGCCGTTGAGAGGTTTCACATCCACCACCCTGGTTTCGTCGAAGACCCGCGCGCCGCGCTTTTCGGCGAGATAGAGATAGTTCTTATCGAGGGTGTTTTTGGCATGGTAGCGGCATCCCACCATGCAGCCGCCGCAGGCGATGCAGGTGCAACGCGCGGGACCTTCGCCGTTAAAGTATGGATCGGGATAAGTCTTGCCGGCGGCTTCCCCTTCGGGTGGTTCGAAGACGGCTACGTTGGTACGGTAGAAGGTCTGGCCCACGCCGGCCGCGTCGGCCGCCTGTTTAAGAAAATGATCGGCCGGGCCGAGGATGCGATTCTCGGCGACGCCGAGCATGCGGACGGCTGTTTCGTAAAAGCGCGGCATCTGGGCCTTCCAGTCGGCCAGGCCGGCCCAGGAGCCGTTGTCCCAAACGGAGTTCTGGGGGACCAGCATGGTATTGGCGTAGGTGATGGATCCGCCGCCAACGGCGCAGCCGTGCAGGATCACGACGTGCTTGAAGTACTCCATATTGAAGAAGCCGCGGAGAGCCAGGCGCGGGCGCCAGAACCAGCGCCAGATCAGCCAGTTGGTGGAAGGCAGGTTCTCGGGCGTCCAACGGCGCCCCATTTCGATTACGGCTACGCGGTAGCCCTTCTCGGTGAGCCGATGCGCGGTGACGCTGCCGCCGAAGCCGGAGCCGATCACGATGAAATCGAAGTCATGGCTAGGAGCGGGGACAGAATCAGACATAAAGGTCTCCTTGTACTGAAGGCCATACTAGATGGTACCTCCGGGCGGTGCAGGCGGGGCTGAAGCCCCGCGCGGGCTCAAGCCCGCCCCCCAGGGCATGATGGAAGATAGAGGGAGATGACGGAAGCGGAGCGGATCTACTACGACCGGCGCGCGCCGGAATACGACGACTGGTATTTGGGGACGGGCCTGTTCGCCGCGCGTGTGCGGCCCGGGTGGCACGAGGAGGTAGAAGCGTTGCAGGCTTGTTTGCGGGGGCTATGCATGCGCTCGGTTCTGGATGTGGCATGCGGCACGGGGTTCCTGACGCAGCATGTGGCGGGGCGCGTTGTGGGGCTGGACCGGAGCGCCGCGATGTTGCGGATCGCGCGCGGGCGGGTACCGGGCGGGCGCGTGCTGCAAGGCGATGCGCTGCGGCTACCGTTCGCGACGGGCGCCTTCGAGTGTCTGATGGCGGCGCATTTCTATGGGCATCTGGACTTGGGGGCACGGGCGCATTTCTTGGCGGAGGCGCGGCGGGTGGCGGGACGCGTGCTTGTGATCGACGCGGCATGGCGGGAAGATGTGCAGCCGGAAGAGGTGCAGGAGCGCGTGCTGCGGGATGGTTCGCGGCACTCCGTGTATAAGCGCTACTTCACGGCGGGAGAACTGGCAGGGGAGTTGGGCGGCGGGCGCGTGGTGCTGGCGGGGCGATGGTTTGTCGGAGTGGCGGCCTGAGATGCCGCCGGCAGGCCACGGGCCTGCGCCACGGGGTCAGCCGCGCTTGTAGAACTCCGCGGTGAATTCGGAGATCGAGCGCGCCTGTTTGGCGGATGCGAGGCCCTTTAGGATGGCTTGCTTATCGGCTTCGCTGCGTTCCTGTCCCAGTTTGAACTTGCCCTCCAGCAGATCGATCCGCATCTCAAAGCCGACGATGCCCCCGATGAGGCCATTGACGTAACTGTCGGGCAATTTGGCGAAATCGTAACCGGACTTCGGGCCTTCGAACTTGGCGATGAGCTGGGCCAGCAGGCCGCGCAGGGCTTTCGGATCGGTGATGGGCTTAGGCCGTCCGGTGGCGTGCACGACGGCGAAATTCCAAGTGGGCACGGCCTCGGGCTTGGTGTACCAAGTGGGCGAGATGTAGCTATGCGGTCCGCGAAACACAACGACGGCGGGGTGGCTGCCATCGAAAGAATTACTCTGCGGGTTCTGGCGCGAGACATGGCCGAAGATCGTGCCGTAAGGCGCGGCGGTGCGCGTGAGGACGGTCGGGATGTGCGTGATGCGGATACCGGAACTGGCCGTGACCAGGTCGGCGAAGGCGAATTCGTCCATGAAGTCCTGGAGGAATTGGCGGTCTTCGACGAGGTGGGGTTTGGGGATGTAGAGCGAGCCGGGCGAGGGATCTTGCGCGTTCAGATCCAGGCCGGCGGCGGCCAGGGCGAGGAGAAGGTGGCGGCGGTTCATCGATGAGAGCTCCCTTACAATGGGCTTTTGACAATCATGGCACGAATTCCGGATTCTCTGCGCGCACTGATGGCGAACCTGATCGACTATGCGGGTCTGTATCCGCCGGCGGGTCTGCCGCTGCCGGAGGTGTTGGAGAATTACGGCGCGTACCTGGCGTCGGAAGAGAGTTGGATGCTGAATCGCCTGGTGCTGCCCGCGGCGAAGCTGGCAGAGGTGCGATTGCAGGACAACTGGCGCGTGACTTTGCTGGTGGAGGGCGAACCGGGTCCGCTGCCGGCGCAGGTGGAGACGCTGGAGACGAAGCTGCCGCGCAGGCTATCGCTCGCGACCTATTGCGAGGCGGATGTGGGGGCGATAGTGGAGGGAGCGTTTGCGAAGGTGCGGACGGGCGGATTGACGCCGGACGCGATTCCGTCATCGGAGGCGCTGGCGGATTTCCTGATTGAGGCCGCGTGGCGGCGGATCGCATTCAAGGCGACGGCGGGACTGCACCATCCGATCCGGGGCACGATGCATGGATTTGTGAATGTGTTTGTGGCGGCGGCGTCGGCTTGGGGAGGCGCGGAGCGAGATGTGGTGGTGGGTGTTCTGAACGATGAGGATGCGGGCGCCTTCAGTTTCTTGGACGGCGAGGTACGCTGGCGGGGACGGCGCATTGCGACCGGCGAGGTGGAGGCCGCACGGCGCGATTTCGCACACAGCTTTGGGTCGTGCTCGTTTGAGGAACCCGTTGCGGATATACGGGCGTTGGGGTGGATGGGGTAACCAGGCGTCGCGCGCCGCGCAGGCGAGCTCCGCTCGCTTTGCAGGCTTTCAGCCGGCCCTGGAGATTGGCCTTTTCGTGGGGCAGGCTCGCGGCCTGCGGCGGCCTCGTAGGCCGCCTGCCGCGAAGCTCTGCCGGCTTCTTACGGAGCTTGGTGGCATGGGCTTTAGCCTGTGGAGGTGAGCAAAGCTCGCCCTCGGGCGGTCTGGAGACCCGCCGCAGGCGTAAACGCCTGCCCCACCAAATGGCCAATCTCCAGCGGCGAGCTTTGCTCGCCTGTGTCGGCAGAGTGCCGATTCGGCACGCCGAGAGCGTGCGCCACGCGGGCCTACGAGGCCCGCGCAGGCTGCGAGCCTGCCCCACCCTCAATCGTGCCGCGGCATTCGCCGAAGCCGATGCGCGGGACGCCTTCGCGCTGGCAGTAGCCGCGCAGGATCACCTCGTCGCCGTCCTCCAGGAACTTCCGGACTTCTCCGGTGGGCAGATGGATGGGGTCGGCGCCGCGCCGGGTCAGTTCGAGCAGGCAGCCGCGCTCTTCGGGCGACGGTCCGGAGACGGTGCCGCTGGCCAGCAGATCGCCTGGTTGCAGATTGCATCCGTTGCTGGCGTGGTGGGTGAGCAACTGGGCCAGCGTCCAATAAAGGTTACGCGGATTGCCTCGGCTGAGGCGCATCGGCTGGAGGCCTGCGTCGCGCATCTGGCGGGACGCGATATAGACTTCCACCGTGAGATCGATGCCTCCGTGTGCCTGATCTTCGGTCGAACTCAGGTACGGCAGCGGGCCGGGATCGCCATCCGGCCTTGGGAACGCGGGCACTCGGAACGGGGCTAGCGCTTCCATGGTTACGATCCAGGGCGAGATGGTGGTGGCAAAGCTCTTGGCGAGGAACGGCCCCAACGGTTGATATTCCCAGGACTGGATGTCGCGGGCGGACCAGTCGTTGAGCAGGCACAGGCCGAAGATGTGCTGTTCCGCTTCGGCGATGGGGATGGGCTGGCCGAGCGCATTGCCGGGGCCGGCGAAGAAGCCGACTTCCAGTTCGTAATCGAGCGAGCGGCTGGGTCCGAAGACCGGCGATTCGGCAGCAGCGTCCTTCGATTGGCCGCGGGGACGGGGCACGGCGGCGCCGCTAACGACGATCGACGAAGCACGGCCGTGATAGCCGATCGGGACGTACTTATAATTCGGCAGGAGCGGGTTGTCTGGGCGGAACAGGCGGCCGACGTTGGTGGCGTGGTGGATGGATGCGTAGAAGTCGGTGTAATCGCCGATGTGAGCTGGGGGCAACATCACGGCTTTACGCATCGGCAGGAGCAGGGGCTCGACGGAAGCCCGATGCCCACTACCGGCGCGCAGGAGTTCGCCGAGCCGTTGCCGCAGCGGCGACCAATGGTCCCGCCCGAGGGACATCAGCCGGTTCAGCCGAATCGCGGAACAGGCGGCCACCGTTGGCGGCGCCAAACCCTCCAGCAGACCCGCTGTCGCGCAGCGCCTCAGGTTGAGAATGTAGTCCCCTATGGCGACGCCAATCGAGCCGACGGCGGGCGACGAGGCGGGGCTGCGATAAAAAACTCCAAACGGCAGATTTTGAATGGGAAAGTCGGTGTCCGGCCGATTGGCGGATTCGACCCAGCTAGAATAGTTGCCCAAAAAAGGAAGTGGTTCCAAGTGACCCGATCTCGCAGCCAAACCCCCCGCCGGCATGCAACGGCACAGAGCTTTGCAACCAGGATTGCCGGGCGCCATCCCTTCAGCTTCCCGCCGCTTTCTTTCGAACGCAGCGGATCAATGCCTACGGGCTCACCTGCCAGCATACCTAGCTGGAACCGGCATCTCGAAGCGGCCTTTCACTCTCCCGAAACGACTGCCCGTTTCCAGGCCACCATTTCGAGGTCAAAGCTCCCGACCTGCTCCTTCGACACCCTGCCGTGCATTCGTCCTGCCCGTTCGGATTCCGATTCCCTCACGCGATCCGGTTCGCCCCGGCACGCGCAAGATCACTACCGTAATCCCGTTGCCTGACTCCTGCCTGGCACTCCCGACCTTTCCTCGGATCTCCACTCCCCTTCGGGGCCTTTCGGACCCTTAAGGATCAAAGCGTTCAACCCGATTCCTGCCAGGAAGTTCACCTTCCAAGCGCTCCCGATTGCCCATCACTCCCCGGCATCGTTTCTATTTTATTAGTGCCGATACCAGATCACCGCTCCAGGCTCGCTAAGCGCTCAGTGGCTTGCTGTTCCTCAGACCTCTTGGAACCTCTGCCATCATGACTCTTTGCTTTGTTACAGTCAAGTTAATAATCGATTTCACGGGCGTTTTCCTCAGCTTTTATTTTTATTGTTTTCATATATCTACGGGAGAGTTGAAGTGTACTACCTGTGGAAAAAACGTGATCGACGGATCTTGTTCCAGCCCCCGAAATTACTTAGACACTATTTCCGCAAGATCGCTTAAATCGGAACGAAGCGTACGGATTCGTACGGGATGGGGCCCTGGCTTAAGCCCTGCGGGAAGACGGGAGTTCGCTTGCCAGCAGCCGCTTCCGAGATCGGTAAGGAACAGGACCGGTTGATCGGCATCGTCGATTTGCAGGATTACGCTGCCGCGATCGAGGGATTGCTCCGGTGTGCGAAAGCGGCAGCAGACGTATTCGTTGCGATGGCCTTGAAAGAGGGCGGAGCCGGTCATGCCGTTGGTGACCTCGTAGATGACGGGCGGCGGCTCGGTGATGGCCGCGGGCGGGGCTGAAGCCCCGCGCGGGATCAATCCCGCCCCCCGTGGGGATGGGGACTGCATCAGGATGGTGAAGGCGTTGCTATGGGCGCTTTCCGCGGTTCGGAGGCGGACCTGGTGTGGACCTTCGGCGAGCCCCGGCGGGACGCGCAGGTTAGCCTGCCATTCCTGCCCGCGCAGATTGACCAGCACCAGGGCGGGCGCGCCGTACTCGTCGATATCGATGCGCAGGCGGTCGCGCGTCAGGCCGGGCACATCGCTGCGGAAATACAGGCAGATGTATTCGTCCTTGCCGGGATGAAACTGAATGTCGTTGGTGCGGTTGTTGACGGCGGAGTAGAGCTGCGGCGGGGGTTCCGCGGGATGGGGCGGAGGAGGCTCCCAGCGGCGGCGGCAAGTGAGCCCGGCGCGGCGCTCGGACACGTATTCGAGATCGACGCGGGCGTAGCCGGCCGCACGGCAGAGCGCCGCCGCGCACTGGACGGTGGGACCGAACCAGTTGTCGATCTGGCCGCCCAGTTCGTTGGTTTCATAGAACTCCAATGTGCACGGCGCGGAGCCATCGTCGGTGACGAAGGATTCCACGAAGGCGGTGTCCTTAGCGATGGCGCAGATCTTCTCCAGCCCGAGCAGCGGATTTCGCAGATGATAGAGCACGCCGAAGAACAACACGTAGTCGAACAAGCCGACGCTATCGGGGGTCAGCTCGTCGACATCCAGGATGCGGTAATCGACGTGAGAGCCGAGCAGGCGATGCGCCTCGCGGAATTCTTCGAACTCGACGCAGTCGACCGCCACGACCTGTGCGCCACGGCGCTCCATTTCGAAGCTGCACCAGCCGGTCCAGGCGCCTACGTCGAGCACGCGCTTGCCGGTGAGATCGGCGGGGATGGGGAAGGCTGCAAGGCGCTGCTTGAGCGCTTCCACGCCGATCATGCCCTGGATGACGTGGCCGCCGGGCAACTCGATACTGTGATACCAACCCTTGGTGGAAAGCAGCGCGACCTGCCGCTGCACCAGTTCGTAGAACGTGGGATCGTCGGCGGCGCGCTGGGCCGGCATTCAGGCCAGCCTCACTGGAACCGGCGCCGAGATGGCATCTCCGAAAGCGGCTGAGACGGAGTAATCGCCGGGCAGCGCGCCGCTGGGCAACATGGCGTTGATCTGCCGGAGGCCTTGGGGGTCGGGCTCGGAGAGGAACGTGGCGGGCAGATCGTCGCCATCCAGCCAGACGGCAATACCGTCCCTGGCGGCGGATTCGGGCAGTCCGGAGACCCACAGCGAGATGCAGCTACCGAGGCCGGTGTGGACGAGGTTGCGCTCCCAGGTCTTGCCGTCGGTGACGATGGCGACGCGAATATCGCATGCGGCGCGGGCGGGGCGCTGGCGGCGCTGTTCAGCGGAAAGGTCGACGCCGATGCGCACGGGGTTTGCCCAAGGGCTATCCGTGGTGCGGAGGGTGGCGGCATGCCAGCCGGGCGGCAAACCGGGCGGAAGCTTGCAGTTCACTTGCCAGCCATCGCCGCCAGTGCGGTGCAGGATTACAGGATGCGAGCCATAGGGGCCGATGCGCGGGAATACATCGGCGGGCGTAAGGTCCGCGCGGGGGCTTTTGAACCAGATGGCCACGTAATCGTCGTTAGTGCTGGAGAATTCGCGGTCGCGGGTGGTGGCATTCTCGACAGAGGTGAGATACGGCGCCGGCTCTTGCGGGCTGTCGATATCGGGCCAATGGCGATAGCAGGCGATGTGCGCGCGATGGTCGAGCACGCTTTCCAACTGCACGCGGGCGAACCCGGCGGAGCGGCACATGGCCAGGAGGCACGCGGTATTCGGTCCCACCCAGTTATCGAACTGGCCGCACAGCTCGGTGGTTTCGTAGAATTCCATGACCGGCTTGGCGGCGAGGTCGGCGCCATCGTCGGTGACGAACGACTCGACGCAGACCATATCGGTAGACAGCTCGCACACTTTTTCCAGGGCCAGCATGGGATGCTTCAGGTGGTACAGCACGCCGAGGAACATGACGATATCGAAGTAGCCGATCTTGGCGGGCGAGAGGCGGCAAACATCGTCGATGCGGTACTCGGCCTGGGAGCCGAGCAATTCGCGGGCGATCCGGAAGCGCTCGACGGAGGTGGAATCGACGGCCAGCACGCGCGCGCCGCGGCGTTCCAGTTCGAAGGTGAACCAGCCATCCCAAGCGCCGATATCGAGCGCGCGCTTGCCGCGCAGATCGCTGGGGACGGGAAACTGCCCGATGCGGCGGCGGGAGTCGTCGATGGTTTGAAAGCCTGGGATCACCTGTCCATCGGGCAGTTCGATGCTGTGATACCAGCCGAGGCGAGCAAGCTCTTCAAGCTTGCGGCGGTTCGGATCGGCGGCGGACGGCGGCAGGTGAACGGCGGCTTCGATTTCCCCCATGAAAGCCATTATAGGCTGGCGGCAGGGGGCGCGGAGAAGCGCAATCCGGCCGAGGGCGTCCAGGGGCGCATGTCGGGCGGAACAAACAGGGGGTTACGCAGGGTTTCGGCCGGGACCGAGATATGGGCTGCATTTTCAGCAAAATGAAGGACTTCGGAGAAATCTTCGGAAGCATGGCGGGGGCCGATTGAGTTCACTTCGTCATCTTCTTTGGGAGGGGCGGCGGGAGGGGTCTGGCGGGCCGCCTGGAAGGCTTTCAGGAGGCGCAGATTACGTTCCATGGAGCGTTCCAGGGAGCCTTCATAGCGCGCGAGTTTAGACAAGGAATTGGGGCCGGCGCAATCGATGGCAAAGGCGCGGGCGCGGAAGTCGGCATCGGTGGGTGGAGTGGGCGGGGGCGGCACGGGCTCGCCGTCGAGTTCGGCGCGCTCCTTCAGGCAAGCGTACTGTTGGTCGCGGGTCTGCTGCTGGCCGGCAACTTTCGGAAAGAGGTCGCGGGCGATGCCGGCCTCGACGGGGAAAGCGCGGTCGAGGCGCCATTGGGCGGAGGCGATGCGGAGGACTAATCTTTCTTCGGCGGGGCCGACGGGGTGGAAGGTATTGATGAGGTGGTAGAGGAGGAAGAGGAAGTCTTCGGGGTCCTCGCCGGGGAGGAGGTGTTCGTTGGCGCAGAGGCCGTGGGTGAGGCCATTGCGGCTGGAAGCGGCCTTACCGGCCGCGGTACGGGGTCCGGTAGATTTTTTCGCGTTTTCGCGATTGGCGTTGAATTGGGCGGCGGTGGCCTGGCTGGGGGGACTCGTTTTTTTTCATGGTTTTGTGGGGCCCGGTGCGCGGCTCCTTACCTCCGCCTACATAGTACGCCTTGGGGGGTTGGGGGATCGGGGGTGGATGGGTGCAAGTGGTTGAAAACAGGGGGCGGAGTTTTTTGGGCCGGCGTGTGAATGGACAGAGGTTTCTTCGGCTTGCGGTGTGCCAGAGTGGCACCTGCGGGCTTATGATCGGACCGCAAGCTGATGAAACCGGTCGGTGAACTAAAGCGCACCACAGTGCGGGTTCTTTATTGGGTTTTGTTTGGCGGCGAGGGAACTGGTGGGGGTTAAGGATCTGGGGTGGGACACCGCAGCAGGGCTGGAACAGCAGCGCGTCGGCCGAGAGTGACTGTGCGGGGATGCGTCATGAGCTGTCCAGCCGGAGACTAACCGGCGCGAGTTGCATGCGGAGCATGGCGCCGATGCCGCATTCCGGACACAGCCGCAGGTTCGCCCCGGTGAGGGCGGCGTAAAAGTCCCGGTAATCGGCGGGCACGGGGAGCAGGTCGGCCATGGGGGCGGTCAACAGCCGGCGGCAGACTTGCAGTTTCTCGGCCCGGCGGCAGTTGGCGAACAGGCCGTAGTAGCGGATGCGCTGAAAGGTGGGCGGCAGGGCATGCAGCAGAAGCGGCGGATGAACGCCTCGGCGGAGACCGTCATCACCTTCTGTGTCTGCTGGTGAGCTGGCGCGAGCGGGCAGTTACAGCAATCTGACTACATATGCGTTGGTATATGGCCGCCACAGACGGGCGCGGACGGCATCGGCCGGATCACAACCGATGGCACGCTCCGCGAGTTTCATTTGCCTGGCCCCAACAGTCTCCCCGGAGCCATCACGGTGGGTCCGGACGGTGCGTTGTGGTTCGCGTATGGCTACGGGAATAGTGCGGTCGGACGGATTACGACTTCCGGCGCGGTCACGGCTTATCCCACGCCGAGCCTGGCCGTCGGCATTTACCGCCGGACCGGATGGCGCTCTGTGGTTCACCGCGTACGATGCCGGCAAGATTGGCCGCATGACCACGGACGGCGTATTCACCGCGGAGTACGCTGTGCCCTTGTCCGCCTGCACCCAGGTTTTCACGACGCCCAAGCAGATCGCCGTGGGGCCGGATGGCGCGCTTTGGTTCACCTCCGAAAATTGCGCTCTCCAATCACTGCACGGTAAACGATCCGTGCCCGATCACCTCCGGCAAGCTGCCATATCCGAAAACGCCATTCATGCCGTCGCCCGCCCCAGCCGGCACCGTGATCGAAACCGCCGCGCTTCCCTCGAAAGTCCCGTGAATGTCGGTTGTCGTCGATCCCAGAGGAGACCGGGGATCACCCCAAAAAATCGTGAGGACTTCCTGCGCGCCGAAGCCATATCCGGCGACGGTTACGGAACTGCCCACCGGCCCCGAACTGGGACTCAAGGCCAGCCGCGGCGACACCGAGAAGTTCGCCGCTCCCAGCTTTCCGCTGCGCTGCCCCACACCCTGGAAAATCCGCGCGCCGTATGGGGACTGCGGCGCTGGCACGGTTGCGCTGAACGAACCGCTGGCGTCGGCGGTGGCACTGACCAGCACTGTCGAACCGACGCCGCTGTTATAGACACGGACTCCCTCGTTGGGGCCGAACCCGCTTCCCGTAAAGGTCAGACTGGAGCGGTAGTAACCGGTGGCCGGGCTCACGCTCAAATTCGCGGTCGGGAAAACCGCCTGACCGATTTGGGGGACACCCGCCTCTGCGAACCAAAGCGCGCCATCCGGCCCGGTTGTGATGCCATAGGGCGAAGCGCCATCGGTGGGAACTGCGGACTCAGTCATCGCGCCCGCGGTGGTGATGCGCCCGAGTTTGTCGCCGGCGTATTCTGTGAACCACAGCGCGCCATCCGGCCCCGCCATGATGGCATCGGGGAGGCAACTCGCGGTTGGAATTGGGTACTCCGTGACGTCTCCGCCAGTAGTGATCCGCCCGATTTTGTTGCCATTGCCTTCGGTAAACCACAGCGCGCCATCCGGTCCCGCCGTGATAAATCCAGGCTGGCTGTAGGCGGTAGGTACGGCATATTCGGTGACCGCACCGGCCATGGTGATCCGTGCGATCATATCGCGCGACGCTTCGGCAAACCACATCGCCCCGTCGGGTCCGGGCGTGATGCCAAAGGGCCCGCTGTTGGCCGTCGGCAAAGGGAACTCAGTGATTTCCCCGGCGGTAGTGATGCGCCCTATCTTATCGCCGGCGTATTCTGTGAACCAAAGCGCGCCGTCCGGGCCCGTTGCGATCTCATAGGTATTGCTATCCTGGGTTGGTACGGCGAACTCGGTGATCGCTCCGGCCGTGGTGATGCGGCCGATTCGATTGCCACTGGAATAGCTCGCTTCGGTAAACCACAGCGCGCCATCCGGCCCGGCCGCGATTCCATAGGGTTCACCACCGGCCGCAGGCACCGGGTACTCCGAGATCGCCCCGGCAGTAGTGATGCGTCCGATCTGATCCGTTAGTTCGGTGAACCACAACGCGCCGTCGGACCCTACCGCGATTTGAGCTGGGTGGCTATAGTAGTAGCCTGGCACCTGGTATGCGCCGATAGCGATCTGCTGCGCCCGGGAAATCGCGGACGAACTCCAAAGTAGTATCGCAATCAAACCGAAATCTTTGCACCCTCTCATTCGGATCATCGACGAACCTCCTGAAATGGACTGAACGGCAATGCCACCCCGGAACCGTGCTCTAAGGCATTGTACACCGGCGCGCTCCGGCGGGTGGGAACTCCACGCAACCGCGCAGTCGTTTATGTTCCATGTAGGCTGCTTAGCGGCCGCGCCTCCCTCCAGCCAGGTGGCGTTGCATTCTGTTTTCGCTAGTTTGTGATGGCAATTGACTCCGCACCGCAAGGACGCGGCCACAGCAACCGGGTGGTGACAGTGCCGCTAGGGTCAACCGCCGGTCTGATCTTCTTGCGGTCGAGAACGTAACGGTAGCCGACGGAAGCAAGATGGGCGCGATCTGCATCTGGGTTGTCATATCCGATATGAAACAGCGCGCGTACGGCAGAAGAACGAATCGAAGGTCGGATTCGACAAAGCGCGCCACCAGCACGCAGGAGGACTATAGTTCTGAACGCCGCGCCGACTTCGCCTAACGGCCTGGCCACCCTTGAGCCGCCAGGAGCGGGGCTCAAGCCCGCCCCCCACGAAAATGGCCTGCGCCACACCTATAATATGGGGAAGAGATATGAAGGCGCGGATGGCGCTGGCGCTGGCTGTGGTGGTATGGTTCCCGACTCACCTGCACGCTCATCCCGCAAAGCCGGCGATGGAAGTTGTGGTGCTTGGTTCCGGCGGGCCACGGGCGTTCGGGAGAGCCGGCTCAAGTTACATCGTGGTTCTCGAAGGGAGACCGCGGATTCTGGTGGATGCAGGACCGGGAGCGTTCCTACGGGTTGGAGAATTGGACCTGGATTTAAGAGAGGTAGATACGGTTTTGTTGACGCATCTGCATATCGATCACAGCGGGGACCTGGCGGCTTTCTTCAATGCGCGAGCGCTTACCAGCGACGGAGCGATCGCGTACCGGGTATTTGGCCCGGACGGAGCGGGACTATTTCCCAAGACCTCGCAATTTGTGGATTTGCCGGTGGGAGGCGACGGCGCGTTTGCGTATCAAAAGACGTTTGGCGCGCCGGAGTCGTTTGCAGTTCGCGACCTGGCAATTGGCTTGGATTCAGCGCGCACAAAGATCGTAGATGAGAATGGCTTAGTGGTGGAAGAAATTGCGACGCATCACGGCGACTGTCCGTCGGTGGCTTACCGAATTTCCTACCGGAGCGTGGCGGTGGTTTTCTCCGGGGACATGGACGCATCGGCGCTGCCGAATCTGGTGCGATTGGCGAAGAAAGCGGATTTGCTGATTTTTAATTGTGCGGTACTCGACCCGCCGGGTTCGCCATCGCAGTTGTACGATCTGCATACGCCGCCGAGGAGAATTGGCGAGGCCGCGCGAGATAGCGGGGTAAAGAGTTTGTTGCTGAGCCATCTTGCGCCGGACGTTGAAGGTCAGGAGAGTGCGGTGCGGAAATCGATTCGTGGAGCATTTGCAGGGCCGGTTGGGTTCGCGCGCGATAAGTTGCGCGTGCCAGTTGGGGGTGAGCGATAGAATCGGGGGGATGGAAAACCCGATATTGGCCGCAGATGAACGCAGATGAACGCAGATAGAACAAGCGCTATGGAAGGTGACGATGTATCTTTGGCCTGCTCGATCATAAAACCGGCAAGGTACGCACCTCCGTTGTCGGGACACGTCGCAAGCACCACCTACACGCGGGGATCCGAAAGAGCGTTGCGGCCAGCCGCGCGTTACGCGCCGATGCCCTGAAATCGTATCGGGCACGAGGCGATACTACCTGCCCCACCAAAACAGCCGGCGGCAGCCGGTGAAACGTTCTCCCTCTACGAATCACTATACCTACAGAGAAGCTGTGGAGACTAAGCGAATGAGAATCTCGGTACTCGCGGACGAAAGCGGGAGAATTTTCGCCACCTTGCGGCCGGTGGAGGCTGCCGGTAACCGGCCAACGGACGTGCACATGCGGGTGGGCGCCGGCCAGAAGGTACACCACGTCCTGCTGCCGGAGGAACTGACGCATCTGCGTTCTCTGGTGTCGCTGCATGACACGCACAGAGTTGAGGTGACCGGCCGGGAAGCCCATCTGGTTGCCCGCCAGTAATGTTGCCAAACGATGGCGGGAACGATAGAAATCGCTCCCTGACGGTCGCGGCTCATTAAGCCGCGTCCCTAGCTCCCCACACCCATAACCCATCGCGCGCCTTGTTGCATAATGAAGTGAACGCGTGAAAGTGGGGTCACCAATGAAGCGAATCCGCGCCTGGGCCGGCGCCGTCATGCTGGCCATTGCGGCGCTCGTGTTGCTATCCGGCGCGGACGCCTCGCGCGTGGAACAGGACCGCCTTGGACGCCTGCGCAATCTCGGCAAGGCCTTCTACGAAACCCCCACTACCCAGCCGCAGGCCGTGGAGGAGTTCAAGAAAGCGCTGGATCTGGCGCCTGATTCGCCGCGCGAGATGGTGAATTACGGCCTGGCACTGCTCCGCGCAGGCAAGACCAAGGAAGGCGTTGCCGAACTGCAGCGGGCGCAGCAGCTCGACCCCACGATCCCGCACACGTGGTTCAATCTGGGCATCGCTTTCAAGAAGGAGGGCGAGTATGCACCGGCCGTCGCGCAGTTCGAAGGTTTGCTGCGGCTGGTTCCCGATGAGCCGGTGTCGCATTACAACCTGGGGGTCCTGCATAAAACCGCCGATAAGCGCGACGAAGCCGTGCGCGAGTTTGAAATTGCAGAGCGGCTGAACCCCAACCTGGCAGCGCCGCATTTCCAACTCTACAACCTCTATCGTCAGGCTGGCCGGAGCGCCGACGCCGCGCGCGAGCTGGCGATTTTCCAAAAGCTGAAAGTTCTCACCGAAGGCGCGGTGAACCCGGAAGACATGGAGTGGAGCTACTACGCCGAAATCTACGATCCCATCGCGCCGCGTCCGGAAAGCGAGCCGGCGCCGCCGCCGAAATTCGAGGATCGCAAGCTAGGCGACGGCTTCGATGCCGGCACCGCGGGTCTGCTGGTGCTGGATGCCTTCGGCGACCGCCGCGCCAGCTTGCTGGCCTGGTCGTCCGGCGGGGCGCGCCTTTATAAAGACGGCACCACGCTGGTGGCCGATGCGGGCTTGGCGGGCCTGAAGGACATCGTCTCCATAGCCGCCGGCGATTACGATAACGACGGCCTGCCAGACCTGTGCGTGATCACGTCCGCCGGTGCGGCCCTGTACCACAACAACAAGGGCAAGTTCGAAAAGTCGCCGGTGAAGCTGCCCGCCGGACGCTTTACCAAAGCCGTCTGGATCGATTTCGATCACGACTACGATCTCGATCTGGTCCTGCTGGGCGAAGACGCCGCGCTGGCGCGCAACAACGGCGTTGCGGGCTTCAGCGACGACACCGCCGCGTTTCCGTTCGCGAAGGGCGCCGCTATCGACGCCGCCGCAATCGATCTGATGGCCGACACCAACGGCGTGGATCTGGCCGTTTCATACCGCGACCATGCGGGCGTCCTCTATCGCGACCGCTTGCTTGGGAAGTATGAAGCCGTGCCGCTGGACACGCTGCCGGCGGGCGCCAAGGGACTGACCGCTGTCGATGTGAACGCCGATAGCTGGACGGATCTGGCGGCCGATGGACTGTTGCTGCTGAACCATCAGGGCAAGCTGGAACCGTTCGCGGGGTTGGAGGCCAAAGGTCCGCTCACCTTCGTCGACCTGGCCAATCGCGGCATCGGCGACATGCTGGCGGCCAATGGCGTCTTCCGCAACCTCGGCCTGGATCGGTTTGAGAAGATGCCCACCGAGATCCCCGCCGCCGTGGCCGCCGCCGAGTCGGACTTCGATGGCGATGGCCGCGCGGATGTGGCGCTGATCGCGGGCGATGGCTCGCTGCACTTGCTGCACAACGCCACCGAGACCCACAACAACTGGCTGCTGGCGGGGCTCAACGGCGTGAAGAACCCGAAGCTGGCGCCCTTCGCGAAGGTCGAGATCAAGACCGGATCGAGTTATCAGAAGCGCATCTACCGGGGAGTGCCGCTGCTGTTCGGTGTGGATTCGTACAAGATCGCCGACGCGGTGCGCATTACCTGGCCCAATGGCCAGATCCAGAACGAGGCGGAGCAGCCCGTCGACAAGCCCATCGAATTCCAGGAGGCGCAGCGCATGTCCGGCTCCTGCCCCATGATCTTCACCTGGGATGGGAGCAGATTCCGCTTCATCACGGACGTGCTGGGCGTTGCGCCGCTCGGTGCGGCTTCGGGCGACGGCAGTTACTTCCCCGTGGATCACGACGAATACGTGCAGATTCCGGGCGAAGCGATGCAGGCCGTGAACGGGCAATATGAAGTGCGCATCACGGAGGAGTTGCGCGAAGTTTCGTATCTGGACCAGGTGAAGCTGATGGCGGTGGATCATCCGGCGTCGGTCGCGATCTTCACCAACGACAAGTTCAAATCGCCGCCGTTTCCGGAGTTCCGGCTATTTGGCGTGGAACGCCGTATTTATCCTTTGCGCGCCGTGGAGCAGGCGGTTTCGCCTGCTAATGGAAAGGGCCGCGACGTGCTGCCGCGGCTTTTGCGCCGGGACCGCACCTATCCGGATGGATTCCGCCGCAATTATCTGGATGTCGCCGAGCTGCACAACCTGGATCTGGATTTCGGCAAAGCGGCACCGGCGAACCGCGCGGTGCTGATCCTGAACGGCTGGGTGGATTGGGCCGACGGCAGCACCTTCATGGCCGCCTCGCAGGCGAAGCAGGATCTGGTGCTGCCGTATTTGCAAGTGAAGGACGCGGCCGGGCAGTGGAAGACCGTGATCGAAGATATGGGCATGCCGGCGGGCAAGCCCAAGACGATTTCGGTGGATCTGAGCGGCAAGTTTCTGTCCGCGGCGCGCGAGGTGCGCATCGTGACGAACCTGTGCGTGTATTGGGACGAGATCTTTCTGAGCGAAGAGACCGGCGCGCCCCGTGTGCGCCTGACCGACATTCAGGCGGAATCGGCGGACCTGCGCTTCCGGGGTTTCTCGACGCCGGTGATTCATCCGCAGCGCAAGCAGCCGGAGGGCTTCGACTACGCGCAGTGGATGCCGGTCTCGATGTGGAATCCGACCAAGGGACTTTATACGCGCTATGGCGACGTGCTGCCGCTGATCGGAGCGATCGACGACCGGCTGGTAATCATGGGCTCGGGAGACGAGCTGCGGCTGCTGTTTCCGGAGCGCGCCGCCGGTCCGCTGCCTGCGGGATGGAAGCGCGACTTCCTGCTGTTCGTGGATGGCTGGGCCAAAGATGCGGATGCCAATACGGCGTTCGGACAGACGGTGGAGCCGCTGCCGTTTCACGCTATGTCGCGGTACCCGTATTCGGCGGGAGAGCGCTTTCCGGAGGATGCGGCGCACCGGGAATACCGGGCGGAATACAACACGCGGCCGGCGTTGCGGTTGATACGGCCGTTGGCGGAGGGTGGGCTTTAGTGGGAGGATAGGTGTTCGCTGCCCCACCTAAATGAAACTGACCATTCACTCCGCGGTTTCCGCTTTCGGAGCCACGGCTCAGGAGAAGCTATCGAACCCGGCCGCTATGGGGCAGGCAGAGGACCAGCTTCGCGCGCCGTTCGAGCATTTGCTATCGGATCTGGCGGAGCTGGCACGCCTGCCCAGATCGGCTGTCGCCGCAGTGGGCGAATCATCGATAGGCGATCTGAAAACGCGTCCCGATTACGCGATCACCGTTCACAATGCCCTCGTGGGTTTCGTCGAACTGAAGGCGCCTGGCAAGGGGGCCGATCCGCGGAAGGTCAAAGACACACATGACAAGGCGCAGTGGGAGAGGCTCCGTTCGCTGCCCAACCTGCTCTACACGGATGGCAACGCATTCAGTCTATGGCAGAATGGCGAGTTGGTCGATTCGGTGGTCAGATTGATTGGAGACATCCAGTCGTCGGGCCACAAGCTGGAGGCGCCCGCCGGCCCAGGCGGCGTTGCTGGAGAAAGTCTGCAAGGGCCCGACGATCTCCGCGGAAGAATCGCGGTAATGAAGACTCCCCGACCGCCGACGCCCTAGCGATACGCCCGTGTCCAACACCGTCCTCTGTTTACCGCCAGCGCTGCCCGATCGACAAACCACCCACCGAAGTGGAATCCCAAGTCCATGTCCGTTCCCCCTGCCCTCAGAAGCGCATGGCCGGTAATGCCGTGGCAGACGCCACGTCTGTCGAAAGGCTCACGTCCCGCCACTGTGCGCCCTCGGCTGCCCGCGTTTTCTCGGCTTCGGCGGCGAAGCGAACCGCGTCGCTACCGATCAAGAGGTGCGCCGGAAGATGGTCACTGGACGCCAGACGAAGCACAACCTGAGCTACCTTGGCGGGATCACTGATCTCTTTCCCCCAATACGATTTCAAGGCCTTGGCAACGGCCCCGACGGAGGGTTCATAGTCCGGGAGCAGTTCCGGCGTGTCCTGATTAGCGCGGCCGCCCCAATTCGTCCGCATGCCACCGGGTTCAAGGGCGCACACCTTCACGCCGAACGGGGACAGCTCCTGGGCAAGAGATTCCGTGAAGCCTCCGACAGCCCATTTCGCTGCATGGTACGGCGTGCTGCCGGGCCGAGTCAGGCGGCCGCCGACCGATGATATCTGGAGGATGCAGCCGCTCCTTTGCTCGCGCATGAGCGGTACGGCCGCGCGGGTGACGTTAACCACACCGTAGAAGTTGGTATCCATCACCGCCTTGAACCTCTCCGCGCTCAACTGCTCGAACGGCGCGATATCGCCGTAGCCGGCGTTATTCACGACAACGTCGAGACGACCAAATGCGGCAACCGCCGTCTGCACGGCCGCCTGAGCGGCGCTTTCATCTGTCACGTCCAGAGGAACCGCGCGAACGCGGTCGCCGTATTT
>JBEKMJ010000121.1:0-35019 GCA_050008575.1 Bryobacteraceae bacterium
AATCCAATTCCATCATCGCAAACCTGTCAAGTGGAGCCCGGTTTCTGGCGCCAGAGAGGTTCCCGAAGGGACCGCCAGTGCTCTTGCCGACACAGGCGAGCGCAGCTCGCCTTCGCGGGGCTTCAGCCCCGCTGGTAGCACAGGCTGAAGCCCAGGCTGAAGCCTGTGTTGCACAGGCTTCAGCCTGTGTGTAGCGGGGCATGGCCCCGCCCCACTATACAATACAAAGTTATGATTGCTTTCCTGCGCGGCGTGCTCCTCGAAAAACATCCCAACCAAGCCGTCGTGGATGTGGGCGGTGTGGGCTACGACGTAACCATCCCGGTGTCGACCTATGCGCACCTGCCCGACGCCGGCGCCGAAGTCCGCCTCCGCATCCACACCCACGTACGCGAAGACGCCCTAGCCCTCTACGGCTTTCTCACCCAGGACGAAAAGGCGCTGTTCGAAAAGCTCATCTCGGTGTCCGGCATCGGTCCGAAAATGGCGATGGCGGTGCTCTCCGGCATCCCCGCGCTGGACTTGATCGCCAACATCCGGCGCGGCGAGGTCGACCGGTTGGTGCGCATCCCCGGCGTGGGCAAGAAGACCGCCGAGCGTATGATCCTGGAATTGCGCGACAAAATGCCCGCGCCCTCCGGTGAAGAAGCCGCGGCTTCGTCCGGCGGGCCCGGCGCGCCCAGCGGCGCCTTGACAGCTATCGAGCAGGACGTCCTTTCGGCGCTTCTCAACCTGGGCTGCGCGCGCCCGGCCGCCGAGGCCGCCGTACGCAAGGCGCGCGTCGCGGGTGCGCCGCCTCCATCCGACACCGAATTCGAGCCCCTCTTCCGGCGCGCCCTGGAACTGGTACGTTAAGCTGGAACGAATGCCCGATCGGGAACTTGTTTCCGGCGCGCGCCAGCCAGAAGATGCGCAGTTCGAAGCCGGACTCCGGCCACGCAGCCTGGCCGACTTCGCCGGACAGAAAAAGCTGAAGGAGAACCTGTCCATCGCCATCGAGGCCGCCCGCCTGCGCGGCGAAGCCATGGATCACGTGCTGCTCTACGGCCCTCCCGGCCTGGGCAAAACCACGCTGGCCTGCATCATCGCCGAAGAGCTGCAAGTGCCTATGACCACCACCTCCGGACCCGTGCTGCAGAAGAAGCTGGACCTCACCGGCATCCTCAGCAACATCCGCGCACGGCAGGTTTTCTTCATCGACGAGATCCACCGGCTGATGCCCGATGTGGAGGAGATGTTGTATTCGGCGCTGGAAGACTTCCGGGTGGATATCCTGGTGGGCGCAGGCCCCGGCGCGCGCACGCACTCGCTGCCCATGCCGCGCTTCACGGCCATCGGCGCAACCACGCGCCAAGGGCTTATCAGCGCGCCGCTGCGGGGCCGTTTCGGATTGGTTCTGCGCCTCGATCCATACGCGGTGGAAGAACTGACAGTTATCGTGGAGCGTTCCGCCAAGTTGCTCGGCGTGGGCATCGACGACGACGCCGCCCAAGAGCTGGCGCGCCGCTGCCGGGGGACGCCGCGCATCGCCAATCGCCTGCTGCGCCGCGTGCGCGACTACGCGCAGGTGCGCGCCGACGGCCGCATCACGCAAGCCGTGGCGCAGACCGCCTTGAACCTGCTGGAAGTGGACCGCTACGGCCTCGACGAAATCGATCAGAAGATCATGCTCACCATTCTCGAAAAATACCGCGGCGGCCCGGTGGGGCTGAACACTATCGCGGCGTCCATTTCCGAAGAGGCCGATACCATCGAAGAAGTCTACGAGCCGTATCTGATTCAACTCGGCTTCCTGAACCGCACGCCGCGCGGACGGGTGGCCACCGATGCGGCGTACGAGTACTTTCACATTGAGCGGCGCTTTCGCGGCGATCATCCCGCGCTCTTTTGATGGAGGGCGGCCCAGCCGGCGTGGACGCCGGCCGCGGGACTGGAGTCCTGCCCCACTTATGAAGATAGTCTACCTGGGCCTGGGCTCGAACCTGGGCGACCGCGAAGCCATGCTGCAATCCGCCCTGCGCGCGCTCGAATCGCCGCGGCTGCACATCCTGCGCGTCTCGCCGGTCTACGAAACCGAACCCATGGATGTGCCCGGCCAGCACTGGTTTCTGAACCTGGTCGCGGAAGCCGAAACCGGCTTGTTCCCCTTGCAGTTGCTGCACCGCACTGCCAAAGTCGAAGCGCAGCTTGGCCGCCGCCGCCTCGCGCCCAAAGGCCCGCGCAACATCGACATCGATATCCTGCTGTTTGGAAATGCCGTGGTGTCCACACCGGCGCTTGAAATTCCGCATCCGCGATTTCGCAACCGCCGCTTTGTGCTGGCGCCCTTGGCGGACCTGGCGCCGGACCTGCGCGACCCGCTTACCCGTAAGACCGTGCGCGAATTGCTCGCCGAATTGCGCGGGCAAGCGGTGCACAAGATCGGTTAAAATCGGACCACGTCATAGTAAGCCATGGCCAAGCCGTTCCAGCAGGTTCACGTAGGGACTCTGACCGACGAGGCCGTGCGCATCAAAACCGGCAAGACCTGGGACGAGTGGCTCAAGATCCTGGACAAGGCCGGCGCCCGCATGATGGACCACGCCGAGATTACCCTTCTGTTGAAGAAACAGCTCGGTCTCTCGCGCTGGTGGAGCCAGATGTTGGCGGTGGGCTATGAGAACGATCGCGGCATCCGCAAGGACGAGATCGGCGGTCCCCCTGGCAAACGCTATGCAGTGACACTTCGCAAGTTGGTGACCGCTCCGCGCGCGGCCGTGTGGGCAGCGTGGCAGGACCCCGCCACACTGGCGCTCTGGCTGCCCGATGCGAAATTCGAAATCTCGAAGGCCGTGCCGCACAAAACCCTGCATCTCGAGTGGCCCGGCGAGACACGCGTGGCTGTCCGGCTTTACGAGCGCCGCGGTAGGACCCGAGTGGAGTTGTCGCACGCGAAGCTGGCGGAAGACGAAGCGGCGCGCCTCCAAAAATACTGGTCCGCGGCCCTGGACCGGTTGCAGGTTCTGGTGGCGCGGTGAACCGGCCGCTTCCCAAACACACTCGCCAGCGACTACACTTTTCGGTGAGGAGTTCCACTTTCGATGCGAAATCTTTTCCTGGTTAGCCTGGCCGCGCTGGCCTCGGCCGTGTTTCCGGACGCCGTCCGCGGGCAATTGAATCAAAAGCGGGGCAATGCTCCCGGCGACGTGCCGCAAACCACTTACTCCATCCATCGGCTGAGCGCGGATCACGCCGAGGGCATCACCACCCTGGACATGAATGGCGACGGACGGCCGGATATCTTGAGCGGCGCCTATTGGTACGAGAATCCGGGACCGCAGGGCGGCGAATGGAAGCGCCACCAATACCGCACCGTCGATATCGTGGGAGAATTTGTGTCCGATTGCGGCGAGTGGGTGGTGGACGTGAATCACGATGGCGCGCCGGATATTGTGACAGTCGGCTGGATGACCGACGGCCTGTTTTGGTACGAGAATCCGAAAAAGCCGGGAGTCATGTGGGAGCGCCACTTCATCACGCATTCGGTGGAGACCGAGGGCGGCTGGATGGCGGACCTCAATGGCGATGGGAAGCCGGATCTGGCGCTGGCGCATTATGGCCGCTCGGGAATCATCTGGGTGGATTTCGCCGGTCCCGAGCCGAAGGTGCACCACGCGGGCGGCCACGACCAGGATGGCCACGGCATCGGCATGGCGGACATCGATGGCGATGGCAAAATGGATCTTCTCACGCCGTACGGCTGGTTCAAGAATATCGACGCCGACCGCGACCAGTGGGAATGGCACGGCGATTGGGATCTGGAGGAAGCCGGCTTCCCGATTATCGGCTACGACGTGAATGGCGACGGCAAGATGGACATCATCTACGGCCGCGGACACAGCTACGGCCTTTACTGGCTGGAGCAGCAGGGCGACGCCGCCCAGCGCCGCTGGGTCAGGCATACCATCGACGAATCCTTCTCCCAGGTGCATGCGCTGAAGTTGGTGGACCTGGATGGCGACGGCCAGATGGAGCTGCTGGCCGGCAAGCGCTACAGGGGGCACAACGGCGGCGATCCGGGCTCCTACGATCCGCTGGTAATCTACTACTACAAGATCGACCGCAAAACCGGCGAATTCACGAGATATCCGATTTCGTTGGGTGGCACGGCCGGCGCCGGGACGCAATTCGTGGTGGCGGACCTGGATGGCGACGGAGACATCGACATCGCCACGGCGGGCAAGACGGGCGTGCATTTCTTCGAGAACCTGAAGATCGACATGGTGCCGCACGCGCAGCGCGAGCAGGAGTTGTGGCTGGATAAGAACTGGCCGTTTCCGGGCGAGGGGTCGCAGACGAAGTGGCAGCACTAACGTGAATTCCTGTGGGGCAGGCTCGCAGCCTGCGCGGGCCTCGCAGGCCCGCTCTTCGGCGAGCTATGCTCGCGACGGCCCAAAGCCAGCGTCGTGCCGCCACCTTTCGAAAATAGGATAAACTTCGAAAAGAACCTCTGCTCCGGAGGCAAGTATGCGGATTCGCCTGTTACGCCCATCCGTTTTGATCCCGTTTAGCGCGCTGCTCCTGGCGCTGCCGATTATCGCTCAATCCCCGCCGGATTCGGTCGTGATTCAATCCGGCACGCACATCGTCCTGGTGAATGTGGTCGTCAAGGACAAACACGGAAAGCCGGTCGGCGGCCTCACCCGCGACGATTTCGTGCTGCGCGATAATGGGCAGGAGCAAAAGATCTCGCTCTTTGCCCTGGAAGAAACCGGTGCGAACGGAACCCCCGTTTCGAATTTGCCGGACCGTCTAACCTTCACTAATAGGCCGCCGCCGAACATTCCCGCCGTGACTGCATTCCTGTTCGATGAATTGAATACCAAGCTCGCCGACCAGCAGCTCGCCAAGAAAGACTTTCTCCGCTACCTGCGCGGCTTGCCTGTGGAAAGCCGCGTCGCCGTTTTCGTACTGGGCGATTCGCTCGCGATGCTGCACGATTTTTCGCAGGATATGGCGTCGCTCCTGGCGGCTGTCGAGAAACATTCGAATCGCGCGAATCCCGAAGTGGATGCCGCCACGGCGCCTCCGGCTTCGTCCAATTCGCTCGCCGGCGACCAGAAGACCGCCGCGCAGTGGGATAGCTTCATGCAGTCCAACGCTCAGCCCTATGTCGATTACACCGAGACGGTGCGCGCGACGCGCACGGCGGCGGGGCTCGAAACTATTGCGGGACACTTGCAAGGCACTCCCGGCCGCAAGACGCTGATCTGGATTTCGGGCGGGTTCCCGGTTCAGCAGGGCTTGCATAACACGGTGGACAGCATTCCGCGGAGCAACGCCACCGGGCGGACCTCCGGCCATTCGGCCAGGCAAGGAGGAGGAGCATCGAGCGGCGGCAGCCAATCGAATGCGGCTCCGAGGTCATCGGGGCCCGGTCTGTCGACCACCGAGGTGCCGGGCACCGCGTTATCGTCCGAGAGCGACGTAATGCGCGCCATTCGCGCCTTGAACGAAGCCGATGTGGCGGTGTATCCGGTCGACGCGCGCGGTGTGATGGTGTCGCCGGCTTTTCAGGCGGACCGCGGCTCGAACGGTAAGCGCAGTAAGCCGCCCAAGGCCTTCAACGGGTCCGATTTCAACTACGAGACGCTCGACACTCTGGCGGTCGAAACCGGCGGCCTGTCCTTCCACCATATCAACGATCTCAGCACGGCCATTCAGGAAGCGGGTGTGGGGCGGCGCCATGCGCCGCCGCGGGGCCTTAGCCCCGCCGGGCGAGCTACTAGCTCGCCGAAGAGCGGGCCTGCGAGGCCCGCGCAGGCTGCGAGCCTGCCCTACGAGGTTTTCATCCATTCGCGCTCATTCACACCTTGGCACGCCGAGTGCTCTTGGCCAGGGCATGAAGCAAGAAATGGCATTCCTCAAATACCGGCGCGAAGTGGTGCAGGCTTGGCCGGAGTCTCCCCGCAAAACCGTGTTTCTAACTGGCATCGAGACCCGCATCGCCAGCGTGCAACGGCAATTGCAGGTGATTTCTTGGGCCGCGCCGCCCTCGGCGCCATCGGACTGATTGGTACGGAGCGATTCCAAATCGGAACGGAGCCGGTCCGAATCAGTACAAACCCTTCACCAGCCCACCGTCCACCGCAATCGACACGCCTGTGACATAGGTGGCTCGCTCGGAGGCCAGGAAAACCACCAGGTCCGCGAATTCTTCCGGCCGGCCCACCCGGCCGACAGCCGTTTGCCGTGCCCAGCGCCCTTCGATCTCCGCCGGATCGACCCCCTCCTTTTCAGCCATCCGCCGGCTGAGTTCCACCAGGCGCGCGGTGGCCGTATAGCCGGGACACACGTTATTCACCAGCACGCCGTAACGCCCGTATTCGTTGGCCAGCGTCTTGATCAGTCCGCTGACTCCCGACCGCACGGCATTTGAGAGGATCAGCCCCTCCACCGGCTGCTTCACCGCTACCGATGTGACGGCGATGAACCGGCCCCACTGTTGCCGCTGCATCCGCGGGAGCGCTTCCTTGGCGAAATAGACCGTGCTCATCAGGTTCAGATCGGCCGCCGCGCGCCAATCTTCGAGAGTGGTTTCGGCGAAGCTTTTGGCCGGCGGCCCACCCGCGTTCGCCACGCAGATATCCAGGCGCCCGAAGCGCTCCACCACCGCGGCCACGAAGCCACGCACGTCGTCGTAGGATGTGACGTCCAGCGCCCGCGTCATCACTTCGGCGCCGGTCTCGCGGCGGATCTGCTCCGCGGCGGCATCCAGGGCTGCAGCGCCGCGCGCGCAAAGGGCGAGTTTGGCGCCCTCCTTCGCCAGCCCGCGCGCCACCGCCAAGCCCAAACCACGGCTCGAGGCCGCCACCACTGCTACCCGATCTCTAATCCCCAGATCCATGAATTTAACCGCGCCGCAGATAGTCGTCCTGCCCCGTCAACCAGTCTGTGCGGATCGGACTGAAGATATCCAGGTCGAGTGTGTCTTCGAGCGCCACCGCGCGATGCGGCACATGCGAGGGGATGCGCAGCACCTGGCCCGCGGAAACCACGATGGTGCGGCCTTCTATTTCGAACTCCAGCGCGCCTTCCAGAATGTAAGTGATCTGTTCGCTCTCATGATGGTGTTCGGGAACCACCGCTCCCTTCGAGATGAAAACCTGCGCCACCATGGCTTTTTCGCCCGCGATGACCTTGCGCCAGATGCGCGGATTCAAGACTTCCTTATCGAGCTTGTCCCACGTGTAGTGTTCCATTTGTTAGGTCCGCCCCAGCCATTGTACACGCCGGCGAATTGACAAACAATTGATCTCCGGCCCGCTATACCTCCCGCCCGGCCTTCGTCTGATGGTTGTAGACAGACAAAAAAAGCCCGCTCGATAGCGGCCCATGAAAGGAAAGACCCGTGAACCTACGTAAACGATTTGCACTCACTCTGGCGCTCGTAACTCTCCCCGCCCTGACCGCGGTGGAAGCCGGCGCCGCAACCATAACAAGAGGGACCTTCACCCTGCCCGCGCAGGCCTACTGGAACGATACGCTGTTACAGCCCGGCGATTACACTTTGTCGGTCAGCGGAAGCATCTCGGGAGTTCCCACGATCGTCCTCCGGGGCGAAAACGTCAGAGCGACCTTCTTCGCGCCGGCAGGCTCCGGAGATATCTCGGAACGCAGTCTTCTCAAGATCGACGACGTGAACGGAACCTATGTCATCCGGGAGCTCGACGCCGGCCCGTCGGGCAGATCGTATCGGTTCGGCGTGTCCAAGGCCGTCCGGAACCAGACGCTCCGCGGAGAGACGCAGCAGCTAACTGTTCCCGTGTCGCCGGCCGCCGGCTTTTAGTTAGCTTTCAGCAATCGGCTTTCAGCAATCAGCTCGTGTACCAGTGGCACTAGCTGAGAGCTGAAAGCTGAAAGCTGACGCCTGAAAGCTGATCGCTGAAACCTATCCTAGCCCTATCCTGCGCAGCAACTCCTGAAACCGCGGCTCCCCACGCACGCGATCGAAACGCGGCTCCACACCCAGCCAAGTCAGCCAGACATCCCGCTCCGCATACGCACGTTCGAGCAATTCCAAAGCGCGGGCGGCGTCTCCCAACCCGGCGTGCACCAGAGCCAGCCAGTACGCCGAGACATACCGCCGCCGCGACAGACTCTCCAACTCGCCTAGCATTGCAGCAGCCTCACCGGCTTCACCGGCGCAGGCATGCACGTGCGCCAGAGCCGCCAGCACCGCCGGTTGATCGCCCACGCACGTGCGCGCATTGCGCAATTCCACGATGGCATCCTCGGTCAAACCCATCTGCGCGTATGCCAAACCCAGGGTGTATTGCGCGGCGCCGAACTTGGGCTCCATCGCCAGCACTTTCCAGCATTGTTCCGAAGCCCCCTGGAAGTCCCGCGCGACATAAAGACCCCACGCCACTCCCACATTCACTATCGGCGCCAGAGGATCGATCTCTTCCGACCGCCGCAGCTCGCGCAGCGCTTCTTCGGTTTTGCCCGTGGCCGCCAGATGCGCGCCGTAAGCCTGATGAATCAGGGGCGCGTTCGAGCTCAGCACCAGCGCCGTCAGGTACTCCGCCTCCGCGCCGGCCCAATCCCATTCAAACAAGCGCTTCACGGTGGCCAGCGCGGCGTGCGTGTCACCCAGATCCTGCCGCGCATGCAGAGCCTTCAGCGCCATCTCTTTCGCTCGCGGATAGATCTCGCCCGGCGCCGCCATGTTCAGCAATGCGGACAGGCAATGAGCGTCGGCCAGCCCGGCGTAGGCGAACGCGCAGTTCGCGTCCTGCGTCAAAGCCGCGTTGAAATGCGCGACACCCTTGTGCAGATCCTCTTCGGTCAGCTTATGGCAGAAATAACGTCCCTTCAGACAATCTTGCGGAACGTCCGTGCCGGCGCCGGCAGGGGCGGCGTTTGAGTGCACCAGTTGGATGCCAGCCGCTGCACGCGCACTCCCCGCACCGGGCACCTCTTCCACGGAGGCCAGGAAAACGTATCCGAGCCCGGTTCGCGTTTCGATGTAGCGCGCGTTGCGCGAGGTGTCGCCCAGCGCGCGCCGCAACGCGTTCACCGCGGTATTCAGGCTGCGATCGAAACTCACATGCATGCCGGGCCAAAGAAGTTGCGCCAGATCGTTGCGCATCACCAGTTGGCCGGGTCTCTGCAACAGGTATTCGAGAATCTGGAAAGGCTTGCGCTGCAGTTTGATGCGGATCCCGTGTTTGCGCAATTCTTTGTTGTCGAAATCCGCCTCGAAGGGTCCAAAACGCAGCTTGGTGGGAACGCTCATGGATTTTGGCGCGGGAAATGACATGATCGGTTAAACCCTTTCAAATGCTTTGCTTCCAGCATCAGAAACAATTGACGCCCTGCTGATAAACTTCGCCTTCGGTTCGCCCATCTATTGCATAGACGAAGCAACTGCCTCAAAAGGTTCACCCTGGAGAGGTTCATTAAAGGAGAATAACCATGAACGGACGGAAACAGTTAACAATCGGCTTGGCGCTGCTGGGTTTGGCGCTCGGCTTAACCACCGCGCGCGCCAACGCCCAACCGGTGCTGAAGGGGACGTTCGAACTGCCCACGGCTGCATATTTCGGGGATACGCTGTTGCAGCCCGGCCAGTACACCATCTGGACGAGCACGGAAGCGCGGGACCTGGCGCACGTGCCGGCCATCCATCTCAGCGGGGAAGGGATCCAAAAGACGTTTCTCGCGATTGCCAAGCCGGCCCAGGAGTCCGGACGCAACTATCTGGATATCGCCAACGTGGACGGCACCTATGTCATTCGGGCGTTTGATGCCGGCTCCATCGGCGAATCGTTTGCATTCGGTGTGACCAAGAGCGTCAAGAGCAAGGCGCTACGCGCGAGCGCGGAACCGCCGGCCATCGCCGTTGCGGTTTCCGAGTAAGTAGCATAGGCTCTCGCCTGCGTCGTCTTCAGTAAGGGCCCGGCCACGTCGCCGGGAAGTCCCTACTTGACCGGCGGCTCAGTGCCCTGTTTCACCATTCTCGCCACTTCGATGGCGTTTTTCCTGTAGTGCGCCGCGTTCGCGCGGCCCATGCCGGCGTTCCGAAACATAAAACCTCCGGCTAGAAGCAGCAGCGGGCCGCGCAATATCCCCTCGTACGAGAACAACCCGCTCCCGAACGGCGTTGGTGACAGCGCGATCTGCAGGATGTACAGCGCCGCGCCCACCAAAAGAGCCACGGCCAGGCCGGTGCGCAGCATGGCGATGGTATCGCGGCGCTCGGATTCAATGAAGAGTTCCGCGTACAGCCTGCGGTAATAGAGGTGGTTCTTAGTAGCGAGATCGTCCCATTGCGCTTTGTTCCCCTTGTCTATCCGCTCACTCAGCCAGTAGCCAAGCGCCACCACGATCTGCCCCGCGACATAACTCAGAACCACCGCGGCAAGCCCAACGGCCCATGCGGGCAACCCCGATTGATCGATGGAAGCCAGTAGCCTGTGACCCGGCGCATCCAGAGCCAGAAAAAGAAAAACCGCGCCAGGCGGAAGGTAACCAAACACATCCCGGACCAGAATAAACGTGCGGCTGAATTCCAGAGCGAGGCCGCCCCAGCCAGTATCGTCACTGCCCTGATCGGAAGAGTCTTCGTCCGCCATGTTCCATCACCTCGACTGCCGATTGCGAACATCGTAACATATGAATGGTTGCTAACCTGTTGTGTTTCCCGCGACGGAGAATACGATTATGATCCGCGTCAGAATAGACAAATGGCTCTGGGCGGCCCGATTCTTCAAAACGCGATCTCTCGCGTCACGTGCGTGTGAACTCGGCCGGATTGAGTCCAACGGACAACCCGCCAAAGCGTCGCGCGAGGTTCATGCCGGGGATTTGTTGCAAGTGAAGAACGACAGTGGCGACTTTCAAGTGGAAGTGCTGTCTGTCAGTGAATTGCGCGGTCCGGCGGCGGTTGCCCAGACGCTCTATCGGGAAACGGAGGCGAGCCGGGAGTTGCGCCTGAAGCTGGCGGAAGAGCGCAAAGGCCTGCCGCATTTCGAGGCGTTCCGGGTTGGCAAACCGTCAAAGCGCGACCGCCGGAAAATCGACCGTCTTCGCCACAGAGGGTGATGTGGGGATACTCAGCCCTGGGGGGCGG
Source organism: Bryobacteraceae bacterium (assembly GCA_050008575.1). Taxonomy (GTDB): domain Bacteria; phylum Acidobacteriota; class Terriglobia; order Bryobacterales; family Bryobacteraceae; genus Bog-159. Next base: position 11,117 of record JBEKMJ010000121.1, read on the forward strand.
GATTTATCCCGCGCGGGGATTTTATCCCCGCATCGCGCGAATCGACCGGTTGGCGAGTGGGTTCTGGAAGTTCTAGCTCCACAGCGGCCAAGCACGATGTGATACTCTTAAATTTCTCCATGTGCCGGCTCGAGTGAGTGAAGCCTTCGTGCTCCGTAGTTACCCCTTCAAGGAAGCGGACCTCGTCGTCAGCTTTCTGACGCGCGATCAGGGGAAGCTGCGCGGCGTGGCCAAGCGGGCGCGCCGTCCCAAGAGCCCATTCGGCGCCGGATTGGAACGGCTCTCGCAAGTGCGCATGTCGTATTTCCAGCGCGAAACCAGGGAGTTGGTGAACCTGGATTCCTGCGAGTTGCTCGTCTCCCAATTCCGGTTGCTGTCGGATTACCGGGCGGCCGTGGCGCTGGATTATTTCGCGGAAGTTACAGATCAGTTACTGCCGCCTGGTGAAGCGAACGACCGGTTCTTCCGGCTGTTGACGACGGTGCTGGAACATATGCGCGCCCCCGATTCCATTGGCTCCGGGGGCGTGTGGCGCGCCGTCACGTACTTCAGCTTGTGGGCCGCGCGGCTGTCGGGCTTTCTTCCCGACCTGAGTGTGTGTCTGAGTTGCGGCACCTTACTCGCCGACGGCGAGACCCGCGAGCGGGCGTTCTTCCTCCGCGGCGGGGACGGCTTGATGTGCGCCGAATGCCGCCGGGCGGCGGGCGCGGGTAGCTACGAATTGAGCGTGGAATCGAGGGTGATGGCCGAAGAGATGCTGCACAAACCGGTCGCGCAGATCGGCCAGACGGGTTGGACGCGCGAAACATGTGCGGACCTGCGCCGCTTCCTGGTGCAGCAGATCGAGCAGCACGTCGAGCGTAAACTGATGACGCCGCCGGTCCTCGAAGCAGAATAGGCAGCCGAATAGACCCCGAAAAGACAATGTCGTCATTTCAAGAGATCGTCTTCAAGCTGAAACAGTACTGGGCCCAGCGCGGCTGCATCATTCAGGAGCCATACGACGTGGAAGTCGGCGCCGGCACTATGTGCCCGGAGACTTTCCTGCGCGTGCTCGGTCCGAAACCCTACCGCGTCGCGTACGTCCAGCCCAGCCGCCGGCCGGCCGATGGACGCTATGGCGAGAATCCCAACCGCCTCTACAAGCACTCGCAACTCCAGGTGATTCTGAAACCCTCGCCCGCCGATGTCATCGAACAATATCTGGGCAGCCTGGAAGCGGTCGGCATCGACCTCACGCAGCACGACATCAAGTTCGAGGAAGACAACTGGGAAGCGCCTACGCTGGGCGCCTGGGGCATCGGCTGGCAGGTGATGCTGGACGGCCTGGAGATCACCCAGTTCACCTATTTCCAACAGTGTGGTGGCATCGACCTGGATGTGGTGCCGGCCGAGCTGACCTACGGACTCGAACGCCTTACGGCCTTCCTGCAAGTAAAGGATAGCGTCTACGACATCGAGTGGGCGCCCGGTTTCAGCTACGGCGATGTGCGTTTCCAGGACGAATTGCAGTTTTCCGTTTACAACTTCGAGATGGCTGAAGTGGGAACGCTCTGGAAGCTGTTCGACCTGCACGAAGGCGAGGCCGCGCGGCTGCTGGCGGCCTATCCCAAATCCACCCAGGAGGCAGCGGAGAAGGCGCGCTTCCCGCTGTTGCCTGCGTACGACCAAGTGCTGAAATGCTCGAACCTGTTTAATACGCTCGATTCGCGCGGCGCGATTAGCGTGACGGAGCGGGTGGGGGTGATCCAGCGTGTGCGCAAGTTGGCGGTCGGCGTGGCGCACGCGTGGGCCGATCAGCAGGGGGCGGCGCAATGAGCTTGCCTTTTCTGCTCGAAATCGGCACGGAAGAGATTCCGGATTGGATGATTCCAGCCGCGCTCGACAGCTTGCGTACCCAGCTAGAAGGCCTGGGCATCACCGCACGCATGGACGCCACGCCGCGCCGTCTGGTGGCGCGCGCCGAGGGACTGCCCGACCGGCTTCCTGATACCGAAGAGCGCGTGAACGGACCGCGCAAGAACGCGCCCGAGAAAGCCGTCGAAGGATTTGCCCGCAAGCAAGGCGTCGCGCCGTCGGATCTTTCGGTCGAAGGCGAATACTACACCTACCTCCGTAAGACGCCCGGCCGCCGGATGATCGATGTACTTGCCCAAGCGCTGCCCGGCATCATTCTGAAAATCGCGTTTCCTAAAACAATGTACTGGACGGGCAAAACCGGCCCGCGCTTCATCAGGCCAATCCGCTGGATCGTAGCCCTGCTAGGCGACGAAGTGATCCCCTTCGAACTAGCCGGAGTCCAGTCCAGCGACCTGACATTTGGCCATCGCCGTGGGGGGCGGGCTTCAGCCCGCGCGGGACTTCAGTCCCGCTTTGCCACCTACGAACAAACCCTTCGCGACAACTTCGTCATCCTGTCCGCCGACGAACGCCGGAAGAAAATCGAAGACGGGATCGCCGGGATGGGAATCCGGCTGAAGCCCGATCTACCTCTCCTCGAAACGCTGGTCTACCTGACCGAATACCCCACCCCAATCTTGGGCGAATTCGATCCGCAATTCCTCGCCCTGCCCGAAGAAGTTCTCATCACCGTCATGCGCCACCACCAGAAATACTTCTCGGTGGAAGACGATTCCGGCCATCTAGCGCCTCGGTTCGTTGCCGTGATGAACACCAGCGCCGATCCCCAAGGCCTCGTCCGCCGCGGCAACGAACGCGTCCTGCGCGCCCGTTTCAACGACGCCCGCTTCTTCTGGCAAACCGACCAGCGCAAGACGCTGTCGGACCGTGTCGCCGACCTGGCGCACGTAACTTTCCAGGCGAAGCTTGGATCGTATCTGGAGAAGACCGAGCGCGTGGTGGCCCTGGTGAAAGAACTCGGCGGCGACGAACACGCCCAACGCGCCGCGCGCCTGGCGAAGTGCGACCTCACCACCGAATTGGTGAAAGAATTCACCGAACTGCAAGGTGTCGTCGGCGGACTCTACGCGCGCGCGCAGGGCGAGCCCGAAGAAGTCTGGCAGGCTATCTACGATCACTACAAACCGGAGAGCATGGAAGATTCCATCCCGCGCGGCACGACCGGACGGCTCGTCTCCCTCGCCGACAAACTGGATACGCTCCGCGGATGCTTCGGCGTTGGCATGGCGCCCACCGGTTCACGCGATCCGTTCGCGCTGCGCCGCGCCGCACAGGGCGTGGTCAAAATCATCGTCGAGGGCGGTATGACCCTCCCGCTGCTCAGCCTGATCGGCGGCGACCCCCAACTCACGGAATTCTTCGAAGAGCGCATCAAATTCTACTTCCGCGATGTGCGCGGCTTCCGCTATGACGAGGTCAACGCCGCCATCGCCGCCGGATGCAGCGATCTGCCGGAACTCGAAGCGCGCCTGCTGCGCCTGCAAAAGATCCGGCCCTCGCCCGACTTCGAGCCGCTGGCCGCCAGCTTCAAACGCATTAAGAACATCCTGCGCCAAGCCGGGTTCACCGGCGGCGCTTTCACCCCAACCCTGCTGGAACCCGGCCCCGAGAGCGAATTATTTGATGAGATCAATCGCTCCGCCGGCCAACCAATTGAAACGGCGATCGGAGCGCTGCGCCCCAAAGTCGACCTGTTTTTCGATAAGGTGCTGGTGAATGCGCCCGATCCGGCTGTCCGGGTCAATCGCCTGGCCATGCTGCACGGGCTGCTGGAACAATTTCGCACGTTTGCCGATTTCTCGGAGATTGTCACGAACTCATAAGGAGAAGATTTATGAAAAAACATGTTTACCAATTCGGTCCCGGCGGGGCCGATGGCGACGGAACGATGAAAGATGTCCTCGGCGGCAAAGGCGCCGGCTTGGCCGAAATGTGCCGCGCGAATCTGCCGGTGCCGCCCGGCTTCACCATCTCGACGGAGGTCTGCAACATCTATTTCGAGAACCACAACCAGGTTCCGGCCGACATTCACAAGGAAATGCTGCAGGCGCTGGAAAAACTCCAGAAACAGATGGGGCAGACCCTGGGCGACACCGAGAATCCGCTGCTGGTTAGCGTGCGCTCAGGCGCGAAATTCTCCATGCCCGGCATGATGGACACCGTCCTGAACCTCGGGCTGAACGATAAGACGGTCCTGGCGCTGGAGCGCAAGAGCGGCAATCCGCGCTTCGCCTACGATTGTTACCGCCGCTTCATCCAGATGTTCGGTAACGTGGTGCTCGACATCGAAAAACACGATTTCGACCATGTATTCGACGGCCGCAAGAAAAAAGTGAAAGCCAAGTTCGATACCGACCTGACCGCCGAAGATCTGAAAGCCGTGATCGCCGATTACAAGAAGCTGGTCGAGAAGAAAACCGGCAAGCCGTTCCCGCAGGAGGCCATCCAGCAGCTCGCCATGTCGCGCGACGCCGTATTCCGCTCCTGGTTCAACGCGCGCGCCATCCACTACCGCAAGATGAACAACATCCCGGACAATCTGGGCACCGCCGTCAACGTGCAGGCCATGGTGTTCGGCAATATGGGCGACACATCCGCCACCGGCGTGGGCTTCACGCGCAATCCGTCCACCGGCGAAAAAGTTTTCTACGGCGAGTACCTGGTGAACGCGCAGGGCGAAGATGTGGTGTCCGGCGTGCGCACGCCGCAGCCCATCGAGACCCTCAACGCATTGATGCCCGAGGCTTACCAGCAGCTCCGCGAAATCACCACCAGCTTGGAACAGCATTATCGCGACGTGCAGGATTTTGAGTTCACCGTGCAGGACCACAAACTCTACATGCTGCAAACGCGGAATGGCAAGCGCACCGGCCCGGCGGCCGTGCGCATCGCGGTGGACATGGTCAACGAGGGCTTGATCAGCAAGGAAGAAGCCGTCCAGCGCGTCGATCCGCAGCAGCTCGATCAGCTTCTGCACCCGGTGCTCGATCCGGCTTCCAAGAAGTCGCTGGCCACCATCGCCAAGGGACTGCCGGCGTCGCCGGGCGCGGCGGTCGGCCGTGTGGTCTTCACCGCCGATGAGGCCGTGAAACAAGCCACTGCCGGACCCGTCATTCTGGTGCGAGCCGAAACCGAGCCGAACGACATACACGGCATGGAAGTGGCTAAGGGCATTCTCACCTCCCGCGGCGGCATGACCAGTCACGCCGCCGTTGTGTGCCGCGGTATGGGAACCCCGTGCGTAGCCGGCGCGGGCGACATCGACGTCAACGCGCAGCGCAAGGACATCACCGTGTCCGTGAACGGCAAGAAGATGACGCTGAAGGAAGGCGACTGGATCTCGCTCGACGGTTCCACCGGCGAGGTGTTCGCGGGGCAGGCCAACACGCTCGACGCCGATCCATCGTCCGGCATCATGGCGACGTTCATGGGTTGGGCGGATGTATTCCGCGGCGGTTTTGCCGTGCGCGCCAATGCCGATATTCCGCGCGATGCCAAAGCCGCCCGCAAGTTCGGCGCGGAAGGCATCGGCCTGTGCCGCACCGAGCATATGTTCTTCGCCGAAGATCGCATCGCGCACATGCAGGCCATGATCCTGGCGCAGGACGAGAAGAGCCGCCGCAAAGCGTTGGCGAAGCTGCTGCCCATGCAGCGCGCCGATTTTGCCGGCCTGTTCAAAGCCATGGACGGCTTCCCCGTGCTCGTCCGCACGCTCGATCCGCCGCTGCACGAGTTCCTGCCCAAGCGCGAAGTGCTCATGGTCGATCTGGCCAAGCTGCCCGCCGCCGATTTGAAGGCCAAGAAGGAAATGGTTAGCCGGTACGTGCGCCTCGGCGCCACCGTGAAGGATTTGAAGAAGGTCCTGACCGGGTTGCTGGAGCGGGTCGAACAGCTTCACGAGTTCAATCCCATGCTGGGCCTCCGCGGCTGCCGCCTGGGCATCATGTATCCGGAGATCACCGAAATGCAGTCGCGCGCCATTTTCGAAGCCGCCGTGCAGGTGGCCAAGAAGGGCGTGAAAGTCACTCCGGAAATCGAGATCCCGCTCATCGGCTCGGTGGAAGAGTTCGCCAACCAGAAGGCGATTGTGGTGAAGGTTGCCGAGGAAGTGCTGGGCAAGGCCGGCATGCCGGACTTTAAGTACAAAGTCGGATGCATGATCGAAATTCCCCGCGCCGCACTTACTGCCGACTTAATTGCTAAGGAAGCCGATTTCTTCAGCTTCGGAACCAACGATCTGACTCAGACTACCATGGGACTCTCGCGCGACGATTACACGAAGTTCCAGAAAACGTATGAAGACGCCAAGATCTTCAAGCACGATCCCTTCGCCGTGCTCGATCAGCAAGGCGTAGGTAAGTTGGTTGAGATGTGCGTCAAGCTCGGGCGCCAGACCCATCCCGGCCTTGATATCGGCGTCTGCGGCGAGCACGGCGGCGAGCCCAATTCTGTGCAGTTCTTCTATCGTGTGGGCCTGAACTACGTGTCATGCTCGCCTTATCGCGTGCCGATCGCAAGGTTAGCGGCGGCGCAAGCGGCCATTTCCGGCGATAAGTCGGAAGCCATGCGTACCGCGTAGGTTACACCGCTCGGTAGCACAGGCTTCAGCCGGTGAGGGGTAGGCCTTTAGTCCTGCCCCTTTCTTTTCGGGGCGCGGGAGCGATAATCGATCCATGCGCCTGACAGCACCCGTACCCCCGGCCTTGGCGGTCATGGTCGGCCTGAGCGCCGTCTTCGCGCAGCCACAGTTGTCGGTTCGCGATGCCCCCCTGCCGAATAACTTCGGTGGCGCCTCGGTGACCATCGCCGGTCAATCACTGCCGTTCTTCTATGCCAGTTCCACGCAGCTCAACGTTCAGCTTCCATGGAACCTCCCGGATGGCGCCAACAGCATCACCGTGGGTAGCGGAGGCCTGTCGGCAACCGCAACATTCAATGTGGTCACCGCCGCGCCGGGCATCTTCACGTATGGGAACAATCTCGCGGTAGCCCAGAACCAGAATTACACGCTCAACACGGCGACTAATCCCGCCAAGGCTGGCAGCTATGTTACCGTCTACCTCACCGGAATCGGACCGTTGGACAACTCGGTCGGTCTGGGGCTGGCTACCCCATCGCAACCGCTGTCGCAAGCGACCACTTCAGCGCAAGCGACCGTCGGCGGCGTATCAGCCCCAATCGCCTTCATCGGCATGACGCCCGGTTCGGTCGGACTCGCGCAGGCCGATATCCAAATCCCGCCCGGCCTTGCTCCTGGCACTTACCCCGTCCAAATCCAGATGGGATCTTTCCTCAGCAACGCGCCGATCATCAGGACGAACTGAGGCAGTTCCCCCCGTCCGCAGCCGTTGCTACCGGCCAAGCTCTCGCCAGCAGCATTGCTCGACCTCGACCATGATGTCCTGAATAGTCGCCTTCTCCAGCCACAGATGACGGTCGCGCGTGTAATCGCCGCTGCCTGCCCGGTATATGCGCAGGAAGCGCGCCACTCCATCCGCGCCCAACTCACGACCGCGAATCGCCAGCGCGTGCCGTTCGAATTCCTCGTCAGTCATGTTAGCGGCCTGCAATCACGTACGGACCTCTCGATACCAGAATAGCGGGTTCTCCACCCTGATACGCAGCCCCCCAGCATGCCGCCTGGCGAGGCGCAGGAGGTGATCGTCGGTCGTAAGGAGGACTTGGGCGCCACCCCGCTCAGCGCAGGCCAGGTGGAGCACGTCGAAAGCGCCGAACCCGAGGGTCTGCAGAAACTCGGCGCGAATCGCATCTTGGCGGTCCGGCGTGACGATCGCGCCGCCGTGCGAATGTACTTCGGCGGCGTCGCGCCGCCGGTCCGGGTCCGGATTTGCGACCGATTTCGATTGCCAGCACCGCGCTACTCACCCAATCTGCCCGGCCGTCACGAATCAACCCGAGAATGCCTTCAACAGCTTCCGCCTCCCCGCGGATACGAGGCTGGCTCTGGTCATCGGTAAGCCGGCTCAGGCAGCAGGCATCCAGGTAGATTCTCACCCAGGCGGGCAATTACGCGTCTTCGTTATCGCGGATCTGGTCCGCGATTTCCGGGCGGTGGGAACCGCACCGGCGATGTCTTCGGCGCGCAGAGCCGGGTACGAGCGCCGCAGATCCTGCGCACTCATTCCCAAACGCCGGTTTTGCTCAAGTACCCTAACCTGGATGCCGGTGCGTACGATACACGGCTCGCCCCCACACACTCCCGGCGTCGACTCAATGCCTGGGAAAGTGTCGTCCGAATCCGCCGCTGCACGAGTTCCTGCACGAGCAAGCTGGCAGTAGTGGATGAATCCGAATTCGCGGCGCATAAGCCACGTCGGTCACCCAAGCCCGCCCCGCGCCGCGCCGGATCAACGCCCCGCCAACAGCCCCGACCGCACCAACAACGCATTCGGGTCCGGGTCCCGCCCCATGAACTTCCGGTACAGCTCTGCCGGATCGTCGCTGTCCCCGCACGCCAGGATGGTATCGCGGAATTCCGCGCCCGCCTCCGGGCTGAATATCCCCTGCGCGCGGAAGCGCGTGAATGCGTCCGCATCCAGCACTTCGGCCCACTTGTAGGAATAATAGCCCGCGCCATAGCCCACCGGGCTGGCGAACAAGTGTGTGAACGCCGCCACCATGGCGTGATCCGGCGGCAGCGGCGCGGGCGAGTATTGCTGCAGGATTCCGCGCGCGTACTCGATTACGTCGCCATCCCGCGCGGGCGCGTAATCGGTGTGCAACGCCAGGTCCACGAAGCCGAAGCCCAGTTGCCGCATTTGCGCATTGGCGCTGCGGAAATTGCGTGCGCGCACCATCTTCTCGAACAGCGCACTGGGGATCGCCTCGCCCGTCTGGTAGTGACGCGCGAACAGGTCCAGCGGTTCGCGTTCCCAGGTCCAGTTTTCCATGATCTGCGAGGGCAGCTCCACGAAATCCCAGGCCACGCTGGTGCCCGCCAGGCTGCGCACCTCCACGCGGCTCAATAAGTGATGCAGCAGGTGACCGAACTCATGGAAGATGGTAGACACTTCATAGTGTGTGAGCAGCGCGGGCCGGTCCGCCAGCGGCGGCGTCAGGTTGCCGCAGATCAGGCCCAGATGCGGCTTGAAGCCGTTGGGCATCGGATACCCCGTGATCAGCGCGTCCATCCACGCGCCGCCGCGCTTGTTCTCGCGCGGATACCAGTCCGCGTAAAACCCGCCGATGAAGGCGCCGTCGCGATCGTGCACCGCGTAATAACGCGTCCGCGGGTCCCACACCGGCACGCCCGGCTCCTCCCCCACGCGAATGCCATACAGGCGATGCACCGTCTCGAACAATCCATCCACCACGCGCTCCAAAGGGAAATACGGACGCAGTTCCTCCTCGTCGAAATCGTACAGGGCGGCGCGCTGCTTTTCGGCGTAGTAGGAAACGTCCCAGGGCTGCAGTGCGAGCGCGTCGGAACCCTCCAGTCCGCGCCGGAATTCCAGCAGATCGCGGTTCTCGCGCGCGAATTGCGCCTCTGTCTTGCCCTTCAGGTCTTTCAGGAATTCCAGGGCGCGCGCGCCGGTGTGGGCCATGCGATCGTGCAGCACGAAGTCCGCGAAATTGCGGAATCCCAACAGCTCCGCTTTCGCCTGGCGCAGTTCCAGAATGCGGCTCAGCAACCCGCGATTGTCATGTTCGCCCTGGCTGGCCCGCACCGCGTACGCGCGGTACATCTTCTGGCGCACCGCGGCGTCGTCCAAGTACATCATCACCGGCGTATAGCTAGGCGCTTGCAAGGTGAATCGCCAGCCGTCGATCCCCTTTTGCATGGCGCTGGCGCGAGCCGCGTCCACGGCCGATGGCGGCAATCCGGCCAGCCCGGCTTCATCCGCAATCACCAGTTCGAAAGCGTTGGTCGAGTCCAAAACGTTCTGCGAAAACTTTGTCGTGACCGTCGCCAGCTCGATGTCGATGGCTTCCAAGCGGGCCTTACCATCGGCGTCCAAGTCCGCGCCGTGCCGCCGGAATGTGTCGATGGTCTTCGTCAGAAAGCGCAGCCGCGTGCCGGCCAGCGCGCGCGCCTCCCCGGTCGCCGAATACGATCGGATCGCCTGCCACAGCCCCGCATGCAGAGGAATACCGGAATAGAACGCGCTGACCTCCGGCTGTACCGCGTTGTACACCTCGCGCAGCTCCGGGTAGGTGGCCACCGATTCCAAATGCCGCACCACCGCCATGGCCTCGTCCAACGGCTCCGCGATGGCATCCAGCGCCATCAAAGTGTTGTCGAAAGTGCGCGGCGCCGGATCGGCCGCCAGCGCATCGATGCGTCCGCGCGCGTCCCGCAGCAGTTCCGCCACAGCCGGCCGCACATGTTCGGCGCGGATCTGGTCGAACGGTATCCTGAAAGACAGGTTCAGCAGAGGATTACTTGTCGCCGGTTCTGACATTTCCACCTAGAGATTAACAGAAAGCCGATCGCTGAAAGCTGCCGGCTGAGAGCTTATAATGTACAGTGCAGCCGCCCACGATGCATTCCGAACCCGATGGCGCACGTCCACAGAGCCTCTACGCACTGGTAATCTATCTTCCCGACCCGCTCGGCGCCTACCTCGACGATCTGCGGCTGGAGATAGTTCCGGGCTGCAATCCGCACGCGCACGTCAGCGTGCTTCCGCCGCGCCCTCTGCCGGTGGCTCCCGACGCCGCCATTGAAGAGGCTCGCGCCATCGTCGCCGGTTTGGAGCCTTTCGATGTCGAATTGGGCCCGATCCGGAAATTCGACGTGACGGATGTCGTCTACATCGGCGTGGAAGGCGGCGCCGAGCAATTGCGCCACATGCATCGGAGCCTTAACCAGGGGGCGCTGGCTTTCCCCGAGCCGTTCCCCTATCACCCGCATGTCACGCTGGCTCAGGAAATTCCGCCGGGCCGCGTGGAAGTGGTGCGCGAATTGGCCGCGCGCCGGTGGCGCGAATTCCAGGGGCCGCGAAAGTTTCGCGCCGAGACTACCATGTTTGTCCGCAATACTCACGGGAATTCGTGGGTCGATCTGGCGGGCGGGCCGTTGCGCGCGGCGCGGGCGGTTTAGAAAGCATGCCGCACGAAGACCCGCGCGTCTACCTGGCCGCCGAACGCACGTTTCTGGCGTGGATCCGCACCGGCCTCTCCCTGATGGGTTTTGGCTTCGTGGTGGCGCGCTTTGGCTTGTTCCTGCGCGAAATGGAATTCAGCACGCACCCGCTCAGCCTCCATTCCGCCCGGTTCACGCTGTGGTTAGGCACCGCACTGATCCTCATCGGCGTAGTGGTCAACTTGTTCTCCGCGCTGCAACACATTCGCTTCGTGCGCGCCGTGAAGCGCGGCACCGAAGTGGTCGACCGTCCCGTGACCATGGCGGTGGTCATCGCGCTGATTCTCGCCGTCACCGGAATCGCCATGACGATCTACCTGGTATTCGTGCGATGACTCGGCGCGCCCTGCTGGCTTCCCTGCTCTGCCGCCCATCGCGCGCCGCGGGCTCCCCCAACGGCAAACGCATCGTGCTGCTGAGCGGCGACGACGAGTACCGCTCCGAAGAAGGATTGCCGCAATTAGCGAAAATCCTGTCCGCGCGGCATGGCTTCGATTGCACCGTACTTTATGCCGTCGATCCAGCCGACGGCACAATCAAGCCGGACCTGCATACCAATATCCCCGGACTCGAAGCGCTGGATTCCGCCGGCCTGCTCGTGATGCTGCTGCGCTTCCGCGACCTGCCCGACGGGCAGATGCGGCACATCGTGGATTACGTGGAATCCGGCCGCCCCATCGTAGGTCTGCGCACCGCCACGCACGCCTTCGATCTGAAGGGCAGTCCCACCTACGCGCGCTACAGTTGGAACGGCAAAGCGTGGGATGGCGGCTTCGGACGCCAGGTGCTGGGCGAGACCTGGGCCGGTCACCATGGTGAGCATGGCAAACAAAGCACGCGTGGCATACTGGCGAAGGACGCGGAGAAGCATCCTATCTTGCGCGGCATTCGCGATGGCGATATCTGGGGCCCGACCGATGTCTATGAGGTGCGCCTGCCGCTGCCGGGCGACAGCCGTCCGCTGGTGCTTGGCCAAGTGGTGGCGGGCATGCACCCAGACGATCCGCCCGCGCCGGGCAAGCCAAACGATCCCATGCTGCCGATCGCCTGGGTGAAGAGCTACAAGTCCGCGCGCGTTTTCACCACCACGATGGGCGCCTCCCAGGATCTGCTGAGCGAAGGCCTGCGCCGCATGATCGTCAATGCCTGCTATTGGGCGCTTGGAATGGAGGCCCGGATTCCGGAGAAATCCAACGTCGACCTGGTGGGCGATTACCATCCGTCGCCATTCGGCTTCGGCGGGTACCGGAAGGGCGTCCGCCCTCAATTAATCAAATACACCGTGCCATCGCCTTCCGGCGCGCCAGCGTGCCCCCCCCTTTCCTGAAATCGGCGCTCAGGGCTGCAGCGCATATACCGTGCCGCAACCCGCGGTTGAGATAGAGCAAGATCCACCAAACTCCGTGGCGCCAAAAAGCGTTCCGCCCTCGGCCATAAAGACACCGCCAAACGGACCGTAACCATCGGTACCGCCGGTAAAACCGTGGAGCGTCGTTTTAGTCCACCGGCCGCCCGCGGACGCTGGCGGAGTCAATGAGAACACCGTGCCGCAGCCGAGGTTGGCCAGACAAGTTGCATTGCGAATCCCGCCTTGAAAAGTTGTGCCGTAGAGAACTCCCCCCGCGCCCATCGCCACACCTGCGGCGGGCATCTGCCCGTCTCCGCCGCCGACAAAACTGTAGAGTACGGTCTCGATCCACGCGCCACCGCGCGATGCTGGCGGGGTCAAGGAGAATACCGTGCCCGCGCCGGAAGCGCCGCCGAATTCGGTGGTACCGTAGAGCACCCCGCCCTTGCCGAACACCACGCCTCCACCCGGGCCGACTCCGTCGGCATCGCCGGCCGCGGCGCCAAAATTGTAGATTCTGGTTTCACCCCAGACGCCATCCGGCGATACTGGCGGCCTCAGCAGGAACACGGTACCAGCGCCGTTGGTCCCGCCCAAAGAGGTCGTGCCGATCAGCGTCCCGCCCGTGCCGATCGTAAGACCCGCAATGGGATGAGCACCGTCGGCGGGGACGCGTTGATCGTCGACGTGGTCGAAGTAGTGAAGCACGGTCTCGGTCCACAATCCTCCGGGCGGGGTCAACGAAAACACGGTGCCGCACCCCCAGAAATCCGAAACACAACCACCACCGAATGAAGTTGTGCCATACAATTCTCCGTCCCCGCCGACCGCCAGACTGCCATACGCATTTTCCCCGTCCAGGGGGCCGGCGAAGCTGTAGAGAGTAGTCTCGGTCCAAGAACCGCCCGGGAATGCGGGTGGCGTCAATGAATACACCGCGCCGAGCGTGTTCAACTTTCCAGGCCCACCCGTCGCGCCGTACAAAATGCCGCCCGCGCCCATCGTCACACCCGCTGCTGGATATGCTCCGTCGCTGCCACCGGTAAAGTTGTAAAGCGTGGTTTCAGTCCACGCGCCGCCCGCGGAAGCCGGCGGGGTCAGTGCGTACACCGCTCCGTAGCCCGGCGTGCCGCCGTACAAGGCCGTGCCATACACCATGCCACCGCTGACGATTACCCCCGCCGTGGGCTGCGACCCGTCGCTGCCGCCGGTGAAGCGGTAAATCGTCCGCAGCCCTGTTGGCGGCTGCGCCACGGCATAAGTTGCGACGATCGGGAGCGCTGCCAGCAGCGTTGCCCCCTTTGCCAGCGCTGCGCGCCAAGTGGCCATTTGGTTTACCCCTGTAAGATTCTGCGCCGCTCGCTCAGTTCATGTCAAGGGTCCCCGGCCGGGCCGGTACTACTGCCGTGCCGATTTAACGTGCAAACGCGCCCCAACCTGTGGTACATATAGATTTGGAGTATTGGGCGGGTTTTCCTGACCTGTTCTTGCTAGCGTTCGGCCTTTCCACAGATTCCCTCCGGTAACCCGGCGTCGTCAACAACGGTAGCCTGAACTGCCTTGCCATTGACGTGGTGATCGATCGGTAAATGCGCGACAAACCGGGCGCTCCACGGCTTGAAGTTTTGGTTGGAGACTTGTCCCCCCTGCGATTTTTGGAGTATTCAATTCCCCATGGACAGCGATAGAAAGTACAGACAACCGGGTTATCAGGACTCGGGTCGCTCGGATTTCAGAGACCGCCCCCGCGACGATCGGCCGCGCACGCCCGGCCCCAAACCGCCGCTCGACATAACCGGTCCGCGCCTTCCGCGCCTGGTCCAAGCGGTTACCGCGGCGCGCTGCTTCAATTGCTCCACGCAACTTCCCAGCGGCGTCGATTGGACCGGCAACTGTCCGAAATGCAACACCGCGCTGCATTGCTGCAAGCAGTGTTCCTATTTCGAGCCATCCACCCGATTTCAGTGTCTGAAGCCTATTCCGGTGCGCATCGCGCTGAAGGACAAAGCCAACGAATGCACGCTGTTTTCGCCGCGGGTCACCGTGGCGCGCGATGGCAACGCCTCGGCGCCGCCGCCCAGCCCCATCGTGGATGCCCCCACTTCGCCCGACGCCGCCCGCAGCGCGTTCGACAAGCTTTTCAAGAAGTAGCCGCCCTCAGGGAGTCTGCTCCGCATGCGGCGCCGCAGTGTTCAGATACTTGTGATACCCCAGATCCTCCCCGGTTAACAGCTTCGTCGCATAGACGATCTGGCCCGCGTGTCCCGCGAAGTGTTCCACCACGGCGTAGATCGCCTCCAGCACTGTCACGTCATAGCCCTGCACCATCAGTCGCTCCGTCAGACGATCCGGCGCAACCCGCTCGATGACGCCCGCGGCTTCTTCTACGATTTCGCCCAGCAGCGCCGCCAGCCCGGCCGCCGCCAAGCCGCCCCGCGCGGCGAATTCCGTGTCGCGCTGGCGGATGTCCGGCTGCCCACCGACCCCGGCCACGATCCACTGCCGCACATTTCCGCTCAGATGAAGCACCAGGTTGCCTACCGCGTTCTCATTCTCCGCGCCGCGCGCCCAGATCCGCTCCGCCGTTAGCCGGCCCAGGCAATCTGCGATCCGGCTCATGTGCTGCCGAAGCTTGCGCGCGGAATAATCCAGAAACAGGCGATCGCATGAGTCCATACCCAGCCAGGATACAACACCCGCCCTTCCGCCGCTCCGTGCTAGATTGTTCTCGTGACACGACCAATGACTATGGGAGTTATCGTCGGGAACCGCGGATTCTTTCCCGACCATCTCGCTAAAGAAGGGCGCGAGGAGATCGTCAAAGCCCTCACCGCGGCGGGCATCGAGCCGCTGGTGCTCAGTCCGGAAGAAAGCAAGTACGGCGCTGTCGAAACGCGCGTGGAATCGCGCAAATGCGCCGACTTGTTTCGCGCCAATCGCGACCGCATCGACGGCGTCATCGTCACCCTGCCGAATTTCGGCGAGGAGCGCGCCATCGCCGACACGCTGCGCCTGGCCGACCTGAACGTTCCCGTGCTGATACAGGCCACGCCGGATTCCGCTTCGAAAATGTCCATTAAGTTCCGGCGCGACAGCTTCTGCGGCAAGATGTCGGCCTGCAACAACCTCTCGCAATACGGCATCCCCTATTCCATCACCAGCCAGCACACCGAAGCGCCGGATTCCGATATATTTCGCAAAGATCTCGATTGGTTCGCGGGAGTCTGCCGCGTCGTGAAAGGACTGCACCGTGTGCGCATCGGCGCATTGGGCGCGCGCCCGGCAGCCTTTAACACCGTGCGCTACAGCGAGAAGATTCTGGAGCAACATGGCATTTCCATCGAGACCGTGGACCTGACCGAAATCCTCGGCCGCATCCACCGCATGAAAGACTCGGACGATGCCGCGCAACAGAAACTGGCCGCCATCAAGAGCTATGTTTCAACCAGCGGCATTCCCGACGAATCGCTCCTCAAGATGGCCAAACTCGGCGCGGTCGTCGATAGCTGGATGAAGGAAACCGAAGTGGTGATGAGCGCCGTGCAATGTTGGACCGCCATCGAAGAGTACTTTGGCGTGGTCCCCTGCACCGTCATGAGCATGATGTCGAACGACCTGCTGCCCAGCGCCTGCGAAGTGGATATCTGCGGCGTTGTCGGCATGTATGCGCTGCAAATGGCTTCCGGCACGCCCAGCGCGCTGCTCGATTGGAACAACAACTACGGCGAAGATCCCGACAAAGCGGTCTGCTTCCATTGCAGCAACCTGCCCAAACATTTCTTCGCCGACGTGCGCATGGATTTCCAGGAGATCATCGCCGGCACGGTGGGCAAGTTAAACACGTTCGGCACGTGCGTCGGCCGGGTGAAGGCCGGGCCGATGAGCTTCTGCCGCGTCTCCACGGACGACCGTACAGGCAGGCTGCGTTCCTATGTTGGCGAGGGCGAATTCACCAACGATCCGCTCGACACATTCGGCGGCGCGGGCGTGGTGCGCATCAATCGCTTACAGGATCTGCTGCGTTATATCTGCCTGAACGGCTACGAGCATCACGTGGCCGCGAATTTCTCGACGGTGGCCGGCATGGTACACGAAGCCGGATCGCGCTACCTCGGCTGGGACATGCACTGGCACAAGTAATTAGCGTGGGGCGGGCGTCCACGCCTGCGGCGGGTCTCCAGACCCGCCTTGCTGTGCTAGCCTAGTCCGCGCAACGCCCCCGCAACCGCCGCCACAATCCCCACCGAACCCGGCGTGTCGCTGTGCACGCAAATCGTCTGCACGCGCCCTTCACCGATCAACCGCAACGCCTGTGCCGCCGCATCCGCCGGATCGGTAATCAAAGCATCGGCGAACTTCCGCGATCGCAAACTGCCATCTGCCTCATATCGCCGGTCCGCGAATCCCTCGGCCGCCACGCGAAATCCCATCTCCCGCCAAATATCCAACATCAAGGACCCCGCCAGTCCCACGAGCACCAATTCCGGTGCGCCGAACCGTCCGACACCCTCGGCAATCGCCCGCGCGACCGCCGGATTCTTCGCCGCGACGTTGTATAACGCACCGTGCGGCTTCACGTGTACCAGATCGCCCGCAATGGCGGCCAGCGCGCCGATCTGTTCGCAAACCGTCTGCGCGATCTGTTCCGCGGACAGCGCCATCTCCACGCGTCCGAAGTTGGCGCGATCCGGATACCCCGGATGTGCCCCCACCGAGACGCCAAACCGCCGCGCCATTTCGACCGTGCGCCGCATCGTAGCCGCATCGCCCGCATGCCCCCCGCAAGCCACATTGGCCGACGTGATGTGCGCCATCAACGCCTCCTCCAGCGCGCCATCCGCCAGTTCGCCCATGTCGCAATTCAGATCGATGGTCATGCTGCGTTCATCTGTGTTCACCTCTTGCTCAAAATCCGGTTCGCCTCTATGCCAGGATCCGGTCCCGCAGACCGCCGTAGGCGAATGCACGCAGCAACTCCTTCGCATAGAGGTTGTATGGAAACCCGAGTTCGATGCGGCTGGCGTCGTCCAGCGTATCCAATTGGTCCTGTGACAGCGTCAGTTCGAAACTCGCAAGATTGTCCTGCAACTGTGAAAGTTTTCGCGCGCCAATAATCGGAATCACCGGCACGGCGCGGTAGCGAAGCCACGCCAGCGCGACCTGCGCCATACCGCGGCCCGTCTCATCGGACACAGTCTTCACCGCCGCCACGATGCCGCCGGTCCGTTGTTGCTCCGGCATGAACTCTTTCATCATGTCACTGCTCATACGGCCGGGCTCGGACGATCCGTGGCCGTGATACTTGCCGGTCAGCACACCGCTGGCCAGCGGCGACCAGGCAGTCACGCCGACGTTCAGAGCTTTAGCCATGGGGATCAGCTCCCGCTCCACGGTCCGTTCGATCAGGCTATACTCGATCTGCAACCCGATGAAGGGCGACCACCCCCGCAGGTGCGCCAGCGTGTTCGCCTGCGCGATCCACCAGGCCGGCGCATCGGAGATGCCCACATAGAGCACCTTGCCTGCGCGAACTAAGTCATCCAGCCCGCGCATGACCTCTTCTACCGGCGTCATCTGGTCCCAGATGTGCACCCAATACAGATCGATGTAATCGGTCCGCAGCCGCTGCAGGCTGGCCTCCACCGCCTGCATCATATTCTTGCGTTGGTTGCCGGCCGCGTTCGGGTCCGTGCCTGGAGCGGCATTGCTGTATTTCGTGCCCAGCACCACGCTCTGGCGATGGCCCTGCATGAATTCGCCGAGGAACGATTCGCTGGTCCCGTTGGTGTACAAGTTCGCGGTGTCGATGAAATTGCCTCCGGCCTCGCGGAAGGTTTCGTATACCGTTCGCGCCTCGTCCTTGGCGGAGCCCCATCCCCAAGCGTCGCCGAAGGTCATGGTGCCCAACGCCGCCTCCGAAACGCGCAGTCCGCTGTTGCCCAAAAGTCTGTATCGCATAGGATTCTCCTTCATTTTAACGAACACGCACGTCCGGCAGCGCCAACCAATACCGGAGGGCGCGACAGAAGAGTGGAAAGGCGTGAAAGGCTCAAAGAAGGCTGGTAGAGCCTTGCGTACCCGGTACGCGAGTTGCCGGCCGTCCAAGCGCCGGTGTTTGTACACCTTCCCGGATTCGGGCTGGGCTTATTGCTTGTGTTTTATCGGCGTCCATCGGCGTTCATCGGCGGCCAGATATGCTTTTGCTCCGGTTCAACGCGAACATCAAAACCGAATATTGGCCGCCGATGAACGCCGATGAACGCCGATAAGACCAGTGCTGGGAGCGCTGCGACTCGTACGGTATGCGGGATTCCCATTTTTGTGTCGCGCACCAATACTGCAAGGCGCGACAGAAATGGGGATGACCCCCGCGGCCTGTGACCGCGTTCCCAGTAATCCTCCACATTGCGGCTGAGGCAAAAGCAGCGCAGGCGACGACCGCATTGGCGCCGCGAACGGTCCGGAACCTGCCGGTCTGCTCAATGGAAACGCGGACCGGCATTTCCAACGCCTCCAAGTCGAAGCACTCCGTCCCGTGCCATGCGGCAAGTCACAGCCACTAATTCGCCCGGCAGCACGACTCTCGATACTTCTGAAACTCGGCCACTTCCCTCTCCGCCTTGTGCCGTGGTCCGGAAACTCGCGGTGACCGTGTTGCCGCTCGCCCCTTCCGGCGCATTGCAGAGGGTTATCGACCGTGCGTGTGCTAGCGTGGAGACTTGTCCTCCGCCGTACTCACATCCGGACTCGCACCGCCCTTGCTGGCCGCCCTGATCGGCATAGCCGGCGTGTTCCTCGGACTGTGGCTCACCACCGCCGGACGCCGCACGCGCTTGGTAATCCCCTTCAGCGCGGGTGTGCTGCTCGGCGTGGTGTTCTTCGGACTCCTGCCGGAACTGGTGGCGGAGACCGGCTGGGCCGTAACCGGGATTTTCTTTTTCACCGGTTACGGCCTGCTCTTCTCGATCAACCGCTTCGTCGCCCCGGTTTGCCCGACCTGCGCGCACGATCACGCCCATGAGGCCTGCGACACGGTGCTGCACGGATTCGCCGCGCCGCTCATCGGCGCCATCATGCTGCACGCGTTCTTCGATGGCTGGAGCGTGACGACCGTGCAACTTTCTTCGCAGCGCGGCATCCGCATCGCCGTGGCGATGGCCATCGTCCTACACAAAATCCCGGAAGGCCTGGCTCTGGGGGCTATGGCGCGCGCGTCCGTCGCGTCACGCTCCGCCGCTGTTTTCTGGAGCGTCCTGGCCGAAGCGATGACGCTCGTAGGCGGTATCTGCGGACTGGCCATCGCCCCCAAACTAGGCACCGCCTGGATCACTGATCCGCTGGCGCTGGCCGCCGGATGGCTGTTCTACCTGGGTGCGCGCGCGGTCCATGAAGAATGGAAACGGCGCGGCCCTGTGCCCGCGTTTATGACCGCGCTGACCGGCGTCGCGGGCGCGGCAGCTTTGCAGCAGGGCGTGCGGGCCTGGTTCCGGTGAGAGCGTTACGATAACCAGAGGAGGGATATTCCATGTTGTGGAAACCTGCCGTCTTCCTTTTCACGCTGGTTGCGATCCAAGTGCCCGGCGCTGTGCTCAACGTAACCTGCGTCGATGCCACCCAGGACACAGCGACGCTCCGCAATGCGATCGCCCAGAGCCACACCGGAGATGCCATCCATATCCATGAAGTCTGCCTCGTGAACCAGACAATTGTGCTGAGTGGGAACCGCACTTACAGTGGCGACTCTCGAACGGGGACAATTATCCGGCAGGCCGATGGCTCGAACTTGCCCGCGCTGCTGGCGTCGGATAGCTGGGCGCTGGACTCCGCGGCCACTGGTGAACCCATACGCATCGCGCATCTGACTCTCGATGGCAACAGCGCCAACAACGCCCGAACCAACGCCCTGGTGATACGCTCATGGCTGACGGTCATTGAGGACCTGCAAGTCGAGAATGCTCCGGGAGACGGAATTCAGATCACCAATCTCAGCAAGAACAACGTTCCGCTTCAGAATACACAGGTCAATGGGACTTTGAGCGACTGTTTCATCACCGGATCCGGAGGAAACGGCATCCACGTGGTGGATACGGGCAACAGCGTTACGGATTGGAACCTGCTTGACTCGTGGGTGGCCACTTCAGGACAGTCGGCCATCCTCATGGACAACGCCGCGGGTTGGAGAATAGCCGGCAACCACCTGTATGGCGTACCGCAGCATGGCATCTTCGCCAGCCGCTGCTACGCCACCGCAATTGAGAGCAACTATATTGAGGACTTCGGCGATTCGGGCGGCAAGGGTAACACCTGGTACGGGATCGCCTGCACGGTTCAGGGTGGCGCGGCCTCGGTGCTCAGCGCGAACAAGGTGTTCCAGTTCAACGGCGAGCCTCCCAGCGGCAGCTTCGTTTACATTGGTGTACCGCAGGTGAACTATGGAACAGGCGCGCTAGACGTCGTGAACAATACCATATTCGGAGCGGGAGGAGCGTCCGATACCGGGCTGTCTTACCAACTCGGCGCGGGCGCCGGTCTACTCGTGCTCTCGCGGGATAACAACGTGCAATCCGCCGGTAACCCGCGCGCCGTGGGTCCCGGCGTGACGTTGATAGCAGGATACTGACAGGTGGATGCTTATTAACCGTTGGGGATTCCCGACCGACAGAAACCGCTCCCTGACGGTCGCGGCTCAGTAAACCGTGCGCAATCAACGCGAGCACCACCGAGCCGCGACCGTCAGGGAGCGTTTTCCCCAGAGCCGTTAAGCACCCCAGTCAGGTTTCGCATGCCCGCCAACTGCGTCTGCTACGATAGAATTTCCCCCTCCCTATGCCCCTGCGCTTCTACAATACGCTCACGCAGCAAACCGCCGAATTCTCCCCGCAGCGGGACAACACCGTGCGCATGTACACTTGCGGCCCCACCGTCTACGACTACGCGCACATCGGCAACTTCCGCACCTTTACGTTCGTGGATCTCCTGCGGCGATGGCTGCGCGCGAGCGGCTTCCAACTCGACCACGTGATGAATATCACCGACGTGGACGACAAGATCATCCGCAACGCCGTGGCGCGCAACCAATCTCTGGACGATTACACCGCGCACTACAAACAAGCCTTTCGCGACGATTGCGCGCTGCTGCGCTTAGAAACGCCCGAACACGTCACGCCGGCCACCGAGCACATTCACGAAATGGCGGAGGCTATCGCGCGGCTTACAGCGGGCGGCCACACTTACTCGAGCGACGGCTCTATTTACTTCCGCATCGCCACGTTTCCGGAATACGGCAAATTGTCGCACAACGATTTCAGCGGCATCCGCGCGGGCGCGCGCGTCGATTTGGACGAATACGAAAAAGCGGACGCGAGAGATTTTGCCCTGTGGAAAGCCCCCAAGGAAGGCGAGGTTTTCTGGGACGAAAAGATCGGCCCCGGCCGGCCCGGCTGGCATATCGAATGTTCCGTGATGGCCATTCAGTATCTGGGCGAGACGCTGGATATCCATGCCGGCGGCGTGGACCTGATCTTCCCGCATCATGAAAACGAAATCGCGCAATCGGAATCGCTCACGGGAAAACCCTTCGCGCGCTTCTGGCTGCACGCCGAGTTCCTGATGGTGGAAGGACAGAAGATGTCCAAGTCGCTGGGGAATTTCTTTACCCTGCGCGACATACTCGGCCGCGGCTACCAGCCCGAAGCCGTGCGCTATCTGCTCGCTTCGGTGCCTTACCGCAAGACGCTCAATTTTACCTTCGATGGGCTGCAATCCGCCAAAACCGCCATCGAGCGCCTGCGCAATTTCAAGCTGCGCCTCGAAACCGGGGTTTTCGCCGACGGTTTGAACCCGGCGCTTGCCGATCGAACAGCCGCCGCACAAGCGCAGTTTATCGCCGCCATGGACGACGATCTGAATACGGCCGAAGCGCTGGCCGCCATGTTCGAGTTTTTGAGGGAGATCAACACCGCCATGGATGCGGGCGACATGCGAGTGGAAAACCGCCCCCCCGCGCTCGAGTTTCTGGCCCGATTCGATTCCGTCTTCGCCGTGTTGCAGCCTACCGTCGAAAGCGGGCAGATCGGCGACGCGGAAGTGGAAGCGCAGGTTCAGGCGCGCAACGACGCCAAGAAGGCGCGTAACTTCGCGCTATCCGACCAGATCCGCCAACAGTTGCTGGAACAAGGCGTCATCCTGGAAGATACTAAGTCCGGACCGCGCTGGAAGAGGAAGTCATCGTGAAGATACAAACCAAAGCGGTGCATGCCGGCGACCGTAAGAGGGCCGGCGCGCACGTACCCGCCACGACTCCGATTTATACCGCCTCCAGTTACTTCTACGACAGCATGGAGGAGTTGGATCGCGTCTTCGGGCAGGAAGATCCCGGTTACTGTTACGCGCGTTACGACAATCCAACCAATGCCGCGCTGGAAGAACAGGCCGCCGCGCTCGAAGGCGGCCACGGCGCGCTGGCTTGCAGTTCCGGCATGGCCGCCATCCACATGGCATTGCTTGCGGCGCTGGCCGATCGGCGCAAATCCGTGCTGGCCGCCAATGCGCTATACGGCGCCACCGTCGGTCTGCTGATGAATGTGATGGAGGCGGCCGGGGTGAGCGTGCGTTTCGCGGATGTTTGGGACCTCGACGCATTTCGCAAAGCCATGGAAGAATCGAAACCCGGCTGCGTGTTGGTGGAAACGATTTCGAACCCGCTGCTGCGCGTCGCCCCGATCGACCGCATCGCCGAAATTGCGCGGGAGGCTGGCGCCGCCTTGATCGTCGACAACACTTTCGCCACCCCCCTGCTGCTGCGGCCACTGGAATTGGGCGCGAATTTTACCGTGCACAGCGCCACTAAGTACCTGGCCGGCCACGGCGATGTGATGGGCGGAATCGTAGTCACCGACGCGGCGCATTACGAGGGCTTGCGGGCGCTCGCGCGTACCGTCGGTCCGGCGCTCGGCCCCTTCGAAAGCTATCTGACCATGCGCGGCATCAAGACGCTGCCGCTGCGCATGGAGCGGCAGTGCGCCAATGCCTGCCGCGTGGCTTCCTGGCTGGCGTCCCACCCCGCCGTCGAACGCGTGTATTTTCCGGCGGATCCCGCGCACCCGGACGCGGCCGAGATCCGCCGTCTGCTGCCGCCCGGACTGTACGGCGCCATAGTCAGCTTTGAGTTGAACGGCGCAGGCCGCGCCGAAGTGTTCCGCTTCATGAACGCGCTGCGCATGATCGTGCGCGCCACCTCCCTGGGAGACGTGCACAGCATGATGCTCTATCCCACGATGAGTTCGCATCGCGAAATATCGCCGCGGCACCGCGAACGAATGGGCATCCGCGACAATCTGGTCCGGCTTTCGGTGGGCATTGAAGCGGTGGAAGACATCCTCGCGGATCTGGAGCAGGCCCTAACTACTACCTAATTGCAAAACTAAGCGTATTGTCTTATGATTTGGACATGGGCCAACGAGCAGCGACGTTTTTAACCTCCGAAGAAGAACAAACCCTCCGGCAGTGGACACGCGCTGGTACGAGTGA
>JBEKMJ010000122.1:0-25076 GCA_050008575.1 Bryobacteraceae bacterium
TACCGGCCCGTGCGGCGCAAGCTGCCCGACACGCGGATCGCTGTCACTCATAAGTTCTCGATCGGAGGCCACGAAGGCTACATCACGGTGGGCATGTACGAAGACGGCGCGCCGGGCGAGATTTTCATCACCATGGCGAAGGAAGGCTCCACGATTTCCGGACTGATGGACGCGTTCGCCACGGCCATCAGCTTCAACCTGCAGTACGGCGTGCCGGTAAAATTCCTGGTGGACAAGTTCGCGCACGTGCGCTTCGAGCCCAGCGGGTGGACCGGCAACCAGCAGATCCCGTATGCCAAGTCCATCATGGATTACATTTTCCGGTGGCTGGGCGCGCGGTTTTTGGGACCGGAGTATGCGGTGACGGAAGTGGGCGAGACGGGTGGGTTGAGGCCTACCGAGACCAGCCCGCAGCAGGAGCTGCCGTTTGCGCCGATGACCGCCGATGCGCCGTTGTGCGCGGAGTGCGGGTCGATCATGACGCGGAACGGAGGAGCTGCCGTTTGCGCCGATGACCGCCGATGCGCCGTTGTGCGCGGAGTGCGGGTCGATCATGACGCGGAACGGGAGTTGTTATAAGTGCGGGAATTGCGGGGGAACTAGCGGGTGTAGTTAAACGGGGACGCTGAGTGATATATGACCATTGCCCGGGAATCTGAGGTTCGCGAAGCCGCTCGCTCTTTGTTGAGAGACCTCTGGCGTGAACGCCACCAAATCTGGAGTGTGCCCCCTTTGATCGAGTCCCTTATCCCGATTCGGCCTGAGATCCTGATCCGCAATATTTTGAAGGTTTCGCTTGAGGAGCCAGAGGCCATTCCGCCCGAGACCGGCGGCGCAGAGATCGCGGGGCTGGTTGATCGCGAGGCTGGAAGATCGTGGTTGCCCAAAAGTACAAACCCGAATACCGGCGTTTCACGACGGCCCACGAGATTGGCCATTGGGTGCTTCACCCGAGCGGTTTGTACCATCGGGACCGCCCGCTCAGCGGCGGTGAGGGGGCGAACGGCACACGACCAGCGGAGGAACAAGAGGCGGACGTCTTTGCCGCCGAACTCACAATGCCGCAAAAGCCGCTAACCGACTACTTCCGTCAGGCCTTTGGCCAAGTGGTCGGGCCAACCGCAAGTGCCGACTTCATATCTTTGCTGTCCTGCGGTAGGGTGCGTGAGACAGATTTCCGCCAGCATCGTCGCCGTCGGGCGCTGGTCGTTGCGGATGCGGCAATTACCAGATCCGGCCTGTTTGTTCCTTTGGCTAAGCGATTCGGCGTTTTCGGCCATCGCAATGGCTATTCAACTGGAGGACCTCGGACTGGTTAATTGACATTTATGGTTAATGCTCGGACAGAGGAGTGGGGCCGGCTTGTTTACGATCTAGAGAGCGACGAGTTCGAGGCTCACGTTCTTGATGACAGGGCCAGTATCCACATCTCGCGCCCAATTTCCGTCGGCTGTCTGCTAACGGGCAAGTGCAACTTGAAGTGCGCCTTCTGTTACGGGAACGACGAGTCTCTCCCGCGCGAGGAGGTCGGGACGGGTGACTGGGCGAGAATCTTTCGCCACCTGAGATCCTGGGGCGTAATGCGGGTGGATCTGTCTGGAGGGGAACCCACCATGCGGAAAGATCTCGCCGCGATCGCAGAATCGGCGGTTCAGGCCGGCCTCAACGTCATCGTCAGTGCCAACGGCATGATAGTGAAAACTCACGCTGACCTAGACCGATTTTCCGCAGTGCGCTGGCATGTCAGCATGGATTCCGGCCTGCCCGAAGTGCATGAGAACAGCCGGATTCTCGGAACATTGCGACCGTCTACCGGCTCATTCGAAAAGACCACGGATTTTATGTTGCTCTGCCGGGAGAAAAACCTACGGGTCCGCGCCTTGACCTCGCTCGGGGCGCACAATATGCACCAACTCTTCGCGTTAGGCGAGCACTTAGCGCTAATCGGCGTGAGGGAGTGGAATCTATCCAGGATCGTGCGGGCCGGCCGCGCCCAGCAGGAGTACGAGCGGCTCTGGCATCTGGACGAGGAGTATGTGCTTGAGCAGGTCCATGAGCTGCGAAGCGCGTTCTCGTTCATTCGCATACGCTACTCGAATCGCGCGGATCAGCACGGCTACTTCCTCCTCGTGCTGCCGGACGGATCCCTTGCGACCCAATGCACGGACGGAAGAGATAAGGTAATCTTGGGCAACACCCTCGGGATGTCGCTGCCAGATCTACAGTCGCACCCGGAATTCAGACTCGATGAGCACGGGAGTAAGTGGATCGCCGCGCGCCTGGGCTGGCAGCCCTGGTACGCTGATGTCGCGCTCGGATCGTGGGACGCAGCAACCGATAGCAACCGATTTTGACTGTAGCACCAAGTTGAAATTATAGGAGAAGATGGACATGGAGTTCCGGCGTCTGACGCCCTTCGACCCACAGTGAGGCAGATCGAACAGGGCGCGCGAACGGGCCCACGTTACGGCACCCCATCCATTGACGTAGGCAGGAGCCACTCCGAGGCGGTCATACGCTAGTCTGTCTCGCCGAATCCAGCCCATCTAAGCTAGAGTTGAGGGAAAAATGCAAACCGAAACTTGTGCGGCCTGCTTGAAGTCGTTGGTTGACGGTGGGGATTTTTGCCCTTTCTGCGGAACGAGAAGGGATACTCTCTCAACAACGGCAGCCATCGACGTGTACATCCAGAACAGACTGAATCTGGAAATGCTAAACCGCCTGAAGGATCAAGCGAGCCTCGTCAGAGAGATTGGTGACAAGGCGGAGGACGTCGTCTGGAAGCGGCTCAAGCTGTTCGGCGTCCTCCTTACTGTTATTCTAGGATTCATCGCATTTATCGGCATAAGGACTCTCGACGATGTTTCAAAACGAATCGAGCCGATCATAAGTGCGGCCGAGCAGAGGGCCAAGTAGCCAAGCGGATAATCGAGGAGACGGCCACAAGGGTGAACTCGGTGAAGGCGTCTGTTGACCAACTGGCGACCGCTGTGGACGGCCAAAAAAGACGTGTGGCGGAGGGCGGCGGCGAGATAGCACAAAAACTTAAAGGCCTCGATGCGACTGCAACCGACGCGCAAAGGCGGGGAGAGTTGTACCAAGCCCGCTCGGAAGAGTTGGCAAGGCGATTTGAGGCGATGGAAACGGCTCTTGAAAGCAAGGCAACCCAAGTCTCCAAGCAAGTGGACAACGTATCGATCCGACAAGCGTATCCAACTTTAGGCGAGCAACGCTTTGCCACCTACAGCAACGCCCCTTGGAAAGGCATAGCGGGGAAGATGCCAAACGAGAAGTGGGTCAACATCTTCATTAGTGGGGGGGCAACTCCCGACTTCTCCGTTGGTCAAATTGAGAAGCTATTGGCGGAATTAAAGGAATCGGCCTTCACGCCCTTCCCGGGCGCGTTTGGGCTCGGGGGACCATACAGTACCAACATGGGTTCTGCTGGCAGTAGCGGAGGAACTGCAGTCTTCTATTTCAAGAAAGACTTCGAACAGGCCGCCAGCATAATCTCGGGGATAGTTTCGAGAGCCCTTTCAATAAAAACCGTGAGCCCTCGGCTCATAAACCCGGCCGCCCAGCGAGACGATCTACAGTTCATAATTGAGCATTCGGGAATAGACTGTCAGATTTTCCTGGACCGTCCGCAGAAATAGAGGACGGCCCCGGCCCGTTCGAGGTGGCTCGGGCCGCCCTTGCTTACCGACGCGCCCGGGCTATCCGTCGCAATGCGTGCCTCTATTCGATCCGATCTTACGGTCTGCGGTGGGTTCCCTTCATGGTTTCGCACGGCGCCCCTCGCGAGGAAAGTCAGACCTCGGATACGCGACCTTATCCGACTTGACCACTGAAACCCTCACCCTATATCCCAACCCGGCCAAGATGCGAACCAGCAAATCGCTGGACACGTGATCGAGGTCGCCATTGAGAATCGCGGTAACCCTTGTTCGTGAAGTGCCCGCCCGTTTGGCGACCTCTGCATGCGTGATCCCTTGTCTCACCACAATTTCCTTCAGGCGCTTGCGCAGCGCATGCTGGAGCTGCCACTCTTTCGCCTCTGCCGCGGAGAGACTCCATGGCGGCGGCCAGCTCTTCGGGCGTGTTGCAAACGATAGGTTTGAGTCTATGCATCCGGAAGCTCCTTTAAGCGCTTGCGTGCCAGCTCGATTTCGAGCGGAGGCGTCCGCTGGGTCTTTTTGACGAATGCGTGAAAGACGAGAACCCCCTTCGGAGACGCGAGGTAGTAGAACGCGCGAAAGACGCCGTCCGCACCCTTCACGCGCAGTTCCGACACGCCCGCACTCACCACTGACACCGGCCGGGAGACTGGCATTGCGACCCGCCCCCCATCTGCAACCGCGCGCCTCTTTCGGAAACCGGCGCACCGCATCCCTTGATTCCCGATGGAATAAGGCCGGCCGCGCAACCGATTGTATCAAATGTGGGACGTTGTCCATCTGGCGGGCGTGCCGCCTTGAGCGTCGGCGGGAGAGGCTTCGCCGCCACCGCACGCATTGAAGGCGCAGCGGATTTGATTGCGACAGGCCAACTGCGCGAAACTGTGTATGAGGTCTACCGTCCCATGCCAGCCACGAAACCCGCGAAGAACGGCGCAGCGCCCCGAACCACCCGGCAAATCGGCCGCTACATCGTCGCCGACCCGCAGGTGTGTCACGGAAAGCTAACGTTTCGAGGAACCCGGATCTTCGTTTCCGACGTTCTCGAGCAGGTGGAGCGCGGCATGCCCTGGGACACCATCGTTGAGGAGTGGTACGGAAAAGTTCCCCAAGAGGCGATCGCCGAGGCCGTAAGGCTGGCTCGGGAGAGCTTGCTGGAACACGCTGCTGAGTACGCAGTGCCCGGCGTGCGCCGGAGAGCCGGGTGATCTTGCTCGACGAGAACTCGCTTCGCAGCCAGCAGGAGTTTCTCGAAGGGCGGCGCCTGCCCGTTCGCACCGTAGGAGTGGATTGGGGCCGCGCTGGAATGAGCGACGAAGAGATATTAACGGAGTTGCGGGGCGCACGCCAGACCACATTTTTCACCCGCGATGCGGACTTCTACCGGCGAAGCTTATGTCACCCCGCTTACTGCCTGGTGTTCATCGCAGCGCCAGCCGAGCAACTGGCCTCTTACGCCACGCGGTTCCTGCGGCACCGCGGCTTTCGGACCCACGCGCTCCGGATGGCGAAGGTCGTGCGGCTGCAGCCTAGCGGCATCGTCTACTGGGTACGAAACACCAGCTTCGAGTCATTTGAAGTATGGAACTGAGGATGACGATCGGCCGCACATTTCCGCTGTCAAGCGTCTCAATCCGCTGTAACAAACGTCCGCGCCGCCCGCCGCGACCGCGGCTTGATGCGAATGACAATCTCCACGTCCCGCCCGAGCGCGTTCAGGAAATGCATCAGCCGCTCAACGGACAAGCCCTCCAACCGGTAATTGGCAAGCGCGGAGACCTTGGGCTGGTTGATGCCAAGGTGGCGAGCAGCTTCAGCCTGGGGGAGACACCGCCGCTCCAGAATCTGGTTGATCGCATACGCGAGGCGAACCTTGGTCTTGCGCTCCTCGGCGTCGGCGAACCCCAGGTCGGCAAATACGTTCCCGGAACTCCGGGTGACGATCGGGTCCTTTTCAGTCTTGGACATAACGCTCCTGATAATCCTTGCGCGCTTGCTTCAGGCGCTCCCTTTGGCACGGCCGGTTCGACGTCCTTTGTTGGGGTTCAGGCGCTGCTCCATTTCCTTGCGGGTCAGTCCGAGCGTTCTTCCCACCGAAAGAACAATGTCTTCGGACAGGTCCTTTTTCTTCGGGATCACGACCGGCCGCGCAAGGCCCGGTTTGGTCATGATATAGTGATCGCCTCTCTCCCTGTCCCGGAGACAGCCCTCGCCTTCGCACAGCTTGACGAGTTTCTTCCAATCAGTGGGAGGCACGCCGGTTTGCCGACCAGTCGTACTGCGCCGCTATGTAGGCTGGGATGGATACCTCGATATCTCGCTCTCTGGTAAACGCGTCCGTTCCCTGCTTTTTGGTCCCAGTAGCCGCGTGGCTCGCGGGCCACGTGCGTTGTCCGCGTACGCCGATCGCGCCGGAATCGCCGGGGACAGCATCCCCAGGCCGCAATCGACTGAAACCAGCTTCAACCAAGGCATCGTCCAGGACGTTGCGGGAAATGCACGATTCAAACCAAAGCTCGACCGCCTCCCGCAATGAGTCGATAGCCCGCTGCTCGGTTTCCGCCTGCGTCATGACGTCAAGGGCGGGGCACCAAGCCAGCCACACCGCACCTTTTTGGCGCGTGCATGCTTGCAGTTTCACTCTTAGCTCGACGATGGAGCGATGTACGAAAGGCTTCCTGGCAGTGCGCGGCATTTGCGGTCAGCCCCTTTTTCCATCCTGCTTCCGTGGAAAATAGGATTCACGGAAGCCGGCCCGCCGTCGATTCGAGAGGCACGGGCCCGCTTTCATACTAGCAGGTCCCCGCGCATGCCGGCTTGAACATCAGCGGTTAGACGCCTCGCCGAACACTGGCACGCATTGAACGCGCAAAAGGAATTTGATCGCACCGGCCAATCGCGCGAAACTGTGTATGAGGTCTAACTTCCGGTACCAGTCAGGAAACCCGCGAAGAACGGCGCAGTTCCCCTGACCACCCGGCAAATCGGCCGCTACATCGTCGCCCTCCCTCGGGACGCCATTGTCGACGAGTGGGAGGGAAAAGTTCCCCAAGAGGCCATCGCCGGGGCCGTAAGGCTGGCGCGAGAGAGGTTCCTGGAGCACCCGACTGTCTAATCGGGGCAGGTCCGCCGGCGAGCAGGGTGATGCCGCTCGACGAGAACTTGCGGCGGAGTCAGGATCAGGCGCTCGACCACTACACGCTTGCACACGCGGCGCCGTAAATACATAATGTAAATGTGGACTTGTGAAGTACACTTGCGATCCGGAAAAGAGGCGGAGCAACATGGCCTATCGCGAGGTCGCCTTCGAAGACGCTATCGGAATCTTCGAAGGCCCAACGTTCGAGAGGGCCGATGAAAGCTTCGATTACGGGGAGGCTCGCGTATACGCGATCGGCATAGCGGACGGCGTCGAGATCACGGTGATTTACACCGACGTGTCCGACACGGAACGCGGATTATTTCGGCATGGAAGGCGGAACGGCATGAAAGAGAAGCATACTGGAGGAACATTGTCTAAGGGGCGCACCGACTGGGAGCGCCTTCGGTCCCGGAGTGACCGTCAAATCCGGCGCGGGATCGAGATGGATCCCGACGCACGGCCGACCGACGCGGCGTTTTGGAAGAAGGCGCATGTCGTTATCCCAGAACCGAAACAAACCATCACGATACGATTAGATGCGGACCTTCTCGCATGGCTGCGTCGGCAGAAAGGTTATCAGACGAGAATTAACGCCGTGCTGCGCACCTACATGGAAGCGAGCCGGGGATCTGCCAGGCGGGGCTGAAACGCGCTCAAACCCTTACGCCGCAGTCACAATAATCCGCGCCGCCCGCCGCGACCGCGGTTTGTTGCGAATGACAATCTCCGCATCCCGTCTGGGCGGTGGATGCCACGCAACCACGGGCCCGCCCTTGTCACTTACTCGGGAACCGTCTACTTAGATATACGTCAATTGCCGAGAAACAGAGCGGGTGCCGGGTATGCCGTGGATACGGGTATCGTTCCGATCACCTTGAGCGAGGACGTAGAAACAATCTGTTCAGAGCAGTCCTGGCATGGAACCGGGGTACCGCCGTACAAGTAGTTACCGTCCGGACTGACCGTCAGGCTGGTGAGACCGATGCCGTTCACCGTGTTGGTGATGGCGAGAGTCTGCGCATCGAACGTGTAAAGCGTATTGTTCGACGAGAAATAGATTGTACCGCCGTCCGGCGAAACCGCCGGGTTCGAGTACGTGCTCCCGCCGCCGCCCGGCGCCTGGACCTGTAGGGTGATCTTGCCCGTGCTCAGGTCGATTTCGTCCAGATCCAGTATGGACCCCGCGGGAACCACTGCGTAGGCCACACCGTACCCTGGGGCCAAGCCGAGCAGGGGCAGGGCTTGGAACGGCCACAATGCCATGAGTTTCATCTGCGAGGTATCGATAACCGCAATAGCGCTGTTTGGTACGCTTATCGAGGGAGCGCCGGCGCTTAAGGCAAACCTGACCGGGCCGCCGTTCTGGCTAGCGGTGAGGGGCACGTAGAGCGTGCTTCCATTCATCACCGGTTGCGAGTAACCGATGAGATTATCGGACGGATTATTCAGAAGGGTAACAGCTCCGGTTACTTGGAGCAAGACCGGATCGAACCGCAAGACTTGCGCGCAATCGCAGCCCTGGGTGGCGCTGACGGGGCCCACGAAGGTGACAAATCCGGAACCGCCGCTCGCAGTCATGTAGGGATTGGTATTGTTCAAGAGCGGAATAAAAATATGCCCGGCGGGTTCGGAAGTACCGGCATCGAGCACCTCGATGTTATTGGCGGTATCGGCCACCAGAAGAAGGTTGTCTATCGCGTCGTAGGCGGCAGCGTCAAGTTGCCCGGTGGCGGCCGTGCCAAGGATCGTTAGCGAAGGAGGTGGACCGGCCGCGGCCAGGGTCGAGCTTTGCCCATTCAGGTAGTAGAGCAGGCTCCCGGTCGAGTTAAGAGCAAAGGGGCCATAGCCATAGGCCGACACTTTCCCCGTCACCGACTGCGAAGCCGGATCGAAGACCAAGACCTCCGATCCGCCCTGAATATTATTCGATGTGTTCCCAACATACACTGTTCCGTCCGGCGAAACCGCGATGCCGGCGTCGACGACGACCGAGACGTCCATCAAAGCCTGGGTGGCGAGGTCGAGTGTGAAGATGTCCGTGCCCTGAAAATTCGCCTGACCTGGCAGGTAGAGGTGAGATCCGTCGGGCGAAATTGCGAGGCCGAAAACAACGCTTACGCCGGCAAGAGGCACGGTTTGCGTCACCTTGAGGGAGGCGGTGTCGACTACGGTCACGGCCATGTCGGGATATTCGCCGGCCGCCACATATAGCGTCGAACTATCGGGAGAAACGGCTGCATAGGAAGTGTCGGAGAGAGGCACCGTGCCAATCAGTTTCAGATTGGAGGCCTGGACCGCCGCCACGGCGGCATAAGGGAACCCGTTGAGGTAGATGGTCTCCCCGTCCGGCGAGACCGTCATGGACTGGCCGCCGTTGGCGCCCAGGTTCGAGTCCAGGATCGTATGCAGAGTGATGGGGTCGATCGCCTGGATGTGGAAGTTGGCGCTCGAATCGGCATAGCCGAGATAGAGGACGCTGGCTTTAGGGTTCGCGGCTACCATAACAGGTCCTCGCCGCGACACAAATGAAAGCTCGCGTGGCCCTGTGATGCGCCCCGTACTCAGGTTCACAACAGACAGGATATACACTGCGGAGGCCGAGTTCTGCTGCAAGCCCAAGACCGCGGCGCTGTCGCCTGTGTTCGTGATTGCGAAGCCGGCGTTCGTAATTTCGCCGCCAGTGGGGGCGGTGGCCGTCACCAGGTTACGCTCCACCCTGCCCGTGGCCGGGTTGATGACGCTCAAGCTGCCGACGCCGGCGCCTCCGTTCGGGATAACGGCGACCGGCGCTGCTAGAGCCTGAGACGCCAAGATCCAGCTAAGGGCTATCCAAAAAATCGTTCGCATAAATCCTCCGTTCGAGATATTAGTACGCCGGTTAGGAGTGCCGACTCCCGATTCCGGGTCTTTGACTCCGCCTGCCTTGTTTCGGGGTACATCACGCTTCGTCCTCCGGATTTGTCTGCAAGGCGAGGTTGCCGTGTTCATCGGCGGCCACACCTACTATAACTGTAACCCCCCATTGTGTAGATCCAACCTCGAAAGTGTCACGTTTGTGTCACGTTTTTCGTCATCGAATCCACACCCCCGTGTGTACGGGTCCGTACACAGCGGTAAGAGCCGGATACGCGATCATAGCTGGCGCTCCCGATTCGTTGTCGGCTAACATCTTTATTTCGGAGCCAAACATGATTTTTGCCTCGCGCGCGAGTCGCGCCATATCGAGGGTCGTGGCAATGGGCGCGCTAGCCCTTCTCGCTTCTCAAATGGCGACGGGACAGCCAACTCACGGCGCATCCGCCGATGCGCCCGCCGCCCCTGCGAAGGGCTGCGCACCGCCGCTGAATTGGACCGCGGCACAGGACCATCGGAACATGATGGATCAGTTGGGCATCGAAGCGCTCCGTCCAGGGCCGAGCGGGAACGAGAAAGCCCCGGATCACGCCAATTACGATGAGTCGAAGGCTAATCCGTTTCCGGATCTGCCCGATGCGCTCACCTTTGAAAACGGGTTGGAAAACGGGCAAGGGGTCGCGTCCGCGGCACAGTGGTGGCATCAGCGACGCCAGGAGATCGTGGAAGCCTTCGCGCGCGAGGTGCTCGGCCGCGTCCCGCCCAATGCGCCCAAGGTGACCTGGGCCGTGACGAGTGCGGCGGATTCCAAGGTAGGGGTCTTTCCCGTCGTTAAGAAGGAACTGGTCGGACACGCGGACAACTCGTCGTGCCCGTCTATCAGCGTCGATATTGCGATGACGCTGGTGACGCCGGCGAATGCGCATGGTCCCGTGCCCGTGATGATGATGTTCGGCAGCGCGGCATTTCTCAAGCGCATGGCGGACATGATGGCCAGCCGACCCGAATTGAAGGCGGCGATGGGGAGCGATCCGGCCGCGGCGGAACAACTGATAGCTGGAGGATGGGGTTACGCGCTTATCGACCCCGGCAGCATTCAACCTGACAACGGCGCAGGTCTTACGAGCGGAATCATCGGCCTTGCCAACAAAGGCCAGCCTCGCAAGCCGGAGGACTGGGGCGCGTTGCGGGCGTGGGCGTGGGGCGCTTCCCGCGGTCTCGACTATCTGGAAACGGACAAGACTGTCGACGCGCAGCGCGTGGGCATCGAAGGTGTCTCTCGTTTTGGCAAGGCCGCGCTGGTGACCATGGCGTTCGATACTCGCTTTGCGGTGGTGCTGGTGGGTTCCTCCGGGGAGGGAGGCGCCAAACCCCACAGGCGCAATTTCGGCGAGGCGGTGGAGAATCTCACAGGTTCCGGCGAGTACCACTGGATGGCCGGTAATTTCCTGAAATACGGGGCGGCCCAGGGTTCGTTCGGAAGCAGGAATGCCGGCGATTTGCCGGTCGACTCGAACGAATTGATCGCGCTCTGCGCACCGCGGCTCACTTTCGTCAGCTATGGAATCCCAGAGAACGGGGACGCGCAGTGGCTGGACCAGCGGGGCAGCTTCATGGCGACCGTGGCTGCGGGTCCCACATTCCGTCTATTGGGCGCCAAGGATTTGGGAGTAACGGACGACTATCGCACCGCGAAGATGCCGCCCGTAAACAGCGGACTTCTCGATGGCCAACTCGCGTGGCGCCAACATGACGGCGGCCACACCGATGCCCCGAACTGGAAGTACTTCATCCCCTGGGCGGACAAGTTTCTTGGATATCGAGCGGCGCCGTGGGAACTTCCGGCCGACCAGCCCGTCTTCCGCACCGACCCAAACTCCCTGGTGGCGCATTCCCAGTTGCTCCGGAAGGCGAAGCCGGGCGCGATCGACGTCTACTTCGAAGGTGACTCGATCACGCGACGGTGGGGGGCCATCGATTACCCCGACCTGCTGGCCAACTGGAAACAGAATTTCTTCGGCTGGAACGCGGCTGATTTCGGGTGGGGAGCCGACCGGACCCAAAACATCCTCTGGCGTTTGCAGAACGGCGAGTTGGACGCAGTCAAGCCCAAAGTGGTGGTGCTGCTCGCCGGCACAAACAACGTCGGCAATATATCGGCCCGAGGCGACGTTGACGCGAGCGCGGACGATGTCTGGTGCGGCCTGCAGGCGATTGTGCGCGTAATCCAAACAAAAGCGCCCGCCGCGACAATCGTCGTAATGGGAATCTTCCCGAGAAACGACAATATGGCTTTGATGCCGGTCATCGACAGGATCAACCGCAATCTGTCCAGGCTCGCCGATGGCCGGAAGGTTCGGTATCTGAACGTCAACGACAAACTCGCCGACGGCGACGGAAGGCTGTTCTCCGGGATGATGAACGCAAAAGACAGGCTCCATCCGACCGTGCAGGCGTATCAGGTCTGGGCAGATGCACTGAAACCCGTCCTCACGGAGCTGTTGGGGCCTCCGGCTGCCGCGGATCACGCCCCGCCGCCCACGGGCGATCCGGGCGCGGAACGCTGACAAAGGTGGATCCGTGCAGGCGATCCATTACGGGCTCGCGCAATGGCCGGCGCGCCCACGCATTGGCGGATTCCTAAACGGGATTGCGCTC
The DNA here is from genome assembly GCA_050008575.1 of Bryobacteraceae bacterium. Taxonomy (GTDB): domain Bacteria; phylum Acidobacteriota; class Terriglobia; order Bryobacterales; family Bryobacteraceae; genus Bog-159. The sequence continues at coordinate 12,331 of JBEKMJ010000122.1, forward strand.
CATGCAGAACTGGTCAAACACGGCGGTGAGGACGCGGGCGATTTCCGCAGGCTCGCGGCGTTCGATCTCGCTGCGATGCAACATGTACACCGGCTTTCCATCCTGGAATAGCGCCATCGACGGAGACGAAGGTGGGTAATCGGACAACCGGGCGCGCAAGTGAGCCACCGCCGCTTCGTCGCCGCCGGCGAAAACGGTGGCCACCTTGGAAGGACGCACTGCATGTTGCAGAGCGAGCCCGACCGCCGGCCGGGCCCTCCCGGCGGCGCAGCCGCAAACGGAATTCACGATCATCAACACCGCGCCACTGTCCGGCCCCAGCAGGCGGTCCACATCTTGAGGAGTTCTGGCCTCTTCTACACCGTATCGGGTCAGATCCTGGCGCATTGCGGCGATGAGTGGTTCAGGGTAGGGCACCATCCGATTGTAGCGCCCGTTCAGGAGCCGTCGCTAAAACAGAGCGAGTGCTTAACAATTGGGGAGTTCTGGCTGGAAGAAACCGCTTCCTGACGGTCGCGGCTCAGCCTGGGCCTCCGGCGCGGTTTCCCCGGTGAGCGAGAAGCGATACGGTCACGCTGGTCCTCTTGCGCGGCACGATGCTCCACCGGAATTCATGGGCACCCGCGAGTCTGCAAACTCGTCACCCCCGAAGCCGCCGTTGTCGCAGAGCGGTGAATAACGCGCATTCTCCCCCTAGAGGATCCGCTCGGCAGTGCCGCCCGGTAGGACGCCGTCGCGACGCGGGAACCCGCGAAATCCTTCAAGATTCGTACTTTTACGCACATTGAGCTATAATGGAAGTACCGCACCAGTACGCAATAGTCCGCTCGATTTGTCCTTTTTGGAACTGTCCTCACAGTAAGGAGATCACAATGAATGTAATCCGAGTTTTCAGCGCCTTCGCGCTCTTCCTGGGGTGTTGCCTCCCATCAAGCATCGCGCACGCCAAGGGTTGTTCGGGGCTCCCCACGACGTTCACCGGGAACCAATTTCCGACGGGTGATTTCTTCACCAACTTCGCCGCGAACCCCTGCTACACCATCCATCTAGGCACGGGCTTTGGCGGCACGGAGTATGGGGATCTGAACGCCACGTATTACCAAATATTCTTTAAAGTCGACCCGCGGTATCAGTTGATGGTCTTGGGAGATTTCCCGAACGCGCGGTACTTCTCGATTGCGTTGAACGACGCCCACCAGGCATTGTCCGGATCGATCCTGGACACCAGCATCGTGCCGTTGACTTCCCAATACATTAATCCGTATCTGCCTGGAGTCCCCTACGTCGACGGGCAGCAGTACGCCGTGCCGATCAACTTTGGGGGTACTCCGGGCGTTCTCCAAACCGGTTGCATGATAGACGGATACAACGTGGACGTGAACGGCCTGGATGCCACCCAGCGGCACCCGGGCATGGATTGGAATGCCGATGTCGATTTTTTCCAGCAGTTCCCCACCTTCCTCGACCACGTGGTCGATACGCCCCAGCACACCAATCCGAACACCGCGGGCCTTCTCATGGTACGGGCGTATTTGAACGACAGCTCGTCGGAGGCGGACCCGGCCATCATTGTGCGCGACGTTGCCTCTGGGTGCGCCTATCCGGCGGCTTATGCCATTAGCACCCTGCAAATCGTGGCGGCCAGTAACGCAGTGGGCCTTGCGTGGCTCGATCCGACGCAGTCTCACTCTCATCACATTTACGAAACCACATATCTGCCGAAGCTCTGTAACGCGCCGCCGTCCCCGCCGGATACCCTGCGGTGGTCGCGGCAGCCACAATACGTGCCCATCACGAATCCGAACGCCTCGTACACTGTCGCATCCGTGTCACCCGGCCTGCCTGCCACCCTCGCCGCGGCGGGAGAAGCGATGCGGATTCGCGTTCGGATCCCGACGACACCTCCAACACCGTGCACCGATGGCTGTTCGCGATCCGGAAACGAGCAAATGCGATATATGAGCCTGTCGTTTACGCAACCGGGCGGGAGTACTTTGGCCAGTATCGCGGACAGCGCTTTCACCAAAGACGTCAACGGTTATGCCACGCTGATCGTCGGCACGGGCGCGGCCATTCCCAATTGGATCACTCCGGCGAACGGCTATACGTTCCTCGATCTGACTGCCATTTCGGACTATGAACTGCTGAGTTTGCTTTCCGTACGCCACATCATTCCGGGCGATGGGTTCGACTGTGCCGGACAGTTCGTTCCCTATCGCACTTCCGTGGACACCGCCGCGGGCAGCCTGCTGGGCGACTACACACCGGTAGTCGACTACCCGGCCGCGGCCAGCCTGCCCCGAACGGCATCGCCGCTGGTTGGGCCAAGCGCTTGCGGAGTTCTTCCGGACGGGCAGCCCGGGGTCCGCCCCGTCTGCGGAGTCTTTCCGGCGCCGGCGCCCTCCATCGGCGGCATCGTGACGCAATGCGCCGCGCCGGGCTGCAGCCAATTTGCAGCTCAACCGAATCCGCCAATCACCATGACCGGCGAAGGTTTCGGAACTTTCCCGGCGGGAACGCCCTTCACCGGTTTCTCACAATATCTCGGATTCCGGGATTTGACCCAAAGATGGGCAGCCGGCTACCCTGGGAGCGAATGCACGGTTTCCATCGGCGAATGGGATACCGGGACGATCCAACTCCTGGCTAATGTCAACCTGGACGGCAAGTGCCCGCTGGTGTCCGGGGACCTGCTGAAATTCGAGGTCTGGAATCCTCAATCCATGCTCTCCGCCACGTTCAGCGTCACGGTGCAGTGATTCGCGCACAGCGCCGTCCCGGTATAGGTGAGATTGTCGCCGGTCGGCACGGTCGCAGGCGTTGACAATATCAAGATCTGCGACGTGGGGTGGCCCGCGTGGCGCGCGCTCTCAGCGTGCCGTGTCGGCACTCTGCCGACACAGGCGGGCCCTGCAAGAAGCCAGGCAGAGCTTCGCGGCAGGCGTTCTTGGGGGGCGGGATTTATCCCGCGCGGGGCTTTAGCCCCGCGCTTAGGCGCGCGAAGCTCGCCGCTCCACAAAAAGGCCAACGTGCAGCCAGCCGTCTGAAAGGCGGCTGCGGGCATAACTGCCCACCCTCCAATTCGCGCAGCATCGCGTATGGAACCTGTTGTCGAGTATTACCTGGGACAGGACACTAGCCTAGCCTAAGCCTAGCCTAGGTAGACGCTGCCTGCGGCATCCACTGCCAGATGAACACTCCGAATGCAAAAGCCCCACTTCCTGCATAGGCCGCAAGAAATGGGGCGCCCGGCCAGCCCTCTCCGGTATGAAACTCTTCCGCTAGGGAACGGTGAAACCTAGGTTGCTCGTCAGCGTGGTCCCTGTGGACGTTACCACTTGCACTACGCCGGTGGTGGCGCCATGGGGTACGGTCGTGGTGATTTCGGTACTCGAGACCACCGTGAACGTAGCCGCGGCACCGTTAAAAGTGACGCTGGTCGCGCCCGTCAGCTTGTTTCCCAGAATCTTGACGGACGAGCCGACTCTGCCCGAGGTCGGCAATGTTTTCACGAATGGGCCCAGACCCATGGACAAGCTGAAGACGGTACCGTTGCAAGTGGGGCAGGTTGAATAATTGTCCCCGCCAAGTTCGGTCACCCCGTAGAACGTCCCATTGGTATCCTGGATCAGCATCGGACCGTCATAGGAGTTATTGCCGACGATGCCGTCCGTTGCGTCGAAGCTGTGCTCCGTGGTCAGTGAGCCGCTGGGGGTCGTCTGGAAGATCGTGCCATAACCGTTGGCCCCACCGCTTCCCGCCAGGCCGTAGAAGTTCCCGTCGGTGGCCAGCATCAGCGCCACGGGTTGGGCGCCGTCCACGCAATCGCCGCCCGCGAGGCAGAAGGTGTAAAGCGTCGTCAGTGCGCCGCTTGGGGTCATGGTGAAGAAGGTGCCGGCGCCGTTGCCGCCGTTGCTGGTTACCCCGTAGAGGTTCCCGTCGGCGCCTTGAACCAGCGCGGCCTTGGGGCTCGCGCCGTCAGGGCAACCTGCGACGCTGCAAAAGGCGTGAAGCGTCGTAAATTCGCCCGCCATGGTGATTCTGAAGATCGTACCGGAGCCATAGGCCCCGTTATCTTGCGTGGTGCCGTAGAGGTCTCCGTTCGTGCCCTGCACCAGCGCCGTATAGGGAGACGCACCTCCATCCAGGCAGTAACCTTCCGTGTTCTGGGTTTCGCAAAAGGAGTAAAGCGTGGTAAGCGCGCCTCCCAGGGTGACTTTGAAAATCGTGCCCTGGCCGTATGCTCCCGCATTCTGCGTTGTCCCGTAGAGGTCCCCGTTGCTGGCCTGCACCATCGCCGCGTCGGGGCTATTACCATCCGCGCAGTTTAGTAAGGAACAAAATGGGTAGAGAGTAGTGATGGCGCCGCTGGGAGTGACTTTGTAGACCGCCGAGTCGGGCAACTTTGTTGACCCGTAGAAATTCCCGTTGCTGGCCAGCGTCAGCGCCGCCTGGTTTCCGTTGTAGGGGACAGAGGTAAAGTCCTGAAGGATTGTCTCCGTCCCGCTGGTGCTGATTTTGAACACGGTGCCGTAGAAGCCCGTCCCGCCCGCGAGCGTGGTCCCGTACAAATATCCGTTGGTGCCCTGCACCAGCCCGTTGGGATAGCTGCCGTCCGGGGGGGTGCCATCGATTCCTCCGAAGGTGTGCAGCGAGGTAAAGGTTTGGGCCTGCGCCGGAATTGCGATCCCGGCCAAGGCGACAGTCAGCGCGAGTGTCGCGACGGTGCGAATTGCTTTTTGCTGCCGAAGGTTCTTCATTGAAAGTCTCCTGGGTTCCACGAGTTCTCGAGATGCACGGGCGGTCAGCCGCATGCAAAAGCCATAGCGATTTATATTCATATGTCCTCTCCTTACTGCTGCAAGTCCCGGCTGGCTGAGTGTCCGCTCGGCCGTTCAGTTAAGACGGCGCAAGAAGCCGCCAAAAGCTGCCACGCGATTTTTCATTTGCGGATCGTGGCAGGTTTTCCCCCCGGTTTGCGCCGTCTCTTGTGTGGAGGCTTGTACCGTACTGAACCGTGCAGTACCCGCTCCCGCGGGCCAGGCTGGCGCACAACGTCTTATCATGAAGTGTGGCGGAATCCGGGCAAGGGGAGATCACCCAGCTCCTGGCGCGCTGGGAGCAAGGAGAGCCCGGCGCGGTCGAAGCCCTGGCCCCATTGGTCTACGATCATCTGCATGCCGTCGCGGAAGCCTACCTGCGCAACGAGCGGCCCGATCATACGTTGCAACCCACGGCGGTGGTCAATGAAGTCTTCGTCGATCTGTTGCGCATGCGCCGTCTGTCGCTCAAGGACCGCGCGCACTTCTTCACTTTCGCCGCGCAGCTCACTCGCCGCGTGCTCATCGATTCCGCGCGCAAGGCCAAATCGGAAAAGCGCGGGATGGGTTGGCAGCGCGCGCCTCTGGACGCCGAACTGGCTTGGCTCGGGGGCGAGAGCGCCGAGTCGCTGGATCTTTCACAAGCGCTCAACGATCTGGCCGAATTCGATCCGATCAAGACGCGCATGGTCGAGCTCCATTACTTTCTGGGCTGCACCGTGGATGAAACCGCCGATATCCTGGAGGTTTCCAGCCGGACGGTGGCACGCAGCCTGCTTTTTTCCCTGTCTTGGCTGCGCGAGCGCCTGGCCTAAGCCTCGTGGCGCACGCACTCGTGCGTGCCGTGTTCACACTCGTGTGAACACTTCTTGCGGTTGGTTATGCGATGAACCCTGCTGAACAAGAGCGCTTTCACGAAGTCGAGCGGATCTTTTACGCGGCGGTGGAACTGCCGCCCGGCGCCGCGCGCGACGCGCTAATCGCCGAACACTGCGGCGCCGACCGGTATCTCCGCACCCGAGTCGCTCTGCTGCTCGAACATTGCGAGCGCATCCGGGCCGCGGCGCCCCCACCCGCGCGCCCGCTGCCGCGGTTCGGCGCGTGGCAAGCCGTCAAGCTGCTCGGGCGCGGAGGCATGGGCACCGTCTATCTGGCCGAGCGCGCCGACGGCGCCTTTCAGATGTCGGCGGCCGTCAAGGTGGCGCCGATGGCCCTGGCCTCCCACGAGATCGAAGACCGCTTCCGCCGCGAGCGCCAATTCCTGGCCAGCCTCGATCATCCCAAAGTCGCGCGCCTGATCGATGGCGGCGTCACGGAAACCGGCCTGCCTTATCTGGTGATGGAATTCGTCGGCGGCTTGACCATCGATCTCTTCTGCGATGCCCACCAGCTCGACACGCGCGGCCGCATCGCCCTGATACGCCAGGTTCTGGAAGCGCTTTCGTATGTCCACGGCCGGCAGGTGATTCATCGCGACGTGAAGCCGTCCAATATCCTGGTGGACGACTCGGGCAACGTGAAGCTGCTGGATTTCGGCACCGCGCGCCTGGTGGACGTCACCGCCGAAACGGCACTCACCAAGACGGGGGTCTTCGCCTTCACGCCGGACTATGCCAGCCCCGAGCAGGTGCGTGGCGAACCCGTTGCCGTGGCTTCCGACCTATATTCGGCAGGCGTGCTGCTCTATCGTTTGCTGACGGGCCGCTTACCCTATCGGATGGCCGACCAGTCGCCGGCCGGCGTGGCCAAATTCATCGCCGGCACTCAGCCGGACCCGCCCCGGCTCGATACGCCGCTCGACGCCATTCTTTCGAAAGCGCTGCGCAAGGATGCCGCGTCTCGCTACCAGTCCGCCACGGAGATGGATGCGGACCTGGCGCGCTACCTCGAAGGGCAGCGGGTCCGCGCGCGGAAACCGCGCAAGAAGTTTTGGACCACCGTGGCGGCGGTACTCGCTGTTGCCGCCGCCGGGATTTCAGGTTGGCGCGCACTGCGCGTTCCATCTCACCAGCTCATACCTTTTGATGCAGGCGTCCCGGACGCCATGCAGCCGGCGCTTTCCAGCGACGGCAAGTGGCTGGCTTTCGCCTCGCCCGGAAAAGATGGGACGCATCCGGACATCTGGCTCAAGCCAATGCCCAGTGGCACGCCGAAACGCGTGACCGCGGGCGATGCCGCCAACGATGAACCTTCGCTCTCTCCCGACGGCCGATGGCTGGCGTTTCATTCCGCGCGCCGGCCTGCCGGTATCTATCTACAGCCTGGGGTGCCTTTTGGATCCCGCGGCGCGGCGCGCTTACTGGTGCAAGGCGGCCGGAGCCCGCGCTTTTCGCCGGATGGCAAGTGGATCGCTTTTCTGAACACCAGCGAGCGTGGCGGCGACGTTCAGGCTTTTGATACTCGCGTGCTATATATCGTGCCGGCACAGGGAGGCGAGCGAGTGCGCCTGGCCAGGAACGCATCGTCGTTTCAGGGATTCGCGTGGGGCGCCGACAGCCGGAACGTGCTCTTCCTGTACCTCGACGAGGGAGCCACGCCTCGATTGTGGAGCGCCCCGCTGGATGGCGGACCCGCCGCGATGATACCCGACTTCAGAGAAGCCGTTTATTTGTACGCCCGCGCCTGCGCCGTAGCGGGAGACCGGTTCCTTTACTCGCACATGGACGGTAAGGAAAAGGCCGCGGCGCTGGGAGAATTCCTGCTGAAGCCGGCCATCCGCGGCAGCCGGTATTCCAGTGCGCTAGCTCATTCGCGGTTGTTGATTTCCGGCTGCGCCGCATCCGCCGCGGACACGGTCTTGGCCGATGGAGAAGACAACCAGTCAAGCGCGTGGGCGCTGCCAATAGACGCGGAGAGCGGAGCCGTGCGCGGATCGCTCGCGTCCTTCAGTGAACTGCTGCACGGAGGATGCCGCCCGCAATTCACCCCGGACGGCCGTTCGTTCCTGCTGGAGGCGGCCGGCGCCCCGAGTGTCCTGCGCGATTACCGGACTGGAAAGGGCAGAGAATTTCCAAGAGTACATACCCTCGGTTCCGACGGTCTCTTTGCAGTGCAGCCGACCGCGCGGAGCGCTGGCGCGGCTCCTGAGATCTCCAGAATCGTGGATCTGAAAACAGGCGGCTCTTGGGGATCGATGCAGGGCGGCGGAGTGGCCTGGGATCTCTCGCGTGGCGGCCAGTGGTTACTCAGGACAAGCATAGAGGGACACCGCACGATTGTGGCCTGGGATACGAGAACCTCCGAGCATAAGCCGATTTACTCGCATCCCAGCGCGAACCTGTACCTGGCCAGCTTCTCCAATGACGGGCGCTGGGCGGTCTTCACGTCCGAGGAGGGCGCTGGGCCGCCGCGCATGTGGGCCGCGCCGTTCCGCGGCTTGCAGGATGTTCCGCTCGCGAACTGGGTGGACCTCGGAGTAGGCGACTATCCGCGCTGGTCCCCAGGCGGTGGCCGCATTTACTTTACACAGGTACATGACGGGTTCGAGTGCATCTTCACGCGCGCCGTCGATCCCGCGAACAAGCGGCCCGTGGGCCCGGTGACCGAGGTCCAGCATTTCCACGGCCGGATGACGCCAAAGGGCATGGCGCCGGGTACCTTCCGCATTTCGGTGGCGCAAGACAAGCTTGGGTTTGCGCTGGGCGAGCAGGTACACCAGTTGCTCCAGTGGAAGTAAAGTGGGGCAGGCTCGCAGCCTGCGGCGGCCTCGCAGGCCGCCTGCCTCGGAGCTTTGCCCACCTCTGGCGATGTTTCTGGCGCCGGAGAGGTTCCCGCCCGGGACCGCCGCCCGCTCTTGCCGAGACTTGGCGGGACTGGCTTTGGCCCCGTCAGGGGGGCCTTGAGCCCGCGCGGGGCTTTGGTTTAGCCAGGCTTTAGCCCTTATGCCACCCTGGCTATCTTCATCACAAAAGCGTCGTATCCTCCCCCGAAAGTCGGTAGTGGGTCGGTTTGGTTTTGTGCCGCGGATAATCCTGCCCAACGCCACGTGGTTCACAAAATGGAGGGCGGGCAATTCTGCCCGCAGCCGGCTCCGGAGATTGGCCCCGTCAGTTGGGTAGCCCTCGTGGCGCACGCCCCCGGCGTGCCGTGTCGGCACTCTGCCGACACAGGCGAGCTTCGCTCGCCTGAGCCGGCTTTCAGCCGGCTGGCTCTGGCCGCCTGAAAGGCGGCTGCGGCCAAAGATTGGCCGCCCTCCCAAACCAAATTGACCCACTACCCGAAAGTCTGTTTGAATGCGCCCGGCGTGACGGTAATTAGCCAGAGCCGAGAGTCCCATCGCCCGCTCGCCATGCCGCTCCCCCAAATATCACAATAGTAGGTATATAGAAAGACTAGAAATAATCGTAAAACGACACTTCGCGAGACGGGTTCGGAACGGGGGGCGCAAAACGACAGCCCGTCTGCGTGACCAATCGTTGGACTAGCACAAATGTTGCTATAGACGGAGGCACCACAAACAAGTGGGTGTTTACAACATTTCCCGTTCTGGGATAGATTAGTTAATCGATCGCATCGATAGACTAACTATACTTTGGAGGAGTCCATTGCGCATCCCAGCCACCTTTCAAGTCGCCTCACTGTTGGCGTTTTCAACGATTCAACTGCTTTACGGTCAGCTAGATACCGGAGCCATCTCGGGCACTGTACGGGATTCCACGGGCGCCGTGCTGCAGTCCGCAACCGTCAAGATTGTCGAAACCCAGACCGGTATCGCAGTCTCGCTGTTGTCTAACAGCGACGGATTCTACTCGGCCCCCGCGCTGCACGTCGGCAGGTACAACATCTCGGCGTCCGCCGCCGGCTTCGCGACGGAGACCCAAACGGGTATCGATCTCAGAGTGCAGGACCGCCTCAATCTGGACTTCGCGCTGTCGCCTGGCACAACCACCACGGTCGTTACGGTGGAAGGGACAGCTCCGCTTCTCCAAACCGAAGATTCGTCCATGGGCCAAGTCGTGGACGACGCCACGATGCAGAACCTGCCCTTGAACGGGCGGAACTACATCCAGTTGGCGACCCTGGGCGCCGGGACATCGCCGTCGCGGCGTGGAGCCGAGCGCGATACTTTCATCGCCAACGGCGCGCGCGAGCTACAAAATACATACCTGCTGGACGGCGTCGACAACAAGAACAAGATCGTGGGATTCGACAGTTCCGCCGCGCAAGCCATCGAGCCGGTGATCGACGGCGTGCAGGAATTCAAGGTGGAAACCAGCACGTTCTCGGCGGAATTTGGGCAAGCGGCCGGAGCGGTGGTCAACGTAACGCTAAAATCCGGCACCAACCAGTTCCACGGCAGCATGTGGGAGTACATCCGGAATTCATTTTTTGACGCGAAGCCGTACTTCCAGGTGCTGGGGCAGAAGCCCGACTACAACCAGAATCAATTCGGCGCCACCTTCGGCGGCCCGGTGATCAAAGACCGCACGTTCCTCTTCGGAAGTTGGCAAAGCTTACGTTCCGTGGATGAAGTGCCGCAGTTGGCGACTGTTCCGACGCTGGCGCAACGTAGCGGCGTGTTTACCACCGCAATATACGATCCGAACTCGACCGCGCCGAATCCCAACGGATCGGGATACGTGCGCACGCCTTTCCCCCACAACACGATTCCCGCCAGCGACTGGGACAGCGTAGCGGCCCAGTTGCTGCCGTTGTATCCGCTGCCGAACCTCACGGGCGCGAGCAACTACTTCTCCGACCAGGCAGAGCGTCTGGCAAACGACCAATATAACTTCCGGCTGGATCACCGGTTCAACGACAAAGACACCTTCTTCGCGCGCTATTCGCGGACCGAGGGCGAGAACGTTCTGCCCGCGCCGTTGCCGCCGCCGGCGAGCAATCCCAGCGATGTGTGGCCGGATGCCCGTTCAGTAGCCGCCAGCGAGACTCACATCTTCCGCCCCAACCTGATCAACGAATTGCGTTTCGGTTACATGGAGACGCGCGAAATACAGCAGGTGCCCGGCGTCAATGAAGACGCGGAATTCGGCATCACCGGCGCTCCCAATTATCCGGAAGTTCACGGTTTGCCGACTTTCGCCATCAGCGGCCTGAACACGCTGGGCACGACCGGTCCCGGCACGCTGCCGCTGGGCGCCACCGGGTCGGGTAACCTGCCGCTCAACAAACAGGGCAAGAACCAGCAGTTTTTTGATAACCTCTCGTGGGTTAAAGGGCGCCACACCTTGAAGTTCGGAGTAGACGTCGAACAAGTAATGCTGTATGGGTATGTCACTCTTTCAGCCCGCCCCGCTCTCACTTTCACAGGTGTCTTTACCCAGAATCCACAGAGCCGCTCCGGCACGGGATCGGCGTTCGCCGACTTCCTGCTTGGGGAGGTGAATCAGCTTACCGTTTCCACCCGACCCAGGAACTGGGAAAAGCAACACACTGCGGAAGGTTATGTTCAAGACGACTGGAAAGTCAGTCCCAAGCTGACGGTGAACCTGGGCCTGCGTTACGAGTTGGCAATGCCTTGGTACGAAATCCATAATGACTTTTCCGATTTCATTCTCCAGCCTGGCCCTGCCTACGGCTTGCTGGTGACGGCGCCGGACGCCAGCACGTACGGCTTAAGAAACTCGTTTGCCACACCGGACACCAAGAACTTCGCGCCGCGCGCCGGACTGGCTTATCAACTGACGCCTAAGACGGTGATTCGCAGCGGATTCGGCGTATTCTACGGACGCACGGATGAGAACTTGGGCATCTCCAGCCGGCCCACCAACAATCCGCCGTATTTCCTGCGCTCGATCGACACCAGCGACCAGATTCACACGCTGATGACGCTCGAGGGAGGCATACCGCCGAATCTTTTGAATCCGAACGACGTGATTAACTCGAACGTGAATTCGTGGCCCACCTATATGCCCCTGCCCTACACGTACGAGTGGAATCTCAACCTTCAACAGCAGTTGGCATCTGGATTTACGCTCCAAGTCGGCTATGTGGGCTCCGCTTCGCACAATTTGTACGTCGACCCGAACTTCAACCAGCCCCAACCTGGTCCCGGCTCCGTTGCTTCGCGGGAGCCTTTTCCGCAGTACAGCCAGATTCTGGCCTTTCTGCCGCTGGATCGATCCAACTACAATTCAATGATCGCGCAGATTGAGCGGCGTTTCCGTAACGGGTTCAGTTTCCTCGGCGCCTACACCTGGAGCCACTCGAACGACTATGGCGGCCAGGTTTCCGATAGTCTCGATTATGGGCCGCAGAACCCCTATAACTGGACGTCGAACTATGGCAGTTCCAACTTCGACGTGCGCAAGCGCTTGTCCCTGAGTTACATCTACGAGTTGCCGTTCGGCCGCGGCAAAGCATTGGTCAACCAGCCGGGCATTGCGCGTGCCATCCTAGGTGGTTGGCAGGTCTCCGGCGTCTCGGCGTATCAGACCGGGCTGCCATTCACGCCCATTTTGAGCTTCGATCCGACGAATACCGGCACCACCGCGCGCCCCAATGTCGTGCCCGGCGTGGCGTTCTATCCCAGCCCAAGCCGAACCAGTTGGTTTAATAGCGCGGCTTTTGTCGCTCCGGCCGCCTACACTTACGGAAACGCCGGACGCAACATTCTGCGAGGCCCGAACACGTTCAACACTGACGTGGGACTGCTACGGTCGGCCACTTTCAAAGAAAAGTACAACCTGCAGTTCAGCGCGCAGGCGTTCAACGTGTTCAACACTCCGCAATTCGGCTTGCCGAACAACACAATCGGCGTGTCCACGACAGGTGTCATCACCACAGTAGTTACGCCCGAGCGGCAGTTACAGCTTGGCTTGCATTTGCAGTTCTGACATGGCAACTCGAATGAGTAGACCCACGAGACGCAGTTTATTCAAAAGCGCGGGAGCCCTGGCCGGACTGGCTGGGCTTCCCGCGGGAGCCGGCGCCGCTCCCCAAGCCGCTAGCAGTGCGGGCTCCCACTGG
>JBEKMJ010000123.1:0-28363 GCA_050008575.1 Bryobacteraceae bacterium
GTCGTTCGATATCTTCGCGCAGTATAACTTCCATGGTCGGCTCCTAGAACGCCGCCGCGAACGGCAGCAGGGCGATATTGCGCGCCTTCTTGATGGCGTCGGTCAGCCGCCGCTGGTGCGGGGCGCAGACGCCGGAAATGCGGCGCGGGACGATCTTGCCGCGCTCCGCCACGAAGGCGTGCAGCAGCTTCACGTCTTTATAATTGATATCGTCGATCTTCTCCACGCAAAAACGGCAAACTTTCTTGCGGCGGAAATACGCCTTCTTCTGCGTGGCTACGGCTTTGTCGCCGCCGGTGGGGCGTTGTCCGGCGCTGCCGGGTCTTCCTTTGAATTCTGGCATGGGATCTCCTTATGCCTCCTTAGGCGCATCTTTGAGTGCGTCTTTGGGCAGGCCGGGCATGGCTGGCGCGGGAGCGCCTTCGCCCATCATCTGTTGCGCCACCGACGGTTGCGGCGCGGCCGGCGCGGCAATGGACTTGCGATGCGCCCGCTTGTCGCGGTCCTTCTTGCGCTTTTCCAGGCGCTTCAGTGTCTCGTCGATGCGCACCGTCAGGAACTTGATCACCAGGTCCGAGACGCGCAGCCGACGCTCGAATTCCTTCACGGTTTCCGGTCCCGCGCTGAACTGGAACAGAACGTAAGCGCCCTCGCGGTAACGGTCCACTTTGTAGGCCAGCTTGCGCTTGCCCCATTTTTCCACTTTGTCCACCGTGCCGCCGGCGTTCGAGACGGTCGCCTTCATCTGCTCGATGAAAGCGTCCACCTCCTCGTCCGGCGCGTCCGGCTTCGCTATAAACAACTCTTCGTAGATTCTCATGCTTCCTCGTTTGAACCTTGGGCGCGACGATTATATTTCGTCATGGCCTTTTCGACGCCTTCGGTAATTATGGAGACAACCGCGTCGGCCCCATCGGCCACCAGTTGCTCCATTTCCTTATGCAGCGAGCGCTTGAACGGCGACAGCAAGTACTCGGTCCCGCTGCTTAGCGGATGGCCGGGATGAATCCCCAAGCGCACCCGAACAAAATCGTCAGTACCCACGCTACGGATCGTGGAGTCTACTCCGTTGTGGCCGGCGGACGATCCGCGCGGCTTGATCCGCAAACCGCCCCACGGCAGGGCCAATTCGTCGTACACCAAAATCAGGTCCGCCGCCGTGAGCGAATGCTTTTCCATCAGCGGCTTCAGCGACGTGCCGCTGAGATTCATAAATGTCTGGGGCTTAGCCAGCATCGCATCGCGGCCGGCGATCTGCCCCACTCCGACGAGCGCCTTCGAATCCCGCCTGGTGACGCGGATCGCATGCATTTCCGCGAGCCGATCCACCACCATGAAACCCAGATTGTGCGGGGTGTCGGCGTACTCCTCGCCCGGATTTCCCAGGCCGGCCACCAGGAACATGGGGCGCTACTTCTTCTTGGGCTTGGCTTCTTCGGCCTTTTTGGGCTTGCCCTCTTCGGCCGCTTCTTCCTTCTTGCCCTTCTTGATCACTTCCGGTTCGGCGCCGGTTGGAGCGGCGGCTTCGGCGGCGGGCGCGGCTTCGGCGGCCGGCTTCACCTCTTCGGCGCGCATGGCTACAATGTGCGCGACCACCGTCTCGGGCGAGCCGAGTAATTTCATGGAACCGCTCAAAGGCAAGTCGCTGAAGCGCTTGCTCTGGCCCATCAACAACTCCGACACGTCCAGCGTGAAGTGCTCCGGAATCTCATCCGGCAGGCACTCGATTTCGGCCGCGCGCGTGATGATTTCGAGCAGGCCGCCCTGCGTCTTCACGCCTTTAGGCTCGCCCGTGGTACCGACCGGAACCGAGACTCGCAGACGCTTGGTCAAGTCGATGCGCTTCAGGTCCGCATGCAATAAAGTGCCGCGAATCGGGTCGTTCTGGTGATCCACCACCATCACCGGCGTGTTTTCGCGGCCTTCGATATCCAGATTGAAAATGGTGTTGTAGCCGCCGGCCGAGTGCACGATTTGCAGAATGGCCTTGGGACTGACAGCCACCGGGACGGGATCCTTGTATGCGCCATAAACCACCGCGGGAATCAATCCCGAGCGGCGCGTACGGCGCGCTTCGTTCTTGCCGCGCGATTCTCGAGGCTGCGCGGCAACGGTTATCTCTTTTCTCACTGCATTTCTCCTTCAAAGGGTCGCAAGTCCGATCGCGGCACGGCCGCTAACGTGGGTTGCGTTGCCCGTAAAAAACTTTCAGCTATTAGCTTTCAGCTATCAGCCACCGGGTTCGGCTGACCGCTGAAAGCTGATGGCTTCTTTCCTCACACAAACAAACTGCTTACCGAAGTCTCTCCGTGGATCGACTGAATGGCCCTGGCCAGCAGCGGCGCCACTGAAAGATACTTGATCTTGCTCGAACGTTTCGCTTCGTCCGATAACGGGATCGAATTCGTAAATACCACTTCCCTCAACGGCGAATTTTCAATGCGCTCCACCGCCGGACCGGAGAGCACGGCATGCGTGGCGCAGGCGCTTACGCTGCGCGCTCCCTGTTGCAATAGGGCCTCGGCTCCTTTCACCAATGTGCCGGCCGTATCGATCAGATCGTCCACCATCAAACAATTCCGTCCCTCGACCTCGCCCACCACGTTCATCACTTCCGCCACGTTCGGCTTCTCGCGGCGCTTGTCGATAATCGCCAATGGCGCGTCCAGCCGCTTGGCGAATGCCCGGGCCCGCTCCACGCCGCCCGGATCCGGGGAAACCACCGTGAGATCCGGCACGCCCAGTGGCTTGAAATATTCGATCATTACCGGCGCCGAAAACAAGTGATCCACCGGAACATCGAAGAACCCCTGAATCTGCGCGGCATGCAGATCGAGCGCCATGATGCGGTCGGCGCCGGCCCGCTCCAGCAACGAAGCGATTAATTTCGCCGAGATGGGAACGCGCGGTTTGTCCTTGCGATCCTGCCGGGCGTATCCATAATAGGGTAACACTGCCGTGATGCGGTCCGCTGAGGCGCGCTTGGCCGCGTCGATCATCAGCAGCAACTCCATCAGGTTATGATCCACCGGACGGCAGGTGGGCTGAATCAGGAACAGGTCGGCGCCGCGAACGTTTTCCTGGAATTGGAGGTAGACCTCGCCATCGGAGAAAGTCTCCAACATCAGGTCGCCGAGTTCCTGATCGAGCGCGGCGCAGATCTCCTTGGCGAGGCACGGATTGGCGGTGCCGGAGAAAACTTTCAAACGGTCGGGCGTCATCGCCCGGATCGGCTTAACGGCGGCCATAGTTTATCTTCAATGTGCGGCCGGAGGGTACGCCACCAGAGACTGCGGTAGCCCGCCCGGCCGACCAGCGAAATCGGGAAAACACGTTCTTCGGAAAATGATTTTGCAGCGCGAGTTACCTGTTCCCGGGTACGAAACAAACCGAAGAGCGCCGAGCCGCTTCCGGTCATCATTGCCGGATTCGCACCCAGCTTCACGAGCCGCCGCTTCAACGCGGCGAGTTGCGGGAACTGCTCGAAAACTACTGTTTCAAAATCGTTAACGCCAAGCGTCCAGGCCCCTTGGCCAAGTTCACCCCAAGCCTGCGACTGGAAACTAACTATTTTATTTTGTTGCGATTCGGTTGTCAATCGGGGGGTGAGCGCGCGATACGCGGCAGCCGTGGAAACGTGTACGCCGGGCGCGACCAGAAGACCGCGGCGCGCCGGCGAATCGGGCAGTGGATACAACTCCGTCCCGCGGCCCAGGGCCACGGCAGCTCCGCCCAGCAGGAAGAATGGCACGTCGCTGCCCAACTCGGCGGCCAGTTCCATGAGGCGCGGCAGTGCCAGGCGGCGTCCGGCCAGCACGGGCAGTGCCAGCAGGACGGCGGCTGCGTCCGACGATCCGCCTCCCAGGCCGGCGCCCATGGGGATTCGTTTGCGCAAATGGAAATCGACGCGGGCGGTTACGCGAATGGCGTCCAGGGCCAGGATGGCCGCTTTCGCCATCAGGTTATCCGGGATGTCCACGTCGCCGTCGATTTGCACGGCCGTGCCGCGCGCCGGTTTGAACTCGACATCGATGACATCGGCCAGCGAGATGGTCTGAAAAACGGTCCGGATTTCGTGATAGCCGTCCGGGCGCGGATGCAGGACGCGCAGATCCAGATTTATCTTAGCGAGGGCGCGCAGCCTGGCCTTGTGGGGCAGGCTCGCAGCCTGCGGCGGCCTCGAAGGCCGCCCCGTATGCTTATCTGTCATACTTCAGCAGCGAAAAAACGTCGTAACCCGGCAACTTGCCACGCCCGTTCAGAAACGTCAACTCGATGGCGAAACCCAGCCCGGCGACTTTGCCGCCGGCCTGCTCCACCAGCCGCGCGACGGCGGCGGCAGTGCCTCCGGTCGCCAGCAGATCGTCCACGATCAACACGCTACTGCCCGGCCTGACGGCGTCCTTGTGCATTTCCAGGCTGTCGGTGCCGTATTCCAGGTCGTAGCTGACACGCAAGGTTTCAGAAGGCAGCTTCTTGGGCTTGCGTACGGGCACGAAGCCGGCGCCCAGCGCATAGGCCAGCGCGGGCGCGAAGATGAAGCCGCGCGCTTCGATGCCCAGCACCATATCCACTTTGCGCTCGCTGTAGTGGGCGCACAGAGCGTCGATCACGCCACGCAGCCCGGCCTTGTCCTTCAGCAATGTGGTGATGTCGTAAAATAGGATGCCCGGCTTGGGGAAGTCCGGCACCTCGCGGATCAGCGACTTCAGGTTGTCCATTAGACCTCAATTTGAAAATCGGAATACCGCTGGGACACGGCCTCCTGCTCGTCAACCCCGCGCACGTCGGAGAAGCGCGGACCTTTGCGCAGCGCCGCGGCCAAGTCGGAGAGCTTGTCGGGCGGTCCGGCGGCGAATACTTCGACACGGCCATCGTCCAGATTCCGCACATAGCCGGTCACACCCAGCGCGGAGGCCACGCGCTGCGCGTAGTCGCGATAGCCGACGCCTTGCACGCGCCCGCGCACCAGATAACGGCGTGCGGTTTGCGAAAGGCGCGGCATGGAAAAACGAGGATAGCATTAGAACGCGGAGGCGCCGCAAGTGGCGGGAACTGCGCAGGGGAGCGGGCGAAGAAGCCGGACCACGATAGAACACGATGGACCATGATCGGCGGGGAGAGTCGAGACCCGAGAAGGGCCTCCCCATGGGTTATCGCCATGACCGGATGGTCGGGACTGGCGAGCATCAACTTCTGGGCGGACTTGGAAAGGGTTCTTTGCCGCTTCCGCGAATTCCGATCAAGTGGATTTCGCCTAAAAAACCCTCGGGGCCGGCCACGCGGATGGATTGCGACCCGGGAGGGTTGCCGGCTTGGGCGGTCACCTCGGCGGACGGCCAAACGATCACGCTCAACATAGCAATTCTGCCAGGCTCCGGGCATCCGGAACCCGCTCACTCAAATCCTCGAGATCGGATGCCCGCAATCCGGCCAGCTTTTCGCTGGCCCAGCCCGGCAGGGTCCCGAAGCGTTTTTCAATCACTCGGCGCAGAATGGTCAGTTCTCCTTCTTGCCGCCCTTCCCGCCGCCCTTCCCGCAGGCCCTTCTTGAAGAGGGGCCCCAAAACATCGTGTTCCAGAATACTGGTCTGAATCGGCATCGTCAAATGTGCCAGCTCCCGCGGTTGGGGCGGTTTACCTCAGCAGTTCTTCCAAACTCTTGGCATCCAGAACCCGCTCACTCAAATCCTCCAGATGGGATGCCGGCAATGCGGCCAGCTTTTCGTTGGCCCAGCCCGGAAGGGTCCCGAAGCGCCTTTCGATCAGCCGGCGCAGGATGGCGAGTTCACCTTCCTGCCTTCCTTCCTGCCTTCCTTCCTGCCGCCCTTCCTGCCGGCCTTCCCGCCGGCCTTCCCGCAGGCCCTTCTTGAATACCGGCCCCAAAACATCGTGTTCCAGAATACTGGTCTGAATCGGCATTTTTCGCGCCTCCTGCTCCACCGTCTTCCCCAAGCGCCGCAGCCCAGCCAGTATGAACAACTGGGCCAGCGCTCTTTCCCGCTCCGCCACCGCGAGACCCGCGATCCGCTGCACAATCTTGCGCACCGCCCTTCTATGGTCCCGCAATCGCGCCAGGATCGCAATCACGTTGTCGCCCGTTTCCTCGCTCTCCAGCAGCCGGTTCCCATCCAATTCGCGAATGTCGATCAGCCGGAACTGGAACCACACGTTGGCAGCACGCAGTTCCTTCTCCATCCGCAAGTTCGGTTCGCCAACGTACAGCACGACCTGTTCCGGGAATCGTCCGAGCAGCCGGAACACCCCCAGCCCGTACTCCGCCATGCGTAACGCCATGGCCGCGTCGTTGCTGCTTTGCAGTTCCACGTGGACCAGACCGCCGTCTACGGTCTCGCCAAGAAGGTCCAGCCGGAGGTTTCGCACCTGTGGCAACTCCACATCCAGCCACTTCGCGACGGTCGTGCCGGTCAACTCGCGCATAGTGCGCGCAGCCGAACCTCGCAAAAGCAGCTTCAAGGCGACGTCGTAATCCTGCATCGGAATGCGGCAGCGACCCCGGTACGCCTTGGTCCGCACTTCGCCTTCGACGTCCACGTTGGCGCTTACGGAGAAGGAGTGGAATACCAGCGGCCTTTTTCTCAGCCTCTCAGAACGTGAAGCCCACCAGGAACTCAGCTTGGTTCAGGTTCGAATGCAGCAGGCCGTTGTCGTCGTTGATTTGCGCGGAGTTCCATCGCGTGAAACGCAGTTCCGGCGAAATGTGCAGAAACGCGGCGTGGATATCGATGCCGCCGCCGATTACAAATCCCATGGTGGTGTTCTGCTTCAACTCCGGAAGAACCGCGCTCGCCGATCCCGTCAGGAAGGGGGCGCCCCCGGTCACGGTTTGTTTCAGCCCGGCCAAGGTGTCCCATGCCACGCCCGCATCCACGTAGGGCTTTACCACAGGGAAATGGAAGCGGTATTTCAACAGCAGCGGAAACTCCCAATTGCTCCCGGTCGCGCTGGTGGTGCTAAAGACACCCGCCAGGCTGCCGGAGCCCGTATAACTCAACCGCCGGTATAACGCATCGAACTCCACGCCGAGCCCTAGCGGAAGCCGCAATTCCGCCACTCCGCCGATGATGTATCGCTGCGTGGGCGCGCTATAGTCGAATGTACCGTTGCTGGCGGCGCTCAGGAAATCGGAGAGCGGTATACCCGCCTTGATCCCGGCCGAGAAGGGCTGCGCGAAGACGGATACCGATCCCAACAGGAACAGCAGCACTGGTCGCATGTTCCTTCCTACGGATGGGGACTGCCAGCGGTTACATCCACTGCGTGTCAGAAGGTGAGGCCCATCGGAAACTCCGCTTGGTTTTGGTTGGAATGAAACGTTCCGTAGTTGAATTGCGCGGCAGCCCATCGCGTGTAGCGCACTTCTGGCGAGATGTGCAGGAAGATCGCGTGGATGTCCACGCCGGCTCCCAGGACGAAGCCGGCAGTGGCCTTTTGGTACAGCTCGGGGGGACTATTCGTGGTGGTAACGCCGCTTCCGGTGACGAATCCGGGGACTGTCTCGGTGATGGTCTGCTTCAAACCGGCAAGCGTGTCACCCGCGGCTCCCGCATCCACATACGGCCGGACTACCGGGAAGTGGAATCGGTACTTCAATAGCAGCGGAAACTCCCAGTTGCCCGCCGTGGTAGCGGTATTGTAGTACACCGGCGAAAGTATGACATTGCCGGCGCCGGTATAATCCTGGCGCCGGTACAGCGCGTCGAACTCCACGGCGAAGCCGCGCGGAACCCGTAGCTCGAGCGTTCCGCCAACCAGGTAATGCCGCGTTTCCGGAGCGAGGGTATAGCTGACCCCCAGACTGCCGGGACTGAGGGAATCGGTGAGAGGCGCGCCCACCTTGATCCCCGCCGCAAAGGGCTGCGCGAAGCTGGAAATCGAGCCTAAGATGAGCAGCAGCACGGGTCGCATGCGGCTTACTACGTCTTGCCAACGCCGAGGGGTACACCCGCACCGCCTTTTGCTATCATTTGGGCATTCAGGAGCAAATCATGAGCCATTACTACGAAGACTTCGCCACCGGCGAGGTGCATGAATCGCGCGGGCGCACGGTGACGGAAGCCGATGTCGTGAATTTCGCGGGTCTCTCCGGCGATTTCGTCGAATTGCACACCAACGAGGAATTCGCGCGCCAGTCCCCTTTCGGACGTCGCATCGCGCACGGCGCGCTGGTATTCAGCATCTCCACCGGGCTGATGACCCAGATGAACCTGATCAACGACACCGTGCTGGCATTCTACGGCATCGACAAGCTGCGATTCACGGGCCCGGTTTTCATCGGAGATACGGTGCGTGTCACTAAGCGTGTGGTCGAGTTGAAGGAGAAAGACGCTGAGCGCGGCATTGTGACTTTCGAGACGCAGGTACTCAACCAGAATAATGAGCCGGTGATCGTTTATACGGACAAACTGCTGGTGAAGAGAAAGAAATGAGACCGCTGGACGGCCTGGTCGTGCTGGACTTGACGCGGTTGCTGCCCGGCGCCGCGGCCACCATGCAGCTCGCCAACTTCGGGGCCGACGTCATAAAGGTCGAAGAGCCGGAGAGCGGCGATTACGGCCGGTGGATTCCGCCGTATCTGGACGGCGAGGGCACCGTGTTCCGCATGGTGAACCGCGGGAAGAAGAGCGTCGCGCTGGATTTGAAAAGCGACAGCGGCCGCGCAGCTTTTCTGAAACTGTCCGAGACCGCGGATGTGGTGGTCGAAAGTTTCCGGCCCGGCACGATGCAGCGCCTCGGTCTGGGTTACGAGACGCTGCGCGCGTCGAACGAGCGTCTGGTCTACGTGTCGATCACGGGCTATGGCCAAGACGGACCGTGGGCGGCCATGGCGGGGCACGACATCAACTACATGGCGCTGGGCGGAGCGCTGGACGGGAACGGCGCGTGCGGCGGACCGCCCGCGATTCCCGGCATTCAGATTGCGGACCTGGCGGGCGGCGCCATGCACGCGGTAACCGGCGTGCTGCTGGCTCTTGCGGCGCGCGCCAAGACCGGCCGCGGCCAGGCCGTGGACGTTTCCATGGTGGATGGAGTGGCCTGGATGCTGCCCGTCGCACTCGGTTTGCATGCCGCGACGGGCCAGTTACCCGCGCGCGGCGATGGCGTACTCACGGGCCGCTACGCTTGCTATCGGGTTTACGAAACGGCGGACGGGCGCTCGATCGCGGTCGGCGCGCTGGAGCCGAAATTCTGGCAGGCGCTCTGCGGCGCGCTCGGGTGTGATCATTTCATCGCGGATCAGTTCGCGGAAAGCCCGCGGCGGGAAGAGATTATTGCTGAGTTGGCGCGCATCTTGCACACGCGCACGGCCGCGGACTGGTTCGAGCGACTGCGGCCGGTGGATTGCTGCGTCACGCCGGTGTGCAACGTGGCAGAAGTGGCTGCGCACTTCGGGCTAAGCCGCGGCGACTCAGTGGTCGCGCCCAGGCTCAGCGACACGCCCGGACGGCTGGGCGGCGCACCGCCGCGGTTAGGGGAGCAGACGCGCGAGATCTTGGGTTACCAGAGCGATCGGCAGCATCAGTAAATCGGATACAGGCTTGAAAAGCCATTGCCAACGCCGAGTTGCACGTATGGCATAGCCGAGCAAAGTACTGTGGGAAAGCCGATCGATGCGGGTGGCTGCCACTGAAAATCGACTTGGAGCGCATTGGCTACCAGCCCCGGCGACCCCCCCGCATAGAGAACCTGCAGTGCCTGGCCGGGTGGACAGCCGTCGGGAAGACTCATCGATACCGCAGCGGCAGAAGCCGGGGCTGGGTTTCCCGCGAGGCTGCCGTCGGGCAAACCTTGCGTCAGCATTCCATCTCCGCTGGCATACGCCGTTAGGATGGAACCGGCCACGGCCGGATGGCCGGGACCATTCACGGTCCCGTCGGCATTCACGACCACGAAGATATTGGGTTGCGCCGGAACGACTGTGAGGGCCAGCGTTTGCGATGGACCGGCGGACGTCGTCACTTGCAACGTGGTTTGCGCGCTGTTCGCGATCTCGTAGGGAACCAGCACGTTGATCTGATTGGCGGAAACCCAGAGGAGCGGCGCCGGGCGACCGTCGAAAAGCACCGAGACCCCGCCCAACTCAGAGCCGAACCTGCCGTGAGAGTCGAGGACGGCTCCGGTGCCCTCCGCCGGGCCCAGCCCCATACCGTAGAGACTCAGAAACTCCCCGGGCGCCACCGTCCCCGCAGTTTGATAGGCGGCGGAATCCGCGACGCCGAGGACGGAAATCCCTTGGGCCAGGCCGGCCTGCAGCCTGAGCGTCGAGGCTGAGGTCTGCGGTCGCGCCCCGCCGGCTGCGAATGAAAATTGAAGCCCTATGACAGTCGGACTGCCGTCCGCATTCATCACTAGGCCGCCGCCCGCGGTCCCCTCTGGAAGATACTCCGCGGCCTGCGCGTGAGAACCATCGGGAACCAGTTCGAGAACCATATCCGATCCAAGTTGCAGTGTTCCGGCCGGCACGGGGAAACTCGAAGACGGGGCGCTCCCGGCAACCCAGATGTCTCCTGTCGAATCCGTTTGGACGCCGTAGATGGAAGTTTCGTCGGAGCCGCTCAGGTAGGTCGAGAAGACCCATGCCGTGCCGCTCGCATTGAGTCGCGTGACAAATCCTTGGGAACTAAGCTTTGGGGCGGGCGAAACCGGCTCGATTGCGCTGGAAGTGGTTGGGAAGTCGGCTTCGTAAGTGACGCCCGCGACAACCACGCCGTCATCGGGCTCGACGGCGATACCGGAAACGGTAGCGGAACCTCCCAAAAAAGTGGACCACACCAAAGCGCTGAAATCGGGATTCAGCCGCGTGATGAACCCGCTTGCGGCGCCGCTGCTGCATTGGCACCCGGTTTGTGGAGCGTGCGGGGTCACGGGGTAGTCGGCCGCATTCGTGCTTCCCGCGATGGTAACGTTTCCGCTCGCGTCCAAGGCGATCGCTGCCGGCGCGGTAGTGACCGCGTACCCACAGGACTGACACGCGGTTTGAACTCCCCATATCAGGGCCGCGCTCAATCTTGCGCCGTTGCTTGAGAACCTGCATACGAAGCCGAGTGCGTCAATTAAAGGCGGCTCGGGACCAAATACCGGGAAGGCTTGAAACGCACCGGGCGTAAGCGCAAAATCGCTTTGGCCGGTGGTGCCCGTGACATAGACATTGCCCGATGCATCGATGGCCATCGCCACAGCCGAGGTCGACGAGTACTCATTCCCAGTAGTGCCGTCGATCGAAACGAACAAGGCCGGGCTGCTGTCGGAAGCCAGTCTCATGAGCGTATTGGCCCCGGCCAGCCACAGGTTGCCGTTTGGATCGGCCGCCGCCGTCACAGGGGCGAAGGGGACGGCTACCGATGTAGTGGCCGTGCTGCGGAAGCCGGCATCGAGCTTGACGACGGAGACGTTGTACAGGTCCGTTATGGCATTTTCAGCGGTCGAGTAAACCAGGAAAAGGTTGCCGGCGCTGTCAGTCGCTTTGCAGCTTAGTTGCGTTCCGGCGGGGGCCGCGACATAGGAAAGAAGCGCATTTTGGCCGGATGCCGGGGGCAGGGCCGCGCACAACGGAAGGATGAGCAGCCAGAGGCGTGGTTGCGTCATACCATCGGTCGAGATGCATGTGGAATGCCATGCTGGGGCGCATCAACTCATTGGTAACATTGCGGCTGGGAGGCGCCGCCAGGATCGCCTGGCGTGTCATTCCGATTCTGGGCTGTGTCCACCTTGCCCAGGCCGCGCCCAAGCCGCGACTCAGTGGTCGCGCCCAAGCTCAGCGATACACCGGGGCGGCTAGGCGGCGCGCCGCCGCGCCTTGGCGAGCAGACGCGCGAGATATTGGGTTTCGGGATGTAGGTCTTCTAAATCTAAACCTACTAAGGCCCCCTCGCTTCCCGGTCGCCCGCCGCTCCGTCTCAGGAGTGTGATAATGTCAAAGCAGAGCATTCCGGCGGCGCTCGTCGCCGCCAGCACCCGCGACGGGCGGGACGCCCAAATTGATTTCGGGCATTTTTCTAAGTGTAAGTAAACAAATATACTTATTGGCTTCGTTCGGTCCAAAATGCGGTTCGCGCCGGCATCTGGCCGCCATGCCGGGGAGGTCGGGGATGATCGGAATCACGAGTTATTCGGTATACGTTCCCCGCCATCGGCTGCGCCGCGAGGCGATTGCGACGGCGTGGGGTGCGCCAGCTTCGCCGGGCTGCAAGGCGGTCATGAATTTCGATGAGGATGCGCTGACCATGGCGCAGTCTGCCGCGTGGCCGCTGGTGCAATCGGGCGGTGCTGAAGCACTGTCGTTCACTTCCACTACTTCGCCTTATTGGCAGCGGTCGGCGGCCAGCCTGGTCGCGGCCGCGTGCGATTTGCCCGCGCAAACGGCGACGGCGGATTTCGGCGGATCGCTGCGCTCCGGAACCACCGCCCTGCGCGCCGCGCTCGACGCGGTGGCCGCCGGCACCGTCCGCACGGCGTTGGTTACGGCTGCAGATTGCCGCGATGGCGCGCCGGAATCTGCCGAGGAAATGTCTTTCGGCGATGCGGCAGCCTCAGTGTCGGTGGGCTCCGAAGGCCTGGTCGCGGAACTGGTTGCGGTGGTGGCTCGCACCGACGATTTTCCGGACGAATGGCGCCGCGATACCGATGCTCAGGTTCGTTCGTTCAGTTCGAAATACTCGCTGACGCGCGGCTATACCGAAAATGTAGTGGCCGTGGGACGCACGCTGTTTGAGAAAGCCGGCGTGCAGCCGGAGCAGATCGCGCGCGTGGCGCTGGCATCCAGCGATGCGCGCGCGCACATCGCGGCGGCTAAAGCACTCGGCATTCCGGCGGCGCGCGTGGAGGATGTGCGCGCGGGCGATATCGGCATCACGGGCGCGGCCATGCCGCTGTTTCTACTGGCGCAGGCACTCAACCGCGCCAAGACCGGCGATCTGATCTTGGCGATCGCTTATGGCGACGGCGCGGACGGCTTCCTTTTCCGTGCGCTGGGCGATGGCGGGCGGCTCCGGCCGGACGGCTCGACGATGGAGTATCCGACCTATCAGATCTATCGCAAGCTGCGCGATTATCGGCGCGCGACCGGTGGCGGCGCGGAGATTTCCAACGTCCTTCTACGGCGCGAGGAGACGCAAAACGTGCGCCTGCATGGGTCGCTTTGCCCGCAGTGCGGCACTTTGCAGTTCCCCATCGCGAAGGTGTGCGGTGCGTGCCATCATCACGGCGGCCTGATCGAGAAACCCCTCGCGCGGCGGGGCCGCGTGTTCACGTTCACCAAGGATTTTCTGTATACCGCACCGGTCGAGCCCACGGTCATGGCGGTCGTGGATCTGGAGGGCGGCGGCCGCTTCCTATGCCAGATGACCGATGTGGACCCGGCAGCGGTGGAGATCGGGATGGAAGTTGAATTGGTGCTGCGCCGCATGCGCGAGGGCGCCGGCGACCATTATTATTACTGGAAGTGCCGGCCAATGGAGGGCGGGATTTAGCCGGCGCGGGGCTTCAGCCCCGCTCTCGGGAGGAAACATGGCGGGTTCGATCAAAGATCAAGTCGCAATCATCGGCGTAGGCTGTACCAAGTTCGGCGACAACTTCGACCAAAGCTTCGAGGATCTGCTGGTGGAGGCCGGCTTCGCGGCGTTCGCCGACGCGCGCATCGAACCGGAGCGCGTGGAAGCGGCGTGGCTGGGCACGTTCTCGCCGTATGCGGGCAACGGCAAAGCGTCCGTATCGCTGGCCGATGCGCTGCGCCTGTACGGCAAGCCCATCACGCGCGTGGAGAACTACTGTGCCACCGGCACAGACGCGTTTCGCAACGCGGCCATGGCCGTGGCGTCCGGCATGTACGATGTGGCGCTGGTGGCGGGCGTCGAGAAGCTGAAGGACCGCCCCATGCGCGGCCTCGGTTGGGAGAACGGTCATCCCTATCAGCACGACGGTCTCACCGCGCCGGGTGTCTTCGCCATGTCGGCCAACCGCTATTTCCATCGCTTCGGTGGGGGACGCGAGTCTCTGGCCAAGGTTTCCGTGAAGAATCACCACAACGGCGCGATGAATCCCAAGGCGCATTTCCAAATGGAAGTGAGCGAGGAGCAAGTATTGAAGGCGCCCATCGTGGCGTGGCCCTTCGGGCTGTTCGATTGCTGCCCCACCACCGACGGCGCGGCCGCGGCCGTGATCTGCCGCGCCGATATGGCGCGCCAGTTCCGCGACGATTACGTGTTAGTGAAAGGACTGGGGCTGGCCGTCACCAGCGGGCGGCCCTGGTACGACTCCGCCAACGAATATGTCGGCTTCACGGCCACGCGCGCGGCTTCCGAACAGGCGTACCGGATGGCGGGCATTCAGAATCCGGTGGCCGAAATCGATCTGGCCGAAGTACACGATTGCTTCACCTGGACCGAAATCACCAATTACGAAGACCTGGGATTCTGCGGGAAAGGCGAGGGCGTGCACTTCATCGGCGAAGGCCGCAGCGCGCTTTCGGGCGATCTGCCGGTGAACCCCAGCGGCGGGTTGAAATCGTTCGGACACCCCATCGGCGCCAGCGGCGTGCGCATGATTTACGAAGTCGTCACGCAACTGCGCGGACAGGCCGGCGCGCGCCAGGTGCGCGATGCCGAACTCGGGCTGGTACACAATCTGGGCGGGCCGGGTTCGGTGGCTTGCGTGATCGTGCTGGGGAGGCAGTAAGGATGGACGTGCTGTACGCGCTGCGGCGCGCCCGGCAATTGCACGCGGACGCGGTCGCGGCTCACGATGGCGACCGTTCCATCACATTCGCGGAATTCACCGATCGCGTGACGCGGACAGCCGGTGCACTGCGCGATCTGGGCGTGCAGCCCGGCGACCGCGTCGCGGTGCTGATGCTGAATTCGCCGCGCTACTTCGAGCTGTACCATGCCGTGCCGCTGGCGGGCGCCATCATCGTGCCCATCAACATCCGATGGAATCCGGCCGAGATCGGCTTCGGCCTCGCGGATTCCGGCTCGCGCCTGCTGGTGGTGGACGATTATTTTGCGCGCGTGGCGCCCGCGCTGAGCGCCGGCCTGCCGGAGTTGCAATATCTATTCGCTGGGAACGGGGCGTGTCCCGCGGGAATGGCGGATTACGAGGCGCACCTGGCTGTGGCGGCGCCGGCCGCGCTGTATGGGCCCCCTCCGGACGAAAACGACGTGGTGGCGCTTTTCTACACCAGCGGGTCCACCGGCGGACCCAAGGGCGTCATGCTGACCCACCGGAACCTGTATGCGAACGCCCTGCATGGCATGGTGGCGTTGGGTGTCACCAGGGATTGGGTGTGGCTGCACGCGGCTCCCATGTTTCACGTAGCGGATGCCACGGTGGTCTATTCGCTCGTGATGCGCGGCGGCCGGAGTTGCTTCATTCCGGCGTTCGACCCTGAAGCGTGCCTGCAAGCGATCGCGCGCTACCGGGTCACGCACACTTTCGTCGTGCCGACCATGCTGAACGCCATGGTGAACCATCCGTCGTTCGACCGCTATGACACGTCGAGCCTGCGCATGGTGGGCTACGGAGCGTCGCCCATGCCGCTGGATCTGCTGCGGCGCGCGCAGCAGAAGCTGCGCTGCCCGTTCGCGCAGGGCTATGGGCTGACCGAATCAAGTCCGGGCTTGACCTATTTGGGACCCGAGGATCACACGCTCGAGAATGCCGGCGAGCGATTTGTCCCGGTCAAATCGGCGGGCCGCGCCATGATGGGTGTCGAGCTGCGAGTAGTGGACCTGATGGATCGCGAGCTTCCGCCGGGCGAAGTGGGCGAGGTGGTCGCGCGCGGCGACAACATCATGAAGGGCTATTGGAACCAGCCCGCCATCACCGCCGAGACGCTGCGCGGCGGCTGGCTGCACACCGGCGACATGGGCACGTTCGATGCGCACGGCTATCTGTACATCCTCGACCGCAAGAAGGACATGATCAAGCCCGGCGGCGAGAACGTGTATTCGCCGGAGGTGGAGTCCATGATCGCTTCGCATCCGGAGGTGCTGGAGGTGGCTGTGATCGGGCTGCCGGATGAGAAGTGGGGTGAGGCGATCAAGGCAGTGGTCGTGCGGCGCGTGGGCAGCGCGCTGACCGAGGCTGATCTGATCGATTACTGCCGGGAACGCATGGCGCATTTCAAGTGCCCCACGTCGGTGGATTTTCTGGAGACGCTGCCGAAGGGTGGGACGGGCAAGGTGCAGAAGACGGTGCTGCGGGCGCGGTATCGCATATAACGGGACGGCAGATCGTGCGTCGCGCTGGTCCTGAGGATTACAGCTGGTCCTGAGGATTACAATGGTGTGTGCCGGAAATCAGCCGGTTTTTCGGGATCGTTATTCGGATGTTTACGGAGCCGGGCGCACCTCATCACGTGCCACATTTTCACGCCTATTACCAACGGGACGTGGCGGTGTTCAGTTTCGAACCGGTCGAACTGATTGCCGGTTTTCTGCCGAGAAGGCGAAGACGGCTGGTAGAAGCGTGGGCGGAGTTGCATCAAGCCGCTCTCGCGGCCGATTGGACAGAACTACAGGCAGGGCGTAAGCCCGCACCTGTTGAGCCATTGCGGTGAATATCGTATGACGCACCCAATTCATGAAGTTCGGTCATTTGAGGTCGTCGCCCCATATACGCTTTGCGTTTGGTTCGAGGACGGCACGGAGCAGACCATCGACTTTCAGCCTATTCTTGCGGGCGAGATCTACGGCCCATTGCAGGATCTAGCGTTGTTTAATCGCGTCGAGATCGACCCCGAGGTACACACGCTCGTATGGCCCAACGGAGCCGACTTCGACCCCGCCACTCTGCACGACTGGCCGGAATACGAACACGCGATGCGGGAGATGGCACGGCGCTGGGCTCCCGTGAAGGCTTGAATACAGAGAAGGAGCGAGCAATGGAAGTGCAGCTTACAGCCGATCAAAGAGCATTCGCCCGCCGCGCCGTTGAAAGCGGTAGGTTCCGCAGCGAGGAGGACGCCGTAGAGGAAGCGCTTGCCTTGTGGGAAGAACGCGAACGCCGCCGCGTAGCGTTTCTGGCGACCCTGGACGAAGCGCGCGCTTCTCTGGCCCGCGGTGAAGGCCGCGTTATCACGCAGGAGTCCATGCGGGAGCTTGCCGCCGAAGTGAGAGATCGCGGACGCGACCGACTGATTGCTGAATTGGCCCAATAGCATGGCGCACCGCGTAGCGCTGCGCGCAGAAGCCGACCTTGACGACATTTGGCTTTACGTCGCCCAGCAAAGCGCCAGCATGGATGTTTGCCACTCGCCTGATCGCTTCGATTACCGGCCGCTTCTCTTTTCTGTCCGCCTTTCCCTACGTTGGACGTGCCCGCGACGAAGATCTCGGCGCCGGCTCGCGCAGCTTCGCCGTGGGCGAGTACGTCATTGTCTACTGCGTCGAAGGTGCGGACGTTTTCATCCTCAGGGTGGTACACGGCAGACGCGATCTTGAAGCATTGTTCGACCAGTGACCATGAAGCACGCAATTCAGGAGGTTCGGTCAATCGAAATCGTCGCCCCGTACACGCTCTGTGCGTGCTTTGAAGATGGCACGACGCAGACAATCGACTTTCAGCCTGTTCTGACGGGTGAACTCTACGGCCCACTACGAGATGTGGACTTGTTCAGTCGCGTCCGGATCGATCCGGAGGTACGCACGCTGGTATGGCCCAACGGAGCCGACTTCGACCCAGCAACGCTGCGCGGCTGGCCGGAATATGAGGACGAAATGTGGGAGATGGCACGGCGCTGGGCGCCCGTGAAGACTTCAACGTAAGGCCAATCGCCGACCTCCGCCATATGCCACATGCGCTCGGCTAGCCGGCAACGCGGCACTTTGATATCATCCGTACAAATGACATTTGCGAGGTGGGCGTCCTTTGCGCTGGCCCTTTCGCTCGTAACTGCGTCGGCGGGAGGCAAATCGCGCACATGGCAGACCGGTACGCTAATGGACGTATCCGTAAACAGTGTCGACAGCGTTCATGGTGTGAACGGGATTATCAACACCACCGGGATAAACTTCTGGTCATACACCCCGGATGCTGGGGATCGTGTATATGTCGGTGAGCAACGGTCCCGCAAACCAATCCAGTTGGAAGTAAACGCACCGGTTCAGTTTGCCGTCGAAAAAGATCACGTCTTCATCCTGGACCACGAGCGAAAGGAGTTTCGGCTCAATATCATCAAGACGACGCTGAAAACGCGGTAGGCGTGAATTGGGCCGCCAACGGAACGTGGACCGGATCCAATTAGTGGAAGATCTTTCGCGCGACGAGCCTGAGGCCATAATACGGACTCTTGCGATGATGGCGTGCAATCCGGCGATAGCAAGGGTGCTTGAGCGAAACGGAGTCGGGAAGTTCGAGAGCCTCATAGTGGAGGTTATGCCAGGGCTTTCCAAAATCGCCACTCAGACGGAGTTCGATAGCTTTCGCGCAGAAATATGCGAGAAGATTATCCTGACCTTCAGAACTAACAAGGATGTCGGGCTGTCGTGGGGGCAGGCCCAGAAGCCAGTTAACGTATTTCTGAAGGTCTACGTGGCATGGGCCAAGTTGCCGAACCTCGCGACAGCCGAAGGGCTCCAGCCCTTCCTTCACGTCCCCCTGGACAGCGCGCTGATGAGTTTTATTAAGGAGAAGTTTCCTCAAGAATATCGTTGGCACATGCAGGAGGTGTGCGCCAAACTCGTTAGCGACGCGGCGGCGCAACACCCAAACCTGGCGCAAGGTCGAACCACCCGCTGGCTTATCGACAACGTCGAACTGTCCTTTATGCCAAGGCCGGTGTACATTGCTTGGCAGGAATTCCTGCGCTTCATTCACCGGGATCGCCCTATTCTTCTGGACACGATCTGGGCGACGCGACGCGACCACGTCGCCGGCGCGTGACCCGGAGTTCCCGGCCTCCTCCCCCTCCTTATTCTTTCGGCCCAATCCCCAGCGTCTTCATCTTCCTGTACAAGTTACTCCGCTCCAACCCGAGTAACTCCGCGGTCCGCGTCACATTTCCATTAGTCTCATCCAGCTTCTTCAGAATATACTCGCGCTCCACCGCTTCCCGCACTTCCGCCAGGCTGCCGAAGCGGTCCATGGGCCGTTCCGCCGGCCGCCGCGTGACATTCAGCGGAATATGCCGCGCATCCACCCGCACCTGCGGATTCAAAATCACGATGCGCTCAATCAAATTCCGCAGTTCGCGCACATTTCCCGGCCAGTGATAATCCTGCAGAATGCGGTATGCCTCCGGCGTCAGCTCCTTGGGCTTGCGGCCGTAGGCCGTAGTGAACTCGCGCAGGAAATAGTCGGCCAACAGCGGGATATCTTCGCGCCGGTCGCGCAGCGGCGGCACGTGGAACGGGATCACGTTCAGCCGATAGAACAGGTCTTCGCGGAAATTGCCGCGCTCGATCTCTTCTTCCAGGTTCTTGTTGGTGGCCGCCACCACGCGCACGTCCACCTGCACCGAAGCGCCCGCGCCCACAGGCTCGAAGCGCTGCTCCTCCAGCGCGCGCAGCACCTTGGCTTGCGTGCGAAGGCTCATGTCGCCCACTTCGTCCAGGAAAATCGTTCCGCCATCGGCTTTCTGGAACTTGCCGATCTTGGTTTCGTGCGCGCTGGTGAAGCTGCCCTTGATGTGCCCGAACAGCTCGCTTTCGATCAGCTCTTCGGGGATGGCCGCGCAGTTCACTTCCACAAATGGCTCGGCGGCGCGCGGGCTCATGGCGTGTAGCGCGTGCGCCACCAGTTCCTTGCCGGTGCCGCTGGCGCCGTATATGAGCACGCGTCCGTTGGTGCCCGCCATCAGCGCCAGCTCGTGCCGCAACGCCTTCATGGGCACGCTCTCGCCGATGATGCGGTAGCGCGATTCCGTGTCTTGCCGCAGACGGCTGTTTTCGATCTGCAGCCGGCGGTGCTCCAGCGCGTTCTTGGCCACTACCGTTATCTTCTGAATGGTCAGCGGCTTTTCCAGAAAATCGAACGCGCCCAGCTTGGTCGCCTTCACGGCCGTTTCGATATTGCCGTGTCCCGAGATCATCACTACCACGGGCCGGTCGGGCAAGGGCATTTCTTGAATGCGCGTCAACGCCTCCATGCCGTCCATGCCAGGCAGCCAGATGTCCAGCAGCACCAGTTCACAAGGCTCCCGGCCCAACTCATCGAGACACGCCTCGCCGCTTTCCACCGCGTGCGCCGCATAGCCTTCATCTTCAAGCACACCGCTCAACGACCGCCGGATGTCCGGCTCATCGTCCACGATCAGGATGCGGACCGGTTTCATGCGCCGACCACTGCCGGCTTCGGCGTGGGCTCGCCGTTATCGGAGTCCACCAGCGCCGGAATCTCGATGGTGAAGCGCGCGCCGGCGGGCTGGTTGTCCTCCACCCGGATTTGCGCGCCGTGGTCGGCGAGGATGTGACTGACGATGGCCAGTCCCAGACCCGTGCCGCGGCCTTTGGTGGAGAAGTAGGGCAGGAACAGCTTCTCCTTCTCGTCGGCCGAAACACCGCAACCGGTATCGGAGATTACCAGTTCGACAGTTTCATCCGCGCCGGCTTGCGTGGCGATCAGCAGCCGCTTCACCAGCGCATCCTGCATGGCCTCGGCGGCGTTGTCCACCAGGTTCACCACCACGCGTTGGAATTGGTCCCTATCGATGTTGACCGGGGGCAAGTCCGCGGCGAGCTGCACCCGAATGTCGATGCCGTCCAGGCGGCCGTGGAATACCGCCAGCGCGGCCTCCACCACTTCATTCAGATCGCTGCGCACGGGCTGCGCGGCGGGAAAGCGCGCGAATTGCGAGAACTCGTCGACCAGCGTCTTCACCGATTCGACCGAGCGCGAAATGGTGCTGGCGCATTCGTTCAGGATGCGGCTGTTTTCCGGTGGAATCTGCAGACGTTCCAACTGGCGGCTCAGGCGTTCGGCCGAAAGCGCCATGGGGGTCAGCGGATTCTTGATTTCATGCGCCACGCGCCGCGCCACTTCGTGCCAGGCGGCGGCTTTTTGCGCGCGCAGCAATTCGCTGGTGTCCTCCAGCACGATTACAAAACCGGAGGTCAGCTTCTCCTCCAGGGCCGAAACCGTCACCGCCATGTGCATGGTCTGGCGCTCGGTCTGCATTTCAAGCTGGCGCGACGCCAGGCCAGTGCGCCGCGCGCGTTTCATCAGGTATTTGATTTCGGCCGTGTCTTCACGGGAGAACAGATCCTCCAGGCGCGTGGCGGTGGCCACCTGCGCTTCCGGAAACATACGGCCTAGCGCGCGATTGACGCGCCGGATGTAGCCGTCCGCGCCAATCGAGATGACTCCGGTGGGAATGCTTTCCAGGATCGCTTCAGTGAAGCGGCGGCGCGCGTCGAGTTCGCGGCTGTTGGCTTCCAACTCCTGTGTCATCTCGTTGAAGCCGCGCACCAGGCTGGCCAATTCGTCGATGGCACGCACCTGCACGCGGTGCTTCAGGTTGCCCTTACTGACTTCGCCGGCGGCATGCAGCAGCGCGGTGATCGGTATGCTGATTTGCTTGGAAAGAAACAGCGCGATCCAGGTGGCCACGAACAGCACGAAGAGCGTGATCATGGCCATGAACGCCAGGTAAAAGGTGCGCAGGTTGCGCTTGGAGCCGGCCAGTTCCTTGAATGCGCGGTCCGATTTGTCGATCTCCCGCTGCTTTTCGGTGATATCGATCGGCACGCGGGCGGCCAGTTCGACGGTGCCCCTCAGGGCGCCATTGATTTCAATGGCGTGCCGGGCGATCACGGTCTGTTTATCGCGCGCAGGCGGGATGGGGAACGGCCCGATCGAATCCAGCGGCGCGTCTCCGGTAACTGGAATGATGGCCGCCGATGCCAGATCCTGCTCCTTGGCGAACCGCTGCAGAAAGCCGGGCGTCTTCACGCCTTGTTCCAGCAGCAGACGGGTTTCGGGCTGCGCCGCCAGCAAGGCGGCCTGCAACTCGGCTTCGTCGCGGAGTTCATTTTGCAGCGTTTCGGAGACTTGCACAAAGATCTGATGCGACGCGTCGGTCGGCTGGCTGAACCATTTATCGAGGTTGCGGTTCAGCACTTCGTAGCTGAACAGCACCAGGAACAAGGCGGGCGTGATGCTGAGGGCCAGGGCGCCGAGGACCAGCTTGGTCTGGATGCGCGAGCCTTCGCGGCCGCTGCGCCGGTCGATGTACAGCTTCACGATGGTGCGCACCAGCATGAAGCCCAGCGTGACCATGAGCACGAAGATCAGGCTGGAAATGGCCCAGAAGATGAAGGTTTGCTGCGGATCGGCCGGCCCGTATTTGCCGAAATTGAAGGATCCCTGCCAGACTACCAGGGCCACCGAAATCGCCAGCAGGACGATGCCGCCGACGTAGAGGATTCGCTTTCGCACCTCTTTGAATTATAGTGGACTTGCACAGGCAGGCGGCCTGCGAGGCACGCCGCAGGCTGCGAGCCTGCCCCACTAATCGCCGCTCTTGCCGGGCTTCTTTTCTTTGAACAGGTCCATGGGTTCCTTATGCGGAGCCATGGCGACGTCGAAAAAGCCGATCATCATCTCTTCCCAACTTTGATCGCCCCAGCGCACGATCTTAGTGGCGTCCGGGTTAAAGGGATTATTGGGAGAATTATCGAAATGCGCCACGCAGTGCAGCCGAGTGCCCGCGGGCAGCACTTTCTGATCGGTCAGGTAATAGAAAAGCTGCCAACTGAAGTCGTACTTCGGCACCCGCAGCAGCACTTCCGATTCGCCGGTTGTATAGAAAGCCGTGTATTCAAAATCCTTGCCGCGCAGGTGCATATGAGGCATCATGTCAACCAGTTTGGCCGGCTCCTGTAAGGTGATATCGGACTCCACCTCGTAGTTGCCGTCGCCCGCCGGAATCTCGAACTTGTCGTTGGAGGCGCCCACCGTGTAAACCCGCTCCTGGGGTGGCTCCTTGGCGAAAACCAAGCCGATGCGGCTGCGGTCCGTGCCCGGCTTGCCGTTGGCGGTATAGTGCATCTGGAAAACGAAATCCGATCCCGCTTTCACCAGCTTGGCCTGGCCGGCGCGCAGGACGCCGGGCGGCATTCCGGGAGCGAAACCTACCAGCAATTCGGGCGGCCCGGTGTCATCGTCGTCCCGCTTGTGTTTGCGCTTTTCTCTGGTTTCTTCCTTGGCCATCACGAAGGGTATGCCGGGTTTGGCATCCTTCAACCATTTCGATCCCGGCGGGCGGATGAAGGCGATAATGTGATGCACGAGTTGCCGGTTGCCCGGGCGCGCCTCGATTTCCTGCACCCATTTGTCTTCGGTGAAGCCGGAAGGGATCACGATGTACTGATAGTCGATGGTTCCCGAGGCCGGAACGGCGAATTCGTTGGGCATCTCGAAGACCGCGTCGGGCGTGTGGATGCCCCAGCCTTCCGCGAATTGAACAGGCTTGGGAGCTTCGGCAGGATCGCCTTCGCGGGCGCCGCCGTCGGCCCACGCCACCAGCGTATCGATCTCTTCGCGGGAGAGCGAGCGGTCGTTGCTGAACTTGCCGAAGTGCGGATCGGCCGGCCATGGCGGCATCTTGCGGGTGATGACGGCCTCCCGGATGGCCTTGGCCCACGGCCGCGCGTCCTTATAAGTAAGGAACGACATGGGCGCCGCTTCGCCCGGCCGGTGGCATTCCTGGCAGCGATTTTGCATCACCGGCAGGACGTTTTTGTAAAAAGTCGGTTGAGAAGGAATCGTGGCGGCGCATGCCAAAGCAGACGCGGCAATACCCAGCAGGAACGATCGAACAGCCATCCGCACCTCCAAAGTGTGCTGTTTTCTTATATTAAGCCAGTGCGGCCGGCGGTGTAAAGCGGCGTTGCAGGTGCGCCGGGGACAGGATAGACTAAAGAATACCGCGCTGTTGCAGCAATCCCCGGTCGTCTAATGGTAGGACAGCGGCCTTTGGAGCCGTGAATCGTGGTTCGAATCCATGCCGGGGAGCCATGCCGTTAAGAATCAATAACTTTCAATGCAAAGTTGACAGCGTGTACGTTTGTACAAGCGACACCTCCAGGGTTGCACCATCCACAATAGCCGTGTCCCGCGCAGCAAGCGCCGTTTCTGGATGGATTGTGATTGTCCAATCTGGATTCATGGTCGCACGCCGACTGGCGACATTGTTCCTCGACAAAGCACACAGTTCTCCGACTTGAAGCGGGCGGAAGCGCTGCGAGCATCGCTGATGGCGCAAGTTCAGACGGAGTCCATGACCGGCCCGCCACTTTCGGAATGCATCGAGAAATACCTCGCCACGCGCGAGCAGGACATCGATGCGCGTACCCTAAATCAGCACCGGCTCGCGCTCGAAAGACTTCAGCGTTTTCTTGAGGCGCAGAACATCATCCACATCCGCGAAATAACAGTGGATCATCTGGAGACGTTCAAGACCGCCGGTTTGCCGAAGGCGATGCGGATGACGACGAAGGCCACGACCTTCGCGAAGATCAGGTGTTTTCTCCGGGCCGCATTTCGGCGGGGGTGGATCAAAGAGGCGCTCGTCGATAAGGTTACGACGGTGAAGGCGGTCTACGACCAGAAGGAACCCTACACTGACGACGAAATCGCGACGATCCTCGATCATGCTTCGCTACTTGACGGAGGAACGCATGGCTACGCAAAGCAGGCTGGCACGTTCCGGCTCCTCCTGGAACTGATGCTTTCAACCGGATTACGCGTGGGCGATGCTGTTGGGTTCGATCCCCGTGCGCTTTCGAAGGGAGACAGTCTGTGGATTTACACTTATCAGCCGCAGAAACAGAAGCGCTCCGAAAAGCCGAAGCTCCTGGAAGCGTACATCACGGACGAAATGAAGAAACGGATCGACGAGTGCAGGTGGCTTTCGATGAAGGGGCCATTCTGGTACGGCGCTGGAAGTGATCCCACACCGCTCGCGCAGGCAGTCTACGAAAGAATGCAGAATATCGGGGAGCGTACCGGAATCGCAGATTGCCGTCCGCATCGGCTCCGAGACACGTTCGCGGTCCGCGCGCTGCTTCGGGGCATGCAACTCGAAGACGTTTCGCGTTTGCTTGGGCACGCGAGCGTGAAGGTCACCGAAACGTATTACGCGAAATGGATTGGGAGTCGCAAGCGAAGGCTGGAGCGGCTGGTCGCAGAATCCCTTGCCTCCACCCCATAAACACCAAATCGGTCTTCTGTCTCAAACTGCTGCACTTGCGGTCGCACGTTTCGAATCACATGTCGGCACTGATTCCGATTTTGCAGAAAGCTAGGGGGCCGCGGCAGTCATTTTGGAATCCTGGTCGCTTTGTATTTCTCTAAGACAGCGGTTCCAAATGTCGCCCTAGAGACTTTCGCTCAAGTCAGGACTTCACTCTAATAACAGAACGACGCCCACCCGGCGGGGCAGTGGGTCGATCGCCCAGTCGTATGATGCGAACTGACCTGGTGTCTATCAAAGTTTCAGGCATTGTGGGATTCCTGAGCCTTCCATGCACACGGGAAGCGACACTCTCTGGGATGGAGAGAGTGGCGTACTTTCGTTTGTTTGTGCCATCATTTGCAACCCGAATCACGCCGGCCTCTTCCGCAAATATTCGACTGACGGTTTTTGGCGACAAGCCCCAAAGGCCCGCTAATTCTTTCACTCGATAATGTCTCTCGAACGCGAAGCTTTCCATCCGCAGCCGGCTCCCGACTGTATCAATGTTGTTGCTCGGCCACTCTCCCGCGGACATTATGCGGAGGGCTCCCAGACAACCTGCACCGTCGAGACGTTTGTCGACACCGCCATGTGAATCACCTTTGGCTTCGGTTTCCGCGAAGACCTCTTCGACGCCCTCAAGCGGCTCACGCAAATGGAGTTTGCTCCAGTTGCTCAAACAGGTCGCGGCGTACACGGTCCAGCCGAGACTTTTCGACGAGCGCAAAGCCCGGCGCCATCCCAACGGCTTCCTCGAAGGTCAGCTTTCTTTCGCGCATGCGGCGGATGTTTTCTCCGAATGTGTCGAGTGACCGTTGCGGGATGCCGACGGACGTGAGGACCTTCTCACGGTTGTCGATATAAACCTGCATCTGATCGAACGCTTTGCCGTCACGCGCGACCGGACCGAAATACTCGTTGATCCAGAGAATGAGGCTCTTCTCGGCGGCGGTCTCCGCAAGGGTCTTGAATCCAAGAAGCGTGTCATTCAACATTTCTCCACCGCTGATCGGAATATGCACGTAGACGCGCCGGCCCGCCTCGCGAAGCATGGCAATGATATCCGATTCGACGATGTACGTCCAGAACGGCAGGAAGGCGGTCGCGCCGCTGTCGACAATGAATACGGCCTGTTCGTTCAGGAACCGATCAACCACCACGTCATAGCGGGAACGTACGACCACGCCGTCTTGGTTGACGAGATCCAGCTTTTCAACCGGGAGGGCTTTGTATTGGGCGAGTGATCGATTGACTGGATCACCATCGATGCAGTGCACGGGTTGTCCCCGGCTTATCAGGAACTCGGCGAGCCAACCGGCCACGACGGTCTTGCCGACGCCGCCTTTGCCCTGGAGAACGAGGTGAATGGTCGGAGTGACCGCGGAACCGCTCGTGACCGCCGCTTCGTTTTCGTTGGTATTGCCTTTGGCCATAATGACTCCCTTTCCTCAAATCAGATTTCCGCCCTCTGGATCGCCGTCGTTGTGGAGCTTGCGGATGTCCATCTTCGGGCGCGATAGAACACGCATTGCTTGAGCCAGCGGATCGTCAGGTGGTTGCGTGACACGAGCCTCGGGAAGCCGCTGGCCAAGCTGCAATCTCGGAACTGATTCGAAATCCGGCCGAACCGACTGCACCACAGAAGTTCCAGAGTGCCGATTTGCTTTTTCGTGCCGACGTATGCGGCTGATGTAGGAGGTCAGACTGGTAACGCTCAGGGTGATTCCGGCATCTTCCGCCAGCCAGGTGCAAATGGTCTTCATGGTTTGGCCAATCGTGAGGGCTGCTTCAATGTCCGGCCATACCGCTCGGATCTGGGCCGCCTTCGTGGCTGGCTTCTCCGAACGGCGCAACGCAAGGCGGGATCGGGTCTCACTAATCCAGTTGGGCGGGTCATTTGCTTGGTTTGCGCTGGGCATGAAAAACCCTCTAATTGCTAAAGTGGCTGCCAGACGCATCTTGGGACGCGCAACCAAAAGAAATTTCCTGGAGCATTTTCGAACCGTTCGAAAATCTGCGCATCCATCGATGGGGGAAACGGTCCACATACTGTAAGCCACGGGCGAGGGGGTCCGACACTGAGCGTGTGAGATTTTGGAGCGGTCCTGTGCGAAAACGCATATTTGCGACAGATCACGGCATGTTGCGACAGAGCGCGACCATCTGCGATGCCACGACTATCTGCGGCAGGATGCGACAACCTGCGACAACCTAGACAGTCTCAATCCGCAAAAGACAGCAGCAAAGACCGGTAGTGGAACATAAAGGAAATGCATCACATTTGACTGCGGATTAGGCACTAAGAGCTGTATCATTAACAACTTTCAGCGTGCAACGGTTCAACCGGTTTTGTTGCACGTTGTGCAACGGCGATCCTGGTGTCACATACGGGCCATCCCCGCACCTACAGAGTGAGGCACCCATGGCTATGGTACGGAAACAGAAGGCTGTCACCCACGGCCTGCGATATAACGCAGAGCTTAACAATCGGATCGAGGCGGCGACGAAGAAAGGCGGGTTCTCAAGCCACAGCGCGTTCATACGCGCAGCGATCGAACGGGAACTGGCCGGCCGGGAAAGCGGCGTCGATGCGGCGGAACAGCGGATCGCTGCGAGTCTGGATCGCATGGCCCGAGAAATTCGCAATCTGCGGATAGGACAGCAGGCGTTGTTCGCGTTCGTAGACGTACTGGCGAAGACATTCTTGACCTGTGTTCCAGAACCGCCGAGGGATGTGCACGACCAGGCCGTCGCCCGCGGCAAAGCCCGCTATGACCGATTTCTCAAGAGCGTAGGCATGGCCATGGTGGGTGATTCGCAAGCCGCCATGGCAGAGTTGTTAGGCCGCTCCCGGCGCCGACAAAAGCGCCGTTCCCACATCGCCTCTGCTGGGCGGCGGCAGTTCAACCAACGCTGCGCGGTTCGCGTGATGTACTCGCCAAACAGGACCACCGGACAGTGGCGCGCACACGGTCGCTACATCACCCGAGACAGTGTGATGCAGGGCCACGAAGTCGCCGCCATTGGCAACCAGGGCGAAGTCTTTGCGCCGCCGGAGGTGCTCGATCGCTGGCAGAAGGCAGGCGACCCGAGGCTCTGGAAAATGATCATTTCGCCGGAATTCGGCGAACGCATCGACTTGAACCGACTGACCCGCGATCTCATGGGCAAA
>JBEKMJ010000124.1:0-24076 GCA_050008575.1 Bryobacteraceae bacterium
CGCGCGGCGAGCGAAGCTCGCGTCCACAGGCTAAAGCCTATGCCACCAAGCCCGGCAGAGCTTCGAGGCAGGCGGCCTACGAGGCCGCCGCAGGCTGCGAGCCTGCCCCACGCCACAAGACCGCGTAAGCCGCCAGCGGCAGAAAGGCGGCCACCAGGCACACCGGCCCGTAACCATGCGCATCCACCACCGCGCCGATCGCCGGCGAAATCAGCGCCTGCGCCGCCCCATACGATGCCACCAGCATGGAAATGGCAAACGCCGCGCGCGCGCCACCGAAAATGTCCAGCGGAATGGTGTACACGTTCACGCTGACCGCTGAAACGGCCAGGATGCTGAACGAGATTCCAGCGGCCGTCCAACCCGCCGTGGGCAGCAGCGGGATCAGCGCGGTGGTCAGCGCCAGCAGCCCGCCCACCAGGCAGACCCGCGTGCGCGCGGGGACGGCGGACAAGCCCGCGCGCATCCAAACGAGCGACAGCCATCCCCCGCCGAATCCGCCCAGCGCCGCCACGAACGGCGGAATCATGGCGTACCAGTTCGCCTCCGCCAGCGCCAGACGATGCTTCTCGACCAAATACAGCGTCGTCCAATTCGTCCAGAGCGAATAGACGCTCATGTTGAGCGCGTTCGCCGCGACCAATGCCCACAGGCGCGGCGAACGGAGCAGGTCGAGCGCGGAGGGTCCGGTGTGCTGCGTGCCGGGTGCTGGGTGGCCGGCTGCGCGGGCCGTCAGTATCCACAGCGGAATCCACAACAGCCCCAAGCTGCCGGTCACCACGAAAGCTTGCCGCCATCCGTAACGCATGGCGATCCAGGTGGCCACCGGCGGCGCCAGAATCAGGCCCAGGCTCACACCCGCCTGATTCCACGCATTGCCCAAGGCGCGCTCCGCGGGCAGCAGGTAGCGATGAATCGCCTTGCCCGCGCCGGGAATGCCCGCCGCCTCCGACATACCCAGCACGCCGCGGCACGCCAGCAGCCCGCCCAGCCCGCGCGTGAAGCCCGTGCAAATTCCGGCGCACGACCATACTCCCACCGCCAAACCCATCGCGCGATTTAGCCCGATGCCATCGATCAACATGCCGGCAAAGGGCGCGCACGCCGCATAAGCGATCGAGAACACCGCCAGAATCAGCCCGTACTGCGCATTCGAAAGGTGGAATTCCGCGCGCACCAGCGGCGCAAGCGTGGCCAGCGTCTGCCGGTCCAGGTAGTTGATCGCGGAGCAGAGCACAAACACGCTCAGCACCAGCCATCGAAACCTACTGGGGTACGGGCTGGCCTTCACTGGAACTCGATGGTGGCCACTTCGCCCTTGGTCGCCAGCTTGGCGTCGGCCTTGGGGAAGTATTCTACCTTCACCCGCCGCATCCCTTGCGCTCCGCAGCTCAGCTTCAGGTCTCCCGCGCCGCCCACCACGGCAACCTGCGCGGGATCGGCAATCAGCAGCTTGACGGTCTTTTGATCTTGGTCCAGAACCACCAGGCGCATCCGCTTGCCCAAACAATCCACCTGTTTCAGCATGCCCGTCGTCACGCCCGAAGGCTTGGGACCGTCCCACCAGGGAACCACCTTGTCGTTCGGCGATGCGGGCGATTGGCCCTGATTGGCGCGCGCCTCCAGCGCATGCAGATCGGCGCGCGCCTGTTGCTTCAGGCGGTCCACCTCGCGCGCTTCTTCGTCGGCCTTGCGCTTCTTTTCGGCGTCTTCCCAATCCAGGCGCTGCGCCTCGATGTCCAGCCGTTTGCGCTGCATGCGGGCGCGATCGCCGGGCGTGGCGGCGGCCTGCTCGGCGGATTTCCAGGCCTGCGCCGCCCGCGGATAATCGTGCGCCTCCAGGTAAGCTTCGGCCAGCGCCTGCCAGTAGTCCAGGTTGCGCGCATCCAGCTTGGCCGCCTGCTTCAGCTCCGCGATGCGCTTCGGCGGTTCGGTTTGGCGCTGCGCCATCAGAAAATGCGGCTCCGCCAGTTTGGGATTGATCTTCGCCGCCTTATCCAGCGCGGCCAGAGCCTTGGCGCTATCCGCGGCATTGTCCGATAGCAGCCGCGCGTATTCCATGTAGCACTCCGCGCTCTTGGCGCCGGCTTCCATAGCGGCCGCAAAATCGTTGCGCGCTTCGCCGGTCCGATGGTCGCGCAGCGCCAGCATGCCCAGACCTTCCCAGGCTTCCGGCACGCGCTCTTTTTGCGCGATCAACTCGCGATAAATCGCGCGCGACCGGTCGCCCAGCAGCAGATCGGCTACCCCTAACTGTGCCGCGTCGGGATCCACGGACCTCTCCGGAAAATCCATCGGACTCATGGGCAGCGGTGAAATCGAGGTCGCCTGAAAGCGGCCCGCCGCAAGGTGCGCCTGCGCTTGCAGTTCAATCTGCTCCGGAGTCTTGCCCAGCGCGTTGCGAAAAGCCGCGTCCTCGTCCACCCCTTTGCGCAAGTTGTAAGTGAGCACGCGCAGCTTGCCGTAGTATTCCGGATCGACCGCCAGCAAGTGTACACGCGCCCAGTCCATATCCGGATGCACCGGCGGCTCGCCCAGCGTGATTTTGATGCCGGTCACTTGAATGGTCGAGAACAGCGAGATCAAACCGCGCTCCAACCGCTCCGGCATGCGCGCCGTGGTGGTGTCCAGAAACAACTGCGTGAGCCGCGCGAATACTTCGTCGGGAATCTCCTGGCCGGCGGTGAGCACGATGTTGTATTGGTCGCGGCCCCGCACCACCGGCTCGGGAGTCTGCGGCGCGCCGGTCTTGAAAAGCAGGACGCGGATCGGCCGCGGCAGTTGCAAATCGTTGTCGCCCAGCACCATCCCCAGCGCGTGACGGAACTCTTCGAACTTGACCAAAGTCTCGCGCCCGTCCTTCGAGCCGGCGCTGCTGAAGACTTCAATCGGTCCCGAAGTGAACCGGATCCAGTGCTCGCCAGCCAAGGCTGTCAAAGGTAGCAGGCCGCACACCAACAACCGCCGCATGCTCTAATCTTCTCATTCTTTTCTATCTGCGGGTCCTTGTGGGGCAGGACTCCAGTCCTGCAGGCCGACGTCCACGTCGGCCTGTTATGCGAAGAGCGGTCCTGGAGGACCCGCGCAGGACTGGAGTCCTGCCCCACTTGGCATCGCAGTTTGCCGGACCCGCGGCACTGCGTGAAACGTTTATGATGTCTGCATGCCCAAGCTTCCAGCCGCCTCGTGTCTGTGCTTCCTGGCCACCCTGGCCCCCGCGCAAACCGAGCCGACTCTG
The DNA here is from genome assembly GCA_050008575.1 of Bryobacteraceae bacterium. GTDB lineage: Bacteria > Acidobacteriota > Terriglobia > Bryobacterales > Bryobacteraceae > Bog-159. Next base: position 3,239 of record JBEKMJ010000124.1, read on the forward strand.
CAGCAGATCTCCAGCCGCCTGACGCCGAACGATCTGAAGGCCGACGTTTCATTCCTGGCCTCCGACTTGCTTCAGGGCCGCGCCACGCCCTCGCCCGGCCTGGATATCGCCGCCGAATACATCGCCGCGCAGTTCCGCCGCGCGGGATTGGAACCGGCGGGTGACGACGGCTATTATCAAACCGCCCTCTTTGGCAGCGTTACTCCCAACCTCGACGGCCTGGATTTTACGCTCGAAACGGCCGGCAACACCGTCAAGGCGCGCAAAGAATCCATGTTCCCGCAGCAACCCGCCGCAACCGATCTCAGCCACGTGCCGATGCTGAAAGTGGCGGGAAACGACATGGCAGCCATCAGCGCCCTCACGCCCGAACAGATGCGGGGCAAGGTCCTGGCGCTCGATTTCCCGGAGGGTTCGAATCCGTTCTTTGTCATGCGCCAACTTCCGGCCCTCGCCGCCCGCCTGCAGCCGGCGCTGATCGTGTTGTTGCGCGCCAGCGGCCCGCCGCCCAATATGACCCCGCGCCTGCGCGAGACCGCGCCTGCGTCCACGCCCGTGGCGCCCGTGCTGCTGGTCTGGGACGATGCGATCCGTGCAGCGCCTATCGCCGCGGACACCACCGTTTCGGTCCACATTGCGCCACCCACCGTGGTCCCCGTGAAGCTGCACAACGTGGTGGGGGCGCTGCGCGGCTCCGATCCCACCTTGCGCGATTCTTACGTGATGGTGACCGCGCATTACGACCACTTGGGCGTGCGCGGTACGGGCGATGGCGATCACATTTACAACGGCGCCAATGACGACGGAAGCGGCACCGCCTCCGTAATCGAAATCGCCAGTGCGCTCGCGGCGCAAACCGTACGCCCCAAGCGTTCGATTGTCTTCGTGACTTTCTTCGGCGAAGAGCTGGGCCTGGTGGGCTCGCGCTATTATGGCGCCCACCCCGTTTTCCCGCCGTCCAAGACCGTGGCCGATCTCAACCTGGAACAAATCGGCCGCACGGACGTGGATGGCGGCACGAGCGTCGGCCTGGTGAACGTGACGGGCTACGACTTCTCCACGCTGACCGAAATGATTCGCAAAGCCGGCGAATCCACCGGCCTGCAAGTGGTGAAGAACGAGCAGCTCAACGTGCGCTACTTCGCGCAGAGCGACAACCAGGCACTGGCCGACGCGGGCGTTCCCGCGCACACGCTGTCGGTGGGCTACGTCTTCCCGGATTATCACAAACCCGGCGACGAGTGGCCAAAACTGGATTACGACAATCTGGCCAAAGTGGACCTGACCGTGGCGCTGGCTGTCTTCCGGCTGGCCAACAGCCTGGAGACGCCGCAATGGAATAAGGACATCCCCGACACCCAGCGCTATATCAAAGCGCGCCAGGATTCGTTCGCCAAACCGTAGGAGGAGATTGGCGATTTGGTGGGGCAGGCGTCTACGCCTGCGGCGGGTCTCCAGACCCGCCCACACAGGCTTCAGCCTGTGTGGCACGGGCTGAAGCCTGTGCCACCAGCGGGGCTGCGAGCCTGCCCCACCGAGGCGGACAAAATGTAGAAACTCCAGCGGCGAGCGAAGCTCGCCTGGTCGTCGGCAAAGCTCCGCGGCAGGCGGCCTGCGAGGCCGCTGCAGGCTACGAGCCTGCCCCACTAACTCTTCAACTTTTCCAGCGCGCGCGCGGCGTTGCGGGCGATGGTCTGAAAGCCGCTGGCGCGGGCATCCTGCTCCAGTTTTTCCAGCGAGCCGCGGGCCACAACGCGCCGGCCGTCCTGCGATTCGATCTCACCCAGCGCCAGCCGCGCTTCAAGCTGATATCCCAGGAATCCCTGCCGCTCCGCGTCGATGACTGTCGCCTGCAGTTCCCGCACGGCGCGCTCCAAGTCCGCGGGCTTACCGGAGGCGGCCTCGGCGCGAGCCGCCACGATGGAGAACGCGAGGCGCTCGGCGCGCTGTTGACTGGTGCGGGCCAAAACATCGGCCAGCGCCACTTCCTGGCGAGCCTCCGCCACCTTCCCCTGGTCCAGGAGGGCGCGCGCGAGCAACACCCGCGCCTCCAGTTCACGATCGAGAGCCTTGGCGCGCCGCAAGACTTCCAGGTCGCCGCGGACCGGACCTTCCGCTTCGGCGGGAAGCCCCATGGCCAACGAGAGCTCAGCCCTGGCCAGCCGATATTGCGCGCCAAAAATCGGGCTGATCCGGTTGGCTACCTGGACGGATTCGTCGAGCCGCCGCCGGGCATCGTCCCAATCCGCTTGCGCCAGGTACACGCGGCCCAGCCACGAAAGGGCATCGGCCGATTCCAACTTTGCCCCGGTTTCGCGATCGGCCTCCACCGCCCGGCCGAGCATTTTGGCGGACTCCGGCAAATCGCCCAACAGGTACAACGTCTGTCCCAGATTATTCAACGCGCTGGCCTCGGCTGCCTTGGCGGCTATGGATTGCGAAGTCTGCAAGGCCTGCTCGAACAGCTCCCGCGCGCGCGGCAAGTTTCCCTCCCGCAACCACATCGAGGCAATATTGCCAAGCGCGGCGGCTTCGTCCGGACGGCTACCGGCCAGGCGCGCCATGCCCAGCGACTCTTCGTAGAGCCTCCGCGCGCCGGCCAAGTCCCCTTGCTGCATCAACAGAACGGCTAAGCCGTTCAACGCCCACTGGGCGTCACTTCTGGCATTGCCGATCTCCCGGTCGATGTCCAACGCTTGCGTGTACAATTGGCGCGCTTCGTTTACGTTGCCTTGATTGCAATAGGCCGCGGCGAGATACGCCATGCTGGCGGCCAGGCCCAGGCGGTCGCCGGTACGGGCGTATATTTCCCGAGCGCTCTCACAAGCGGCCTCGGCTTGGTCGAGACGGCTGAGTTGGACCAGTTGCCGGCACTCCAGCGCGCGCGCGTCGGCTTCCAGGATCTGTGCGCCGCCGGCATGCGCCACGGCGGCCGCTTCAGCCGCATTGGCCTGTGCCCGTTCGAAATCGCCCAGCTTCTCGGCAACCTGCGATTGCACAAATTCGATGGCGGCCGCGCCGGCCATCGGCGCCGGCAGCTTGTGTAGTCTCTCCAGAGTGACGAGCGCTTCGTTGGCCTTGCCGGAGTTAATCTGCGCGCCGGCCAGGCGCAATCCGTAGTCGGCACTGTCCGGAAACTGTGCGGCGAGGCGCTGGTAAATGCGGGTCGCCTGGTCCCATTCGGAGTTGGCTTCGCGATAGCGGGCTTCGATGGAGAGCCGGTCGGGAGGCGGGAGCTGCGCGGAAAGCTGCCAAGCTTTCAGCACTTCATTTCGGGCCACCTCGGCGTAACCCAAAGCCGACCAGGCGTCCGATAGCGCGGCATGCGCCAGGGCGTAGTTGGAATCCACGGCTACGGCCTGCTCCAGCAGGTCGCGCGCGCCCCGCGCGTCGAAGTGCCGCAGGCGGTTCAGTCCCTCCGCATAAAGGCGAGCGCTATCGGAGTTGGGCGGCAAAGCCGCGCGCGCGCCGCTGATTTCAGATTGAGTGACAGATCCCGGCGCCAGGCTCGGCCACAGAGCCAGACCCGCCTGCGCCACCAAACCGGCCAAGTCTTCCTCGCCGCCGTTGGCCGGCAACATCGCTATGGTCTCGCCCGTCTTGGCGTCCTGCAGCCGCAGGTCCAGCCGCACGCGGCGGGGCTGCGCTCCCGTGTCCAGATACGATCCCACCAGGACAAAATCGGCGCCGAGCCTCTTGCGAATGTTGGCCAGAGTCTGCGCTGAATAGCTCTCCGCGTCCGGCAGCGCCATCTCGATCTTGGTGCGCGCCACGCTTTCGCCGGGAATGATTCGCAAATGTTCGCCGGCGGCGAGTTCCGTCGCCAGCATTTCGGAGAGGGCGGTGGAGACCCAATCCTGGTCCGGCTTGGCGGTTAGATTCCGGAAGCCCATAATCGCCACCGATGGGCGAAGCCGGAACGAAGAACTGCCGGATGCGGGGCGTTTGGCGAACACCATCAGGAAGGCGAGGCCGACAACCGCCAGGGTCGAAAGCAGAGACCAGACCATCAGGTCGTGGAACCGCCTGGCGGGCTTGGCGGAACGCTGGCCGGACGCGCCGGTTAATATCTCCACCGGCGCGATGAACCGGTAGCCCAGGCGCGGCAGCGTCTCGATGTACTCCGGTTTTTCGGCATCGTCGTCCAGGGCGTGGCGCAGTTTGGCGATGGCGACGCTGATGCCGTTGTCAAAGTCCACGAAGGTGTTGCCGGGCCAAATCCTCTGCCGCAACTCCTCCCTGGTGACCACCTCTCCGCGGCGTTCGAGCAGTACGGACAGAATCCGGAAGGGCTGCTCCTGCAGCTTCGACTTTCCGCCGCGTCTCAATAATTCCCGGCTTCGCGTGTCGAGCTCAAAGACGCCAAACCGCCAGAGATGTTCTCTTTCCACCATAAGCAATTTGATGTCTTGTGCCGTCTGCCGGGAGTTTATCGCGGATTTGGCTTGCCAGTCAACGGGTTGGTGGCCGAAGGGAAGGATACGGAACTGAACGGATCGCTTTCGCTGTAAACCGGCTGCGGCCGCGACGGAAGCGTATGCCGAACGCCATGTAACAATGCACGGAAATGTTACTTGCGGCCTGTAACGGGCGGTCTGGCTTGGAAGGGTTACTCTTTCCTTATCAATCGCATGAGCCATTAAATCGAGTTTTAAGATTCGTTTTAGGCCCGATCCATTGACCCTCGCCAGGCATCTCAGCCAAAATGTCGATTCGGTACGTTCTGCCTAAGAACGAGAGGATCTCAACGATGGCAAAGCACTTAGTTGTTCGCATCGACGGTTACTCCGGCGCGTATGCCAATCACCCCATTAGCCCGGCGTGCCTCAAGTCCGAGATCCGTAGAGCATTCCGCAAGCTGGCGCACTCCAAACGCTTGCGGCAGTCCGCTGAGAAATTCCTGGCGTCCGCTCTGGCGCAGCGTGAAACTGCCGCCATGGCCGAGGACCAAGAGGAGCGCGGCGACGGCCGCCCCGGCCATCTAGAATCGGGAGTACTGGTTCATAACCAAGGTTGCTTGCACAAATCCCGGCGGACGCCATCTTCCCGGTCCGGAAGGGCCGCGTCCCTATGATGCACCAACCCGCAAGTCCCCCGGCCGAGGATTTCCTGGCTTCCCCGGCGGGGGAGGCGGGATGACGACACGGATCGATCGCGGAACTTTTTTAACGACTGAAATGGAAGCCACGAAAATGACAATAAAACATTCGGCGGGCAGCGGCGTGCCAGGCGGCGGGCCGGGGGCTTTTCCGATGACACACAGAGAAACCGGGAAACTGGAACTTGAGAAGCTCCTCGAATCCCTCGACTGGTTGGATCGGTTCGTGAACGACTTGAGCCGTCAGGTGGAACAGATTCTTGCGCTGGTTCAGGACCGGGCCACTCCACAGGGGCAGCCTATGGAACGGACTCTTGTGCCGCGGCCGGACGTAAGCCGGCGCGTCCGTTGCGTTTCGGCTGCGCCAGGATCGGGTCGGCTTGCGTGGGTAAATGACCAAGCTGCTCGGGATACGAGGCAGACGGCCGAGCCGGGTTAGAATAGCTGCGCGCACGAGGAGTGAAACCGCCCCTGGCCTTTGGGTGGGGCAGGCGCTTCCGCCTGCCGCGGGGCTTCAGCCGCGCTGGTGGCACGGGCTTCAGCCTGTGACCGGCGAGCTTCGCCCGCCGAAGAGCGGGCCTGCGAGTCCCGCGCAGGCTGCGAGCCTGGCTGCGAGCCTGCCCCACTACGGCGGGACAGAATGTAGAGACTCCACAGGCGAGCGCAGCTCGCCGCAGAGCGGGCCTGCGAGGCCCGCGCAGGCTGCGAGCCTGCCCCACTACGGCGGGACAGAATGTAGAAACTCCACAGGCGAGCGCAGCTCGCCGCAGAGCGGGCCTGCGAGGCCCGCGCAGGTTGCGAGCCTGCCCCACTACGGCGGGACAGAATGTAGAGACTCCACAGGCGAGCGCAGCTCGCCGAAGAGCGGGTTCTGGAGAACCCGCGCAGGCCTGGAGGCCCGCCCCACCAAAAGGCCAAGTTCCGGAGCGGCAGCGAACCGGCGGGAGTATGCTGGTCTCGATGACCCTTGCCGCGCCCTTTGCGGGCGCCAGCTTGTGCGTGGCCGGCAACCTGAACCGCGATCTCCGCATCGCGCCCGTCCCGCCGGGCGGCTATCTCTTTCAGGATGGCGAGACTTCCGTGCCGTTTATACATGAAACGACGGGCGGCGGCGGAGCCAATACCGCTTGCGCCGCGGCCGCCTTGGGCGCGAAGGTAGCGTTTCTGGGAAAGGTCGGTGCGGATTCGCTGGGCGCGCGCCTGGAAGCAGCCCTGCGGCAACAAGGCGTCGATCCGTATCTGCGGCGCGACCCCGCGGCACCTACCGGAACCTCCATCAACCTGGTATACGACACGGGGCATCGCCACTTCGTAAGCTGCCTGCCAAACAACGAATCGTTGACGCTTGCAGATCTGGACTTCTTGGTGCTGCCACGCTACCAGCACTTAGCCCGCGCCGATGTGTGGTTTTCAGAGGCGATGTTATATGGCGGGAACCAGCGGCTGCTGCGCGCCGCGCGCGAGGCGGGTATGTCCACCTCTATCGACCTGAATTGGGATCCGCGATGGGGCGTGACGTCCGCCGTGGAAGTGGACCGGCGCAAACAGGCTATGCGCGAAGTCCTGCCGTGGGTCGACCTGGTGCACGGCAATATCCGGGAATTGAATGAGTTTGCCGGCTGCGCGGAATTGGAAGTCACTTTGCGGCGCATCGTGGACTGGGGAGCGGGCGCCATCGTGGTCCACATGGGACCAGCCGGCGCCGGCTACTACCACGGCCAATCGCTTATGGTGGAGCCGGCTTGGCCATCCGCCACGCAAGTCAACACCACCGGAACAGGCGACGTGTTGAGCGTGTGCATGATGCTGCAGCACCGGTCGCCAATTCCGGTGCGCGACAAGCTCCGCTTGGCGAATCGGATTGTTTCCGAGTACATAACGGGCACGCGCAAGTTGTTTGCGGCCTTGTGAACAGCGAAGCTAAAGCCCCGCGCCGGAGTTTGTACATTTTCAGTAATGGAAATTGCCAGTAGTGGGGCAGGCTCGCAGCCTGCGCGGGCCTCGCAGGCCCGCTCTCCGGCGAGCGAAGCTCGCCCCCCCAAAGGCTCTCCAGAAACCCGCTCGCCAACCGGTCCATTCGCGAGGTGCGGGGCTAAAGCCCCGCGCGGGATAAATCCCGCCCCCCAAGGCTTCTGGTTTTCGATCCTGGTGACGGCCCCCGGCCGTCCGCGTTGAAGCCTGCGCTACCAGCGGGGCTAAAGCGCCGCGCCGGTTGCAGCCCGTCCCCCCAGGAACTCGCGCATATCCTGGATCACTTCCGCGGTCTTTTCATGAATCACCCAGTGCGTGCCATCCGCCACGCGCTTCACGGTCAGGTTCTTCACATACTCGTCCAGACCGTTCAAGTTGCCGGTTAGCAACGCCGTGTCCTTCTCGCCCCAGATCACCAGGGTGGGCGTTTCGATCGGTTTCATCACCGGCAGTTCGCTGGCGGGCGTGCCCTGCGCGCCATCCACGGGCGAGCGCAGCCGCGCCGCGCGATAGTAGTTCAGACCGCCCGTGAGCCCGCGCCCCCAGTTGGCCACGTATTCTTTGAGATCGGCCGGCGACGCCCACGGCTTCATCAACCCTTGTAGAGTCGCGAAATCGTCCTTCCCTAGAAATGTTTCCGCCTGCGGAGAATTGAAGAGATTGAAATAGGCGCTGGCCTTCTGCTGCGCCGGGTTGTTGGCCAGTTCGCGCGCGAATACCGTGGGATGCGGCGCGTTTACGATCACCAGCTTGTCCAGCATTTCCGGGTGCGCCACCGCGAAGGTCCAGGCGATCACGCCGCCCCAATCGTGCCCCACCAGCACGAACTTGCGCGCTTTCAGCTTCACGGCCAGCGCGTGCACGTCTTCCACGATCACCGGTACGCGATAGCTCTCCACGGCCGCGGGCATGTCCGAAAGATTGTAGCCGCGCATGTCGGGCGCCACCGCGTGACGGTCCTTGGCGAACTCCGGCAGCAGGTCCTTCCACTCGTACCAGAATTCCGGGAATCCATGCAGAAACAGGATCAGCTCGCCCTTGCCCTGTTCCACGTAATGCAGCTTCACGCCATTCACTTCGGCATAGCGATGATGCCATTTGGTTTGCGCCATAAGGTTTGCAACTGCAAAGGTTGCCGTAGTCAGAATGCCTATATTAAGCCATCTTTTGCAAGACCGCATCGGTCACCTCCTGTGTGCTGTTTGCGCCGCCCAGATCGGGGGTGCGCACTTTACATTCGGCCAGAACCGCAGCCACGGCCCGCTCCACTTCGCGCGCCGCCGCGGGTTGTTCCAGATGCTCCAGCATCATGGAGGCGCTCAGGATCGCCGCCAGCGGATTCACCACGCCTCTGCCGGCGATATCGGGCGCCGACCCGTGCACCGGCTCGAACATCGACGGGAAGCGCCGCGAGGCATCTAAATTGGCGCTGGCCGCCAGTCCCATGCTGCCGACGATGATGGCCGAGATATCGCTCAGGATATCGCCGAACAGGTTGGAAGCCACCACCACGTCGAAGCTTTCCGGCCGCCGGATGAAGTTCATGGCGGCGGCATCCACCAGCAGCGACTCCGTTTCAATGCCGGGGAATTCGGTGGCCACATCGTTGAACGTGCGGTCCCAAAGCGCCATGCCGTAGCCCTGTGCGTTCGATTTGGTGATGGACGTGACCCGCATTTTCTTGCCGCGCTTGGCGGCCAGCTTGAACGCGTAGCGTACCACGCGCTCCACGCCGCGGCGGGTGAAGACGGAAGTCTGGATGGCCACTTCCTCGGGCTGCGCCATGTAGACGAAGCCGCCTACCTGGGCGTATTCGCCTTCCGTGTTCTCGCGCACGATGACCATGTCGATTTGCCCGCCCTCGCGCCCGGCCAGCGGCGATTTCACGCCCGGATACAGATACGCCGGACGTACGTTGGCGTATTGGTCGAAGGCCCGCCGGATGGGCAGCAGCAGTCCGTTCAAGGTGGTGTGATCGGGGATGTCCGGGTGACCCACCGCGCCCAGCAGAATGGCATCGCAAGGCTGCAGCAGGTCCAAGGCGCCAGAGGGCATCATCTTCCCCCAGCGGAAAAAGTGCGATGCGCCCCAGTCGAAGTCCTGGAACGCGAAGGTCAGATTATGTTTGTGGGCGGCTTTCTCCAGCACGCGCTTGGCCTGGGGGATCACTTCCTGGCCGACGCCATCGCCGGCGATCACCGCGATTGTGAGGGTTTTCATTTCACATTTCAATTCTACTCCGCTCCCCGGCGGTCGCGGCTCGGCGGCACCGCTGCGGCGCTGGAAGTCGCGCTTGTTTCCCTTTAACATCAATGTTCGATGGCAGTGGCGCACATCCTGCTTGGATTTCTGGCCTGCGGGGCCACCGCGGTGGCGCTGGGCCTGACCGCGCTGCGCCTGTTGCGGATCGAGCTGCGCCGGGCGGAGGCGGTTTGCCTGGGATTCGTCCTGGGCAGCGCGCTGACGAGCACGCTCACGCTGGCGATCGCCGCGCTTTGGATTGCCAGGGAAGGCGCTTTTCTAGGGATTGCCGCCGTCGCGCTAGTGCTGTTGTGGCGGCAGCGGAAATGGCTGCGGAGGCTGCCGCCCGCGTCAATGGACGGCATCCCGAAGACCTTGCAGGTCGTTTTCGCCGCGGCCTGGCTGGCGTTCGGAACCGTTTATTTCCGCCAGGCGCTGTCCCCCGAGATGAGCCCGGATGGCATGAGCTATCACTTGGGCCTCGTGAACCTATGGAACCATGCCCACGGGCTGATCCGCAACAACGGCATGTTCGCCGCCATGCCCGAGGGACTGGAGATGTTGTTCCTGTTCGCGTTCGCCATCGGGCGGCACTCAGCCGCGGCGCTGGTGCATTTCTCTTTTCTGATGTCTCTGCCGCTGCTGACGATCCTCTACGGATGCCGCTTTGGTTGGCAGCGCGGCGGCGCGGTGCTGGCGGCGATTCTGGTTTTCGCGAGCCCGCTGGTGGCGGCGGATGGCGCCGCGGCGTATAACGATGTGGCGCTGGCGGCGATTGTCTTCGCCGCGGTGTATCTGCTCGAACTATGGCGGCGCGAAAGGACCACAGGAACCCTGCTGGCCGCCAGCCTGCTGGCGGGCTTCGCCTTCGCGGTGAAATATACGGGCGGGCCGCTGCTGCTATTCGCTGCGGGCACGATCGTTTGGGAACAACGCCGGACACCCCGACGGCAGGCGGCTAAAGCATTGCTACTGGCGCTGGCGGCGATGGCCCTCACGCCCGCGCCGTACCTGATCCGGAACGCGATTTGGTTTCAAGATCCGATCGCGTTTTTCGGTAACGGCATTTTTCGCAATCGCTGGTTCCACGTGTCCTTCGAGCAGGAGCTCTTGGAGAACATGTCGCACTGGCACGGAGTGACCTGGAGCGAAGCGCCGCGCGAGTTGACGCTGGGCGGCCCCAAGACCGGCGAGAGCTTCGGACCCGCGTTTGTCATAATGCCGCTGGCGCTGATCGGCCTGGCGTGGCCACAGACCCGGCTGTTATTGGCGGCCGCGGCTTTTTCGGCGTTCGGCTTCGCCGGCGACAAAAACGGGAGGCTCCTGATCCCGGCCGTTCCGTTATTGGCGATGGCGGCGGCGTACGTCTTATGCCGGTTCCGGCGGGCGGCATGGCTGGCGGGCGGCATCGCCGTCGCGCACCTGTTTATTTCGTGGCCGGCGATGAACACCCGGCTGCATATCTATTCGGGATGGCGCTTGATGCATATCCCGTGGAAAGTGGCGCTGCGCCAGGAACCGGAGGACGAATACCTGGGGAAAGACGAGCGCTACACCGCCGCCCGGCTGATTGAAGCGCGCGTGCCGGAAGGACAGCCGGTTTTCTTGTTTGCCGGCGGCTCGGTGGCGCAGTCGTACACCACCCGGCCCATACTGGTGGCCTGGGAGTCGGCGTTCGCCGAGAGGATCGCCGATTCGATTACCGACGCGCGGAATTCCGCCGACTTCGAACGGCGGCGGTGGACGGCCGGCTTTCCCAAAACCGCAGTGCGGGAAATCTTAATCGTGCAAACGGGATCGGCCACCGGACGGGATATGTGGAGCATCGACGAAATCCGGCTGTGGGACCAAGATCGCTTATTGCCGCACGCGCCGGGCTGGCGGCTCAACGCTTTTCCGAATCCCTGGGACATCGCCCTGGCTTTCGATGGCTCCGCGGCGACCCGATGGAGGTCGTGGGAATGGCTGAGGCCGGGAATGTGGATCGACGTGCGCCTCGATCCCGCCCAGGAACTGGACCATGTCGATATATTGTGCAACGACGGGCAGTGGGATAGCCGGATGGCGGCTTTCGTTCTCACCAGCGCAGGCCAATGGGAGTTGCCCGGGCTAACAGGCTGGCACATGGATCCGCCGGCGGACCTCCGCCGGGAAGCGATGGCGGCGATCCAGCGGGCGGGGATCCGATATATCGCGGTAAGCCGGCAACGATGGGAAGGCGAACCGTTTCGCGGCGACTCTCCAGGGTGGGGAGTACGGCAGATCGGCTCCACGCGGGACCTGGTGCTGCTAGAGGTAGAATGAGCGGATCTTAGGAATTATGCAAATCGTGCCGTCCTGGGGCTGTCGCAATCGCGGACGCTGGACTGGCTCTCGCATAAGCCACGAGCCCCTTGGGAATCTCGCCAACAGCAGGCGAGATTCCCACATTTCCACAGCCCCGACGGCGAAGGCGGATGGAAAAGTGGAAAACCAAAGGCAGGTTTACCACTTTCCCACCGCCACGGTTTCTCATATCTCTGAGGAAGAAAACCAGAACGCGGGCGGGTTTCGCCCTCCGCGTCAGCGGCCGACGTTACGCGCCGCCTAAGCGTTACAAGGTAATTGTCGTTGATAGGGAGAAGTAGTTGTCGCTGACCCAAAGAAATAGTTGACGCCGATCACCCATCGTCGGCACGGCCCCCCCGGTTTCGGTATGGGCGCCCACCGCGGCTCCCGAAACGCCCGCCGTGCCGTCTTCGCAACCCGCCACACTGGGTTTGACGTTCCTGTCCGACATTCCCGGCTACATCACCGGCATGCGTTTCTACAAAAGTACCAGAATCTCGGACAACACGTCGGTTATCTGTGGACCGCCACCGGCACGGAGCTGGCCTCCGTCACGTTCACGCACGAATCGCCACGCGGCTGGCAGCAGGCGAACTTCTCGGCGCCCTTGCAATCGAGGCCAACACCGCTTACGTGACTTCGTATTGGTCTCCCAAAGGCTACTACGCCGATGACGCCGGATACTTCGCCACCTCGGGCATCAGAAGCCAAATGCTGTACGCGCCGCCGGACGGCCAATACGGCCCCAACGGCTCCTACGCCGCGCGCAACGCATTTCCGGCCAGTTCCGCAAACGCGAGCAACTACTGGGTTGACCTGGTCTTCACCAACGGCATTCGGTAGCCCCGCTGGGCGGCACAATCTGCGACGGCCTAGGAGTTCAATCCGTCTGCTCCGCTGCGGCAGCGCAATTAACTGGAGAATTCGGCCGCGGTTGTGCAACTAGTGATTATGAAAGAAGTCAATATCGCGGCGCCCTCCGCAGGCGCACCTGTACCCCGGAGTTGCGCTCGTTGCGGGAACGGTTTTCACACTCGTGGTAAGGAGTACACTTGTACCGCATGCCGGAAACCCAAGATCCCGGCGGCCCACAAACCCGGCCACTCCCTCTCCTTCCGCGAACGGCAGATTGTATCCCTCATTGCCGAAGCGAAAGCCAATAAGGAGATCGCCTACGATCTGTGCCTCACCGAAGGTACCGTAAAGGAGTACCTCTACCATATCTTCCGCAAGCTTAACGTCACCAGCCGCACCGAACTGGCGCTGCAATCCGTCCGCGACGGCTTCATAGATCGCCCGATGGCGTGAAAGACAAACACATGCGCGCCTCTTGGTGCCGGACGTCGAACGCCTACTGCTGTGGCAAGCTGCGTGAGCGGCGCTTGGAATCACCCGGCCTTAGTGCATCCGCCAATGCAGCCGCCATGTACCACGCCCGGGGATAGCTCGATTACTTCCCCGCCTTCGTTGACTCCCGGACGCATCTCTTCCGCAGCCGTTATCCCAATAATTCAATGATGGGACCGCACGAGCGAAGCGGCGCCATGCTAACGACAGTCGTGCGCCCACGTATCCATCGTTTATCTAAGGTAAAAAGACCCTAATATCTAACTTATTTCACTGCTACTCCGGGCGGGCAATCGGGACGATGTATTCGAACGTATGATGCCCATCTCATCCAAATACACAATCGCCGTCATTCTGGCCTGCCTTTCCTCCGCACCCGCCTTCGCTCAGACGGATGCTCTTGTATTGTCGTCAGCTACCGTATCTCCGGGTGGGTCGGCTTCTCTGAATCTATCTTTGACCTCTCCCGGGGGCAGCGCACCGGCGGCACTCCAGTGGACTTTCGTCTATTCGCCCACCAACATTGTCAACATCGGCGCCATCGCCGGCGCCGCCGCCACGGCTGCGGGCAAGTCTTTGGAGTGCGCGGCAAGCTCCGGCTCATACACGTGCTTGTTGACCGGAATAACCGCAAGCGGGCTCGACGCGAACATCATCCAAAATGGTGTAGTCGCGGTTGTAACGGCCACGATTTCTGCCAGTACCACGACCACTTCGATCGGCATCGCAAACGCGTTAGGGGCTACTCAATCCGGCGCCGCCGACCCCATCGCCGCAACCGGCGGCACCATCACCGCTTTGCCCCTCGGTGTGGCGTCGCTTAGCTGCAATCCGGGCACTGTAACCTCCAGCGCCTCCACGACCTGCACGGTGGGCTTGAACCAGGTTGTCGTCGCGGGCGCCACCGTCACGCTGTCCGATAATAATGCTCTGCTTGCGATCCCCTCCATTGTGACGGTACCAGCGGGAGCCAGTTCTGTCAGCTTCATCGGCACGGCAGGCGTCCTCCCAGCGAACCAGAGCGCTACCATCACCGCTACCCTGAATGGAACCTTGCAGTCGATCACCCTAACCCTGGTAGCTCAAACCCTCGTCTCCGCGCTGGCTTGCAATCCCACCAGCGTCAACTCCGGCGCGTCCACCTCCTGCACGGTCACCCTGAGTCAGGCCGCCCCATCCGGCGGCAGTACGGTCGCACTCTCCAGCAACAACACAGCGCTACCCGTTTCCGCATCGGTCACCGTGCCTGCCAACAGTACCTCCGCCGCCTTCAGCGCAACCGTCGGCGCCATCGCCACCAATCAGTCGGCCACAGTTACCGCCAGCCTGAGCGGCTCCTCTCAGACCACCACCGTGAACCTAGTAGCCCCCACCCTGGTCTCCGCGCTAGCCTGTAATCCCGCGACTCTTGATGCAGGCGCATCCTCGACATGCACCGTCACCCTTTCCGCTCCGGCTCCAACCGGCGGCGTCACCGTGTCGATCGCCGCCAACGCCGCGGCTCTCACCGTGCCTGCTGCGTTAAACGTCCCGGCCGGGTCGTCCACCGGGACTTTTACGGCCACTGCTACCACCGAGCCGGAAGGCGGTGAGTCTACACAGACGGTATTGGTCACTACAACGCTCAATGACGCGTCTCAGTCGCAGTTGTTTACGTTGATCGTCTGCCCGTGCTCTCTGTGGCCCTCCACCGCACAACCGCTGAATCCTGCCTCTACCAACAAACAGGCCGTCGAAGTGGGTATGCAGTTCACCTCTAACATTTCCGGCTACGTGACCGGCGTGCGATTCTTCAAGGGATCCGCGAACAATGGCACTCACATGGGCAGCCTGTGGACCGCCAACGGCACCCGCCTGGCTGAAGTAACGTTCACCGGAGAAACAAAATCGGGTTGGCAAATAGCATATTTTGCCTCCCCCATATTCATCCCTCCAAACACGATTTATGTGATCTCCTATCATGCCCCGCAAGGACACAACGCCGCGGATAACGGCGCCTTCACGACGGCTGTGAACAACTTGCCGCTCCGGGCGTTAGCCAATGGCCAGAATGGACCTAACGGCGTCTACACCTACGGGTCGAGCGCATTTCCCGCGACCGGCGCCTCCGCGACCAATTACTGGGTAGATGTGGTCTTCAATACCGCTCCCATCGTTGGCACGGCCTCCCCGGCTTCGGTTTGGGCAGCCACCGCGGTTCCTAACACGCCCGCCGTAGCGTCAACGCAGGCCGCGGAATTGGGCTTGACCGTCATGTCCAGTCTCCCCGGATATATCACGGGCGTACGGTTCTACAAGGGCCCCAAGAACCTCGGAACACATATCGGCTATCTCTGGAGTTCGACCGGCACAATGCTCGCATCCGTCACCTTCACAAACGAATCCGCCACCGGATGGCAGCAGGCGAACTTCTCAACGCCTATCGCCATCGATGCCAATACCGTGTATGTCTTCTCGTACTGGTCTCCCAAGGGACACTACGCCGATGACGCCGGATACTTCGCCACTTCGGGCGTCACAAACCAAATGCTGTACGCGCCGCCGGACGGCCAATACGGCCCCAACGGCTCCTACGCCGCGAGCAACGCATTTCCAGCCAGTTCCGCAAACTCGAGCAACTACTGGGTTGACCTGGTCTTCACCACCGCCATTCAGTAGCCCCGCGAGGTGCCGCAAAATACCTGAATCGCTTGCAATTGGATGGGCGTGTCCGGTTCTCGCTCCCACAAACGGCACGGCCCCGTATGGCCTGTCTTGAATCAAGCCGTGGTGCCGGATAGGCATCCGCACCGGTCTTCCAGGAAGCCAAGTACGTGGCGATGGATGCGGCAAGCAGCTTCGGCACCCCTCCCTCCGGCTTCTGGATTTCCACCCGTAGTGCGGGTTTGGGCTGATACTTCCCCGTCGGCAGTTGTTCCCGGATCGCTGGCCAGTGCTCGTTCAGATAATCCTTCAGGCAAAGACGGTCATCCCGTTCACCCCAGGACTTCCTTGATTGGCCTTCACTCGTTTCCACGCTCTCTTCAGGTTCTCTCCCTCGACGACCTCCTCCATCAACTTGTCTGTCGGTGCCGGGCTTTCCGCTGCTCGCTTCGCCACTCGCGCTGCTCCCTTCCTTTGGCTTCCGGGCTTCACCCTTCGGCTTGTTTCGTAAGGCGCCAGTCTCTCCTGGTTCTGCCGATTCTCGCTCATGAGTCGCGCTGCTTACTCCCCTTTCCCTTCAACGCCTTGCGGGGACCGTTCGGGCCTTCGCCATTATTCGGCTACGTCGCCCTGTGCTGACTTCTGCCCGCTGTCCGGGTCGCCTCACGGCTTCCCCAGTCGCAGCTTCTGCGACTGCGAGCAGACCTCCCGAGGTAAGTTCGACCGCCTTCCGCGCACAACCGCCGGCGTTTACGCATTGCGCGCCTCAATCCGGTTCTTGTACATCAGCTCGCGCGTTTGCTCCACGCTTCTTTCGGACCCCGCCTCGCGACGGCGCCATTGCGCTTCGCTAACCCTTCACCTCCATCAGGTTGGGTAAAGGACTTTCACGTTCCAACTGCCGAACATGCTCGGCACACATCTCCGGGGGCGAGCGAAGCTCGCCGCTCAAGTGGGGCAGGACTCCAGTCCTGCGCGGGTTCTCTAGAACCCGCTCCTGGCGAGCGTAGCTCGCCTCCCGGCGGGTCTGGAGACCCGCCGCAGGGTGTGCCCAGCATGGGCAGAATCTAGTTGGATGAAAGGAGCCAATCGGAGCCGATGACGGCAACCGTAGCGAAACGCAAGGCGTAGCCGCGAGGTGAAGCTGAAAGAAGCGTGTAGCAAACCTTCGACCGTAGGAACACGAACTGGCAGCGAGGCCGGGTGCGGGCGGCAAGCTGGCCCTGAACAGCGAAGCCCAAAGGTCATCAAGACGCATCAGGTAGAGCCAGGCGGCACGAGGGAAGAGATTCTGCACCTTACCTGGGGAGATCTCCTCCAGGAGAGTGGAGGAGAAGTCAGCAGAGGCCGTAGTAGCGTGGATGCCGCGTAACGGCGGCGGAGCGAAGGGCCGAAGGACCAAAGAACGGAGCTAGAGAAGGAACTGGAGAGCCGGCGCAAGAAGCGCGCTCGAATCCCGGATGCGTCAACTACGGTCGTTAATCCGGGAGCGCTGGGGGCCAAACGGTGCAGCCGTGTCAACCCACTGCGGCGGGACGATGCCGGGTTTCCGCGAACCTTTCGACGGAGAGCCATGTACGAGACACTGATGGAAGTTGTCGTGGCAGACGAGAACTGCCAACTGGCCCTGGAAGCGGTGGTCCGCAACCAGGGAGCGGCGGGCATAGACCGGATGACCACGGCGGAACTGGAACCGCATCTTCAAGCGCACTGGGGGATACTCAAAGACAAACTGCTGAAGGGGAGCTACGTCCCGACGCCTGTGAGGCGGGTAGAAATACCCAAGCCGAGCGGGGGAACGCGGATGCTGGGCATTCCTACGGTACAGGATCGGTTTATTCAGCAACTGCTATTGCAGGCGCTGACGCCGATTTTCGATCCGCAATTCAGTGAGCACAGTTATGGGTTCCGGCCAGGGCGTAGCGCACAGGACGCCATGCGCGCCGCACAGAAATACGCGCAGGAAGGGAAGGAATGGGTGGTGGATATCGACATCACCAAGTTCTTCGACCATGTCAATCACGACATCCTGATGGGACGGATCGCGCGTGTGATCCGGGACAAGCGGGTGTTGCATTTGATCGGGGCATACCTGCGGCGGGGAGCCATGGTGGAGGGGTTGGTGCAAGCCAGCGTGGAAGGCACGCCGCAAGGCGGGCCGCTGTCGCCGCTGCTGGCGAACATCTACTTGGATGACTTGGATAAGGAACTGGATCGGAGGGGGCATTGCTACAGCCGGTATGCGGACGACTGCAACATTTACGTGGGCAGTCAAGCCGCGGCGGAGCGCACGCTGGCCTCGCTACAGACCTGGATCGAGACACATCTGCGACTGAAGGTGAACGCCGCCAAGAGCGGAACAGGGAGGGTCTGGGAACGCAAGTTCCTGGGGTTTCGACTGGATCGCCAGAAGCGGATCGGGATAGCACCGGAGAGCCTGGAGAGATTCAAAACGAAAGTCCGCGAGAAATGGGACGGTCGGCGCAGTGGCACGAGTACGCAACTGCGCAACGACTGGAACCGCTACGTGCGAGGCTGGTGGGGGTATTACCGACTGGCGGAGGCGCGGCGGCCACTGGTGGCACTAGAGGGATGGATTCGACGGCATATTCGCAAGTGCTTCTGGCTAAGATGGCACGACCGCCGGGGGCGGGAACGGAACCTGCGCCGGTTGGGAGTAACGGGTCCTTCGCTGGGCGTGGCGACGAGTCGTCGCGGCGCCTGGGGCGTGGCCGGCCAACCGGAACTACAGTGGGGACTTCGTAATTCCGTCCTGCGGCGGCACGGTTTTCTTCTACCATCGGATCTTGCCGCGCGGTGATGCGGCTGGGTTCAACCGCCGGATGCGGCAAACCGCATGTCCGGTGGTGTGGGAGGGTGGCGGGGCGCAATCCCCGCCACTCGACCCGATCGTAGACGCCTGCCCCACCAAATGGCCAATCTCCAGGGGCGAGCGAAGCTCGCCTAATAGCAAAAAGCCGACCCATCTCCAACAAAAAAATGGGTTCAGCTTTTTGGGCCTAGGAACTTCGGACTAGCCGCATAAGGCCAAATTCCAGGGCAGCGCATGGCGCTGCCCCACTAGATAATATAAAGTATGCCGTTTGTATCCATTCCCCAGGCTATCGATGAAATTCGCGCAGGGCGGATTCTGGTTGTAGTCGACGATGAAGACCGGGAAAATGAAGGCGACCTGACCATCGCGGCCGAGAAGGTGACGCCGGAAATCGTCAACTTCATGGCCACGCACGGGCGCGGCCTGATCTGCTTGGCGCTCACGCCGGAGACCTGCGACGCGCTGCGTCTGCCGTTGATGTCGCCCGTTAACACTTCCAATTTCGGCACGGCGTTCTGCGAGTCGATCGACGCGCGCGACGGCACCACCACGGGCATCTCGGCGGCGGACCGTACGTGCAGTATCCTGACCGCGATCCGTGCAGACTGCAGGCCGGGCGACCTGGCGCGGCCGGGCCACGTCTTTCCATTGCGGGCGCGGGAAGGCGGCGTGCTGGTGCGCGCCGGTCAGACGGAAGCGTCGGTGGATCTGGCGCGGCTGGCGGGGCTCACGCCGGCCGGCGTGATCTGCGAAATCATGAACGAGGATGGCACCATGGCGCGGGTGCCGCAACTCGTCGAGTTTTGCCAGCGGCACGGGCTGAAGATGATTTCGGTAGCCGATCTGATCCGCTACCGGCTGCAACACGAACGCTACATCCGGCGCGTGGTGGAAGGGTGCATCGAGACGGAATTTGGAGGGTTCCGCACGTACGCTTACACCAGCGACATTTCGCCGGAAATGCACATGGCGCTGATCCGGGGCGAAGTGGCGGGGCAGGAAGGCGTGCTGGTGCGGATGCACTCGCATTGCGTTCACGGGGATGTCTTCGGTTCGATGCATTGCGATTGCCAGAAGCTGATCCGCGGCTCGCTGCGGCGTATCGCGGAGGAGGAGATGGGCGTTTTGGTCTATCTGCACCAGACTGGGCCGGGGTTTCGCACGCAGAAAAATCCGGGGGGCCTGGACCGCATGGTTTCGCATGGGCGCGACTTCATGCACTATGCGGGCGCCGCGGGGCAACAGCAGTTGCAGTATGAAAGCGGCATCGGCGCGCAGATCCTTTCGGATTTGGGATTGCATACGATACGGCTGCTGACGAACCATCCGCGGAAGATTGTGGCGCTGGAGGGATTTGGCATTGAGATTGTGGAGCAGGTGCCGGTGTCGATCGGGTAGAAGATGTGTCCCTAGAGGAGTGGGGAAACGGCGCGCCGAGGGCGTGCGCCACGTGTCACGGCAAATAAGTAGTACCATAGACGCGGGAGGACGCTCATGCTGCAGATCCGTTCCACTGTGAAACTGGAGGACATCGAGTCCGTGCTGAGGGCCGTTACGCATCGTCACAATGCGCATGTGACGGTGATTAGCCACTTAGGGCAGCCGCATGACGCGGAGGCTCTCGTCTTCACCTTTTATCATCCCAAGCTGCATACGGCCCTGTTAGCGGCCGATATCCGGTTTGCGGGTTTCCTGCCATGCCGCATGGCCGCCTGGGCGGAGGCGGATGGCACTATGCTGCAAGCCTTGACGCCTTCGGAATTCTGCGGCATTTTGGACCGCCCGGATCTGGAGACGCTGGCGGCGCCGCTGGACGCCGTGCTGCGGGGGATTCTGGAAGATGCCGCCAAGCCCTTGACGGTGTCGGCCAAGATGCGTCCGGGGGTGGAAACGTCCCGCTGGGGCGCCACAGAGGACCAGGTGAATATGCAGCTCACGTTGCCGCAACGGGTGGATTACCGCGGCACCAAAATCGAGGACGAAGCGGGCACTGGTACGCACGATTCATCGGGCGGATAAGGCACCAGAAGCGGGTTAAAAGCCCCGCGCTGGAGAACCGCTCGTGACCATGTCAGCAATCATCTGAAAACGTAGTTTTCTGAACTTCGGCCGAGTACCAGCAACATCATCTGCGCCGAAGGCGCGAATCATCTGTCCGATCATCCAGGCCGGCGACCTTGCAAACGACTTCACTTCGGTTGACGTGGATGCTGTTCTTCGGCTCAGAGTATGTGGGCACTCGGAGTGTCGGGCGGTATTCACCATCTGCGTCAGTTGCGACCGTGGCCAGCGCTACTGCAGCCCTGCATGTCGAGCCGCGGCCAGGCGTCGACAGCGGCATGACGCCAACCGCCGCTATCAGCAAAGCGAGCAC